>JBAZPC010000020.1:0-5135 GCA_041648395.1 Minisyncoccota bacterium | reverse complement strand
AAATTTTAATATAATCTGGCATATCATATCTGTCATTCCCGCGAAAGCGGGAATCCAGAAATAATTCGCTGGATCCCCGGATCAAGGCCACTTGTGGCTTTTAAATTGAGGATGACAATTTTTTAATTACTAATTACTCATTACCCGTTACTCGTTACCCCCTTATTTCACTTCTTCAAACTCCCCTTCTACGGTTTTCCCCTTTTTATCGTCCTTCCCTGCCTCGCCGGCAGGCGGGTTTTCATCTTTCTTTTCCGGTTCCGCACCACCGGCCGCCGGACCTTGCGGCGGCTGTTGCTGCTGTTGATACATTGCCGCGCCGACTTTCTGCGCCGTTTGCGCCAAGTCGTCCGCCGCTTTTTTGATCGCTTCTTTATCTTCGCTGTCTTTTACTTTTTTCAACGCTTCCATTTTTTCTTCAATCGCTTTTTTATCTTCGGCTTTAACTTTGTCGCCCGCGTCTTTTAACATTTTTTCCGTAGTGTAAATTATTGTCTCGGCGGTATTGCGTAAATCAATTAATTCTTTTTTCTTCTGGTCTTCAGCCGCGTGCGCCTCGGCTTCTTTTTTCATCCGTTCAATTTCATCTTTTGATAAACCGGTTGAGGCGGTAATGGTAATTGACTGCTCAACGCCCGTGGCTTTGTCTTTGGCTTTCACATTTAAAATACCGTTGGCATCAATGTCAAAAGTCACTTCCACCTGCGGCACGCCGCGCGGCGCCGGAGGCATTCCGGAAAGCATAAATCTACCCAAAGTTTTATTGTCTCCCGCCATCGGCCGTTCGCCCTGCAAAACATGAATCTCAACTGAAGTTTGTCCGTCCGCCGCGGTGGAAAATACCTGCGATTTGGAAGTCGGGATTGTCGTGTTTCTATTTATCAATGGCGTCAAAACTCCGCCCAATGTCTCAAGACCCAAAGTCAACGGCGTAACATCAAGCAACAAAATATCGCGCACCTCTCCCTGGAGTACTCCGGCCTGAACCGCCGCGCCAATCGCCACGACTTCATCCGGATTCACCGACAAGTTTGGTTTTTTTCTAAAAAAATTCTCCACGGTCGCCAGGACCAAAGGCATTCTTGTCATTCCGCCGACCATCACCACTTCCTGAATATCTTTAATATCCATCTTCGCGTCCTCTAATGCTTTTTTGCACGGCTCCAAAGTCGCTTGAACCAAATCGCCGACCAATTCTTCCAATTTTGCCCGCGTCATTTTCATCACCAAGTGTTTCGGCCCGGCCGAGTCGGAAGTAATGAACGGCTGATTGATTTCCGTTTCCATTGAAGTTGATAATTCTATTTTTGCTTTTTCCGCCGCTTCTTTAATTCTCTGCAACGCCAGATTGTCTTTTGATAAATCAATCCCCTGATCTTTTCTAAACTCATCCAAAATCCAGTGAATTATTCTCTGGTCAAAATCATCGCCGCCCAAATGCGTGTCGCCGTTCGTGGATTTCACTTCCACCGTGTCCTGCCCAATATCCAAAACTGAAACATCAAAAGTTCCGCCGCCCAAATCGTAAACAACAATTTGCTCGCCCTTCTTTTTATCCAAACCATAAGCCAAAGCCGCGGCGGTCGGTTCGTTTATAATTCGGCGAACTTTTAGCCCCGCGATTTCTCCTGCTTCTATGGTCGCCTGGCGTTGGGCGTCATCAAAATAAGCCGGCACGGTAATTATGGCTTCCTCAATTTTTTCTCCCAATTTTTCTTCCGCGTCGCTTTTCATTTTTTGCAAAACCATGGCGGAAATTTCCTGCGGAGAATATTCTTTGTCAGACATTTTTATTTTCACGCCGACTCCGGACTGAACAATTTTAAAAGGTAAAACTTTCATGTCGCGCCCGACTTCCGCGTCGTCAAATCGCCGGCCGATTAAACGCTTGATGGAATAAAGCGTGTTTTCCGGATTGGTCACCGATTGCCTTTTGGCAATTTGCCCAACCAGCCGCTCGCCGTTTTTTGAAACAGCGACAACCGAAGGCGTGGTTCTCGCGCCCTCTTTATTTTCCAACACTTTCGGCTCGCCACCTTCAATGACGGCCATGCAGGAGTTGGTAGTACCTAAATCAATGCCTAGTATTTTCATATTTTTTATTTTTTTCTTAAATAATTATTATATTTACTAACTTTTATTCCTGTTCTGAACTTTCCGCAGAATCATCCTCAACTAAATCAGCCTGTGGTTTTCCGTCAATTTCTTGCGGTATTATTCTTTTTTCAATATCCTTGACAATCAATTCGATTCTCTTCTCAAAAAATAACTCGTAGTTATCAGTCCAAATCCCAAAACCATTCATATCATCGATCAAATGAGTTTTCATTGTTTCTGCAAGATGAGGATTTTCCCTATTAAATTTTTCCATGTATTTAGATGGCGGCTTATCTTTAATTTCTCTTTTATTAAGAAAATCATCAACAATTGTTATATTAGCTATATGATTAATCATTTTTTCGTCTTTGTTCAACCTACTTAAGTAAGCTCGTGGGAAAAAGTGATGGTAATTTTTACTGTTCGCTTGCTTTAACCAATAATTGCTAATATTTACAAGTGAATCATCAATAAAAGATTTTGGTTGATGATAAGCGTATATACACAATATTGCCTTTATATAACTTCTGCCAGCACTAAACCAGCCGTTGTTTTTTATAAATTCTGGCGATAGATTAATTGGCCAATCATAATTTGGCAATTTGTCTTCTAAAATTTTGTCTATTCTCTTGATATCCTGCGCCAACTTACTCTCAACCGATGAAGAATATCTCCCAGATAGAGAAACTCTCCAAAAAAAATCTTGTAAATATTTTTGTTTATCTCCAGTCGGCTTATCTTTGTGATAGTAGAAAAAATATGAAAATGGTACGAGCAAGGCATTATACGGTAGTATCTGAGAAACAGGAATCCTATAGAAACTTCTAAAATAATCCACCGCACTTTCGATTGCGTTTACAACTTCGTCCCATTTTTCAATAAATTCATCTTTATTTAATTTTAAAATAATTTTTCTTTTACATTCTTTTGTCAATATTAAAGAAATGATCTGCAATACCGTCGCGTCGGAAATAGTTTCGTAATTAACATTTTTCAAGTTTTCGACTAGGGCATCGAATTTTTCAGAAAGTTCAAAATTTTTGTCGTAATCGTACGTCTTCGCAACCATAATTTCAAATAATGATAACGGTTTGCCGCCAACATTAATCCTCGTAAAAATTTCAGTAGCAACGTCTATGGGTACTTCATTTACTTGAATAACGGAGTAGTTATATGATTCAATCCTTTTTTTATATTCGCCAAGTTTGTGATGATACGTTGAAGGATATTTAGTGAGAGTAGTTAACTCACCATATAATAAATCTTTCAACTTTATTAAATGGTCTAAATTTTTATCTTCAATTTCGGTCGTAACAATTTTTTCATCTTCATTTGCGTCTAAATCAATATATATCTCTGAAAAATCCTCTATCTTTCCATCAGCTCTCAGTATTTTTTCGCCCTTAAATGCAGCAAAAAGGCTAGTGATGCGCTGTTGGCCGTCTAAAACAAAATTAACGTAATCGCCGACGGCTGGTTCTGGAAGATTCAAATTGCCTATATCTTTAACTGATCTTAATCTATCCTTTGTTTTCCAAAAAATAAAAGTACCAACTGGATATCCTTTGATTATACTATCAAGTAAACTCGCTGATTTTTTTATATCCCAAACAAATTCTCTTTGAAACTGAGGAATTTTTAATCCCCCACTGCTTATACTCTCCATAAGACTTGAGAACTGTTTATGCATTGGTTCTGGTAGATTCATATTTTATAAGTTATTAAAAAATAAATGTTATTTCTTCCCCTTCACCACCCTCACCTTAATCGCCTTGCTCTTCGCTTCCGGCGCTTTGGGGATTGTGATTTTCAACATTCCATTTTCCGATTTGGCTTCGGCTTTGCCTCCGAGGACGGCGACGGGCAGTCGGACCGAGCGGTGAAAACTTCCGTAGCGGACTTCTTTGCGGTAAAAATTCTTTTCATCAACTTCGCTTTGCCGTTCGGTTTTTCCGTCGACGGACAAGATATCGTTTTCAATGGAAACTTCCACGTCTTCCGGATCAATGCCGGTAAGCGGCGTCTCGACGATTACCGCGTCTTTGGTTTGGTAAATATCTAACGCCGGGACAAAACCTCCCGCGCCTTCTTCAAAAAATCGGTCCATATCTCCGAATTGTTCCCAAGGATTCCATTTTATGATTGGCATATTGTTTGTTTCCCTTCTTTTTGATTAAATTCTAAATTTATGAATAGTGTCACCCCCCTTAAGGTAAGAGGGGCTGGGGGCGTTATGAACCGTTGTCCTAAAATTCACCGTTCATAACCCCTTCTAACTTCCCCTTATCTTAAGGGGAAGAAATTTATTTGTAAATTCCTAGATTTTTTACTCGCTGACAATTACTTTTGCCGCGATAATCGTTTTTCCGTTCATCTTATATCCGCCGCCGACTTCTTCAAGAATTATGTCCGATTCAACTCCTTCTTTTTTCTGCCGGCTGATCGCTTCGTGAAATTCCGGATTAAATTTTTCGCCGACGGTTTTTATTTCTTCCACTCCAAACTTTTTAAAAACTTCTTCAAATTGTTTTTTGATATTCACGATGCCTTCCGCCCACCCTTCGACTCGCTCCGCTCGCTCAGGGGATATATTATTGCCTGAGCTTGTCGAAGGCATTTCTCGACATGCGCGTTTTAATCCATCGTAGACCGGCAGAAATTTTATTAACATTCCGCCCGCGACAAATTGCGCCAGTTCCGCGCTCGCCGTTTCGGTTTCTTTTTTCAAATTAAGATAATCCGCTTTCGCTCTTTTCCACCCATTCAAATATTCTTCCGCCTGCTTTTTACACGCCTCAAGCTCCGAGGGCGCCGCGTCTTTTTTTTCTTCTGTTTTTTGCTTTTCGTCTGCCATAATTATATTTTATTTAACAAATCTTTTACTTCGCGAATAAGCGCGATATTTTTTCCATAATCCATTCTGATCGGTCCCAAGACGGCGACAAGTCCGACTTTCTTATTTTTCCCGCGGTATCTTGAAACCACGGCGCCGCAATCTGCGCTGAAAGGATTTTTTTTGCCTATTAAAATTTTTATTT
>JBAZPC010000019.1:0-5566 GCA_041648395.1 Minisyncoccota bacterium | reverse complement strand
TTTGGCTTTTTTAATCAAATCCCCTATTTTCCAGCCAGTTTTTTTTATAATCAAATATAAATCAACAAAATCCCTTGAGCGCGGCTTTTGATAAATAGTAAATAATTTATTAACAGCGATATCTTCCAAGCTATCTACAAATAATCTGTTCCTTTTAACCTTTTTTTCAATTCTAGGGAATGGAAAGTAAGTGAACTCTGTTTTTATAACATCATCCTTTAAATGCAAAAATATCAAATTGCGATTAAAACTTTGTTGGATATCAATTTTGTTTATTCCCAATAATTTTTTATTCTTTGTAAAAAATATATTTATAGCTTGAATATCAAATTCTTTTTCCGAAAAAAAATCTAAATCTTCTGATAAGCGGTGTTGCAAATAATATTCCGCTAAAGCTGTTCCGCCAGTCAAGTAAAAAAAACGGCAAATTTCGTTGTCATTACTGACTGCTTCCAATATCTTAATTTGATTATCACTTAAGATTGTTTTGGCCATAAAATCATTTTTAGATATGTCTTTTTGTTGCGGTCCAAATCAAGAATTTTCCAATATTTTTTTATCCCTTCGCGACCGATTTTTTTTCCATCCAAGCCAAAATTGACCATTTGTTCCAAGCGCCAAATGGCGTATTGTTTTTTGTCCTTTTTTAATTCAGTTGTATCAACTGACCAGTTATGCATAGCTTAATTGTACCTTATTTTGAAGCATTTTACTTGTCCCGTGCGAAGTTTTACGGAATGCGCCCACGAAGGATCAAATCCCGAACAAATCTCGCTTTACTCGATTATACGGGACATGCTTCGGGCCTTTTCGACCTGCCCCGTTACAAATTTTCATGCGCCTTGCAGGGATCGAACCTGCGGCCTTTTCGATGTCAACGAAACGCTCTACCACTGAGCTAAAGGCGCATAAGCACCATTCTATAGGTTTTTTTCTAATTTTCAACCGGCAGATTATTGCGTTTCCATTCAAAAATTCCTCCTTCCAGAAGAAAAATTTCATTGAAGCCGGCATTGCTCATCATATTGGAAGCAAAAAAACTTCTGTTGCCCATGTTGCAATAAACCAGATATTTTTTGCTCTTGTCCAACTTGACAATTTCACCCGCAAAACTTGGAATAGAAACGTCAACATTCAGCGCGCCTTCAATATGCCCGCCGTTGTATTCCTCCGACGTCCGCGCATCAATGACAACGAAATCGCCGATTTTTTTATGCGCTTCTTTTGGTGAGATATTTGTCATAATATTTTGTTTTAATTCTTTTATCGGGGAACTTCTATTGTTAATTCTTCAAAAGGCGCGGGAAGCAAAAGATGAAGTGTCATTCCTGTTATCCGTCCGTCTTCTCCAATAATTACATCCATGCCAACATCCGGATAAACAGGAATTGGAGGCGGTGGTTGCCCCTCTGCTCCCGCCGGTTTTAAAAGTGGCCTTTCAAATTCTTCCCGCCGGAAAAAAGTTATCAAATATTTCCCTTCGCCTAAATCTTCTGACCTTATAACCTCCGAATTATTTCCCGAAGTAGGAACTTGCCAATCCGGGTGTTCCTGTGAAATCAAATTTTGATCCCATAAAATATCGGCTTCGGTTTCAAATATTCCCCTTTCTCGGTCATGACCGTAAGCGGCAAGCTCCTGCCTTCCTATCCAAACCCAGTTTTTCCCCGGATAAAGAATGGCTTCTCTATTGGCAAAATTATTTTCCCAGACATCCTCGCCTTCTTTTTTAAAATCAATTTTGACAATTTTAAATCTTACTTCTTTAACCGTCATTCCGGCCTGGTCTTTGGCAAAAATATTAGAATAGCCCTTTATTAAACTTAAATAAGGGACAAGTAATGCGCCGATAGTTAAGGCGAGCAAAAATTTATGGAGTCCATATTTTTTCAGCGATGGAATAAAATAAACGGCCACCACCAATACCATCCCCGAAGCCAAAATCGAATAAAATACGCTTTTTGAAATATAAAGATGGATGAAATTTTCATTCAAGAGAACCCCAGCCACCCCGATTAAAATTGTGAGAAAAACCCACTTTAATTTTTTGATGATTTTCATGTTGAATTCATTATACCAAAACTATTCTAATTCCCCTATGCGCCTCTTTTGGCGAAATATTTGTCATAGCCGCTTATTTTTAAATTGTTCCTTTATTTTATTCCAAAACAACAAACGAATACCTAAAAATTCCAGCCCGATGAAAATTAGCCACGAACCGGGTGTGAGGGGCGTAACAAAAGACAAAAGCCCGATAATGATAAATACAACACCAATTATTTTTTTAATCATGGGTTTTGTTTTCATAAAACCAAAACGGAGGGTAAGAGATTCGAACTCTTGATGGGTTGCCCCATACCCGCTTTCCAAGCGAGCGCACTAGACCGCTATGCGAACCCTCCAAAAATATAAATTTACAAACTTTTTTTGTTGATATCTTTGAGATAATTTACATTTCTTTCAACGATTTCTTCCTTTTCCTTTTCTTCCTTTTCTGAAAACGTATCGTATAGAGGATCTTTTTCCAGTGTTTCCTTCACAATTTTTCTCAAGCTCTCGTCGTTTCCTTTTTCTAATTCATCTTTTGCCTCCAAAAGTTCCGGGTCGGTATGTTCTCTTTTTTCTATTTTCCCTATATTTTCTAAACTTTCCATATTTTTTACTTAATTTCCATCCCCCGCAGGGCGGCAACGCGCTGTTCTATCGGCGGATGGGTCATGAATAATGTTGCGACCTTTTTTGCCTGAAACGGACTGGAAATATAAAGATGCGCCGTCGCCTTGTTTGCCATTTTCATCGGCATTTTGTATTGCGAAATTTTTTCCAGCGCCGAGGCAAGCCCTTCGGGATAACGGGTGAGCAGAGCGCCGGAAGTGTCCGCCAAAAATTCTCTCTTGCGTGAAATCGCTAACTGAATGAGAGTGGTAGCAATCGGCGCGAGAATCGCTAAAACAATTCCCAAAATCATGAAAATCGCCTGCGCCTGCCCGCCCCCCCTGTCTCTGTTGCGTCCTCCAAAAAAAGTAAATCTCAAAAAGAAATCTGAAAGCAAAGCGATAAAACCTACAAGCACGACAACAATCGTGGAAATTAAAATGTCGCGGTTGCCGATATGCGAAAGCTCGTGCGCGATCACGCCTTCAAGCTCTGTTTTATTAAGTTGCTCAAGTAAACCGGAGGTGACCGCCACAACCGCATGCTCCTTATTTCTGCCAGTGGCAAAGGCGTTGGGCGCGGCGTCGTTGATGATATAAATTTTCGGCATCGGCAGACCGGCGGTGATGCAAAGATTTTCCACGATATGATAAAGTTCGCGGTTGCTTTCGTGATCAGCCGGTTTCGCGCCACTCATAGCAAGAACAATCTTATCAGAATACCAATAGGAAAAAAAATTCATTAGTAAACTGAAGGTCACGGCAATATATAAAATTCCCGGACTTCGATACGCTTGCGAAAAAATAAAACCAACGGCGATGATGACTATCAAAAACAAACTCATCAAAAGCCAAGTCCGTCTGATGTTTTTATCCTGTTGATTGTAAAGTGTCATATTAGAAACTGACTTTCACCGGTTCTTTTGCCGCCACCTCTTCTAGTTCAAAAAATTCCACTTGAGAGAAGCTGAAAAATTTGGCGACGATATTTGCGGGGAACACTTCTATTTTTATGTTGAGGTCGCGGGCGTTGGTGTTGTAAAATCTTCGCGCCGCCTGGATTTTATTTTCCGTGTCGGAAAGTTCTCGCTGAAGTTCAAGAAAATTTTCATTCGCCCTTAATTGCGGATAATTTTCCGAAACCGCGAAAAGCGTTTTGAGCGTGTCAGCCAGCGCGTTCTCCGTTTTCGTTTTTTCCGCCATTCCCTGCGCGCCCATCGCCGCCGTCCTCGCCTCTGTCACTTTTTCTAAAACTCCCTTTTCATGCGCCGCGTAACCCTTGACCGTCTCCACAAGATTGGGAATCAAATCATACCGCCTTTTGAGTTGGACATTAATGTCCGCCGTCGCCTCTTTGACCCGATTAACCAGGCGAATGAAGCTATTAAAAGTGGCAATAAACCAACCCAACGCCACCGCCGCAACCCCGATAATTACCCAAAGTATAGTTGTCATATTTGTTTAAATAAAATTAATTAATAATAACTGCAGTATAGCATAAAAAGAATGGCCCGCTACACAGCAGGCCCTATGGTTGTATTGACAAGAAATACTTTTCTCGCCAATTTTTTTTCAAGCCGAAGCGCGACTAATTTTTTCGCTTGAGCTCCGGAATACGCGTGAGTGTATTCTTTGAACTTAATTCCCGCCTTCTCTACCTCTCCTTCAACACAGAAATTTTTCTTATCCAATTTACACCTCCCAAAGAACTTTATCTGCTTCTCTATATAGCAAATTTTTAGGCGCTTGTCAAGGAAATTTTGTGGTATTGCTTTTTTTACACAATTGTGGTAAATTGAAACTGGAAAGAAAAACTTTAAAAAATAAGGAGGTAGTTATGAATCATTCAGATTTTTTGTTGCGCGTTAAGGTTTTCAGTCATCTGGCGGGAGAATTATGGGATATCTGGGATAAATACAAAACCATAGGGAAGAAGGATATTCCGAATGTAATGATTGACAATCTCGCCAAAAAAATAATCAGCGAGGAAAAGAACTCTTTGTTAAAAGAAACATTCTACATGATCTATGTTGGAAACAAAGTATACTGCCAGCAAGATGTGTCAATTGAATTCGGACCAGAGACAGCGTTTTCGCTGATTCATTCTACGAATCTCTGGTATAAGCATATCAAGAAGATCATTGAACAAAGCGGGATTGAACAAAGCGGGATAGTAACAGGCGGTATTTACCTTGATTTCAAAATAACCAATGTTCCGCAAAATGTTCCGCAAATAGAAGACATTGTCAGGGCTATTACTATTAGCCCAAGCGATCCGACATATTTATACTTAGCGGATTTTAACTGGAAACTTCCAAAAACATTCGCTGATCTTTTTTCCTGCCATCTAAACTAAGTTCAAAGCCCCGACGTCCGACGACGGGGCTTTTTTTCTTTAAACAATGGCTTTATTTTTGTCATATAGTTTATTATGATAGGGAAAGAAAAAGTTCTTTGCAAGGGGAGGAGGATAAAAATGGAAAAAGAAGAGAATAATACTGAAATTTGCAATGGTTGTGGCAGAAATAAAATCGAAAATCAAGACGGTTTATTAGAATGCAATTATTGAGAATAATAAATAAGCCCCGACCGTGCGCCGGGGTTGCCCCGTAGTAGAGCTTTGCTTCACTACGGGGGTTGTTTTTTTTATAATTTGGCGTATACTTACAAACAATGCAGATTTTGGCCAATATTTTACCTATAGCGCAAATAATTGTGAGTGTCGTTTTGATTGTCGCCATTTTGCTTCAGCAGAGAGGCGGCGGTTTGGGCGGAGCTTTTGGCGGAGGCGGCGCTTCTTACCACACCAAGCGCGGTTTTGAAAAAATAATTTTTACAACAACTGTGGTTTTTGCCACGCTGTTCGTGTTGCTTAGTATCGCTTCCCTTCTTATAAAATAAAACATGAATTT
>JBAZPC010000018.1:0-7487 GCA_041648395.1 Minisyncoccota bacterium | reverse complement strand
CCTCTGTGAGTGAAATCGCTTTCATTTTTTCGTCAACCGCGTAGTCCGTTTCTTTTTGAAGTTTGTCGGCTATTTTGGCAAAAGTAATATAAAAATCCGACGACTCCTCCGCCGCCATGGAAATAATGAGCGGGGTTCGCGCTTCATCAATTAAAATAGAATCAATCTCGTCAACGACGGCGTAATTATAATCCCTCTGCATAACTTGCTCTGGACTTTGCGCGAGATTGTCGCGAAGATAATCAAAACCGAATTCGTTATTCGTGCCGTAAGTGATGTCCGCCGCGTACGCCTCCTTGCGCGAGCACGGCCGTAAAAACTCGTGAACAATTTTAAAACTTCCTAATTCATCCCTGATTTTATCTGTGTTCGACATTGAATGTTGAACATCATAAAGATAACTTGCCTCGTGGTTGATGCAGCCGACGCTCAAACCCAGCGCGTTGTAAACTTGCCCCATCCAGACGGCGTCTCTGCGGGAAAGATAATCGTTGACTGTGACGATATGCACTCCTTTGTCTTCCAGCGCGTTTAGATAGGCAGGCAAAGTGGCGACGAGAGTTTTTCCTTCGCCTGTTTTCATCTCCGCGATTTTTCCCTGGTGCAAAATAATTCCGCCCAAAAGCTGGACGTCATAATGCCTCTGATTCAGCGTTCGCTTCGCCGCTTCGCGGACAAGAGCGAAGGCGTCGGGCAAAATGTCGTCAAGCAATTCTCCTCCGCCAACTGGCGGATTAATACGATTTTTTAATTCTTGCGTCTTATTTTTTAATTCCTCGCCGGATAATTTTTTAAAATCTTCTTCCAGTTTGTTCACGGCAAAAACCGCCGGTTCCAATTTCTTCAAAACCCGCCCAGTAGCGTCGCCAAAAATTTTAGAGATCATTGACACAAGCAGATTATAGCAGAAAGTTACGGAAAAACTTTATAGATGTCTTTGCGATGTTTTACGCGCAAAAAACAAATATCGGTGTTTGTTTCTTTTTTAAAGCCAATTCTATAATCGCCTATTTTGATGCGATAATATTTTGAAAATCCGGAAATTTTTTTGACCGGATATTCTTTGAAATCAAACAGGTTTTTAAGATTTGGAAATATGCCGATGCAAACCTTACGAACATCAGTTTTTATTTCCGAAGGCAGGGATTTGAAATCCCTAACAAAGCTCGGCTTGAAAGAAATATTCATATTTTAACGCAGAAGTTTTTTGGCTTTAGACAGAGAAAGGTTTTTTTCTTTCTCTGTTAATTCCATAAGATTGCCAAAAAACTTGTCTTCCATAAACTCCATAAATTCATCCCAAAAAGCGGCTTTTTTCTTAAGCTGTTCTATGTTATTTTTTTGCTGGGGTATTATTTTTGTGTGTAAGGTTGCCGTTGCCATATGTCTTAATAATATTTCTTAATGACTTTTTGTCAAGATTTGAGAGTTCAACTCCTTAAGTGGTTGGTTTTTAGATGAAATCCTGTTTCCAAATACTTTTTCTTTATAAATTTACCAAAATCAACAATTTCTTGTCGTTCATTTTCTATGCGTTCCATTGCCCTTTGCTTAAGATCTTCATAATCTTCTGTTCCTGAAACTGCTTCGATACCTTCAGTATCACTAGCAATAATTTCATAATTAGTATATCTAGTTTCTTTTTTATTGATTCGCACTCTAATCTCTGGCAATTTTTCACGTTCGCTATAGTATTCATCTATCAGTGCTTGTATACTAGCAATTATTTTATGTTCTTTTTTCCTTCTTTTTTGACGCTCTTTTTCAGTACGAGCAAACAAAGGATAAATGTCGATATGGAAACCGACGTATGGATTATTCCACTTTCCCTCAAGTGGTGGATTTTCTACTTCCTCCATGTTCCATCTTCCATAACTGTCAATGTGTCCTTTTGCGGTACATCGAGAAACACCCTTATAATGTCCCTCACATGAAAGGTGAGTCTCAGCACCTATCATGTTTAGTCCAACCACCAATTCTTTTATGTTTTTGTCTATGTTCCCTTCATTAACAACATCTTCGGAATCATCAAACTTGCCTTCGACAGGTTCATTAAAGCTTTTTTCCATTTTCTCCCAAGAGTCCTCACGCTTACGATATTCTGGACTTTTTTCTGGAATTGTTCCAAATTTCTCAAAATTCATGTTTTTATTTTTTATACAGAAAATTTTATTTTCTTATTTGCGGGGCGCGGAAGCCGATGATGGAGACAATGATGGTGCCGAAGAAGGCGGCCAAAAGAATGTATGAGACATTCATATTCGCCCTTTTTAAAATCATATATGTCGTGGCGAACCAGATTATCATTAACGAAATCGCTACCCAAGGATATTTCATATTTTTTTAATTATTTATAATTTTTCATGAGAGGTTTCAACTCTTCATACCTCTCGGAATAATGCGTCACCAGCTCCATTATCCTTTCCCGCGCGTGCATCGTTCTTTCTTTTTCCAGAACCGCCATTTCCCTGAACGATTCCCAATCAATGTCTGCTGTATAAATCAATTTCTTTTCCAGCTCGTCTGTGTGCCCGCCTTCGTTTATTATTCTCTCAATTTCTTCCAAGTGGTGCTTGTCAAAAAAGTAGTTTAACGCTTTTATCATATCAAAACTGGGAGAGATACGCAAAGCAATCATATCCAGAACAGAAAGAGACCTGAAAAACAAAACCATCTCCCGCGGGAAGCGGGCGCTGTGCCGTTCCGCCTCTTTTACGATTGCCAAAAAGACAGGGGTCGCGCTTTTTTCCGCCGGCGGGGCGCCTGGCCTCTTCAACGCTTCAAACCACGGATTTAGAATCGCGCCTAAGTCCCTTTTGAAATCGGTTAAAATCAGCTCGTTTATTTTTTCCATTATTTTCAGCGTAAGCCGATGTTTTTTGACGTCTCTTTTGAAATAGATGTCCAACTCGTCAGCCATTGCTTTAGAGCTGAATTCCATCATGGCTCTGGCAGAGCCGTCAATGTCTTTCTTGGCAATTCCGTGAAGAGTTTTTAAAAAAAGAAGGCGTCTAGAATCGGCCTTCCCCACTATTCCGAAATCCAAGTAAACCAATTTGTTGCCGGCTAAAAAAATAAGATTAGCGGGATGAGGGTCGGCGTGAAAAAATCCGTCTATGAAATATTGGCGCATTTGGTCGGCCACGATGTAATTCGCCATCTCATCGGGATTTATTCCGCTTTCCGACAAATGGTTGAAAGAATAATTTTTAAAAAACAAATCTTCAACCGCCACGCCGTCTTCCAGCTCTATCAATTCCTGAATAAGCGCGCGTGGGGTGGAAAGTTCCGGATATTGTTTCGGCACGACGGTGCGGGGATGCGTCAAGCTGTGATTGTAAACAGCCATGGCGTTTTTTGTTTCAAAAGTGAAATCCAGTTCGCGCCTTGTCCATGAAATAAATTCGCAAACAATTTCTTCAAGATAAAAAGAAGAAAAGAAGCGGAAAAAATCGGCAATGATTGCCAGATAAATTATTGCCTTAAAATCCCTTTCAAAATCTTTTTTCGCATCCGGCTTCTGAATTTTCACCGCTACTTTTGTCTCATCCTTGAGTTTCGCTCTGTAGATTTGAGAAATAGAGCCGACGGCGATGGGGGTCGGGTCAAATTTTAAAAAAAATATTTCTATCGGCTTTCCCGTTTCGTTGGCAAAAATAGCTTCCATTTTTTCAAGAGGCACGAGCGGCATCTTGTTGGTTAATTTCAGAAGTTCATCAATGAAGCGTTGCGGCAAAAAATCCTGACGCAACGCCAGAAATTGCCCGAATTTAACGAAGGCCCCGCCCGCGCTCTCAAAAAAAATTCTCAAGCGCGCGGGACCGGTCAAGTTCCGCTTAAAAATTAAAGCCGAAGCCAGCCAAAAAATTTGAAATAATCTTTTTAAAAGCATAATCAAAAGCCCGCGCTTGTTACGCGGACTTGAAGCCGATATAAGAAAGGACGACGGTCGTTCCCATTATGAAAAGGAAGAAGCTCTCCGGATCGGCGATTCTCGGAGAAACCATCAGAAGCGTGGCTGATATCCAAATGGCAAAAATGGCGAGCGCAACCCAAGCGTATCTCATAAAAATATTTTCTCTATATTAATTAATAATGTTTCTATACTCCCCCGTAGAAATGGGATGATGAAGTTTACTCCAATACAATGTCTTTATGTGAGTGCTGTCATCACCCCATTTCTACGGGGGAGGCGATATAATGTCTTTACTGGATTTTAATTTTATTTACCAACATCTCTAGCAAATTTTTAACCTCTTCTTGGGCTTTGACTTCAGTTTTGCTTTCAGTAAATTTCTGCCATTGAATCAGAATTTCCTCATCGCTCAAATTTCTGACCAAGTTTTCTAATTTCAGCCGCGTCTCAAAATCAACTTCGGTTTCCGCTTTTAGCACCTTTTCAACAAAAAGTTTGGTGAATTCTAAAACTTTCTCATTGGTTTTTTGAATTTCCAAAACGGATTGAGTTTGGCGAAATTCTTTTTGGACAGCAAAATATTTAACGCCCAAAAAGACATCGCCTGTCAGTAAAAACAGAATGATAATTATTAAAATTGTTTTTTGATTTGCCATATTTTTATGATTTCCCCATTAACTTCTCTCTTATTTTATCACGATAGAAGTTGTAAAGCAATAAAATTACGACCGCAGCCAATAAAGTTGTTTTCCAATCAACAATTTTCAGCCACCAATATTTAGTTTTCAATTCAATGTTAATATGGACTCCACTACCTTCTTTAACCTGAAATGGTTTGCCATCATAAACAAGATAACCCGGCGTTTCCACTTTGAGATAATAAAATCCTTCTGGCACTAAAAATGAATAAGTGCCCCGAACATCGGTGGTTTGAGGATTTTCTTGTTGATATTCTTTGGCTGACCATAACTCGTATTGTTTAGTTTCGGAATTTAGCCAAAAAATGGAGACAATAGCGCCAGGAATGCGGGTTTCTTTATCACCATCTTTTTCATAAATATACCCTTCAGGGTCAACTACCGTAACTAATCTGATTTCTTTTTTGCCCAGTTCAGGGTCTTCAAAATCCATTACCGTGATAATTTCGTATTCGCCTTCAATCACAGGCACTTGGATTTCCGCGGTGTAAATTCCGTCGCCGTCAGGATCAGTATATTCAAATTCCAGTAAAACTAATTTTTCTTCAACCCTTACCGGTTTTTCCTGCTGTTTCGCAAAAACTGGATTAGCGAAAATTACAGACGCCAACAAAGAATTGGAAAGAATTTCCAAAGAAGTTGGTCTGCTTGCCTTTGATTTAAACACCACATAGCCCTTTACGCTTTTTACCGGCTTGTCCGGTTTCACCACTAATTGCAAGGGTTTGCCGGAAATTGTGCTGATTTTCTGTTGCGGTTCACCTTTTTCAGTAACAGATAAAGTAATATTAAAGTCAATTAACTCTCCGCCGGTTTTAGCAAAAACAATTTCTGAAGGCAGTTGCTGTTTTGCTCGCGCTGATAATTTAGCAATTGGTACGCCGGCCAGTAACGCAAATTTGCCAGATTCAATTTTTGCCATCGGCAGACCGACTTTTTTGGTTAAACCGGGTAGGGTTAATTTAACGGTCCTTAATTTCTCAACATCAAAAAATTTAGCAATGCCAGCTTCTCTAAAAGTTTTCTCCAGTTCCGGGAATTTTTTCACCAAAACACGGAATTCTTTTGGTAAAGGAGCCAAGGTTAATTTGGTAAAAAGCAGATTTTTACGAGTGTAAGTTAAAAATTGCCACTTTCCCTGAAATGCCAAAGGCGCCTTTTTTGGCACCAATTCTTCAATTGGAACTTCGGGCGGTTTAATTTCCGGCGGTTTGGGTTTTAAAAATTCCGGCACCCATGGTTTCAAAATTTCCGAAATACGCTCAATGACAGATAGAACTTTTGGCTCCGGGACAGAAACGCCACCACTAGCCGAACCGGGAATGCCGCCGCCTAAAGACGCGGCAACAGGCCTGGCGCTTGCCGGTCGCCAGTCGGTTTTAACCGTACAATTAGCGCAATTAAAACTAATCTGACCGCTATTGCCTCCGGAAGCGGAACCGCCAAACACACCGGAGGAATTAATAGTCACCCCGCTGAAATTTATCCAGCCCAAATTTTCTCCCCATGCGTAGCCGGAAAGATTTCCCTCGCCGTCATTTTTAACTCCCGAGGTCGCAGGATTTAAATTTATCCAGCCGTAATTATCGCTCCACGCATAGCCCGTGAGAATAGGGTCTGTAATATGCAAATTGCCATTCGTCGTTCCGAAATTTATCCAGCCGATGTTTTCCGACCATGCGTATTTGTAAGTTGAATCAATGGTGCCGTTTGTGGAGGAAGCAAAAGCGAGATTTTTTTGAGAAAAACAAAAAACACCGCCTAAAACGAATATTAAAGTTAAAATTTTGATGATGGGCTTCACTATAATTTTTTAACTTTTATGGTTTTTTCTGGGTTGGCGCCGGCGCTGGCGACTGAGAGCATTCGGCATTTATCATTTTTATCGTTTTATCCCCGTTTCGCACAGGAACCGGAACGCAATTTTCGGATTGATTTACCAAGAGCTGCACGGTGTCTGAAACGCCTTTTTGGTAAGCAACTTGAATTTGCCCAAACTGAAATTTTTGCCACTGGTCGCGAATGATATAGAAAACGGAAAAACCAAGCCAGGCGATTAAAACAAAAACAAAAACGCTTTTTTTGGTGATAATTTTGGCGGCAATTTGTTTTATGTTTTGTATTTGCAATATCATATCTTTATTATTTTATTAATTATTTAGACCTTTAATTTAATTTTAAGGCGCAGGCGCTGGATCAGGCGCCCCCTCGACTGCGCTCGGGGCAGGTGGCGTAGGAGTTGCTTGCGGTGAGCTTGTCGAATCCGGCGCAGGCGCTGGATCAGATGCTGGCGCAGGATCAGGATCAGGGGCAGGGGCAGGGGCAGGTGGCGTAGGATTCTTATCCAAAAGCGCCTTAAGTTGGTCTCTGGTTACGCACACATCTTCCAAACATAATTGCTTGGTGGTAATTTTATCCGCGATAAACTCCTTGGCGGTAATAATCTTGTCCGTGAGCCAACCCAAAATACCTTCAAAACCGCTTGCAACCTGATTACTGGCTCCTGATATTTGAATACTAATTTTGTCATTCAATTCCTGCACCGCTTTAGTTAAAACTGGAATGAGTCCGATTGTATTTAATTGCTTTAAGCCGTTGTCATCAGTTGTCACCAGTTTTGGCAAAACGCCTTCTATTTCCTGCGCGATGAAGCCCAAACTTTTGGCATTACCATCCGCTTCCGATTTCCAGTTATATTCCACCGGGCGCAAACTCATCAAAGTGTCCAATCCGTAGCCCATATCAGTAATGTTTTTCTTGAGATTAATATCAGAACTGCAAGAGATTGTTCCGCCGTCGGCCAATGTGCAACCGGTGGCGTTGGCGCTGTTGAATCTGGCGATAACTCCAGTGCCGACTGAAGCGAGGACATC
>JBAZPC010000017.1:0-8035 GCA_041648395.1 Minisyncoccota bacterium | reverse complement strand
GAAGGCGAAACGGAAGACGACTCGGAAGAAGAGACGGAAGAACTCACCGACGATGACGGCGAAACAGATGACGAAACAGAGCTAGAGACGGAAGAGGAAACCGAGGAAGACGCAGACGAACTGACCGAGGAAGACGGCGAACTGGACACAGACGAGCTGACGCTGCTCGATGGCGAGACAGAGGATGAGACCGATGACGAAACTGAACTGGAGACGGAAGAGCTGGGCGAGACAGAAGATGAGACCGAACTGGAGACGGAAGAGGAAACCGAAGAAGAAGGAGATGAACTAACCGAGGATGACGGTGAACTGGAGACGGACGAAGAAACCGACGAAGACGGCGAGACAGAAGAGGACTCGGAGGAAGAGACAGAACTGGAGACAGATGAGGACACCGATGAAGAAACCGAGGAGCTTGGCGAACTGGAAACCGAAGAGCTGACCGAGGAAGACGGCGAGACGGAAGACGATGGCGAAGAAGAAACCGAACTGCTCACCGAGGAGGAAGGCGAAACAGAGGACGACTCGGATGAAGAAACCGAAGAGGAAACGGAACTTGACGGCGAGCTGGAAACAGAAGAGCTAACCGAGGATGAAGGTGAAGAAGAAACTGATGAAGAGACGGAGGATGAAGGCGAGGAAATAGGACCGGGGCGAAGCGCGAGCGTAACCGCAGTCCACGAATCGTTTGTGGTATCTGTTCCGCCGTCGCCAAATGCCGCGGGGTCGTAAGCGCCAGAGGTCCACTCCACATACCCGGAGCCGATGATGGCGTCATTCGTATCGTTCTGCCGCACAGAGCGAAAGTCAGTTAAGTACGCGGCAGTATACACAGCCCCTGCTCCACATGCGCCGCCGCCAGTCACATAAATCCACGCACCGGAGGTAGTAGGCGTGATCGGGCCCGGATTGGCAATGCGGGTGTCAATTCCACCGGCTGTGACCGCCGCCACATCAAGCGGCGTGCCAGAGTCAACATTCCGGAAAACATGAATGGTGTAAGCGCCGGCATCCGCCGTGCTCCCCGTGCCCGACAAAACCATGGTAGTTTCTGTCGGGTCAGGCATAAAACGATACGCGACCCGAAGGTTAGAGTCGTAGGTATCGTTCTGGTAAAGTTCTGAACCGGCAAGCGTATAGTCCACCGACGAACCATTCTGGATCGTTAACGCCCGGTCAGCCGTTGAGCTGACCGAATACGCAACGATTACAAGGTCGCCTATTGCTGGCGTGGAAGCGCTGCCATTGGTGAGCGAAAAAGTAACAGTCGTTGCGGCGGTCTTGCCGGCAAAACTGCTCGTTTGACCTCCTACATAAGCTATTGCCATATTATTTTAATTTCGCCATGTTATTATATGATGCCTAAAAACTCTTTCGCGTTACTCCTATTTACCAAAACCACGGAGCTATTTTTGTATTCTGAAAGAAAACTTTCCGGCATTTTGTACTTTCCCTGCCCCCATTTTAACTCATAACCATAAAGCCGGCCGTCATATTCTTCCACATAGTCAATTTCCTTTTTATCTCGGGTGCGCCAAAAATAAACATTGCGGTAAAGATTACTGCTCTGCAAAAACTTGAATCTTTCTATTATGCAAAAATTTTCCCACAACGCGCCCAAGTCCTCTCTTTCTTCGGGAGCGTTAAACGCGCTGATTATGGCATTGCGGATGCCGAGGTCATAAAAATAAATCTTATTTTTCTTGCCAATTTCGTTTCTCAAATTTCTGGCGAACGGAGGCAAACGGAATACAACAAAGGCCTTTTCCAAAAGATCAATATAGCGCACGACCGTATCTCGATTGACTTCAAGTTTTACCGCCAGTTCATTATAAGAGACCTCCTTACCGACTTGGAAAGCAAGCAGTTGCAGAAGCTTTACCAAAATTTCCGGCCGTTTGACGCCTTCAAATTCAAAAATATCTTTAAATAAATAATTGCCGGAGATTTCTTTGAGATATTGTATTTTGTCTTCCGCTTTTTCGCTCACTATCTCCGGGTAACTGCCGAATCGGAGCAATTCCGGCAGTAGTTTTTCAAAATCAAATCCTTCTCCGCCAGAGGCGGATTCCTTATACCTTTTTATTTCTTTTATGGATATCGGATATAAAATGAAAGAAATTGTTCTGCCTGTCAGGGGTTCGTTTATTCTGTTTGCCAAATCAAAAGAAGAAGAGCCGGTAGCGATAATTTGAATGTCAGGGAAACTGTCTATTAATATTTTTAAAGACAATCCTATATCTACCACTCTCTGGGCTTCGTCTATTACAAAAATTTTTCCTTCACCCAAAAATTTGCGAAGTTTTTTGTCATCTTGAATTTCCAAGGCCTGGCGATTTTCCAAAACATCGCAGTTGATATATTTCGCCTCTTCCCCGTATTTTGAAATAATATCTTTTACCAAAGTGGTCTTCCCCACTCTTCTTGGCCCATAGATAACGATGGCTTTCCCTTTGAAAAGGTTTTTTTCTATATCTCTTTTTATTTCTCTTTCTATTATCATATTCTTAATTTTAATGCCATACCATCAAAATTAGCATATTTTATGTAAAAATGCGAATATTGGGTGTGGATAAGAAAAATTTACTCATAAATAAGGCCTAATATAAGGGGATATGCGCAAAAAACAAATTTTATAGATGTACCATCAAAATTTGTTTTTTTTGAGATTATCTAGCTCCTCTTGTGTCCAACCGGGCACCGGCCAAAATTTTTCCAACAGCCATGAAAGCGGGAGTTTTTGCTTCGGCCATTTTTTATTAAAAAATAGGTCTTTGGCATATTTTTTGGCATATTCCACTTGTTTGCCGGACTGGGGATAAGGAAATCCAAAGTCGCCCCCTTGCGTTCTAAACATATGGGCATACCATGTCTTATGATTAACAACTACTCTTCCTCCCGACAGCCATGTTTTAATCGCCACTTCAATCCCCTGCGAGCCCCAACTTCCGAAGGCCTCATCGCATACTTCCAACTCCCAATATTTATCCCGCGTCATCATAAAAAACGAACCCTGCAATGACATTGTTTCCGTTAAATCGCCTTGGCCTTCCGGCCTTTTATTAAATTCTCTAAAATATTGAAAATGCGGTTCGGAATCAAAACAATATGAATTGCTTTGGGGCTTTAGTTTGGCAATCCAAACCACATCTCTCGTTGTCTCTTTGCCGCAGTCATTGCAAGGACCCGAAGGGCTTTGATACCGGCGGTGTCCGTCCGGGCAAACCCAATCAAAAGCGTGCAAGTTTCTCATAGTCGGCACCATAGTCACATTGTCCCCTGTTTCTTTAAACACTTCTATCATCTTCCGGTCAAAACCTTTATCAAAAGCGCAGTGGGCGTCAACTTTCATAATGTATTTGGCGTTTGAAAGACGACAAGCCATATTTGTTGCCGCTCTCTGCCCAATACTTTCTGGAAGATAAATTACATTAACTCTTTCGTGTTGGGGAACTCCCGGAGGAGACCACAGCCCGTCCATCACGGCTATAACCTCCGTATCTGCTTCAATGTGCTGCAAAATATCCTCAATCGTTTTGGCGAGGAACATTTCCGACCTTGCGGGAATTAAAATGCTTAATTCTTTTGCTTTCATATTATTATTCTTTCATTGGCTGCGATGTTTCTTCATAACTTAAATTATGGAACAAGCCCTTTGGATTTTTGTCTCTATTTACATTAAATCTTGCAACGGGAAAAACAAAAATTTTTGAGCCGTAACCCTTTGTTAGCCCGCGCGCCAAAGCGTACTTTTTCCAAGCCGCGTTAAAATAACAATCTTCCCCTCTTCTGTAACCGGCATAATGGCCATAGGTGCAGCGTTTCTGATTATATCCTCCCAGTTCCTCAAAAATTGATTTTTTTATGGCGAAAGTATTCCCATGAACGCCGACAGAAAAACCTCTTTTTGTTTTTAATCTATTCATATCTGCTCCGTATTCTTTTAAAACAGAAAGGTCTTCGCTTAATTCGCCGTCTGGCAGTAAAACACCGAGATATCTTGGAAAAACCATTCTAGAACCGTTAAATTTATAAACATCGTCAATGGCTTCTTTTGAAAGAATGTGGTCTATGTCTGTCATAAAAAGATATTCTCCGGCGGCTAATTTTGCCCCGGCATTGCGGGCTAAACCTTGGGTCCATGGCCGCTTGTCGTTAGTGGCGTGAATCCGCAAATTTTTTAAATCATAATCGGCGATGTTGAGAGGCGGGTTACTACCATCGTCAACAAAAATAAATTCAGTGTCGTCCGGCAAATTCATTTTGTTAAAATATTTGACTTGCCTCGCAACGGCTTCGTGGCTATTAAAAATCGGTATGATGATAGATATTTTCATAAGATTTTATCCATCCAATAATTTGTCCATTTTCCTTTTTTAAAATCAGGGTTGGCGATATCTTCCTTCTCCACAGTAATGAGCGACGGGATTTTATACATTTTTAACTTTTCCCTGATTTCCTGCTCTCGATGCGTTTCAGTGGGTATTTTTCTAACATCAAAATCAACCATCAGGGCGTTTAGCTTTTTATATTCCCCGGATTCAAACAGGTCATCCAATATATCGCACTCCGCCCCCTCGCAATTTATCTTCATCACAACATAATCATCATATTTTAAATTATCACGAAACCAATCGCTTGCCTTTACGAATTTGCCATCTAAACTTTTTATTTCTGAATCTGCTTTTTTTATAAACTTGTTTTTATAGATAGTCGCGCCATTTTTTCTGTTCGTCCAGTATAAACGGCTGCCGCAAGTTTTATTCCATAACCCGTACTCACAAACAGTTATCTTGCTGTTATTGATTTCTCTTATCATCTCGCATAATTCTATTTGCGGTTCAAAGCAATAAATCTTATCAAAATAATGCTTACTACTTAATACGGCTTTTGCGGTATCTCCGGTATAGGCGCCTACATCTAAAAATATCCTCATGTTATTTTGTGTTTTATTTCTAACGAGATAAGTTCGATAAATCTTTAAAATTACTTACCACGGTTGTCCACGGCTTGCACCCCTTCCAATCATAACGGTATTTGAAAAGCGGCCAGATTTTTTGGAATTCATATTTGTCTTCTCTTTCTGTGTCATGAATGACAATATAATCGGCTTTGTCTTTCAGCTTGAGAATATCTACGCGGCGTCGCGCGGCAGGCTCATGGTCTATCAGCGCCACTCCCCAATGGGTTTTGGCATCTATTTCTTCCCAGTCCTTAACAAAGCGGATGCGGTGATTTCTGCTTTGAAATCTCTTGGCAAATTTAAAATAATCGGGCACATTTTCGTAAGTGACAAGCTTTCTGCCTTTTTCATGGCAAAGCCAATGGAGCAGCGGGGTGGAAAACAAACCCGAACCAATCTCCAATATCGGCCCCTTGCTCATTTGGATGACTTTTATGAGTATGGGAATATGGGTAGTGTATTCTTTTTTAAAACTTATTTTCATATCTTTTTAAATTTAGCATACATACACTTTTCTTCAGGAATAATAAGTATTTTACCTTCTAATAAAAAACCTTCTTTCTCTACTAATTCTTTTAATTCTTCCGAAGTCCATTCTTGGTAATGAAATCTATCCATTTTTCCTGGAACCAAATCTTTTGGTGGTGTAACAACATAAATATATTTTTTTAGAACTCTTCTAGCTTCTTGGATGGCCTTTTGTGGATATTTAAAGTGTTCTACGACATTCACCATCAGCACCGAATCAAATTCCTCGTTTTTGTAAGGCAATTGATAAGCATCGCCTAAAACAACATCCGCGCCTTTCTCTACCGCTAATTTTACCGCTTCCAGTTCGTTGTCTACCCCTTTTATACCCAGAAGATGAGTTATTTTCCCGTCACCAGCTCCAACATCAAGAGTATTTTTTTCTTCTATCCATTTTTTTATTCTGTCAGCGTGCCTTCGGTAGTATCTATTCTTCTCATACATCCGCCAATGGTAATCTCCAAGCTTATGATATTTGGTAAATTTCATGTTATATTGTGTTCAAATTGCAATCCTTGCAAAGCGGCATGTCAAAATCCAGTTTTTTATGGCGTTCTCTCAACGGTTCAATGTTCTTCAAAACTTCTTTTAAGCTTTGTTTGTTTAAATCCCCCAAAATCACTTTTCCGTCATAATCCATACAGCACAAATTGACTCTTCCGTCCCACAATATAGTTAAATGATTAAGTAAATGATAACATGGCCTTCTTTTGCCTTTCTTTTCCAGGGCGGAGCGCATGGCTCCGGCCCAGTTGGCATATCCGCCGAGCTTGGCATGCCTTCCCCACATTTCTTTGAATAACTTTTGTTCATGGGCGTTTTCCTCCGTCACTATCATTGATACTTTTACCCTAAAGGGGGCTTTGGAAATTAAATATTTTATATTTTCCCTTGTTTTATCAAAATTTGGACCGCGCATAACTTTATCATAAGTTTCCTTGGTGGCTCCGTTAAAACTGCAATTGACATAACGGATGTTTGGATACTTAATCAATCTGTCTGCGTCCAGAAATTCCCCGTTGGTATAAAGAATAACCATTACTCCTTCTTTTTCCATATAATCAAGCCATTCATATATCTTGGGGAAGACAAACGGTTCGCCGTTTAAAAACGGAGAGAAAAGTTTTATTCCCATCTCCTTGCCTTCTTTGATTATTTTATGGAATAGCTCATCGGTCATTTCTCCCTTTGGGCGTGTCATATTATATCGCGGACAAAAGACGCATTTTGCATTGCATGCGGTTGAACTTTCAAATTGAATTTTCATATTGCATATCATTTACAAAAAAACCAGCTTGAATAAGGCTCTGATGTTAGAAAAAATTCGTTGATCCCGTGTGCCTGCGTATATGCATTAACCGCTTCTATTACCCCAAATCCTTTGGTCCTAATATAATCGTGTCCAGCCACTAACCCTCCTTTTTTTACTCTCTTTGACCATTCAAAGATATCCTGCATTACAAAATCAAATTGATGGTTAGCATCAATGTAAACAAAGTCCAAAGATTCATAAGGAATATCACGCACGATATCCATACTCTTACCTTTAATAATTTTTGCTTCACTAAACTGAGATAATCGTTGTAAGGCGTGTCTGTAATTTCTTTCAACTTTGGATTGCCCCAACCTTAGGTTTGCCTTATCCTCCCCAATTTCCCATATATCAACACAGAGAAGTTCAAGATTAGGAATTTTTTTAAACATCACTTCCGAGTATCTCCCTTCTCCAACGCCAATTTCCGCCCCTTTGGTCATATTAAATTTCGCCAGAAGTTCTAGAATATAATTTCTGTTAATCTCACTTATGCGGATAGGTAAACATTGTCCATTCTCCAAAACATATGTTGTGTGCAAATATTCTTTTAATCCCATATTTTTATATAATGTGTTTTATTAAATCCTCCGCCTTTCCCCAATGCGGCATGTCGTAGGCCTTGATCGGCCCCAGCGCTTTTCGGTGGCGCCTTGCCCTGTCGTCTGAACCATAATCATGATTAACCTGAATAACAGAAACTTCGGAAAATACTTCAACGGATTTTCTAAGAGTCACCCCAAGATTTCTTTCTACCATAGGCCTGCCCAATTCTCCCACTATTCTTTCTGGTATGGCTTCCGGATACTTTTTAAATCTTTCTTCCAGCGCCTCAATTAAAAGTTCTCTAGGAGCAATCAACGAGGCGTTGCTTTTCCTGTTTCTCCAATTGTAAGTCGGGGTTCCCCATGTGAATAAAGAAAAACGATTTTGATTATAAGCAAAAGTGTCCAAAGGCGGCCTAAAAAAATTAAAATGTTCTTTGGGGTAAAAAGTGTCATCTTCGGCGATGGCAACATAGGGCGTTTCGGCCAGTTTTGCCCCTCGCAACATTTCACGATAAATTGTATCCATACATTTTGGACCTACTTGAAGCACATTTGTCCCAAAATCCAGTGGTTTTCGGGAAATGCTGATAAGCGGGTGATCACCTATCGCCTCAAGTAAAATTTTCCTTTGGTATTCCGCAAAGGACTCTGGAATTTGGCTGGCTGTTAAATATAATATTGTTA
>JBAZPC010000016.1:0-9151 GCA_041648395.1 Minisyncoccota bacterium | reverse complement strand
TTTTCACCGCCGGATATTTTGATATCGGCCTGTATTCCACCTCTTCCTCCGCCATTTTTACCAGCATTTCAAAATTTATCTCAAAACTATTGTGATCAATTGCGCCGAGAGAGGTATTGCCGACTCTTATATCAGCCGTTTTATCTGGATGATCTTGGAAGTAGTAATCGTCTATGCCAATTTTTTCTAAAAGCGTTTCCGCCACGCCTTTCATTTCAAAAAAATTAGTGTTTAATCCGGCAGCCGCTAAAGAAAAGGTTTCCACTCCATCATAAAAAATTTTTCCGATTTCAAAAATTTTTATGTCCTTGAAATACGGCACGTTGCTCCTTATGTTCGCGTTGAGGCCGTCCGTCAAATTTGTCCTCAAATATCCTTTATCTTTGGCTATAGGATTGGCAAGCGCAATGTTGCCTTTGTCCACAAAAGAATAATTATAAACCTCCGAAAATCCCGCGCCCGCCATAATATTTCTGACAATATCGGCGTAAAAAACATTGTCATTTCTTCGCGCGGGGATGATAATTTCTTCAGGCAGTTTTGCCAGAATGTTTTCGTATCCATAAACGCGCGCCACTTCTTCAATTAAGTCCTCTTTGATTCTAATATCCAAACGTTCCGCCGGCACAGTTGCAAGCAGTAGATCGTCTTTATGGGTTATCATTCTTCTTACGCCAATAATGTTTTTAAACTGCTTTGATTTTTTCAAATCTTCTATTAAGACGCCTTCGGTATTATATCGCGAAGCGTGAATAATTTTCCCGTTTCCAAGATAAATTCCGCAATGGTCAACGCCCTTTTTTTCTTTCAGCCCGCCAATAAAACCGCCTACGCGATTATCAAATTTTGTCTCGTAATGTATTTTGCCGTTTTTTGAATTTGAGAAAATAATATCGCCCGGTTTTATGTCTTTCGTTTTCACCGGCTTGCCGAAAAAATATTGATCAATCGTCATTCTCGGAATTTGTATTCCCGAATGCGCGAAGGAATGCGAGACAAAAGAAGAACAATCAAAATGATTCGGCGCGTCATAAGTGATGCTGGCGCCGAATTTGTACGGCTTGCCGACTAAACTTTTCGCCATTTTCAAAACATTATTCAGTGGATTTATTTTTTTAACGCCGAATCCCAGCCGGCTTAAAATATCAATTATTTCTTTCTCGCTTATTTCAACGCCGAGCAATCTAGAAACATCCTTCGGATGCAAGCCGATTTTATAGCCATTCGGTTTTTTTGGATAGAAATCAACTTTGGGGCCCGCTTTCCCTTTCGCGCTTTGCAAAATTATTTCCGTCACTCTGTCTATCGCCTTCTCCGCCAGCTCCGGCGTTATTTCATTTTCAAACCTCAAAGACGATTCCGTGCGCAGGCCCGCCTTGCCGTCGGGCAGGCTGATTTTTCTGGACGTCAGACGAGTGTTTGTCGCGTCAAAATTCGCCGCCTCCAAAATTATATTTTTTGTGGCGCTTGTAACTTTCGCCTTCTTCCCACCCTTAATACCGGCAATAGCCAACGGTCCTTTTGTGTCCGCAATAATCAAGACACTTTCATCAAGCGCGATTTCTTGATTATCAAGAGTGGTTATCTTTTCTCCCTTCTTCGCCTTCCTTATTATAATTTTGAGATTTGAAATTTGAGATTTGAGATTTGCGCCTGAGACCTTATCAAGGTCGAAGGCGTGAAGTGGCTGACCCGTTTCAAACATCACAAAATTCGTGGCATCAACAATATTATTGATAGATTTTTGACCGATCGCTTCCAATTTATCTTTCAGCCACTTCGGCGATGGCCCGACTTTTATACCCTCAACAACTCTGCCAATGTATCTTTTACACAAATTTGGTTCGGTAACTTGAATTTCTAATGGCCGTGAAATTAGCCTTTTGGAATCCTTTCCCTTTATGACTGGGATGGAAAAAGGCGATTTCACGGCCAAATTCATTATTGCCCCGATTTCTTTCGCAATCCCTAAATGACTTAAGCAATCATGCGCCCTGTTCGGCAAAACGGAAATGTCAAAGACATAGTCATTAGCTTTCAGCTTTCGGCTATTAGCTTTTTTATTTTTTTCTGATAGCTGATAGCTGATAGCTGAAAGCTGTTCCACTTCAAACGCGTGCATTTCCAAAACCTCCCTCACCTTCTCCGGCTTGGGCAGTTTTTTGTCAAAATACATTTGTAACCAATTGTAAGAAACTTTCATTTTTTTATTTACTTAATTTTCTGAACAAAGAATGAATCCCCCAGCCGATTAAAAAACCTATAAAAAATCCGCCTATAACTGATTGCCAAAAATATTGATTTATATTTTCTGGCGATATTCTTCCAACAAGAATATTAAAACCTTCTACCATACCGATTATACCAACAATCCAGCTCCCCCACATTTTAAACGGATTATACGATTTTTTTATTTCTTCTGGCATATTTTTATTTTTATAATTGCCTATAAAAACGACTTTTTTAACCAATTTATTTATCCACTTTTTAATCTTGCTTGACTTTTTGTTTTTTACCTAATATTATATAAGTATCACGATGAGAGGACTACCAAAGGCTTTGTGCCGAGGAAATGCCTCTCATTTTTGTTTTTCTAGCTTATTTTTAAATAACTGAATATTTACAATATAATTACTAAATCTTCTAATTAAAGAAGAATATTTTTTATTTGGCACAATAATTTTTAACATCTTTTCTTTCCCTGCAAGATATTCTATAAGGCAGTAGAAGTCACCATCACCGGAAACAATGATTGCCTTGTCATAATTAGGATATTCAATCATAGTATGCAAAACCAACTCTGCGTCAACATTCCCCTTAATTTTTATTGTTCCATTTTCTTTTACTTCAAGTGTCGGTCTAAAAATACAAATAAATCCCGCTTTTTGCAATGACAAATACAAAGATTCATTTCCGGGAACATAGCCGATAAATAAAAAAGCATTTTGAACTTTATATTTATCTTTTAAAAAAACTCTAAAGCGCGCAAAATTCAAATTCCATCCTTGGCTCTTAACCCCTAGATTTAAATTCTGGCTATCTATAAAGGCGTAATTTTTTTCTTTTGATTTCATAATCTAAAACTGCTTTATAAATCTTAAATCGCTTCCGTAAAATAATCTGATGTCGTCTATTTTGTATTTAATCATCGCCAGGCGGTCAATGCCCATGCCGAAAGCGAATCCCTGCCATTCGCGCGGGTCTATTTTTACGTTTTCCAAAACTTTCGGATGCACCATGCCGGCGCCGGCAATCTCCATCCACTTTCCTTTAAACCAAATATCCACCTCCACACCCGGCTCCACAAAGGGAAAATAACCCGGCCGCAGGCGCACTTTGATATTTTTCCCGCCAAAAAATCTTTGAAAAAAAACTTCCATCACTGCTTTCAAATTCGCGAGAGTGATATTTTTTCCAATCATCAATCCTTCCAGCTGATAGAACTGCGCCTCATGCGTGGCATCCGTTGCTTCATATCTGAATGTCCTGCCCGGCGCGATTATTCGAAACGGAGGTTGGTTTGCCTCCATATAACGAATCTGTACAGGCGAAGCGTGAGTGCGAAGCAGTAAATTTTGCCCTAAACCTGATTTGCGCGGCAAATTAGGTCGGGCGAACAATCTGCTGTCGGCAGATTGTTTTAGCCAAAAGGTGTCCCACATGTCTCTTGCGGGATGATTTTTAGGAATATTTAAGGCGTCAAAATTATAATATTCGGTTTCCACTTCCGGCCCCTCGGCGACCTCAAACCCCATTGAGGAAAAAATTTCAATGGCTTTGTTTTGGACTAAGGTGAGAGGATGCAAATGCCCCCGTTCCGGCCTTTTCCCCGGTGCCGTGACGTCAATTTTCTTCATGAGATTATTATACCCTATGACTTAAATTTAAAAAAGACTCGAGTTTTTTCTTTCTTCCAACCAATTTTGTATAAATTTATCTAGAATACCCTGTGCAGATTTAGGAACTTTTACTCTTTTCAGTATCTCATACTGATCTTGAGGAATTCTAATTTCTTCTACCACTTCGTTGAAAATCCGCAAGAGATTTTTCTCTACCCAATTTCTTTCGTAGTCACCACTGATACGAACCGCTGTTTCCCCGCCTGCCGCTGCAGATATTTTTCTTCTCAATTTATCATTTATGATATTAACAGCAATTTGTAATCTCTCTGGAAGGGGCGGTAATGGTTTTTCTTCTTTCTTCTCTTTTTTAAACATTTCCTCCGCCTCTTTCGCCCATAAATCTTCTGGTTCCTCTATCTCCGCTGGCAAATCTTCAACAATCTGCCTTCTTGATTTAAGCTCTTTTGCGTATTCTTCATCAGAAAGTTTTTTTTCTTCAGCTTCTGTTCCCGCATCACCAAATTCCTTGCCCTCTTTTTCGTAGTGGATACAATTTTCCTGATGAAGATCAACAACATTAGGATACCCGCATTCGCACGGGTTTTCTTTCGTGAATTTTTTTATTTCTAAGTTTGGATTTTCCATAGATTCTATGTTCATTATTTTTCTATTGTACCAAATTATAGCTTCTTGTCAATATTAATGCGATGTTTTGGCGTTACCCAGAAGCCGATATATTTCCCTAGCATCAGCCGCGTTTGCGCGTCCACGCCCGGCAGGGCACCGAAAATCGGGATTGTGAACGGAATCAAAACCCATTGTAAAACCATAAAAAGATATTCGTGCCTTTTCCGCTGTTCCGGCCTTTTCGGCAGAAAGCTGATGGAAATAATGGCGGACATCACCAAGCCAAACATCGCCAAAATCATAATATCCCTCGTTATGCGCGGAAGATTGAAGGAAAGCAATGTCTGGTTAAACGCTTCGCTGCCGAGCGTGAGCGGTAACCAGCCAAGAAAGAAAATAATAATTGGGTTCGTCGCCAAAGACCACGCGCCTTCAAATTGCATAAAAATGAGGCGGGCTTTTTTCTTGAACGGAATTTTTTTGTTTTTTAAAAATCCGAACAGCAAGTATGCCGCGTTCTCGGCCGAGCCGTAGGTCCAGCGCATCTGCTGTTTGTAAACATTTTTCATCGTCTGCCAAAAAGTCGGCGCGAGATTCGCATCCAAGGAAACAGGGTAGGACATTGGCACCACATCGTAATCGCCGTCATAATGAAGAAGGGCGTTCCAGAAAATTCGCGAATCCTCGTTCACCATATTTTTTTGCCAATAGCCGATTTCGTAAAGCGCTTTGAAACTCAAAGAATGGGAGGAAAAAGTCGCCAGTCGTTCCGGCCGCTCTTGTTGGATCATTTGCCAGAAAGTGCCAGAGGTCGCCACCACGCGTGACGGCGCCGGCGCGTCCCAGATGTTGTTGTTGTAAACGGGCACGGGCTGGAACGACGAACGGTACGGCTTTTCGCAAGTCAGAAAATGCCAAGTCAAACACAAAAAATATTGCGGGTAGGCGCGGGTATCTATGTCAAAAGCGGAAACCAAAACATCATCGTATTTTATTCCGCCAGCTGGCGGAGTTGCGTCAAGGATTTTTTCTTTCGCCTCTTTTGCCGCAAAAGCCAGATTGGAACCCTTGCCGGGAATTTCTCCTTCTAAGTCCTTCGGATGTTTGACGATGATAAAATGCGCAAACCTGCTTTTGTATTTTTCGAGCGTCGTTTTGGCCTTTTCCTCCGCCTCCTCCCCCGCCCTCTCTTCGTATCCAAGAACGACTATCATTTTTTCTTTTGGCCATTTCGCCTCAATCAAAGATTCTATTCCTCCGGAAACAACTTCAAAACTTTCTTTATAGAACGGCAATATCACCATCTGCCAAATGTTGTCATGCTTCAAATTTTTGAGCCGTTCCTGCCAGTCCAGTTCTATGTGATGCCTTATTTTTTTCCAATTGGCGCGAAGATGGAAGGATAGATAAATTGTTTTCACCAGCCAGTAGAGATCAAAGGCAATGATAAAAAACGCGACCCAAACCGGCACGAGCCACGACGACAAAATGATAACGGCAAAAGTCGCCCAGGTAAAAATTCCCGGAATCATTTCAAAAAGCCGATAAACTTTTCTGTCCCTTTCGTCCGCCAAATCCCCCGCCCGCCCGATGTGGAGGTAATATTTTTCATCACCCATAATTGCATTATAATCTTAAAGAGCGTATAATTTCAAATTATGTCTATCAACTACATCTATGCCATCGGAATTGTTGTCGCGCTTGGATTGGCAGTTTGGCTTTTTTTGATTGAGTTGAGATTGAGAAAATTTTTTAACGGCAAGAAGGCAAACGACTTGGAAAGCGTCTTGCATAATTTAACCGACGAACTGAAGAAACTGAATATATCAAAAGACGAAACGGCAAAATATCTGGAAACGGTTGAAAGGCGCCTCAAGCAAAGCATCCAGCATGTTGGCGTTGTGCGCTTCAACCCTTTCGGCGACGCCGGCTCGAACCAGAGTTTCGCCATCGCTTTTTTGAACGAAAAAGGAGACGGCGTGATTATTTCCTGTTTCTATTCGCGTGAAAACGTGAGGGTTTATTCCAAGCCGGTAAAAAATTGGCAATCGGAATATTCGCTGACAGAAGAAGAAAAACAGGCCATAGACGACGCAAGGCAATAAGTATGACTTCAAGTTTTTATGACAAACAAAACAGACAATTTGGCATCTCGTCCTCCTGTCGTCGTGGTGATGGGTCACATTGACCATGGCAAATCAAAACTCCTTGATTATATAAGGAAGGCAAACGTCGTGGAAAAAGAAAAAGGCGGAATCACCCAGCATGTCGGCGCCTACGAAGTTGAAACAAAAAACAGACGCATCACTTTTCTTGACACTCCCGGCCACGAGGCGTTCTCAAAAATTCGTTCCCGCGGAGCCAGGGCGGCGGACATCGCCATCCTGGTTGTCGCCGCCGAAGAAGGCGTAAAACCGCAAACCATGGAGGCCTACAAGGCAATAGAAAAAACAAATACGCCTTTCGTTGTCGCCATAAATAAAATTGACAAACCAGAAGCGAACACGGAGCAAGTGAAAGGTCAGCTCGCGGAAAACCAAATTTTCGTGGAAAGCTACGGAGGTAAAGTGCCGAGTGTAAACATTTCCGCCAAAACCGGACAAGGCGTGGATGAACTTTTGGATATGATTCTTTTGATGGCCGACTTGGAAAACTTAAAAGCTGATTCAAATGAGAACGCTTCCGGCGTTGTCATTGAATCACATCTTGAACCGAAGCGTGGAATTTCCGCCACTCTTCTTATTCTGAACGGCGCCGTAAAAAAGGGCCAGTTTATCGTTTCCGGATCCGCCCAAGGCGGAGCCATCGCGCCCGTGAGAATTTTTGAGGACTTCAAGGGCGGCGCCTTGGAAAAAGCGACTTTCTCTTCCCCTATCAAAATTGTCGGTTTTAATAATCTTCCGCAGGTGGGCGCGGAATTCAAAACTTACGACTCCAAAAAAGAGGCAGAAGAAAAGGTGGCCGGTTTTATTCCGAAAGAAATAAAATTAGAAACATTGATTACGGAAGAAGAAAACAAAACAATAATTCCAATCATCATCAAAGCAGACATGAGCGGTTCCGTTGAGGCCGTTGAAAAAGAAATAAGAAAACTGGAAAGCGAAGATATTATTTTGAATATTTTGAGAAAGGAAGTCGGAATCATAAGCGAGGATGACGCCAAACTCGTGTCCGGCGCGACAAAACCCGTGATTCTTGGTTTTAATGTGAGTGTGGATCCGTCGGCCCAAGATATTATGGAAAGAACAAACGTAAAAGTTTACACCTCGGATATAATTTACCGCTTGAGCGAATGGCTGAAAGATGAAATAGAAAAAAGAAAAGCGCTGATATTCAAAGAAGAAATCACTGGTGTCGCGAAAATTTTGAAAACATTCAGTATTACGAGAAATAAACAAGTTGTCGGCGGGCAAGTTTTGGAAGGAAAAATAATTCTGAACGGCAACGTCAAAATTAAGCGAAACAGCTTCGCCATAGGAGAAGGAAAAATAACAAACCTTCAGCATAACAAAATAGAGGTGTCGGAAGTAAACAAAGGAGATATGTTCGGCATAATAATAGAAAGCAAAATCGAAATTCTAAAAGGCGACGAAATAGAAATCGTCACTAAAAAATAAGCTCTTGAAATTCCTTTAAAAACAAGCTAAATTTATGCTATGCTGAATAAAGCCAGAAAGCAGGAAAGATATAATGATTTGCTAAGAGACATTGTGAGTTCTTTTATAAAAGAAAAAATTGATTTCAAGGCGATGGTGACTGTCATGCGCGTGGAAACGCCGGACAATTTGCGGTCAGCGGAAGTTTTCGTAAGCGTTTTTCCAGAAGAGAAAGAAGAGGAGGCAGTTGATTTTTTTAAGAGAAAGAAAAATGATTTGTATGATTTCGTAAAACCGCGCCTGAAAATGAGATTTTTACCGTCGTTTTATTTTGAAATAGATAAGGCAATAAAGTTGGAAAGAAAAATAGAAGAGATATCAAAAGAAAATAAATAACGGCCTGGTAGCCAAGTGGTAAGGCAAGGGTCTGCAAAACCCTTATACGTGGGTTCAATTCCCGCCCAGGCCTTAAGTGCCCGAGTGGCGGAATCGGCATACGCGCACGACTTAAAATCGTGTCCCGCAAGGGATGTGGGTTCAAGTCCCACCTCGGGCATTTTTTAGAATATTAAAAATTTTTCCGCCCATAGCTCAACTGGCAGAGCAGATCCCTCTTAAGGATAAGGTTCCAGGTTCGACTCCTGGTGGGCGGACAAAGTAGCTTTTCGCTGGGGTGGCGACCCCGAAGCATAAAGCTTTGCTTTAGCTACGGGGCAAGAATGGCAGATTTACCCCGCATTAATTTTGCCGAGGTGGTGAAATGGCAAACACACTAGCTTTAGGAGCTAGCGCTTGAAAGAGCTTGTGGGTTCAAGTCCCACCCTCGGCATCGGCAAAATTTAGTGCGGGGCGCAACAATTTTATGGTATAATTTTTTACACGCGGTTATGGTTTAGTGGCAGAACACGTCCTTGCCAAGGATGAGACGGGAGTTCGATTCTCCCTAACCGCATATTGACATCCACTCCCCTCTCTGCTATAATTAGAGCAGTAAAAATCCAGTTGTTTTACAACTGAAAAAAGATAAAAAAATCTAAGTTTTTCGCCTATTGGCGAGAAGGAGGCAGTGATGATAGGAATAATAAT
>JBAZPC010000015.1:0-11490 GCA_041648395.1 Minisyncoccota bacterium | reverse complement strand
GGTAACTGCGGAGGCAATCTTTTCATTAAAAGAAGCGTTCGCTGCATCCACAAAATTTACAGATACATCAAAACCTTCCTTCTGTAAAGCAACTTTCAAGTCATTGACTTCTACGCCTTTGTCGCCAATTTTCAAATTAACATTAAAATCATGGCACCATGCCGTTGGGGGTGGCGTTGTTGGCGTTCCAGAAAGAGCGGTTTGGACGTTGTTTATTGTCGCCTGATCCGCGCCAAACGACTGAAGCAGGGAAATAATCGCATTAACTTGGCTTTGAGTCAGGCCTGCCGCTTGAACCTGGTAAGCAAAACCTCCGCCTGCGACCAAAATACCCAAAAACAAGCTGATAATAAAAAGATTTTTAATATTTTTCATATGTTTATAGATTATCATTTAAGCCCCCCCCCGCAAGGATTGATGTGGACAACTTCTTCAATTTGGCATATAATTGGAAACAATGCAGATTTTGGCCAATATTTTACCTATAGCGCAAATAGTTGTAAGTGTCGTTTTGATTGTCGCCATTTTGTTGCAACAGAGGGGCGGCGGTTTGGGCGGGGCCTTCGGCGGAGGGGGCGCTTCTTACCACACCAAGCGCGGTTTTGAAAAAATAATTTTTACAACAACTGTGGTTTTTGCCACGCTGTTCGTGTTGCTTAGTATCGCTTCCCTTCTTATAAAATAAAACATGAATTTAAAAGAACGGCTTAACCTTCCGTCGTCTCAGGAGATTGCTTACGTGCTGAAACACTTGCCCAAAAAGGAAAGGATAATTTTCTTAGCCCTCGTGGCTATTTTTGTCGGCAGTATTCTGCTTTTTTTATGGCAGGCAAATAATAAAATTTCCGTAATCATACCCGAAAGGGGCGGGACATTAAAGGAAGGGATAATCGGCACGCCGCGATTCATCAATCCCCTTCTCGCCATCTCCGACGCCGACAGGGATATGGCGACCTTGATTTATTCCGGATTGATGAGGCCGGACAACAAGGGCGGATTGGAAATGGATTTGGCCGAAAAATATGAAATATCAAACGACGGACTGGAATATACTTTCACCCTCAAACCGAACCTTGTCTGGCACAACGGAGAGCCGATAATAAGCGACGATATTATTTTCACCGTCCAGCAGGCAAAAGACCCGATGCTCAAAAGCGCGAAGAGAGCCGGCTGGGAGGGAGTGACTGCCCAAAAAATTGACGACAGAACGTTAAAATTTATTTTGGAAAAACCATACACTCCGTTTTTAGAAAGCACCACCTTAGGCATTCTCCCAAAGCATCTTTGGAAAGAAGCGTCCTCGGATTTGATGAGCTTTAGCGGCTTAAACATCAATCCAGTCGGTTCCGGTCCTTACAAAATAAAAAGCGTGAGCCGCGATTCCTCCGGAATAATTTCTTCCGCCACTCTTGAGGCAAACAAAAAATTCGCTTTGGGCGTTCCCTTTATGGATAACATTTCCATAAAATTTTATCCTTCGGAAGAAAAACTGCTGAATGCCTACAGGAGCCGGGAAATAGACGGGGTAGGCGCCGTCACTCCCCAATCGCTGGAAGCGATAAAAAGGGGCGACAGCAATATAAAAATATTCTCCCTGCCGAGAATATTTGGGGTCTTTTTTAACAAAAACAGCGCGAAAATTTTCGCCCAAAAAGAAGTGAGGCAGGCCCTTGAAACGGCGACTGACAAGAAAAAAATAATTGACGAGGCGCTGAAGGGCTTCGGCACCCGGCTTGATTATCCCATCCCGCCGGGAACCATCGGCGCCCTGCCAGCAAAAAACACTTCCTCTTCCGTTGATGACGCCAAAAAACTTCTGGAAAAAAACGGATGGAAAATCGGTGGCGACGGAGTATACGAGAAGAAAATTTCCAGAAGCGAGACATTGCGTTTGAATTTTTCCATTTCAACCTCCAATGTGCCGGAATTGAAAACCGCGGCTGAACTCGTCAAATCAATGTGGGAAAAAATCGGAGCCAGAGTGGAAGTGAAAGTGTTTGAAATCGGCGACCTCAACCAGAACATCATCAGACCGAGAAAATACGACGCCCTTCTCTTTGGCGAGGTGGTGGGGCGCGATCCCGACCCGTTCGTCTTCTGGCATTCGTCCCAAAGAAACGATCCGGGGCTGAACATCGCCATGTATACCAACATCACCGTGGATAAGTTTTTGGAAAAAGCGCGCGCTATTTCCGACGAGGAAAAAAGAAAGGAAATTTACGGCCAGTTTCAGGAAGAGATAGAAAAAGACGTGCCGGCGGTTTTCCTCTACTCCCCTTATTTCATTTACATCGCCCCCCAGTCGCTGAAAGGCATAGAAAATCTGGAAAGCATCACTATTCCTTCGGAAAGATTTTCCCAAGCGCATAAATGGTATTTGGTAACAGGAAAAGTATGGAAAATTTTTGTGAAAAAGGAAAATTAGAAAAAAAAGAGGGATATGACGTTTGCCGCGGCGTGGACGCAAAAAACGGACTTCGTTATGATTTGACTCTGCTTCATCCGTCATCTCAAACGGCCGGCCATTATCATATGCCAAAACTTCCGGAATTATTTGGAGTTTTATCCGGCGATGCTTCTTTTTTAACTCAAAACCCTGACGCAAAACAAACATATTTAATAAGCGCGAAAGAAAACGATAAAGTTGTCATTCTCCCCGACTTCAGCATAAGAACAATAAATTCGTCAGGAGAAAAAGAATTGCTTATTTTTAATTGGATTAGTGATAAAGCTAAAAACGATTACAACGCTTTTACTAATCTTCAAGAACCGATAAAATTAAAACCAAAAAAACTGCCGGCAGAATTGGAAAATTTGGACTTTCTGACCAATCCAGAAAAATACGCCAAACTTTTAACAATAGAAAATTTATACGAGCAGATATAGCCGAGGTGGTGAAATTGGCAGACACGCAGCGTTCAGAACGCTGTGGGAGCAATCCCTTGCGGGTTCAAGTCCCGCCCTCGGCATTTGCAATTTGACTTTTATTTTTGAATCGTGTAGGATGTGGATAATATATAGTCATGACTACAATCACTATTCCTAAAGAAATAGCTAAAAATAAAGACCTTATAGCCATTCCCCGCAATATTTACGAGGACTTTTTGGCGTGGCAAAAGAGAATAAAATCTGTAAAAACATTCACTCTTACAGTAAAACAGAAAAAAATACTGGAAAAATCAAGGGAAGAATTAAAGAAAGGTAATTATTTGACCATTGATGAACTCAAGCATAAATTGGGGTTTAAAAATTAGACCAAAGGTCTACAAGGAACTTGATAAATTTCCTAAAAAAGACGCCGAAAGGATAATTTTTACGATTGAGCAATTGCCTATTGATCCTTATGCGGGAGACATTGAAAAACTGGAAAGCGGGGATACTATTTGGCGGCGCAGAATCGGTAATTATAGAATCTTTTATGAAATTAAAAATAACGAAAAAAATAATTCATGTTTTTCATACGGAACGCCGCACATCAAAAACTTATTAAATAAATTAAATGATACAAAAACACACTAGGCGAGCGATGCCTACAAGTAGGCAAACTGCTCCTTTTATAAGGCCAGTTATGCCCGCAAATAAGCCGTCTGCCGTTCGCATCATTCCACTTGGAGGAGTTGAGGGAATCGGCAAGAATATGACGGTAATAGAATACGGCAACGATATTATTGTTGTTGACGCCGGTTTGGAATTTTCCACCGAGGAAACCCCGGGAATTGATTTTATAATTCCCAACACCAAATATCTGGAGGCGAGAAAAAGCAAGATTCGCGGAATTATCATCAGCCACGGCCACTTGGACCATGTCGGCGCCATTCCCTACATTATGGAACGCCTCGGCATGCCCACCATCTACACCACCCGGCTTACCAAAGCCATGATTAAAAAACGCCAGGAAGAATTTCCTCACGCTCCCACTCTCAATATTGAAGAAATAAAATCCGACAGCGTTCTCAAGCTCGGCCAGTTGAAGGCGCGCTTTTTTGACATCACCCATACCATCCCCGACGCCATTGGCACCATCATTGAAACTCCGCTGGGCAATGTCATTTATCCCGGCGACTTTAAAATAGAATTGGACGCCAAGGGCAAACCCACACACATAGACGAATACATGAAAATAGGCAAAGAAAAAAATCTGGCGCTTCTTATGGAAAGCACCAACGCCGAGGCGCCCGGCTTTTCCGTTCCCGAAGCGACAGTGCATAAAAATTTGGAAAAAATAATCACAGAGGCGAAAGGCCGTGTCATCACCGGAACTTTTTCCTCTCTGCTTGAACGCATTATTGAAATAATAAAAATCGCCGAACGCCTTGACCGCAAAGTGGTCATTGACGGCTACAGCATGAAATCAAACGTGGAAATTGCCAAAGAACTCGGCTTTTTTAAACCAAAGCCCAACACAATCATCACCTCTGACAAAATAAACGATTATCCGCCGAATAGGATTGTCGCCATTTGCACCGGCGCCCAAGGCGAGGAAAACGCGGCCCTTATGCGCATCGCCACTCGTCGGCACAAATACATCAAAATTCAAAAAGACGACACTCTTATTTTGTCTTCTTCTGTCATCCCGGGGAATGAAAGAAGTATTCAAAATCTCAAAGACAACATGGCGCGCCAAGGAGCGAAAATAATCCATTACAAAGTGGCGGATGTCCACGCCTCGGGTCACGCTTACCAAGAGGAGCTTAAGCTGATGGTGAAAATGCTCCGGCCGAAATTTCTCATTCCTATTCACGGCTATTACTTTATGCTCAAGACAAACGCCGACCTGGCGGAAAGTATCGGCATACCGAGAGAAAATATCGCAATTCCAATAAGCAACGGCTCCATCATTGAAGCGACAAAAGATAAAATTCACACACTAAAAGAAACAGCGCCGGCAAATCTGGTGATGGTGGACGGATTGGGCGTGGGCGACGTGCAGGAAGTGGTTATGCGCGACAGGCAGGCGCTGGCGCAAGACGGAATTTTCGTCATCATCGCCGCCATTGATTCCCAGACGGGCAAGGTGCGCAATTCGCCGGATATCATTTCCCGCGGGTTCATTTATCTGCGCGAGTCGCAGGACTTGCTCAAAAATGTCCGCTATCTCATCAGACGCACCATTGAAGACGCCACCGGCAAAATGCATCCCATCAACATGGACTATGTTAAAAATCTCCTCCGCGAAAACGTCGCCAAATTCCTGTTCCAAAAAACAAAAAGGAGGCCGATGGTTTTAACAGTGCTAATAGAGGTATAAAAAGAATAATTTTGTTTGTCCACAGCAATTGACTTTTTGGGGTAAAAAGTATAATATAGGAGCATAAGTGGCTTCGGCCTCGCCCCGCAAGGGGCAAACAAACGCTAACTTTCGAGTTTGTTATCAAAAGTGCGTGTCCTAGGTCTAGGGCCCGCTCTTTTGGTTTTTACCATATTTTATAAAGATATTTCTTATCAATCACTTTTTTTAAGTCCTTATTTTTACCAGTAAAATAATCCTTAATTGCCCCGCTTACTAAGTCAGATAATTGCATTGCATTTACATATTCTGAGTTTACGTGGGTAACATGTTTTATACGCTGAATTGTTTTGGTATTCACTCGCTCAAATAAATATTCATCAAAACTGCTGAAATAGTCCCCGTTATACATTCTTCTGTCGGCTCGATCTATCACAACTTCCGCCTCGGCGAGATTTTGTTTTTTAGTTGCAAACAAAACAAGTTTTGACAAATTATAATCGTCAAAAATATTATGAAGCTTTGCATGGCCAGCTGTTGCAAATTTACCTTTGTATTTTCTTTTATCTACCAATCTATAGTAAATAGGAACCCCGATTTTATTTATAATTCCAAGTAAATCCTTATACATTTCAAGTGGAATAATAGTGGATTTTATTTCACTCCTGAACCCATACTTACGGCGAATTTCCATAATTTCATTCTCTAGTGCAAACAATTTTGTGGAATCAAGATAAACTGCCGTGAGAATATAAAACAAGCTTGATCCAGTTGGAATTTTATTCCCCATCACATCAACTCCAAAAGGTTTTCCCGGATCGCCTGATTCATCAACAAAAATGTAATGCTGAACATTTGCCATAGATTAATTTTAGCATAAAAACCGAAGACGGACTTCAATTTTTGATAAACGACAACCGTTATATTTTAGATGTATTGTTCAAAAGTTTGTAATTAGGCACTTTGTAATTTAGTTTTAGCCAAGTGAAATAATCTTCAATATATTTAGGATTTAAATGTTTTAATATTTGCTTGCCGACGGTTGATAACACATAAGATTCTGGCAATATGATTTTTTTGAAATTATTATTTTCTGAATTAAAAACAAGTTGTTTATCGTAATACTGGATGATATAGTCTTTCTTTTCTAGATTTTCTATTGATTTTGTCATTTCGTTTGATAAAAATAAACCTAAACTTTGTAATGTTTGCAAACTTTCAAAATCTATATTGATCTTATTCATTAACTCTTTTACATTATCTCCTAACACAAAAAGTTCTATTGGAATCCATTCGTTATTGAGTAATAAGCTACAAATATTTTCAAATAATTCTAGCTCGTTTTTCCCAAGCATTTTTATTATTTGTAAAGTACTCATTGAATAAGCGCTAGGGGTGTTATACTCACCAGCAATAATCTTAGCAATCAGTCCTTGCATTTGTTCATTAGAAATTTCTTTTGAGTGTTCAAGAAAAACCCAAAAGACATCGTTATCGTCTTTAATTTTATTTTCTGCGGTAATAATTAGCGAAGTGGACTTCATTAGCGTATTTCCTAGATTTGAATATTGTCTATTCATCTTTGTCGCCTCAGCCTGAAGCCAAAAAGGTTTTTCCAAAACTTCCCAGCTTGTTTTAATCTTATCGGCTTCAATATCACCCTCTGCTTCAAAAACTTTTATTGATTTGCCAGTATATTTTGTAATAACAAAATCAATAAATTTGTCGGCTACTTTTGATAATGTCGCTTTTCCTAAATCTTTGATTGGTTGTGGTAGGTTTACTATGCTCATTTTTCCATTATAGCTAATTTGTGATAGAATTAAAAAATGCAAGAATCGCAAGAAAAAATTATTTTGACTGGGATGAGGCCGACGGGGGTGCTGCATATCGGGCACTACTTAGGCGTCATTCCGGAATTATTAAAACTGCAGAACGAAGCTGACAGGTTGTTCTTAATGATTGCCGATTTGCACGCGCTCACCACGCTTGAAGACAGCAAAAATCTTGCTGAAAATTCTCTTATTCTCGCGAACACTTATCTTGCCGCCGGCATTGACCCGAACAAAACAACTATTTTCATTCAATCTCATATTGGCGAGCATGCAGAATTGGCGAATATTTTTTCTATGATAACACCCGTTTCCATGCTGGAATTGAATCCGACTTACAAAGAAATGCGCGCCGAGCATCCGAAAAACAACAACCTCGGCCTGCTCGCCTACCCCGTTTTGCAAGCCGCCGACATTCTAATTTACAAAGCCACGCACGTGCCAGTCGGCAAAGACCAGGCGCCACACATTGAATTGGCGAGAGAAATTGCTCGCCGTTTCAACACCAGATTTGGAAAAGTTTTTCCCGAACCGAAAACTATTTTGCAAAAAGAATCAAAAATTTTGTCTCTGCAAGACCCAAAGAAAAAAATGTCAAAATCGCACAAACCGGAATCTTTCATTTCATTACTTGACACACCCGAAGCTATTAGAAAAAAAATGAAAACCGCCGTCACTGACTCGGGCAAAGAAATTAAATTTGACGAAAAGAAAAAACCAGCCATTTCCAACCTGCTCACTATCTATAGTTTATTTTCTGGCAAACAAATTAAAGAAATAGAAAAAGATTACAAAGGCAAAGGATACGCCAATTTCAAAAAGGATTTAGCAGAAGTTATTATTGAAGGTCTTGCGCCATTGCAGAAAAAATATAAAGAGTTAGAAAAAAATCCCAAGCAAGTAAAATCAATTCTCAAAGACGGCGCCATAAAAGCAAAACAAAACGCCTCCATAACTATGGAAGCGGTTTGCAGAAAAGTCGGATTTCTAGATTTATCCTGAACTTGTTGAAGGATTAGAAATTCCTTCTAAAGTTGCTCTTCTTCGGCCTTCCTTTATTGCATTCGTAGCAATAAATTGTCCCGAATGATCCATCCTCCTTTTTTGTCGGACTGAACGGAAGCTTGTCAATGGCTGTTTCGCACTTCGCGCACTTGATGCCAAGGGCGGAAACGTCAGTCAAAGACGGTTTCGGGCGATTATCTCTGTTGTAATCCATTTTATTCGCTATTCGCCTAATAAATGTCTATCTATTAGGCGATGACCACTCGTCCTAACTCGATAAAACTAAATATAGATTAGCACAAGTGCGCTGCAAATCAAGGCAACACACTCCACATTGCTGGGTCGGCGCCGCCGTCTATTTTAAAGATGGCCACGCCTCGCACGCCAAGTTTTTTCGCCAAATCAATTTTATCTTTGATTGCCTGCGCGTCACTCCACCAAACGATGTTGACTGGATAATTTAAACTGCCGTCGGGAAGGTTTACCGCCGTGGTTGAAGTTGGAAGCGCTTGCATGCCGTCCGTTCCGTTATTTACCGCTTTTGTTTCGTTTGATAACGCCGTGGTTGTCGGCTTGTACATAAAACTGATTTCGTTCGCTCCGTTCCTTTTTGGAGTTATGCCGAGCGACGCTGCCAAATCCAGCGCGTATTTCGGATTAAGCGCCCATTGCAAATCATAGCGGTAGCCGTATTTGGAAAGTTTTGTCACTTCGTATTCGTAGCCATAGGTCGCCACGCCGATGGAAATTTTCTTTTTAGAAATGGTTTTTGAGGCAAGCATGATTGATTTTTCCACCCATGCTAGGTCGGCAACCGGAATGTACGGCGCCATGCGGGCGCGATTCAAAACAATGTCTATGCTCCCCTGGTCGTATGTCATAAAACGCACGCGGTCGCAATATTTATTGATGGCAACGAAGTCGTTCGCGTATTGGATGTCCTTGGGAATAGTGTCGTAGCGGGAATCAAGTGGAGTGCGCGCCTCAATGGTGCACATTAGCCATTTCTTCCCCATGCGCTGGTAAAGCCCCTTGAGAAAAGTCGCGAAGTATTTTTTCGTTTCCGCTTTTTTGCCTTCAAAATCGATATCAATGCCGTCAAAATTATTTTTTTTGACAAGCGCGGCAATCTCGTCTTCCAGCGCTATTCTTTTTTTTGTATTGCTAAGGATGCTGTGAATCGCCGCGCCGTTGCTCCACATAATTGTGGGAATGACGCGCACTTTTTTCTTTTTCGCTTCGGCGATGAGCGTCGTCCACGGCTCTTCGCCGATATTCATGGCGTCGTTGAGTGCGCCGTCGTTTTTCATCGTGTAGCCGAAAGGATTTATTTCCGTAAATTTATCAAGATGTAAAAGCGCCTCCTGTGTGCCGGTCGCCGCCCGCCAATAAGGAATCCAGCCGGAAATTTCCAAAGGCGCCACTTTCGTTGCGGCCGAAGCGCTGTGCGCCGCCAAAAAAATCGCAAAAATAAAAATTAGTTTCAAAAGATACTTCATATCATTCTATCTTACACATGGCTTTCAGTTGCGCCAAGTCATTGGCGGTGAGTTTTTCATTTGAGCCTTCATTCAATTTATACATTATATCATTCGGATTATCAGTGTGCTCCAAGCCGAGCGCGTGGCCAAACTCGTGCGCTAAGACCCGCAAAAGTTTTAATCTGCTGTCAAACTGATAAATGGTTATCCTCTCGCCGTTCGCATCCCTTTCGTAAAGCCCCTCTTCAAACTCTTTTCCCGTGCTTCCTCCGATGTAATTGTAATTATCCACGACCAAATCAAGCTTGGCGGCAATTTGATTCAGGTCGCCCGCGATAATATTTATGTCGTTGGCGATATTGTTCAATTCTGCCTGTTTTTGATTTATTGGGTCTATCAGGGCGTTTAATTGTTCCCTCTCTTGTTCCAGCTTTTCAAAAGTATCTTTTGGCGCCCCGCCCCGTTTATTCCAACTTTTTACATCTCGCTCATAAGCGTCTTTTTGAATATTATAACCAGCCACCAATTGATTGAATTCCGTTTTTTTCTGATTATAAACAGATGAGAAAGAATTATATTTCTCTTTGAGCTCGTCGTAAGTGGACCTGTCGTCTTTAATGACGATGCCCAGCGATTTCAATCTGTCGGTTGCTTCCTGCCGGTAATCATAAACAAGATTTATCTTGAGCGCGCCTGTTTCCGAAAAAGCGAAAAGATCTTTGCCTATGGGTTTTTCCCAAATAGCGGCCGCCTCGTTCAGGGTGTTAAGAAGTTCTGTTTTGCTGATATTGAATTTGGTGTCAAAATTGCCGAGAGAATAATAAATGGGATTCTGGCAAGGAAAAACAATTTTTTGGGAAATAGAAAAAATACTATTAATCTCATTCTCAATCGGCGCGCGGAAATAAAACAGGGTTGCCACCACCGTCAAAACAAAGATAATTTTTATGATATTTTTCATGGCTGTGGATAACCTTGACTCGTCAGCTCGTTTTGCTATAATACGGATACTAAACGTGGAGTGGATATTTCGTATGTCCACCCCATTTACTTTTCTATAAATTTTATGCTTCTCTCAAAGAGATTTGAGGCGTCAATAAAGACAAGTGTTTTCATACTTCCAATTTTAGCAAAAATGTGCTATAAAAAACAGCAAGATATATATTTATAATTTATTGCCGGATCATCCCTGGCCGGGCAGGCTAATGGTAGGATAATTATGGATAGTTTATAAGATTTATTGCCGGATCATCTAACGGTAGGATAATGGACTCTGAATCCATTCATCTTGGTTCGAATCCAAGTCCGGCAGAAAAATGAAGAAATTCGCAACGATTTATAAAAAGCAAGTTGATCACTTTTTGAAATAATATGTTTGATAAATTTATAAAATTCTATGAGCGGACACACCGATTTCATTATATGGCAGTTTGGAATATAACACAATGGAATACTATACTTACTAAGTAATGCCTAGAGCAATTTATACAAAAGACCATAATGTAATCGTTGAACGCTTGAAAAAGGCGCGTTTTGAATCTGGTCTCGGGCAAGTTGAGGCTTCAAAAAAACTTGGAAAAACTCAATCTTATCTTTCAAAAATAGAATCTGGCCAAAGACGATTTGATGTTTTGCAGTTGAAAGAATTTGCGAAAATTTACAAAAAAGATTTGTCTTTCTTCATAAAATAAACATATGAAAAATATCTGGATACTTACAGAGGAAAGACCGAAGGCAAATGTAATAAAGACAATTTTAGAAAAGTTTGCATCGGATAATAGTTTCAAAATTAACTCTAAAAAGGAATTACGAGTTGTTCCGATTCTTAAAGATAATTGTTTTACTTTTACCTATAAAGTTGAGGGTATTACTTGTAATCATTTTGGCTCAGTATTCATTAAGATTGCTAGTGGTAATTCTAGCTTTGTTGATTTTCTAGTCTTTT
>JBAZPC010000014.1:0-13877 GCA_041648395.1 Minisyncoccota bacterium | reverse complement strand
AGCCCCTGGGGTTGGCTTTTTTGAACGAGAATATTATCAGACGCCAGCGTCATCCCGGCAACAAGATTATTAAACCCAGAAATCGGCTCCGGCTTGTAGGCAAGAAAAGTTCCGTCTGTTTGCTTTTGATACATGGCAAAATGAAGATGAGTGCCTCGTGTTTCTCCTATACAAGAAGTTATAATTGTTCCAGTATTACCAATTTCTCCTACTTGTTGACCTTGAACTATATTTTCACCTTCTTTAACAAATACTTTTTTTAAATGTGCGTAGCGAGATAAAATATTATTACCGTGATCTATTAAAACAAAATTTCCATAACTCTTTGTTTCCCCGACTTTATGATTTTCGCTTACTGTTATTACTTTCCCAGTATAAGATGCTAGTACAGGTAATCCATAAGCTTCTCCACATTCTTTCCCAAAATCTAAAGCATAAAAATCAGTTTTTTGATGAGAAACGCCATCGTATCCTTGTGTGATATTTAAACTTTTATTTTGCTCATATGGCAATTTCAATCCTGCTATTGCAAAAGCGATAAAAAAGGAAAATAAAAAAATGAAAATCAGAATATATTTTTTATTTTTCATAAGAGAAAGAATTAACTATGGTATTTAAATATTTTGAACAATTTTCTTCTTGATTGATTTCTAAGGGAGATATAGTAAACCAATATATTTTTGACAATATTAAATATATTTCCTCTATGTAGCCCGTTTCAGCAATATCAAGTATTCTTTTCACTGCTGGCTTATTGTTTATATTCATCGATTCAATTTTTTGAAGTTTTATTGTAGCAATAGGATCTGCTGGTTTTTCTAGTCGTTTTTTTAATTCTTCTATTGTTAGTTTTTCATCTAAAATTCCTGACTCAAATTTACAATGCTGACTAAAAGCCATTATTGGTTCTTGATAACTTAATGGTTTTTGAGTATCCCAACCACTTGGTATTTTTACTGACACTCCCTCCGTTTTATTTTCCACCAGTTTTTCGCCATTTGGGAGTTCGGTTATTATTATCTCATCAGGTTTTTGTTGTTGAGCCGTGTCATTTTTATCTTTCCACTCCTTGTAATAACTCGCGGTGAAATACAAAGCCACCCCGAACGCAATAATCGCGACCGCTCCCAGAGAAAATTTTAAAAAATTTTTCAACATTAAAATTGAATTAAAGATTATCCAATAAATATTTCAAGTCCTGCGACGCGCCCGGGTTGGCGGTAATCCCCTTTTCTAGAATCGCTTTTGCCTTAGCGTCATCTTTGAGTCCGTAATGATACAATTCATAAATATTCCGATAAACATAAAGAGCATGGGGGTCAATTTCTATCGCCTTTAAGAAATTTTCTTCCGCTTTTTTGTAATCAACCATGAAATGAAAATACAAATCGCCGAGATTATTAAACGGCGTGGGGCTTTTCGGCGCAATCAAAGCGACATAATTCCAAATATCCCTGGCCGCTTCGTAATCGCCTATCATTTTTCTGTAAATTGCCAACTGCAGCCAGCCGTCCACCCAATCATTACTATCCCTTAATTTCGCCGAAAAATCCGCAATTTTCTGTCTGGCGATTTTTTGCGCGTCTTCTGGCATATTATTGACGGTGATATTTACCGGCTTGTCTAAATTTGGATGTTCTAATTGTTGTATTTGTTTTAATTGTTCTGGCTGATTATTTTGATTATCATTACTGTTTTGACTAGTTGAATTCTTATAAATATAAAAACCGACCCCGAGAGCTAAGACCAAAACTACCAAAACTAAAATAATTTTTTTAGACATAGAAATATAATAGCCTGCCCGCAATGCTAGCGCAAGCGTTGCAGGCGGGCAAAACAAAAACCCCCTGAAAAGGGGGTTTTTGTTTTCCGTAATCTAACTCACAAGATTAGATTATTTGATGGAAATGTCTGTTGAAGACAGACCGCTCGCTGGCAAAGTTGCAATTCCGTATCCGTTTGTCCAGTCAACTTGAGCTACGGTTCCGGTTGTGGTTCCGTTTGGAGACCAAACCAACTTAGCGTCATTGAAGTTCGCGACGGCCGTGACTGTGGCAATCGTTTGCATCAATGTGTTCGTGCCCGCAGGATAGGCGGAGTCCCCAAGAAGTCTCGTTGAGATAGACCCCGAGAAAGTGCCTGTTCCCGCTGCCACAGTGATATCTCCTGTCAACTTAAAGTAATAAGTTGAGCCGGCCGGAATCTGAACGATTGCCGGTGTTACCGCTGTGGTTGTGGCTGTTGTCGCAGCCAAGGAAGCGATTGTGGCATTAAGCTGACCGTTCTGGCCGTTGCTGGTGTGCGATGATACCGGTGTACTGAAAGTAGCGTCGGTATAAGCAACCAGTTTAAGGTTTGTAACGGTTGTTGATCCAGACACTGCGGAATTGGTTGAGGTTGCAAGACTGAATGTGAACTGATTAATTCCAACGCCGTTTCCGCTCGCAGGGCTGGCGGTCACGCTGAATTCGTAGAGCGGTTGAGCCGTCTTGTTGCCCACGCCCAAGGATGTGCTGACCACAACTGAGGTCTTGGCAAACACCGGGTAGGACTTAAAGACTCTCGCGCCGCTAATCGTCGTGTCCGAGCCGGTTGATACCGTTCGGGCAACCCCGGACTCGCCTGTTCCATAAGTGCTTCCGGCTTGAGCCGTCGCGTCCCAGTCAACCGCAACCAAAGATCCTTCAATAGATGTGGCGGTATTGATGTCAATTCCCGCGATATCTCCTTTTACGGTAAGAACCTTGTTGCCGTCCTTAGGAATAACGGTGGTGACTGTCGGAATGATGGTTGTGGTCGTGGCAGAACCCGTGAAGTAAGTCGTTCCAATCAATACTGAACCGTCATACAAGTACACGCTGGTTAATTCAGCCGCTGTGCTTGAAGCGGTATTTGTAAGCTGGAGAGCGACTCTGTTCAAAGTGATTGCCTCATTGGTAGCGGTGAACTTTAATTGATTCAAAGTAACTCCGCTTGTTCCCGCGGCCACGATTGTGTACGCAGGCGCTGAAGAATCGGCTGCGACTACCAATGTTCCGGTGCCAACCGTTATTAACTGACCAACGCTTCTTGTTCCTGTGAGTGTCGCTGATTGTCCGGATGTTAGGCCTGTGGCGCTAAATCCTGAATAGTCCGCGCCCCACTTATAAGAAGAGCTGGATGTGGCTGAGCTGGAAAGATTACACTTGAGCGCGACGGTCTTGAGAGTTCCTTTCGGAACTGTCAATCCGGTGTCAAGCGTAAAGGTGGTTGTGGCAGCCGTTATTCCCGACAAGTTCGGAATGTTTGAACCGGAGTTCAAAGCCGTTGAACCGTCATACAATTGACAACCGGTAAGATAATCGACAACGCCATCATATGTGTAGAACAACGGCATTGTGCTGAATTTGATATCTTCACCGGAGGCCGTGACGTCAATCTGAATGTTGGCAAAAGTGAAATTAGTTTTGCCCGCCACTACTTGCTGCGCCGCTGGCGCTCCGGAAACGTTAACCGAAGCCGCCGCCGCCTTGACCGTCATAATGTTTCCGCTGACGGCGCTGGAAGGCGATGGGGTGATTGAGTTTCCAGTTACCTGACCAGTAACGGTGCTCCAATTAGTTGAAGGTGTTGTTGACGCCTGATAGGTGGTGTTTGTGCCGATTGTTGAAGCCACCTTGCCTTTCAAGGTATAAGTGTTCTTTCCAATCGGATAAGTGATTGTGTCAGTGAAGGTAACTGTGCTACTAAGTATTCCCGAAGCAACCGCATCAACCGGACCGGCTACCGCCGCTCCGCTGCTGTTAAAGAGCGAGACGTTGGTCAAAAGACCAGCGCCGCTTCCTGAAGTGGTGCTGATGTAGAATATCGTGCTGGCGACTGAAATCGCCTCGCCTTTTACCTCAACATCAAAACCTCCTAAGACCTGGTTTGATAAGCTCACAGCAATGTTTCCGGCGGCGACTGATGTCGCGGCGGAAACCGTGATTGTTCCGTTTGATACCGTCACATCTGAACCGTTATACCATGGATTTGTTGTTCCAAAAAGTCCAGTTGTTCCTGATGTAGGAGGAGTGATGCCGTATCCGTATGTTTCTCCGGTGATGTAGAGATCCGTGGTTTTGTAAAGGTCAAATGAAATCGTCCTCGCAGAACCGCCGGCAACATCGCCCTTGATGGAGATTTCAATACTACCTCCTTTATCAACGACGACTCCGTCTCCGAAGATTGAAGAATAATACTTTCCATCGGATGAAACCGTGGCGTCGTAGGCCACGCCGTCAACATAGGTCTTGACGTTTGCCAAATCCGCTGAAGCGGCTGAACCCGACTGATTCCATCTGATTGATTTTACTCTAATCTTTTCAGCAGAACCCGCTGTGAACTTCACGGCCGAGAAAGTGTAACCGGTTGTGCCGATATTCTTTGTCTGCGCTCCATTCGGGTCAAGCGGACCTCTTATGAAGCTGGTGGCCGAACCGATTGTAAGAGAGGCGTTTATTGTGTGGCCTGCTCCTGTTATCGGAAGTGAACCTGAAACAGTCGCTGTCGTGTTTGCTCCAGTGACTGAAATATACGCAACCTGACCGGCATAGAGTGCAAGCGACGCAGCCATGTTTCCGGCGATTGTCATTGTTCTTGATTGACCTGACTTGACCGTGAACGCTTCTCCAACAGTTGCCTGGTGGTTTGAGCCCAAGGTCTTGGCAATGCCGAGTTGCTGGCCGTTTTCATCCAAAAGGACAATTCCGGCAAGGACCGCGTCTTGCGCAAGTCCTGTTCTTTCAACATTGATTCCAGTTACGACAACATCTCCGTCAGTCCCGGCTGTAAGAGTCACTTTTGTGAAAGGAACTCTTGCCGCGCCTTGAACCGCGAGTGTCGCTGTCGGCTGGGTCGCCGAAGAAATCGTAAGTCCTGTTCCTGCAGGAACTGTTGTTGTTCCGCCAGTTGTTCCGCCGGTTGTTGTCGTGCCTCCGGCAACAGCGTTTAATTTCGCTATTGTCATGGCTCCGACATAACCTGTTCCCGCGGTAAGACCGATTGGGGTCAAAACTTCAGAAGCATATTTGTTCTGAAATTTGATAACCGCCGCCTTTGTCAATGAACCAAAATAAGTTGATTCATTTCCCGGCGAGCCGGCTCCCGTTGACGCAACTTGCGTTGCCGCGTCTTTGTTAAGAATGATTTGAAGATTCTTAACACTCTCGCTGTTATCGCCCATTTTTAAACTGCCCGAAAGGACGATGCCTGTTGTTGAGGGTATTGTGACTGTTCCGCCTGTAAGAGAAGCTCGAACGTTAGCTACTGTTGTTGCATCAGCTCCGAATGATTGGATCATCGTGATGATTGCATCAACTTGTGACTGCGTTAAAGCTGCCGCGGACGCTGATGATGCTGACACCATCATGACGGCTGCCATCAAACCCACAAAAAAAATCTTTGTGTATTTTGTACTCATAAATTTTTCTTCTAATAATTTTTCTGCATAGATTTTTAACTTGGCTTCGACATCGCCAAATACTCTATGCGTTTACTGATAACTGATAATCTTTCAACTTTTCAATTTGTGAATTAAAGTTTTCGTTTTCTGCGTAAATATTCATTTTTTAAGGGGCAAGGATTCAGACAACACAACAAACGAAATCGCTCCCGCGTTCTTTACTGATTATTATAGTTTTTCTAGTCGCTCATGCAAAACATGCTTTGTGGATAACTATAATACTTATCAAAATATAGCTTTTTTGCCCCAAAAAGACAAGGGGATAAAAAGTAACAAAATAGAAGAGTTTTATTGTCAAATTTGGGTTATAGAATAAGCCCTCCAGCGTTTTTCCCCTTCTGTAATCAGCTTTCCTGATTTTACCAACTCTAAAAGGTCTCTTTGCACGCTTTTTTCGCTGATATTGTCAAAAATGGGCAGAATTTCTTTTATCGTCTTTTTTCCCTCTTTACTAATTATGTCCATAATCTTACTTTTTCTATCGGACATTGTATCGGACACCCTATCGGACACGGCAACAATCTTCTTTTGTGGCTGTTCAAGCTCAATTTTTTGCTCTATCAAAACAAGTTCTTTTTGGCTGTCTATCATTGATTTAAGAGATGAATATTCTCTTTTTAAAATCTCAAAATTGATATCTGAAATAAAGCCGCCGAGAGAAGCCAAATCAAGGGTATTAATTATATTGGAAATATCCTTAGTTATGCCGCCAAAATTCTTAAAATTTCTATCGGACATAATAGACATCAAATTGGTATATATACTTAAAGACGACTCCCTTAACGCCCATTTAAGCGGTTCTCTATCGGGATAAAGGTCAGTCACTCTATAAAGCGCTTCTGTAAGCTTTTTCACTCTGTCCGTTATTATTTTGTCTTTGTCCGTTATGTCCATTAGAACCATTCTAACGGACAAAAAAGAAAAGTCAAAAATTAAAAGCCAAGGGTTAAAATTATGTTATAATATTTTCATGTCATCAAAGAAAAATAAGAAACCGGCCCTTATCGCAAAAAACAGATGGTATCACAACCTTAAAGATGAAACGAAGCACTCTATTTTGGCAATCACTTCTCTTGCTCTGGCGTTGCTTTTTACTCTCGCCCCTTTCGGCAAAGCGGGATTTTTAGGCGACTATATTTATAAATTTTTTGACCTCCTTTTCGGCTCCGGCTTCTTTCTTGTCCCGACCGCTTTTTTTCTCGCCAGTTTTTCGCTTCTCACTTCTGTCCGTCCTCACTTTTTAATAACGACTGTAATGGGTATGATTCTTTTTTTATTCAGCAGTTTGGGCGCAACCGATGTGATATTCGGAGAAAAAACAGGGGGGTATATCGGATATGTTATTTCTCTTCCTCTTCTTAAGCTTTTTGATTTTTGGCTTAGTTTGATTTTATTAGCAGCAATTTTTGTCATATCTCTTTTGATAATGCTAAACACTTCAATTTCATTAAAGAGAAAAGATAAAGAAGTCCCGACGCCGGGCGTCGGTGAAAAGCAATCTATTATCGCTTCAGCAATAGAGTCAGTTAAAGAAAAAATAGAAGAGATGAAGCCAGCAAAGAGCAAAAAAGAAGAAGAGCAGGAAGAAATAAAATTGGAAACGAGAAGAATTAAAAGCGTCGGCGGATTTGTTCCCCCGCCGCTTGAATTGTTGGAAGAAGACAAAGGCAAGCCGTCGTCGGGAGACATCAAAGCGAATTCAAATATCATTAAAAGAACTTTGCAAAACTTCGGCATTGAAGTGGAAATGGGAGAAATAAATATCGGCCCTTCCGTCACCCAATATACTTTGAAGCCCGCCGAAGGAATAAAGCTTTCCCGCATCATAGCGCTGCAAAACGATTTATCCCTCGCCCTCGCCGCCCACCCCATAAGAATAGAAGCGCCCATCCCCGGGAAATCATTGGTCGGCATTGAAATACCGAACAGCGCGAAAACGATTGTCGGACTCGCCACCCTTCTTGCCGATGAAGGATATCAGAAGTCGTCCAAGCCGCTTCTTGTTTCCCTAGGTAAAGATGTTTCCGGAAAAATTATTTTTTCCAATCTTTCCAAAATGCCCCATCTTCTCATTGCCGGCGCCACCGGAGCGGGAAAATCAATCTGCATTCATTCCATCATCACCAATCTTCTTTACAGAAATTCTCCGGAATCCCTGCGCTTCATAATGATAGACCCAAAAAGAGTTGAGCTCACCGTTTACAATAAAATTCCCCATCTTCTCACGCCCGTCATCACCGAAGCGAAAAAAGCCATTATGACTTTAAAATGGGCGGCGAAAGAAATGGACAGACGTTATGACATTTTACTCAAGGCGGGAGTGCGCGACATCGGCTCATATCATGAAAAAAATAATGAGTACAATTCCCCGCCCGCAACGCCTGAGCGTAGCGATGGCGGGCAGGGCATGCCCTATCTCGTGATAATAATAGACGAGTTGGCGGACTTGATGTCCACCTATCCGCGAGAGATGGAGGCGGCGGTTGTGCGCCTGGCGCAGATGTCGCGCGCCGTCGGCATTCATCTTGTAATTTCAACGCAAAGGCCGTCGGTGGAGGTCATCACCGGTTTAATCAAGGCGAACATCCCGTCGCGAATCGCTCTGCAAGTAACATCCCAAATTGATTCCCGCACGATTCTGGATATGTCCGGCGCGGAAAAACTTTTGGGGAACGGCGATATGCTTTACCTGGCCAACGACACCGCCAAACCGAGAAGAATCCAAGGGCCGTTCATTTCTGAAAAAGAAATTAAGAAAGTGGTGAAATATCTCGCCGAACAATATAAAGACGTTGATTTGGAAGAAATTGACGACATAGAAGCTGCGCTTCCAATTGGAAGTTCCGCTTCCAAGTCCGAAGGCCAAGGTTCATTCAGTTTGGATTTTGACGACAATTCCCCGATGGATGACGAACTTTATGAAGAGGCGCGTGAAATGGTCATAAAAACAGGCAAGGCGTCTTCCTCGTATTTGCAAAGAAGATTTAAAATCGGCTACGCCCGCGCCGCGCGGTTGTTGGATATTCTGGAAGAACGCGGCGTCGTCAGCGCCGGCGAAGGAGCCAAACCCCGCGAGGTGCTCATAAAAGAAAACGGCGGCAATGATAATAATGCCGCCGATTACAAAGAAAATACTGTGGATTTTTAGAGGTATGCCCTCAGAGCATCGGCATGGCTTTTTATAACCTGCTTTCTTTTTATCATCTCTCTTATTTGCGCGGGAGTGAAGAAAGCAACTCTTTCCACTTCGTCTCCGAGTTTAATTTCCCCTGCGAGATAACGCCCCTCAACGAGAATAAAATCATGGACGCCATGTTTCCCTTTCAGTTCTGCCTCGTAAACAATATTGTTTTCAGAAAGAGGATAAAGCGTAATACCTATCTCTTCTTTTACCTCCCTGGCTGCTGTCGTAATTACGGATTCCCCATCTTCTGCCGTCCCCCCAACAAGTTTCCATAGCCGGGGTTCCGGTTTGTTTTTCTCCTGAATCATGGCAATACAGTTGTCATGATTCAGTATTCCTTTTACCATCGCAAAAATAACGCAATTTTTCCCATAACTTTTCACTGCACACCTCCATCAAATCAAAGAGCTTTTAGACCCAAAGGATCTCTGTTTATCTGTATAGCATATTTAAATAAAAAAGTCAAGCTTTTTCTTGGTACCAAATACTTTATACTGAATACTAATATTATGTCTTCGCGGATGCGGCTTTTGGCAAAAATCGTGATTATCGCCGTTCTTGTCGGCGGGTTTTCTTTTTTTGGCTTGTTTAAGGCATGGGATTATTTGGTGGGACCAAAAATAAGCATTGAGTCGCCAAAAGACGGCGAAACGGTCTCTTCTTCTTATATTGAAATCAGGGGTAAAGCGAAAAATGTCTCTCTCCTCTCTTTGGACGGCCGGCAAATTTTCGCCGGCCAGGATGGGTTATTCAAGGAAAGTTTGCTGTTGGCAAAAGGGTATAATATAATAGAATTGTCGGCAAAAGATAAATTTAACAGGGAAATAAAAATAAGAAGAGAAGTCGTATTAAAATAAAAAAATATGTTTAAAAAACCTATGCAACTAAAAAATCAAAAGGGTATAGTATTATTAACAATAGTGTTAATAATTGTCGGGTTTTTAGTACTTGGTGGAACGTCTTGGTATTTTTATAATCAAAAAAATAATACCAGTCAAAATTCAGAAGCCAAAAATAAAGAACTGCAAGAAAAAAATCTAACAGAGGAACAGAGAAAACAACTAGAAATAGTTAAACAAAGATTTGTTGAAGCTAATATGATTGGTAATATAAATCAACTACAGATGAGTTTGGATTTTTATTTTAAGCAAAATGGGGTTCTACCAGCATCTCTTAATGAATTATACCCTAAGTTTATAGCTGATAAAAAAATTGTAGAAAATGAAAAATATCTCTATGCATATTCCTATGACAGAAAAACTCTTACCTATCACCTTGGTATTAAATTAGAGGCAGAAAATCAGCCAATATTAAAAAATGACAAAGACTTCAATTCAATCTCAGCTGGTTATATTAACGGTTTTGATGGAGCCGATCCTGTTTATGATGTTGTCTTGAATAATAATATAATGCAAGCGGCGGAAAGAGATAAAGCCAGAGTTGGAAAAATAAGAACTTTAATAAACGCAGTCCAGATTTATCAAGATTCGCACGAAGGTGCTTTGCCGTCTTCCATTAATTTTCTAGGATCAATTTTGCCACCAGATATTTTTAGCAGCTTACAAGGCAAAGATTATTTTTACGCTATTTCTAAAGATAAAAAGAATTTTCATGCCGGTGTAAAACTAGAATTACCTGATAGTTACGAGCTAAAAACCGATGATGACTTTAATTCACTTGAAGCGGGATATGCCAATGGTTTTAATGGTAAAGACCCAATTTACGATAAAACTTATTAACGATTTTGTAAATTTTGTCGCCAAAGAAAAAACTTGATAATTAGTATAAGCTAATTTAAAATTAAAGTTATGGCAAAGAAAATTACAATTGAAGACCTTGCGTTAATGGTTCAGCGAGGATTTGACGAGACCGCGAAAAAATTTGACGAAACTGCAAAAAAGGCGGGCGTTGACAAGAGCTTTGACGATGTTAACAAGCGCTTTGATGGTGTTGACAAGCGTTTTGATAATATTGACGGTCAGCTTCATGAAATTAGAAAGGATATGTCAGAAATTAGGAAGAATGTAGTATATCGTGACGAATTTGATAAATTAATGTTTGAATTTGGAGATTTAATGGCAAGGGTTAAATATTTGGAACAAAAATCCGGAATCCAAAGCGGGAAATAAAATAAAATAATATGTTTAAAAAACCAAAAGAAAAAGAAGAGAGAAAAACGCACACCGGCATTGAAAACGCCTTGAGCGAAATTCAAGCCAAATTCGGCGAGGGTTCCATAATGAAACTCGGCGAAGTAAAAAAAGTTAACATTGACGCCATTCCAACCGGCTCGTTGAGTTTGGATATTGCCCTTGGAGTTAACGGCGTGCCGCGGGGAAGAGTGATTGAATTATTCGGCCCGGAATCATCCGGCAAAACCACCCTTGCTTTGCATATCATCGCCCAAGCCCAAAAAAAAGGAGGGATTTGCGCTTTCATTGACGCCGAGCATGCCTTGGATCCCGATTACGCGAAAAAAATCGGCGTGAAAATAAACGACCTGCTTATTTCCCAGCCGGACACGGGAGAACAGGCGCTGGATATTTTAGAGAGTTTGGTGCGCTCGGGAGAAATTGACGTGGTAATAATTGATTCCGTAGCGGCTTTAACTCCGCAGGCGGAAATAGAAGGAGATATGGGAACCCAGCAGGTTGGACTGCAGGCGCGGCTTATGGCCAAGGCGCTTAGAAAACTCACCTCCATTGTGGCGAAATCAAAAACCGTCGTCATCTTCATTAATCAAATAAGAATGCAAATAGGGATAATGTTCGGCAATCCGGAAACGACCCCCGGAGGCAAGGCGCTGAAATTTTTCTCGTCCGTGAGAATTGAAGTGCGCCGCGCCGCCAAAATCAAGAAAGGAGAGGAAGTCATCGGCAACCGCGTTAATGTCAAAGTGGTAAAAAATAAAGTGGCCCCGCCGTTCAGGACGGCGGAGTTTGACATTTTGTACGCCGAAGGAATTTCCTACGAAGGAGATATTTTGAACACCGGTGAAAAATGCGAAGTCATAAAGAAATCCGGCGCGTCGTACTCTTATGACAAAATTTCTCTCGGTCGCGGATACGACAACGCCCGCCAATTCCTCAAAGATAACCCAAAAATCACTCAAGAGATAGTGAAAAAAATAAAAGAGACGGTTAAATAGTTCTGGTCGGACGAAGGACGACTTTGAATAAATCTTTGGCCATAAAGACGGATGCTGTGAGCATGCCGATGAATGTCAGCTTAACAAGCAGTTCTGTGGAATTGAAAGCGGTAAGGACAAAACCCGATGCCGCGTTAATTGACCTAAGGGATGAATAAAAATTGGTAGCAATATGCCCGAGCGAAACGCAGTGCGCCAGATAAACGAATAGAGCGACAAAAGAAAAAATTTCCAAAGCGAACAAACTGGTCATCTTTCTAAAAAACCAGATGGCGTAGACCCGCAACATTATTCTATTTTTTAAATCCATATTTATGCCAAACATAATACTTTTTTGAATTCCCTCTTGGCCCTGAACAATCTCATTTTCACGGTCGCCACGGAAACATTCTCCTCATTGGCGATATCTTTTTGCGACTTGTCTTCCAGATAATATTTTTGCAGCACTCCCTGAAAATGTTCCGGCATCTTCGGCAAGGTCTTGGAAATGAGAATTTTCGCGTCAAGGTCTTCACCGATATCTCTCGCGCCGTCATCCGCCAGCCCTTCGTAAAAGTCGGGGTGGTCGTAACTCGCCGTTTCTCTCGCCCTTTTCACTTTTTTGTAATGGGTGAAAGAAGTGTTGATGACTATTTTATAAGCCCAACTTTTGAAACTGGCTCCCTCCACTTCTTTGAATTTTTTGGCGTTCAGATAAATTTTTGTAAACGCCTCCTGCACAATATCTTCCGCCTCTTCCTTATGGCCGACAATTTTGGAGGCCGCCCTAAAAAACGGCTTTTGATAGCGGTCAATGAGCGCTCCAAAAAGAGAAGGTTTTTCAAGAGATAGCGCTAGAATCTTCTCGTCTTTTAGTTTTTTGTCGTAAATATCCATAAATATCCATGACCTCCAATAGTAAAACTATTCTAGGCCAAATTAGGTTTCAATGTCGTCTATTTCTTTTCGTAGAAATTTTTCCGCGTCATCCAAATCCCTTTTGAGATATTCTATAATTCTTTCTTCTTCGCTGTTCAACCCCCGACTGGCGCGACTTTTTTCCAAATATCTTATTTGTTTTTCTATATCCTCTTTCAACAAGTCAAACGCCTTGTGGATATTTTCTTCCGTGAGGGTAATTTCTTTTTTGTGCTGCTCGCGCCAGTTTCTCAATCTCAACCAACTCCACACCAGAATGAGAAGCATTAAAATCAGAAGAGCGATGATCGTGATAATAATGGAGACATAGTTAAGAGCAACGGTGCCGATTCTGAAAAAGAGTGGCTGGGAAACTTCTATGGTGACGACCTCGGAAGGGTCGCTAGTAATTCCTTCGGCAGTTACATTTTTTGCCCAGACCCTGTAATAACCGGCTTCAACCGTTTTTGAAAAAGTATAATTGAAACGGCCGTCATCGCCGGCAAACCTCTCTTCAATTGCTGGATCATTTGTTCCTTTCTGGACAAAAAGGAGTATTCTTCCGTTTGGATAGGCAAGGCCTTTTATATTTATCGTATCCCCGCTCTGAAGAGAACGCGACCATTCGGTGATATTCGGAGCGGTTATCGGCTTTTCTCCCGTTATGGCCGCCGGAATAGATGTTGATGTTGCCGGAGGTTTTTCTAAAGTAGCGCCTTCTTTAACGGCAGAAATAATATTATATAAACCTCCCTTAAAATTATCCAAAATATTCGTGCCATTGCCGTCGTTGGCGAGCACCGAGCCCGAAGTCAGAACAACGGACGCCTGACCTGTCGTCTTCGCTTTGAAATTTACTCTCAAAATCGCGCCCGAGGCGCCGACAAATCCGGGATTGGGCAAGCCGCCCGACAAACGAACGGAACCGGCGGCGTTGGAAAAAGTCGGCTCTTCCGTCCAGATATTAAAAATTGAACGGCTAAATCCCACTTCGGTCACCTCAAGTTTCGCGTTATCAAAACTCATTTGAACGGAAGCCGCGTTGATTGCCTGCCCGCCGCTGTTTACATTGACGAGAACGGAAAAAATATCGCCGACTTTGTAAACGCCGCTGGACGGAGAAACAAACAAAGTCGCCTGAGCCGAAGCCACTAATGGCGCGAAAA
>JBAZPC010000013.1:0-16765 GCA_041648395.1 Minisyncoccota bacterium | reverse complement strand
GGGATTGCGGAGAGCCGCGAAACGGCAATGATCGTCCCACCTGTTGTCAATCCAGTTCAAGTTCAGGTTGCGCTTAGAGCCATCCTTGTTGAGGTACGGGTAGTTGCGGTTGCCGTTCGAGTTCTGCCAGATAGAGCCATTGTGTGCGATATCGCCTATGCCACCACCCTTTGAATACTCTTAGGGTTGTATCTTATTCGGGGTCTTTCCTCTTAATACCGCGTACCAAGTTTCTTTATTTTTTAGAAATCAATAAACAACTCCGGCATAAAGCGTACCCGATGCCGTTCTCTGATTTATTGATTTCAGAATTCGATCGCCCGAAGCCGTGACCGCGGGCATTTATTAATCTAATATCCAAATTTAGTTTAGCAAAAATTTTAAAAAATAAAAGGGACCAAGGAATTTAAACAGAGTTTAAAAATCCAAGGTCCCAAGTGTTTACTTGCCGCGAGAGAAAACCCACTGGCTGCCCGCAGAACACCTGTTGTCAGGAGAGCCATCGAGGCCGTGGAGCCATAAGCCATCACTGCTCCGTTCCGAAGCAAACACGTCAAGGTAGCCGTCCGAGTCAGCAATGGGTTCCATCGCAACCAAGATCCATTCACTCATTGGTTGGTCTGTATATTGCAAACGCAAGGCGGGACCGACTTCATTCGGGCAGAGTTTGAGTTCGAGTTCAAGGGCTCTTTCGTAAATTTCTTTTCTAGTCGCGCCATTCCTGAACCCAAGTTCCGCGACGGTCATTTTTACCAGCTCCACTTCTGTTTCTTCAGGGCTTGCAGTGAAAGCCGGTTTTCCGAGAATGTCGTCGCCCCAGTTGCCTATTTTGAATCCGTTTGCTTTGAGCATTTCGCGGTATTCATTGGCTGATTTGTAAATGCCGAGGGTGATGGTTTTCCAGACAGGGAAACTTGATCTTGATGATGCAGTTTCTGGTGGACAAAGGCCTTTGAGAAACTTCTTGAGTCCTTTCGGGTTTTGAATCCATCCCTGCATCACATCGCCCGGTAATTCGGGCATATTCTGGCATACTGTCGCGATAAACTTTGCTGTCTGCGGATCGTAGGTGTTCTGTTTTTTCATGGCAGTTTTCTCCTTAAAATTTGGTATTTTCCCGCCAAAGGCAGGTTTCTAAAGAACTGCTTACATTATACACGAAGTAAATTTTTTGTCAAGTTTTTTAGACAGCTAGGTATTTTAGAATAAAATCGCAGTATTTTTTATATTGGTTTGTGATATCCCCGACTTTTTTGTAAATATCGCTTTTGTCCAAATTATTGTATTCATGGACTATGGCGTTTCTGAAACCGGCGCTTCTGGAAATATCTTTCGCGAAGTCCTTCGGCAAAACATTCATTTCGCCAAGCAGCAAAAACATTTCCTTGTAAGTTTTTGGCGCTTCCGTTTTTTTGTCTGATAATTCAAAAATTAAATGCTCGTTTATGTCTATAGCTCTCCCTATAACTTCCATTAGAATATTTTTTAGGGCGGAGTACTTTATAAAATCTTCGGCCATTTGGCTAATGGTAAAGTCGGAAAAATCGCCCAGTCGTTCAAGGTCGCGGGTAATCAAATTTATTTTTTCTTTTATAAATTCTTTGTCAATCATCTTATTAATTTACAAATCAAATATTTACACCTTGAAGCCGTTTTTTTATAATTAATTCTTTTAGTTTAAAAATATCTTGACTGTCATAATAATCGCGAAAAGCGTACGCCTTAAAAGAATTATAATCCCTACTACTTCCATAAATAAGAATACCGTCGCGCATAACCTGATAACGGAACAACGGATCAGTATTATGCAATGACTTTACATCAATTTCATTAGTTTCAAAAATTTCGGCAAATTCATTATTTAAATCAATAAGCTGGTCAAACGAAAATTGTTTCTTGCCAAGAACGGCGATATCCACGTCACTTTCCTTTTTTGCCATTCCCTTAGCATGGGAACCGTAAAGCATAACAAGTAAAAACTCATATTTTTTAGCAATTTCTGATATTTTCTTCTTTATTATTTCAATATCAAAACCGGACATTACCTTGATAATACCTTAAAAAGCAATTTTTTCAATCCTTTCAAGAAAATTCTATTTCTTTAACAATTCAAGAATTTGATTCAAAACACTCTTTACGGATTCTAATACGCTTGCCATTTGGTTTAAATCTGAATTAAATGAGAAGTTCTTATCACCAGCGCAAATTGAGACACCATTATTACCATAACCCTTCACATATAAAGCGCCACCGCTAACAGAGGCATTAACAGCGGGAGTAAAAATACCGCCAACTGGCCCAATCCATTTTTGCGCGGGGCAGGTAGCGCTTGTGCCACTTACCCACCCAGTATCACAGCTGGATGTTCCGCTCATCACGCCTTTTGTTTGATAATTTCCGGCAGTGTCTTTTTTGCCATAAGCCGTGTAAGTATAACCGGAACCGGAGCAAGAAATAGTGGTTTCGGAGGAAGCAGGGGTAGTTGTCTCCCCCACTGCCACAACTGAAGCGTTATACCACGGCTGGGTTGAACCGAATAGCCCGGGTGTGCCGGTTGTCGGAGCCCCAATTCCATAGCCGTAAGTTTCTCCTGTGATATAGAGGTCTGTGTTCTTGTTGATATCAAAGTCAATGGTCCTTCCAGATCCTCCCGCTATATCTCCCTTAATGGAAATTTCGATGCTGTTCCCGATGCCAACAACAATGCCGTCGCCAAAAGTTGACGTGTAATACTTCCCGTCGGACGAAACAACTGCGTCGTAGGCCGTGCCGCCAACATAGGTCTTGACATTCGCTAGATCCGATGCCACGGCTGAACCTGACTGATTCCATATAATTGATTTTACCCGAACTTTTTCAACTGAACCGGCTGTAACTTTTATTGATGAGAAAGTATAGCCGGTTGTGCCGATGTTCTTGACCACATTGCTGGCCGGGTCCAATGCGCCACGATTCATTGTCACGCTACCGATAGTAAGCGAGGCATTGATTGTCTGCCCTGTGCCAGTGATAGGGAGAGACCCTGTCGGTGTTACTGAAGCATTGATTCCCATAACCGATAGATAGGCGACCTGACCGGCGTAAGGAGCAAGATTAGATGTCATAAGACCGGCGACGGTTAATGTTCTTGATTGGCCCGCTTTTACAACGAAAGCGTTTTTATATTCATTAAGAGGAACAAGAGTTGCCCGATGGTTGGAATCAAAAATGTTTGCGCCACTGGTAACGCCTCCGTTTTCGTCCAGGAGAAAAATACTGGCAAAGGCCGCGTCATTCGTAAGTCCTGTTCTGTCAACAATTATACCATTGACAGTTACGTCATTTGAACTGGCAATAAGAGTTATTTTTGTAAACGGCACCGTTGCACCCGCAACCGCCAGAGTTGCCGACGGCTGACTTGGCGCAGAAATCATAAGACCGCTATCAGTTCCCGCCGCCACAATGCTGAAGGGCGCGTCGCTAGTATCTGCAGTAACGCCGTCATAAGTATTAATTATCACCTTAAAGTCAGAACCTGTTTGCCATGAAGAAGGAACTGTAAAATTATAAGATGTTTGTGATGGGGGGAAAACACCGAATGCTGTATTGTCGTTTCCTCTATTCCCCATTACCTCTATCCCTACATTTTTTTGGGTTGTGTTAGTCCATTTAATTGGATACATCTTTCCTGCCTCCCACACTTCCCCGCCATTCGGCGAAAGCACGGTGATGGAGGGAGAACCAGCGGAACTGGTAATTGTAAACGCCAAACTATTCGCGCTTACCTGCCCCGTTGAATTATTTTTCACCGAGAGCTTGTATGAGCCCGCGGGAAAATCTGCCGGCACATCAAACAACATATATCCGCATCCGCCGCCCAACGAAACAACATCTATATTATCGGTTCCGTTCTTTGGACCCGTGTATATCAGGTTGTACCCAAGCGCGCTGTCCGGCCCGCATCCGGTAAGTTTTATCTTTGTTCCCACCGGTCCGGATGTCGGCGTGACGCCAGTTAAGGTAACCGAGGCGGGAGGAGGAACCACTCCGCACCCGTAAAGCGAATTCAATTTCATTCTAGTGGAGGCGCCGACATAACCGGTTCCGAACCGAAGGCCAAGCGGTGTCAAGATTTCGTCTTTGTATTTTTGTTGAAAGCCGGAAACAGCTGAAGCAGTACCTTCGCTGAAATCTTTTACTGATTGTTCATAGTTCCCAATACCAAATCCTTCTTTACTTAAAGCTGTGTGGAGCGCAGAAACTTCTTCGCTAGTATCGCCGGATTTTAAATTCACATTAAAGTCATGGCACCATGCTGCTGGTGTTGGAGAAGTTGGCGCGCCCGTAAGAGCAGTTTGGACATTGTTTATTGTTGTTTGGTCTGCGCCAAAAGATTGGAGCAGACTGGTAATCGCATTAATCTGATTCTGTGTGAGAGCCGCAAAAGAAACATTTGGCGCGATTAAAACAGCCATTAAAACGCCAATAATCAAAAGTTTTTTAAATTTCTTCATATGATTATTAGATTATCATGTAAGTCGTTTTTTTTTAGAGATTTTGCAAGTATGTGTGGATAACTAATTTTTACCTAATCGCCAGGAGTTCCGGTTTGATTATGAAAATGAGGCCGAGGACGAGCATCATGAGGCCGGCGATGAGATGGGAATATTTCGTGTATTTTTCGTTGATGATGAAAAACTTTGACGAGAAGCCCGCCACCAGCAAGACAATAATATTGAGAAGCATGTAAAAGAAAACGTAGATAATTATGTAAAAATATTTTTGCAGGAAGGCCGTGTTTTGCAAAGCCAGCGCTTGGGTGAAAATCACCGGAAAGCCGATGGAGCACATCAGTTCCACCAAATTGACGGAGAAGGCGATGCCCGCCACGCCGGCGATAATCGCCCACCAGTTTTTGTTCAAAATTTTATTAAACTTCTCTGATATTTTTCTTTGCTGTTCAAGATTTCCTATCAGGCAGACATTGTATTTTTTCGCGATAAAATCATTGAGAGCCGCGATGCCGCTGACGATGGCAATGAGTCCGATTATTATTCTAATGATTGAGATGAATCCAAGAAAAACGAAAGCGTTAAGCCAAGCGGCCATGAAGAGAAAATATGAAAGACCGGAAACGAGAATAAAAGTCCAGCCGACAATCCAAAGTTTTTTTCTGTCACCGACGGCGAGAATCAAAGTAATCATCGTGATGAGTGCCCACATGGAGCAGGGGTTGAAGCCGTCCAAAGTGCCGATGACGACAGCAAGAAAAGGAATAGAAAATTGCTTAATGTTAACTTCGCCGAGAAGCGGAAGTTTTATAGTTGGCTGATTGCCCGCCTTGCTTTCGGGCAGGCTGATAGCTGATGGCTGATGGCTGTTCCCCGCGCGCGCGTCAATTACCATCTGCCTTATTTTTTGGCCGTAGTTATCGGTATTATCAAAGCCAACCAAAAATTTTTCTCCCACAATAGTGAACGGCACGCCGGGGGTTTCAACGCCGAATTTATTTAGCGCGTCTTGAAATAATTTTCTGTTCGCCTCGTTGTGCCAAACTTCGTATTCAACGACTTCCAAATCCGGCATTTCTTTTTTTAAGTCGTTTAAAAACGCCCTTTCGGCGATGCAGTGCGGGCATTCCTCGCCGTGAAAAAGGGTTAAAGTTATTTTATTTTGCGCTTGCCCGCCCACTGGCGCGGTTTGTGCAAGTCCAAAAACCGGAAGCGCTAAAAATCCAGCAACAATAAAAATAAAAAATAATTTTTTAAGAGTCATTTGCAGATTATTTTCTCAATGAATTAAATTCTTCAACACTTAGCCCGGCTTGTTTGATAATTGCCCGCAATGTCCCTTTGGGGACCGATTTCGAAAAATGCGCGGGAATTGTCAGCGCCTTATTATCAAATTCTCTGTATAAAGTTAAATGGCTGCCTTTTTGGCGCCACTTTTTAAAGCCAGATTTTTCAAAAATCCGTATGACCTCTTTTGCCTTTAGCGATGGCAATTTATCTGGCATGAGAAGGAATAATCTGGATCAAAGCGTTAAAAACAGGAAATTTTTCATCCTCACGGGGAACAGATTGCTTGTGGGCAATCAAGTTTTCTAAATGAAGTTCAATCGCCTCCTTGGCATTTTTTGTCGCCTCCTCGACTGTTTTGCCATAGGAAATACAGCCCGGCAATAAGGGAACTAAAACCGTGTATCCGCCCTCCTTCTCTGGAACAAGGTTGATTTGATATGAATAAATTTTTTCTTCTTTCTTCATGTAAACATATTAACCAAACCAGCCCAAAAAGGCAACAGTTTTAAATCTTAAGCACCTCTTTCGGCTCGGCAATGATGAGATATTTGTAGTTCGCCAGAGTTAGAGCGTTGAGGTCGCTAAATCGGGAAATTTGCATGCCGGGGATGTTGCGGAAGCCGCGCTCTATATCGCTGTCTTTTTTCGGCAACGCTATGATGGCTCGGTTTTTCTTTTTGCCCGCTAATTTTTCAAAATTCTTTATACCAGAAAGATTTTTTATTATAATATTCGCTTCTTTTGTTTTCGGCTGGCTTAAAATTATTTTGTCCAGAAACAAAATCTCATGGTCGCGCAACTTCTGCGACAGCGCGATGAAGAGCGCTTTCTTTTTCATTTTTTTGTTTATTTTTTTTGAATAGTCCTTTTCCTTTCTTGGCCCATGGGACACTCCGCCTCCCACCCAGATGGGCGACCTCTTGGAGCCGTGCCTCGCCTGGCCCGTGCCCTTTTGCGGCCACGGCTTTTTTCCTGTTCCAGAAACTTCCCCTCTGAATTTGGTGTGCGCCCAAGGGCTTCTCTTGTTCGCCTGCATAGAAACAACAACCTGATGCATCAAGTCGGCATTCCAATCCAAATCGAAAATTTCCTCCGGCAATTTTATTTTTCCGGTTTCTTTTGCTTCTTGATTGTATATTTTTACTTCCATGTTTTTATCCCTAAATAAAATTTTCAATTTTATCGGGCGAACAATTTGCTTAGCAAATTGTTTTAGCCATAAATTTCCAACAAAGTTCCTCTGCGCCCCGGAACTCCTCCCGATATGTAAAGCTGATTATTTTCCTTGTCCACTTTTACGATTTTCAAACTCTTGACGCTCTTCCTTTCGCCGCCCATTCTGCCCGCCATTCTCTTGCCTTTGAAGACCCTTTGCGGACCGGTGGCGCCGATTGAACCCGGCTCCCTCTCTGAATGTTTCTGGCCATGAGAACGCGGTCCGCCATGAAAGCCGTGACGTTTCACCACTCCCTGAAATCCTTTTCCCTTAGTGATTCCGCTCACCATGACAACATCCCCCTCTTCAAAAATGGAAGCGTCAATTTTTTGGCCTACTTCCATCCCTGAAATACTTCCTTTAGCGTCTCTTAGCCACATAAAATTTCCTTTCGTCCTCTGCGGTTTTTTTACGTTTTTTTCTTTCCTTGCGCCGAAACCGAACTGCACCGCCTCATGGCCGTCTTTTTCTTTTGTTTTTATTTGGACGGCAGTAAGAGGCCCGGCGTTCACTATGGTGACGGGAATAACATTGCCCTTGTCGTCAAAGACCTGGGACATTTTTTCTTTTGTGGCTAAAATAAATTTCATGCTATCTTCACCTCAATATCAACCCCCGCGGGCAAATTGAGATTCGTGAGAGCGTCTATGATTTTCGGAGTGGGGTTGAGAATGTCAACCACCCGCTTGTGAATTCTCATTTCAAATTGCTCTCTGGAATTTTTGTCAATAAAAGAAGACCGGTTGACGGTGTATTTTTTTATATCCGTCGGCAGAGGAAAGGGGCCGGCAATGACCGCGTCATGCCTTCTGGCCGTATCAACAATCTGCTTCATGCTCGCATCCAGAACTTTATGTTCATAGGCGCGAACTCTGATGCGAATCTTTTGCTGGCCTTCCTCCGTATTCTTCTTTTTAATTTCCTTTGCCATTATTTGACTATCTTGGTAACGACTCCGGCGCCGACTGTCTTTCCTCCTTCGCGGATGGCAAACCTCTGCTTCTCCTCAAGGGCGACTGGCGCGATAAGTTTAACTTTAAACGTGACTGTGTCTCCAGGCATAACCATTTCCACTCCTTCCGCCAAAGCAACTTCTCCTGTGACGTCCGTCGTTCTGATGTAGAACTGCGGCTTATATCCGGTAAAGAACGGCGTGTGCCTGCCTCCTTCCTCTTTTTTGAGAATGTAAACTTCTGATTCAAAATCGGTGTGCGGAGTGACAGAACCCGGCTTTGCCAAGACCTGTCCTCTTTCAACTTCCTCTTTCTTCAGCCCCCTGATGAGAATTCCGGCGTTGTCTCCCGCCATTCCCTCATCCAATGATTTATTGAACATTTCAATTCCTGTGACGGTTGTTTTTTTTGTATCGCCCAAACCGACAATTTCAACTTCCTCTCCGACTTTAACTTTTCCTTTTTCAATTCTTCCCGTCACAACCGTTCCTCTTCCTTCAATAGAGAAGATGTCCTCAACCGGCATAAGGAATGGTTTTTCAATTTCGCGGACCGGCTCCGGAATGAATTCATCCAGCGCCTTCACTAATTCCATGATCGGTTTCGCCGATTCGTCGTCAGCTGACTTAGCGTCAAGCGCCTTGAGCCCCGAACCTTTGATTATCGGAGTGGTGTCTCCCGGAAATCCGTTCTTAGTGAGAAGCTCCCTTATTTCCGCTTCAACCAAATCAATCATTTCTTTGTCGTCAACCATGTCAACTTTATTCAAGAAGACAACTATTTTCGGCACGCCCACTTGTTTTGCCAAAAGAATATGTTCTCTTGTCTGGGGCATGGCTCCGTCCGTGGCGGCCACGACCAAAATCGCGCCGTCCATCTGCGCCGCGCCAGTAATCATGTTTTTGATGTAGTCGGCGTGTCCCGGACAGTCAACGTGGGCGTAGTGCCTGGCCGGAGTTTCGTATTCCGAGTGGTGGACGGCGATGGTGATTCCTCTCGCCTTCTCTTCCGGCGCGTTGTCTATTTGGTCAACCTTTTCAATTCTTGACTTGTAGCCGGCGCCCGCCAAAGAGAGCACGTGTAAAATAGCGGCCGTTAAAGTCGTCTTGCCGTGGTCAACGTGGCCGATGGTGCCGACGTTAACGTGGGGCTTAGTTCGTTCAAATTTTTCTGCCATAAATTTTTTAAGTATTATCTTCTAATTAATTTCGACTCTTAATTTTTTACCCCGTTCTACGGGGTTAATAAAAACAATATAAAAAGCGTATCAGATACGCGTTATAATGCAATATTACTATGTTAATAAAATGGGGAAAAAAGTCAAGTAAAAAGCCCCGAACCTAATCGGGGCCCAAAAACTTAGCTGTCTCTTTTCGGAGCTTCCAAAACCAAAAGAAAAGGGGTAGGTAGGGAATTAAAACAAAAGACAAAACAAAAACCAACGCCGCAAAAAACAAACTGAAGCAAACTCCGTGTTTCGCTACCGCTCGCTACCGCCATGAAATAACTAATAAAGGCAACAAGAAAACCTATCAAAGCAATCGCCCATAAAGGAAACGAGATTTTTATTTCCACGGTCTTATTTTCCATTTCATCCTCCTTCTTTATTTAAAAATCAAAAATCTATTTAAAAAGATAGTAGCATTTTGGTCAGTAAAAATCAATCTAAATAGCCAAAGCGTCTTTTAAGATTTTAACGTCAAACTCAAGGCGTTCTATTCTCCGCCTGTGATCCATTGTCATAATATTCTCAATTTTTTCTATTTTTTTATCTGTATTATCAAACCTTCGGCTAACCATTCCCGCCAAGTTTTCCACTTCTCTGTCTATTTTCTTATCAAGAAGTTCAAATTTTTTATCAACTTGTTCAAATCTTTTATCCACAGCGTCAAAACGCCTGTCGATTACATGTAACAATTCCCTGTTTGTTATGTCTTTTTTCGCCTTTTTGTTTCCTAACATAAATTGATTATATATTACACGGCATTTTTTTCAACAGCCATTTATTTAAATTTTGATTATTTTCAGATTATGCCCTTTTAGGTTTTTATTTCTTCCCTTTTGCGTTATCACGTTTGTTTCGTCAAAATTTACCGAGCATCCCGCGGCCAATATGTCTCCATTAATGTGGCACAAAATATTGCCCAGTTTTATTACGGGAATTTCCACAATAGCTTTTATTTTCTCCTTAGCTAATTTATTCTGCAATTCTTTCTTGTTTTTAGATAAAATTTTTCTTGCTACTTCTTTTCCTTTCACGTTTTTAATAATACGACCGATGCCCGTAAATTTAAAGTTTATTTTTTTCTCTATTAAAGAATTAGAAATATCCGATCCTGCTCCAACTAAAACAACAACACGCGCGTTTTTTGATTTTCTTTTTATGAAATTTAATACCTTGTCATCTCGTATTAAATCCCCGGATATTTTTATCAGGATATTTTTACTCATAAAATTTTACTTAGAATTTACACCGGCAGATTCTCCAAATCCTCCTTTATTTCCAAATCGTCTTCCAAAATGCCGTCGGAAAAAAGGTCGGAATGTTTTTCCTCTTCAAAGGGGTTAATGGAATCTAAATCTCTGTCCTCCATATACTACGAAATACTAATTTTTACGAATATACGAATAAATTTCATTTACTTTTTATTATAATTAATCAATGTATTTAAAGCGAGGAATAAATTTTCCGTTTCTTTGCCTTTATAGTGTTTATATTTCCCTAACTTTATCTCGTTCATAAAATTCGTAGTTTATTTTATATTTACTATCCTTTTAAACTTCAGTCCCTTTGACGTAAATTGAGCGATTATTCCTAATTTTAAATCTTTTGCCTTTAAATAAGCGTAAACTTGGTCTATGTTCTTTTTGGAAAAATTATCTCCTTTTTTTAATTCAAGAACAATTTTATCGTCCACCAAGAAATCCAGAAAATAATCACCTATCTTTTCACCCTTAAACTCCAATGGAACATGCATTTGCTCTCTGTAATTCAATCCTTCTTGTCCAAACGCTTTTGCTGTCGCCTTTTCATAATACTTCTCTTGAAAACCGTATCCTAATTCGTTGTAAACTTCATATAAAATGCCGATTATCTTGTAGCTTAATTCCGGAAATAGGATGTCTTTTTTAATTAACTCTTTCATAAAATATTCGTAAATTCGTACCAATTCGTACTTCGTAGTCTGCTATTTCTTCCCTTCTATTATAACCTGAGCGATGTTGTTTGGCACGGGGGCGTAGTGGTCAAACTCCATGGTGGAATTTCCACGGCCTTCCGTCATGGAACGCAGGTTAGAGGGTCTTTTTGTTTTAGTTTTAGTTATTAATAAAATCTTTTTTATTGAGAATAATCATATTATCTTCTCTGCCAATGGTTCCTAAATAGATATAACCGTTATTGGCAGATATAGAATTAATAACTGCATTGCCAACTTCAATATATTTAGCCACAACCGGATCTAATGGATTAGTAATATTAACCACAATGAAATCTTGATATTTATATTTAGGATCATCTCCATGAGTACTACCTACATAGATATAATTACCATCCATGTAAAGTGATCTAACTCCTAAGTCGTCTGATCCCAATTTAATTTCTTTTACAATTTTAGGAACTGCAGGATTAGAAACATCTGCTACAATAAAATTATTAGCTGGAATGACTTTTTTAATATTTTTATTGCCAGTGTCGATCAATTTACTTTGAAGGCCAATATAAGCATAATTACCAGAAAATTTTATTCCTCCAATAGGAATAGGAAAATCTACTAATCTGTTACTACTTATTATTTTAGGAGTGGTAGGATTAGAAATATCCAAAATAAGGAAATTATTATTGGTTTCGTTTGAGGGGGCTAATGTCACATAAGCATAGTTGTTTATAATATTGATTGACGTTATCGCAATGCTATTATATATATCTTTATACCAAAATTTAGAAACAACGGTTGGATTTGTAGGATTAGAAATATCTACTATCATAATCTCATTTTGCTTATCTGATGCGCTTCTTACTCCAACATATGCATATCTGCCCGAAATTACCATAGAATCAATAAATACTCCTAATCTCAGCTGTCCAACAATCTTTGGCGTTGATGGAGTAGATATATCTATAATCAAAAAATCAGGATTACCTCCGCCACCACTACTAAGTCCTAGATAGGCATAACTATCTATTACTTTTATTGAGTTTACTGAGTTACCAAAACGAATACCGCTAACCACGTAGGGATTTGAAGGGTTAAAAACATCAACAATAGAAAATTCATTGCTTTTGCCAAAGGGATCTAATAAAAGACCGGCATAAACATAATTCTCTGTATTTTCTAATGTTTCAACCACATTATTAAAATTTACACTACCTATAGGTTTAACACTTATATTTGTATTGGAAATATTTTGTCCGCTTTTCAGGTGTATTGGAATTTTAACAAATTTGGCCAGTAAAAATATGACAATAAAAATTAATCCGATTATAAGAAAGAATTTTAAAAATTTACTCATAGATATTTATCACAATTAAAGCTAACAATAAAATTCATTAGCTTTATTCTATTATAACCCTTGTAGCAACGCAACAGAAGGAAGGTCAACTAAACAGAGAGACATTAGAGGATTATTTCTTCCCCTCTATTATAACCTGAGCGATGTTGTTTGGCACGGGGGCGTAGTGGTCAAATTCCATGGTTGAATTTCCGCGCCCTTCCGTCATGGAACGCAAAGAGGTGACATAGCCGAACATTTCCGAGAGCGGAACTTTCGCTTCCACCACCCGCAAGCCGGCGCGCTCACCCATATTTTCAATCTGACCGCGTTTTGAATTCAAATTGCCCGTGATGTCTCCCAAGAATTTTTCAGGAACGATGACTTCCACTTTCATAATCGGCTCAAGAATGGCCGGCTTGGCGCGCCTCACCGCTTCCTGCAACGCCATTGAGGCGGCAATTTTGAACGCTGCTTCGGATGAGTCAACTTCGTGGTAAGAGCCGTCGTAAAGCTCCACATCCATGTCCACCAGCGGAAAGCCGGCCGTCACGCCTCTCTCCATCGCTTCCTTCACTCCCTTCCCCACCGCCGGAATAAATTCCTGCGGGATTGTTCCTCCTTTGATGGAATTAATGAATTCAAATCCCTGCCCTCTCTCCCGCGGATGAACTTTTATCTTGACGTGCCCGTATTGGCCGCGGCCTCCCGACTGGCGGATGTATTTTCCTTCCGCTTCCGCTTCACCCATGATTGTTTCTTTGTACGCCACCTGCGGTTTGCCCACATTCGCCTCAACTTTGAATTCGCGCTTCATTCTGTCCACGAGAATTTCCAAATGGAGTTCGCCCATGCCGGAAATTATCGTTTCCATTGTTTCCTGGTCGCTCTTTATTATAAAGGTCGGGTCTTCGTCGGAAAGGCGGCGCAAAGCTAGGCCCATTCTTTCCTGGTCCGCCTTTGTTTTTGGTTCAATGCGCATGGAAATCACCGGCTCCGGGAATTTAATTTCTTCCAAAATAACGGGCCTTGTTTCCGCGCAGAGAGTGTGCCCCGTCCTCGTGTCTTTCAAACCGACGATGGCGGCGATTTCTCCGGAGTAAACAATTTTCACTTCCTCTCTCTCGTTCGCGTGCATTTGCAAAATTCTTCCCACGCGTTCCTTATTGCCGGTAGATGTGTTTAAAACATAAGAGCCCGCCTCCAGCACGCCGGAATAAACCCGGAAGTAAGTGAGTTGGCCGACGAAGGGGTCCGTCTGCAATTTAAATGCGAGGGCGGCGAACGGCGCGTCGTCCTTCGGTTCTATAAAAATTTCATTTCCCGTTTCTGTGTCTTTGCCTTTGATGGGCGGAAGGTCGGAAGGGCTCGGCAGATAATCTATAACCGCGTCCAAAACAAGCTGCACGCCTTTGTTCTTTAAAGCCGAGCCGCAGAAGACCGGGATGATTTCATAATTAATGACCGCTTTTCTTAAGACCTTTTTCAATTCTTCAACGGAAATTTCTTTTCCCGCGAGATATTCTTCCATCATTTTGTCGTTTTTCTCCACGATTTTTTCCACCAGTTCGTGGCGAAGTTTTTTCGCCTTGTCTTTCAAATTTTCCGGAATTTCCGTTTCCGTTATGTTCTCGCCGAATTTTCCCTCAAAGCCGTACGCCTTCATATTAAGCAAATCAACAACGCCGGAAAAATTTTCTTCCGTTCCAATCGGTATCTGCATCTTCACGGCATTGGGGGTGAGGCGTTCCAAAATGGAATCAAAACTTTTATTGAAATTCGCGCCCATTCTGTCCAGTTTGTTAATGAAACAGATGCGCGGAACTTTGTATTTGTCCGCCTGGCGCCAAACGGTTTCCGACTGCGGTTCCACGCCGGAGACGCCGTCAAAAACGACAACCGCTCCGTCCAGCACGCGCAAAGAACGTTCCACCTCCACGGTGAAATCCACGTGGCCGGGAGTGTCAATAATATTTATTCTGTGCTCAAAATTTTTTTCTCCTTTTCTGAAAGTCGGCGTCCAAAAACAAGTGGTGGCGGCGGAGGTGATGGTGATGCCACGCTCCCTCTCCTGCTCCATCCAGTCCATAACCGCCAAGCCCTCATGCACCTCGCCAATTTTGTGCGAAACGCCGGTATAAAAAAGAACCCGCTCCGAAACGGTTGTCTTCCCTGCGTCTATGTGAGCGACAATTCCAATGTCGCGTGTTTTTTCTAGTGGGTAGTCACGAGCCATAATTTTTTACCATGGACCACTTGCTATAAGAAAGGTAACTCCGATTATTACTAACGATACAACTAAAGAGATGATAAACCCCACTATTTCCACTGCAAGTTTAAATTTTGATTCTGTATGTACTAATACCCCTATCAAAAGAAAGAAACCAAGAATTCCATCTAACGCACAGGAAATTAAGAAGATAGGACCTATTGGTTCATTCCACGAGAAACGAAAAGAGCCACCATGACCAACCGCGCTTGCAAAGATAAAAAAACTCGCAAGAATAATAGTCATTATAATAAAATTTAATTTTGTAAATGTCTTCATGTTTTTACCAAGCAAAGTGGGCGAAAGCCTTGTTGGCCTCGGCCATTTTATGAACATTTTCTTTTTTCTTGGCGGCAAATCCTTCATTTTTGGAAGCGGCAATGAGCTCTTCCGAAAGGCGTTTCACCATATCCGCTCCTTTCTTGCTTCTCGCGCCTTCCAAAATCCATCTGAATGCCAAAGCCATTTTTCTTTCCGGCCGCACCTCTCTCGGCACTTGGTAGTTGGCGCCCCCGACTCTTTTTGACCTCACTTCAACGAGAGGCGAAACATTTTTTATCGCCAATTCAAAAACTTCCAGAGGATTTTCTGTCTTCAGTTTCTTTTTTATTTCGTCAAAAACTCCGTAGACCGTTTTTCTGGCAACATTTTTCTTCCCCTCCTTCATCACATAATTAATAAACTTCTCCACCATTATGGAGTCGTAATTATAGTCGGGTTTTATTTCTATTTTATTTTTTACTTTTCTTCGCATATTACTTCGCTTTCGGCTTCTTCGCGCCGTATTTGCTTCTTTGCTGTTTTCTGTTCTCCACGCCGGTGGTGTCCAAAATTCCGCGCACAATGTGATAACGCACGCCCGGCAAGTCCTTCACTCTACCGCCACGAATAATAACCACCGAGTGCTCCTGCAACTTGTGTCCCTCGCCGGGGATGTAAGCGGTCACTTCCATGCCGTTGGTGAGACGAACTCTCGCCACTTTTCTCAAAGCGGAGTTCGGTTTTTTCGGCGTCACTGTTTTCACGTTAATGCAAACGCCTCTCTTGAACGGCGAAGAATAAAACACCGGCCGGTTTCTCTTTGTGTTAAAACCGCGCTGGAGCGCCACCGCTTTTGATTTCTTTTTGACACTCTTGCGAGCCCTTTTTACTAACTGATTTATTGTGGACATAACAAAAATAACAATAGCAAAAATAAAAAAGAGGGTCAAGGCGACCCCCCTTCTGGCAACTTAGCGGCAATGATGGCATTTGCTACAAGTCACAGCGAAATTATTCCCGAATTGTCTTCGAAGTAATTCTTCAACAAATTCGAGTCCTGACTTTTTTTCGCTTATATAAGGTTTTCTATATGCCTCTTTTGCCTTTTCCCCGTCAACCTTTACTATGGTTTTCATGATCTACCTCCTTTCTGTGCATAATTAAAAATGCTATTCTAATTAAAATCTTAACATCTATGGCAGACAACAATCAAGTACAACTAAAAATTTTTGATAAAAAATATATTAAATCAATCGAGGGATATACGGAAATTTTACTTAAAAAAGACGGTATCTACTATACTATAATGGTAAACAGGACAAGAGCCGGGGTTGTCGGTTATATACCAGCAAAAACTTATGGAAGAGGTTTTGTGCAAATTGTTATTGAACCGAAATTCCGAGGAAAAGGTATATTAAAAATAGCCGAGGATATGTTGGCTAAAAAACACGAGCTTGACCGTTTATATGCCACAATAAAGAAAACAAACACACGGTCAATCAAGGCGCATCTAAAAGCTGGATTTAAAAAATTTTCCAAGAGAAAATTGGATTTATTAAGAAAAGAAGATCTGTTAAAAAAAGAGGATATAAGATTAGTTAAAGAATATAAATAAAATTAAACAGTTACCGCAATCAAAAACCGACATCGCCGCACCCGACATCGCCTTGCGAAGTCAAGGCGGGCGGGTAAATGCAACTTCGGGGGTGAGGTTTTAAAATAAAAAAAGGAGATTGGCTATGAATTGCCATATCTCCTTTGTGTGCCAATATTGTGGCTATGCTGTTTTAAAATC
>JBAZPC010000012.1:0-21025 GCA_041648395.1 Minisyncoccota bacterium | reverse complement strand
TATGCTGTACCGTCCATTGTGCAACAAGAGATGTTAATACTCTTAGTGACAAAGTGTTTTTCGTTCACTTTCTCCTCCTTTATTAAATTTTAAAAGAAACTCATCTGTCTAATTCCTACACCAAAACAAATGTTTTATTAAGCGCAAAAAAGTTCTAACTCTTATTAGTGGTAGAAAAATTAGTATTAAAAAATAAGGTTACAATATCGCGAGGTGCCTATCGGGATTTGAACCCGATCCGAGAGTTCCACAAACTCTAGTGCTGACCATTACACTATAGGCACCATTAAAACTAGCCCTCAGCTGTTAGCTTTCAGCTTTTAGCATTGAAACACTAACTACTCAACTTTATAAACCTTTGCGTGTTCGTGGGTCGGCTCGTCAACCTTTATCGCCACCTCCTCTCCTTTCTTCCCCGACTTAATCGGCTTCCGGTCTATCTCCATGGAATTGACCGTTTGGACAACCTCCTTGTCGTTGTGGATAAATTTCACGGCGTCACCCACGGCAAGTTTGTCGTTCAATCTCACCACAGCCACCATGGCCTTGTCAAAATAGTGGATTACTTTACCAAGTTGCCCGCCTTCGGATAGGGGTTCTTTTTCCATAAAATAGTTAAATTAACCAATAACAACGACCTTTACCTTCTAATATGATATAATAATTTGTAATAAAATTAAAGGTCGGACGTCTAAATATGTAAAGTCGAAAATAATTAAAATTAACAAATAAATTAACAGAAAAAATGAAAAAAATAATAATCATGTCGTTGTTTCTCTTGGCGATAACAGCCGCGCCTGCAGCTTTTGCTGAAGAAACAACAACCGCAACCGCTCCGGTCGCGGAAGTCACAACCGCGGATTTGGGGGTACAGAATCCGGGTATCCTTCCCACCAGCCCATTTTATTTTCTTAAAAATTGGGGGAGGAGTATCAAAAGGGCGATAACAATTAATTCAGTAAAAAAAGCGGAGTTGGAACTGGATATTGCCAATCAACAGGCGGCGGAAATAAAAAAGATGGAAGAAGTGGCGCCAGACAAAATCGCCGCCATCACGAAAGCGACTCAAAAATATCAGGACAACATGGAGAGATTAAAAAATAAAATAGAGGGCTTAAAAGAAAACGGCAAGAATCCGAATGTTGACAAACTTATTGAGAAGCTGGCGGACCGCACAACCAAACACCAGCAGCTTTTTGAGGAATTGAAAAGCAAATTTGAAAACAAACCGGAGATGCAACAGCGCCTTGAAGAAATGAAAAATAAAGCAAAAGAGGCGGTTTCTAAACTTCCGGAAAAATTAGACAGGAAGGAAGCGGTTGAAAAAATGATAAAAGAAGCGGAGGCAATGATAGTGAAAGCCGAAACGGCAATCGCCGCCGCCACCGACCAGAAATTGAAGGGTTTGGCGACAAGGCAGATAACGGATGTAAAAGCGAGATTGGAATCGGCCAAAAAATTACTTGCTGACGGAAAAGTCGGCGAAGCGTTCGGCCAAGCCACATCCTCTCTGGCACAAATAAGAAACATTCTTATGAAAGCCGGCAGGCCGATGATAGTAAAACCGGTCCCGCCAACCACGACAACCACCTCTCCCGCCGTGAACACCGCGCCACAGCAATAAGATTAGATAAAAAAACAATCCCGCTTTTGGCGGGATTGTTTTTTGTGTGAATGCGCGGGAGAGGACTTGAACCTCCAAGGGATTGCTCCCACATCCACCTCAAGGATGCGCGTCTGCCGTTTCGCCACCCGCGCGCTATTCCGCTTTTTTAGTTTCCCTCACCTCTTTCATTTTCTTGCGAATCTGTTTGGCCGCTTTTGTTCTGACAAAATAAAGTTTGGCTCGCCTTGTTTTCAGCTTTTTAGTTATTTCAATTTTATCAATGTTGGGAGAAAATATGGGAAAGATTCTTTCCACGCCGATGCCGTCGGAAACCTTGCGGACGGTAAAAGTTCCGCCCGGCTCAAATCCGTGCTTGCGGGCGATAACCATGCCTTCAAACGCCTGAAGACGTATCTTGTCTCCTTCTTTGATTTTCTGCCAGACCTTGACTATATTTCCTGGCTTTATTTCCAGCTTCTTTCTTTCTTCAATGTTTATTGACATACCCAGTTAGTACAAATTATGATTGCTGTATTTTACAATCAACAACCCATTAATAATAATATAACCACAACTATTGAATTATATTCTAAATTTTAAACACCCAGCAAAATAATCATAATTTGTTCTACTGGGCATAACATTAACAATGTAGCATATCCAGCGCAGTTTGCAAATCTTTAGGTAAATCCGTTTCTAAATTTAATATTGAGCCATCAGGAAGAGAAAATTCCAAAGCGTTAGCATGAAGAAATTGGCGAGTTAAACCAAAAGGACAAATTTGCTTTTTCGGTCCGTATAATTTATCGCACACAATCGGATGGCCGATGGCTTTGAAATGCACTCTTATCTGATGAGTCCTGCCTGTCTTGGGGTATGCCTCAATAAGAGTAAACTTTTCAAATCTTTTAATAACTTTATATTCTGTCGTCGCTTCTCTTTCTTTGCCAACCATTTTCCCGACTGACGTCTTTTTGCGAAAATCGCTTTTGCTTTTGGCGATTGGCAAATTAATTGTTCCGCTTTCAGCTTTCAGCTTTCCGTCCACTAACGCTATATATTTCTTTTTAATTTTTCTGTCCTGAAATTGCGATTTTAGATATTCAAATGATTTCTGATTTTTAGCGACAAGCAGAACGCCGGAGGTATCCTTATCTAGCCGATGAACAATCCCGGGGCGCAAATCTTGCCCCGAGCTTGTCGAGGGGTCGCCGACTTTTTTTATCTCCGGATATTTTTCCACCAGCCAATCAACTAAGCTTAATTCTTGAAACTTGGAACTTGGAACATTATGGACCAAAAGACCCGCCGGTTTATTGACCGCCAAAATGTTTTCATCTTCGTAGATGATTGGGATATTCATTAATAAACTCGAGAGTCCAAGGCCTTAATACCCTTTTTAACTCCCCAAACTACTTCTTCGGGAGTCGCCTCATTTAATACTTCCAATTGTTTGTTTAAGAGCTTAATATATCTTTCCTCCCCTTCCAAATTTTCCCCAAGATTTGCGATCGCAAATTCTAAATCTTTTATAAGAAATTTTTGTATTTCTGCCATTCTCTCTGGTGTCATTTCTATTAATTCCCCCTCGTTTGGTTTTTCTAAATTATTCATATATCGTCATTATAGCAAATAATTAATGGCTGTCAATATCAAAACCCCAACAATTTATTAATTTTAGCCATCGTTGTTTTTCCGACAAAGCCAGTGCCTTCGATTAGGCCCCATGGAGCCAAAATATCTTGGGCGTATTTTTCCTGGAATTTAATAACTGCTTTCAAGGTAAGTAAGCCAAAGAGATTGGTTTCATTTCCAGAAGAGCCGGGGCCAGAGACAGCTAATGCGGTATCCGGATCTTTATTTAAGAAGGCCTGAAGACGCTTAACTTCGCTGTCCGCTTGGAACAATTGAAGATGCCTTAAGAACAACGAAGAAGGTTGATTGTCTGTCTTGTAAGTTATAGTACTTGTAGTGTTTGGAGCAGTTTCTTTTACAAAAACAATTTTACCGTCCGGATATATTGTTTGCCATTTGGCTTGGGGAATAGAACTGCCGCCGCTGGCTGAGCCAGGGATGCCACCGCCACTTGAAGCGAGAAGTGAAGAGGGTAAAGCGATGGTCACACTATCATTCTGACTCGTGGAAACATTCCCGGCCGCATCTTTTGCCCAGGCGTAGAGGGTTTTAGAACCAGCAGAGGCGAAAACATATTCTGTTGGCGCTGTTCCCTGCCAGCCGGCATCTCCAGAAGCCGGAGCGGAAGAGGATTCCGTGAGCATGTAACCAGTGACACCAATTGCATCAGTGGCGGTGAACATGGTGATCGGAACAGTCAATGATAAAGATGTTGCTGAAATTTCGAATGCAGTAATAGTAGGATTAGTAATATCTTCTGAGTCAGCAAACTCAGCTGATCCAATATCCACTTGCCCCGCCTGCCTTGGCCTTCCAAAAAAATCGACGGGAGCAATTGCCAAAATACTATCTGATCCAACATTTATTGCTGGACTGGTTGATGTAAGACTAAAATCATTATTGGCAGCGTCGGTAAATAGTGGATCGGAATTTATAGCTCCTGTTGCCCAAGCAGGTACTGTGGGAGGAGTGCTGAATGTACTATAAAATAAATTATTTCCTTGCGTTTCCGGTGTTCCGGCTCCCGCTATGTATGGCAATCCCTGTTTGTCTATTATCAAGTTATTTTTAAAATCAATATTTCCAGCTACTAAGTTATTGGAGGCTCCATACCCATAAATAGTATTGTTATAAAATTTTATATTACTGGACGGTGTAGGAGGACTTACATTAATCGGAGCATTTAAGGCAAAGGCTGCACCATCATAAACAGCGGATGTGTCAGAAATCAGCAAGTTATCATAAATATCAAGAGGAACTATAAGCCTAGGATTGCTGCAGTTAGCTAAATCAACATTAATAGCTGATGCCCGCTGGTTTCTTACGACATTATGATGAATCTTCATAAAGCCTGTCCAATCGCCACAAGTTGCTTGATCATAAATATGAATGCCTGAATATATGGGATTATCCGTAAGATTATTCCATGCTATTTCATAAGCTTTTGCCGTATGACCCGATCTGTTTGATATATAATATAAATGCTGAAATTTATCCCAAGTGTTTTTTAGGGCTGGTGGATAAGGAGGTTCGGTGCCAGTATTTCCAGATGATGGAACATCAGGATTACTGCCATAATTATGAATGTATACACCAAGATACTTTCCACCCTCTGCTCCGTAACCGCCACTACCATTTGAACCACCGATAGCACCCGAGTAACCATCATATGCGGTCGGTCCAGTAATTTCTACGCCAACGATTCTGTTACCTTGTGACAATCCTATTCCGCTAGTGACAGTGGTAACTGATATTTTAGACCAATTCCAGTATGGATTATCATAGTTGTAATAAATTGTGTAACTGGCATTATCATTTCCTGAAACCAAAACATCGGAATTAGGGTAAGAAATTACGGATACAGGATTTGATTCGGTACCAACTATCTGTGAAGTTTTTCCGACAAGCAGTCCGGCGGTTGTTCCAACTCCCACACTGTATACAATGTCCCCCGCATCAATCTTGCTGTTTCCGCCTGCGATGGTAGAGCTGAGAGTTGCCCAAGGTGAACTCCAAGTTCCATTTCCAGTGGAGTCATTGCCATTTGACTTAATAAATTTGATATCACCGCTCCTGACAGTGAACGGCAATGGGGTGGAATTTACTCCTCCAACCTGAACATATATTTCTCCCTCGCCATCTGCGGCAGTTGCCGGGACGGAGAAAGCAATTTCTTGCATTTTATGGTAAGTATAAAGATCAGCAGGGCCACCCGGCAAAGTTCCGTCTGCATTTTTCCAATAATAAACATGAGCAGCTTCATGAGAAACACCACTGGAATCTTTAAAGTAAACTTTTGAACTGCCCTGCGTCGAACCAAATCTATTTCCCCAAATTGTAACGATTGCGCCATGCTGATTTTCATTTAATCCGCCCGCCCCATCGGTATTTCCAGTCTTTGGCCCACTAGTGATATCAGAAAAATTAAGCGCTATGGTTGAAAAACAAGTCACTTCTATGCTAGTAATGTTTGTTCCTGCTACTATCCCATTCCTATTTTCAGTAACCGCACAGGTTTGGTCACTTGGCTGGGTAAGAATTGTAAGGGCATAATTATCCCCGCTATGAAGAGGAGTAGAAAAAGTAAAAGATCCATTACTAGAGAGGCTGAGATTGTCCGCTCCATTTTTTTGCAGGACTATCGTTCCGTCCAAGCCTCTGACTTTGCCTCCGATGGTATAGGTGGGTAGTGTGATGGCTACAGAATCAGCGAGACTCACTGACACATTGCCTGCTTCATCTTTTGCCCAAGCATGGAGAGTTTTTGTGCCTTCGGATAAGAAAGAATATTCCGTAGGTGCAGTAGCGGACCAACCAGAATCTCCAGGCGCTGGGGTTGACCCTGATTCGGTCAACATGTAGCCTGTTACCCCGAAATCATCTGTAGCAGTAAAAGAGCTAATTGTCACAGTGAGAGATGTAGCTGTTGCAGGTATACCGAAATCCGTCACCGTCGGAGCTGTATTATCAACGGTAACAGTGACCGAATCATTGAGGCTGGCAGATACATTTCCTGCCGAATCCTTTGCCCAAGCGTAGAGAGTTTTCGCCCCGCCAGTTGAAAAAGTATATTCTGAAGGTGCCGTAGCGGTCCAGCGTGAATCTCCGGCCTCGGGAGCAGAGGATGATTCTGTCAGCATATATCCAGTCACTCCGTAAACATCTGTGGCGGTGAAAGTTGTTACCGGAACACTTAGCGCTGAGTAAGTATCCGGAATCAAAAAAACTGTAACTGTAGGGGCCACATTGTCTGAGTCGCTGGAAAAATATTCATCCGCCCCGATATCCCATAAAAGATTGAAGGGCCTAGTCTGCGTATCGATATCCTTTGAAAAGGTAGAAGAAATATCTGCTCCAACATCTTTCGCGTCAGAATTTGATTGGAGATGAAAATCTTCACTTCCAGCCGTGACCGAAACAAATTGGGGGTTCTTACTATCGGCTGTTCCGTGAATTGGATTAGACCCGTTGGCCGTATTGTCTTTAGAAAAATTTTTAGCAGAACCAGCTTTCGGCGTACCAGTAAAATCGGCAGTAGCATTATTATACGATATATTGTTTGAATAATAGGCAGAAGAATCCTGGACTATACCAGTAGCACAATCATAAACCGTATTATTATATACGTAAGGAGTAATATCTCCAACTACTTGATCAGAAAGTGTAATTCCATAAGATCCAGCATAATTAAATCCATATATGATATTATTGTATAAAGAAATATCCCCGGATATGCCTGTCCATCTCATTCCATAGGAAACCGCTGTAAAAGGACCTGCGCCCCAAATAATATTATTTTTCAAGAATTGACCTCTTGAGGCATAAGGCGCGTTTGACGTTATTGCGGTACCATTTGCCGACTTCTTCATTTGCAGCCCATCAAGAGTCACGTAGGAATTACTTACATATATTCCATTCGTTGTGAAATTAATGTAGTAAGCACTATTCGTCCATTTCCCTGAATGCCTTTGACTTACCCCCACCTCAGATATTAAAAATGGCGTAAAGACATTAATAAAATTTCCATTTCCGGTTGTCCATCCTGCAATAACGAGATTATTAGCACTTGGAACTGTATCTGGCCCTGCTCCGGCATAACAAGCAATATTCCAAATTTGATCAGCTGACACTAAATTTTTGCCAACGTCATCCGCATCCTTTGTTCCTCCCGCTGTCCAATCGTCAAAATTTTCTACTGTATCATTTAAAGAATCATTTTCATTGCCTTGTTCAGAATTATACAATGAGGTATAGGCACGATACACACTGACTGCGGTACCTACTACAGTGGATTGTGGAGTTCCACCGTTATTGGCTTGCACGGTATAAACTGTGGAAGATGTTCGTCCGGAAATAAAAGCCAAGTAATATGTGCCGGTGACTTGATACTGCAGGACGTCTCCTACACCCATATTATCCGGCATGACATCAGAAAAAGTGGCGGAGGTACCGGAGATTTCCACTGTCCGTGAGTTGGTGTTTAGATCGGAAGTAGCCCCCGCTCCGACGCTCCGGTAAATCGCCGTCGCCGCGTTCGCTTGCCCGGCCAACCCAAAAAACAAAAAACTAGCGAAGAATAAAACCGCGGCGGTTTTTACTCTCTCTCTCTCTCTCTCTCTCTCTCGTAATTTCGACTGATAATTTGTTTTTCATTCATTCCTTTGTCTATATTATACATTAATTTTTGGAAATTAGACAAGTTCCTGTCAATGCGCTGGACGATGCAGGGCTTGAACCTGCCACCTCCTCAGCTTGCCCCGTTAGATTTTCAGTGCGCGTTCGAGGGATTTGAACCCCCGACCCACTCGATGTAAACGGAAAATTATCCTCAAGGATAATTTTCCTCTGCCGCTAAGCTAAGCGCACGGCAATGGACGATGCAGGGCTTGAACCTGCGACCTCCTCAGTGTAAATGAGGCGCTCTGGCCAACTGAGCTAATCGTCCAATAAATTTTCAAAATGGGCGTGAGAGGATTCGAACCTCTGACCTTTGCAATGTGAATGCAACGTTCTAACCAACTGAACTACACGCCCTCTAATCTCGTTTGCCCTCGGTAGGAATCGAACCTACATCAATGCCTTAGAAGAGCACTGCTCTGTCCATTGAGCTACGAGGGCATAATTTTAAAAAAATTTAAAGCGACGGGTCTTTGACGAGCGGCGTGCTTGTTGAAAAAACGTCGTTAAACATTTTTTCTCTCCCTTCAAGCTCTTTCACAATGCGCTCCAACGATTGTTTTTTAAGAACAAGGATTTTTGTTTCGCTGGCAAAATCATTATTAACGCCAAACGGCGAACCAAATTTAAACTCCCAAAAAATATATCCGTCAATGATAATCGCCGCCGCCAAAAAAATAAGAAGCCCGACAATCATTATTTTCCAATCCCGCCAAGGTTTTAAGGAAGCGAACCTGTCGTCGCTGTAGATAAAATACCTTGTTATTTTCTTAAAATCAAGCTTAATCATTTTATTTTAACGTTTCGTAACTTGCCAATGACATGCCGACATTCGCCTCCCATTCGCCGGCTGACGGGCTATTTTCTCCGTTTTTACTGATATCCATTCTGTCAAAAACAATCTGATTGGGAATATTTTCCAGCAAAACAATAAAACGGAAAACATTTTCAAATTTTCCTTTCAAACTAAATTGAAAATACGGCTTTTCCTGGCCGGTGTCGTCCAGTTTCACCGAGCTGAAATCAACTGATACGCCAATGTCTTTTCCCGTTTTTTCTAGATACTCCATGAACGAAACAATATCCTTTTTCCCTAAAAAAACTTTGTCAATTATTTCCTTGCTTCCCGCCGTTTCTTCCGTTTGATTCTTCAGCAGTTTCAAGTTTTGGGCGTTTGCCTCGGAAAAAGCGAGATCATTGGTAATTTTAACGATGCTTGTCTGCCATTCTTCTATTTTTGAGTACAAATAAAACCACAAAAAAACGGCAGCGACATCAGCCAAAACAATTGCTGTGAAAAAAATGATTAATTTTTTATTCTTCATAAAGGTCAATGGAAACATTAAATTTTACGTTACTTTCTTTAAGAAAATTACTTATTGGAGAATCAACCTTTTTAAAAACCTGTTCTTTCTTCAAGCTTTCCACAAAAGAAAGAAGTTCATTTCTCGTCTTGGCCGTGCCGTTAAACGAAATCTTGCCTGCCTGCGCAGGCAGGCCTACGCTTAGGGAAAAATAATTTATTAAAATTCCTTTCGTTTTTGTTTCAGTGATTATTTTAATAATTTCGCTCGCTTTTTTTTCTTTTTTTCCGTTCTCTTCAAAAAATTTCACTTTTGAATTGATTTCATTAACAAAAGAAACGACTTCCTCTTCGTTTAAAAAAGAAAGGTGCTTTTGTTGCAAGGTAAAATATTCTTCATAGTCGTTTTTTTCCTTGTCCACCAAAAACAGAAGAAAAACCAGTAAGAGAACGGCGATGGCGGCGGTAATCAAAGAAAAAAAACCAAACACTAAAACCAGACGCTTTAAATATTCCTTTTTGACCAAAATCTTGTTTTCAATCGGCAAAAGATTAATCATTTTTTTTTATAAAATGACCTGTAAGACAAGCCCATGGCCACTGCGTAACCCAATGACTCTTCAATTCCCAGTTCGGGAATTTCTTTTTCAAAAGAGATCAGATTGACCCACGGATTGGAGGGTTCCACCGGCAACTTCAGCTCGTGGCTTAAATATTCCGGAAGCCCTTTCAGGTTTGCTTCTCCGCCACAAAGAATAATTTTGCTTATCGTTTTTTCCGCATCGCTGCCTTCCATATGCGAATTCCAAAAAATTATATGCCTGCTTATCTCATCTTTGACGGCTGCCGCGGTGGGCAAAAGAAAATTAAAAATCTTTTCATTATCCTTGCTTCTGACAAGTCCGCGTTCTTTTTTTATCTCTTCCGCCTTCAATTGGCTGATGTCTAAATTTTTTACGAGAACTGTATCAAAATTGTCTCCTCCTATCTTAATGGTAGATGCAAACTGCATCGTTCTCTCGCCCACAATGGCGAAGGTGGTGCGGGTTTTTCCCATATCAACGATGAAACAAAAATTTTTCTCTTCCTCCGGCATAATAACGCGGGCGGAAGCGTAGGCCTCCATTTCAAAAACCAACGGAACAAAACCCGCCTCTGTAAAAGCGTCTTTGTAATTTTCCACCAAGGCTTTCGGGAAGGCGACGATATTGACGTTTAAAAATTCGCTCTTTTTTCCAGCGTCTTCTTTCTCTACTACTTCAAAATCAAAAACAGCGTCTTGGGCGGAGAGAGGAATATGTTCTTCTAATTGAAATTCCAAAATGCCCCTCAATTCTTCTTCTTTCGCGGTCGGAATTTTCACCCTGCTCAAAAACGCCCTCTCTTCCGGAAGAGAGACATTGACAAATTTAACTCCTAGCTCGTCTTTTATTGATTTCAAGAAATCAACGAATTTTTCTTTCTGCTTTATTTCTCCTGATTCAACAATCCCCGGCGGTAGGTTTCTGGACCCGAATTTTGATACGGAAAAACCGCCGTTTTTTCTCTTTAATTCAAAAAACTTGATTGACCGGTCGGAAATATCTAACCCGACAGCCGGCATAAGTAGATAATCCGGCGGAGGAAAAAAATCAAATAACGACTTAGCCATTCCCTTTATTTTACCTTGTTAGAATAAAAATTTAAAGGCGAGGAAGGCGGCTATGGCAGCAAGGCCGATGACAATGGAAACGATTTTGAAATATTTCAGAGCCAAGTCGCTTATTCTTTTTCCGAAAAGTTTTATCAGATACGCCTCCCCGAAATAGCGGATGCTTCGGCCCAAGACAGCGGCGAGGAGCATCGGCAAAATCGGCACGCGGAACAGCCCCGCGCTGATGGTAAAAATCTTAAACGGAATGAAAATAAGGGTGCCCGCAAAAATTGTGAGGAAAACATGATTGGAATATTGCGCGCCGATAAGATTAACCGTTGCCTGAAGATTGTAAGTGGTGATAATATAAACGCCCACCGTTGAATAAAGCGCCCAGCCTATGAAATATCCGAGAAGCGAGCCGATGACCGAACCCGCCATGGTGAGGCCGGCGTAAAACCACCATTTCTCCGCATTTATCAAAAGGATGGCGACCAGCAAAATGTCGGGTGGAATGGGAAAAAACGACGACTCAATGAAGGCGATGAAAAAAAGCGCCGCCGCCATGTGGCGCGAGTGGGACCATTTGAGGGTCCATGCCTTCAACTTTTCAAAAACATCTAGAATAAAAATTTTCATTTATTTTTTCCGTTTTTTGCTTTCCGCAGTTGTTCTGCCGCCTCCTCCGGCGGGACGGCCACCACCTCCACGCCCGTGCCCAACTCCAGCCCGGCCCATTTGTAAACGCGGGGCAGAATTTCAATATGCCAATGGTAATACGGAACGTCTGTCACTCGCGCTGAAGAAGTATGAATGAAAAAATTATAATCGGGATTTTTGAGAACTTTGGAAACGCGCGCGAGGGCATCTTTCATGGCGTCGGCAAGAAACGGAATTTCTTTGTCGGAAATATCTTCAAAATCGGAGCTGTGTTTGAGGGGAAAAATTCTCATTTCGTAAGGCACGCGGGAGGCGTAGGGCGCGATGGTAATGAAATATTTATTTTGATAAATTATTCTTTTTTTCTCTTTCTTTTCGTAATCAAGCATTACGCAGTGGACGCATTTTTTACGGCTCTCGTAAAAATTTAACCCGCCGTTGATGCTTCTTGAAACGTCCGGCGGAACAATGGGCATGGCCACCAGCTGGGAATGGGGATGAGGGATGGAGGCGCCAGCCAATTGTCCTTCATTATGGAAAATCAAAACATACTCTATGCAATTTTCCCCTTCAAGCATCCGATACCTCTCGCGATATACCCGCAACACGAGGGAAATTTCCTCCGGAGTCATTTTATGGATGGGCCTGTTGTGGTCGCGCGTGATGATGACTTCGTGAAATCCCACTGATTCCACTTTTTCGTAGGGACCCTGCAAGTTTATTTCCGGGCAAAAATTGCTTTTCAAGAGAACGGGAAATTTATTTGGGATAATTTGGATAAACCAGTCCTTGAAATCTTTTGCCTTCGGCTTCGGATACCAGAGAAGCGGAAAGGGGTTGCCGTTTTTTTGCGGGTCTTCAAAAATGCATCCTTTTTTTGACGGCTTCTTGCCGGCTTTTTTTTTGCCGAAGGGATGCGGCCTCAATTTTCTTTTTGTGGAAATAAGAATCCATTCCCCGCTCACCAAATCTTTTCTGAATTCCGATATTGATTTTTTTTCTTTGTTTTTATTGTTCATCGTATTTTCTTCTCATTAAATTCAATCTTATTATTAAAACATCAAAAAGAACTTTAAGATACGACATCATGCCCACGTGGCTGCTGGGGTCGTTTATCCAACGGATGGGAATGATGCCGATTTTATAGTCAAATTTTTTCGCCAGCGCCAGTGCCTCCACGTCAAAGGCCCATCTGTTAATTTTTACGGCGTGGAAAATTTTCTCCGCCGCGTAATCGCGGAACGCCTTGAAGCCATTTTGCGTATCCCAAATTCCCGGCACCGCCATAATTTGGATGTAAAGATTTCCCATATTGCCCATCATCCTTTTTAAGAACGATTGGGGCACTTCTTGCCCGGCTCCGGAGGCGTCTTTTTGGTCGCGAGAGCTGATAACCACATCTATTCCCTTATCAAACAGCGGCTTCATTTTTTCAAAATAGGAAATGTCGGTGGAGTTGTCGGCGTCCGTAAAAAGGCGGATTTTCCCTTTGGCGGCGAGCATCCCCTCTTTTACCGAGTAGCCCTTGCCCATGTTTTTCTTTCTGTCTATTACTTTTAAATTAGGAATTTGGACGGTGAAGTCGCGCGCGATGTCGGCTGTGGCATCCTTGGCGCCGTCCACAACAACTATAACTTCGTAAGTGTAAGGTTGTTTTTGCAAATAAGAAGAGACCGCGTTGAGCATTTTGGTAATTCTTTTTTCCTCGTTATAAGCGGGAATAATGACGGATAAATAAGGGTCCATGATGTTTTATATTATATCACTTTTTTTGCTCCAGAAAACTCCTTAATATGAGAGCGGCGGCCGAGGCGTCTATTTTTTTATTTCCCTCCCGCCTGCAACGCTTCGCGTAGCGATGCGGGCAGGCCTGCAACCTCTCCGCCTCTTTTGTTGTCAAGGTTTCTTTTTGATATTCAACCGGCAGGTCGATTTCTTTTTCTAAAAGTTTCTTAAGTGGCGCAATTTTTTCCATTATCGGATTCGGCTGACCTCTGTAATCAACCGATTCGCCCAAAATAATTTCTCTGACATTATTTTCCTCGCATATTTTTTTTATCGCGCCAATCGCGCTTTTATTGTTTTCAATCACGCTATGCGCAAACGCAAACTCGCCGCTTTCATCCGAAAGCGCGATGCCAATCCTTTTTGCCCCATAATCAATTCCCATCAGCCGCATAAATTTATTTAGTCAATATCTCTCCGCCTTTTTTGGTGACCACTATTGTGTGCTCGAAATGGGCCGATAGAGAGCCATCTTTCGTTTTCCATGTCCAATTATCGTCATCAAGAATAATTTCGTATCCGCCGGCTGTTATCATTGGTTCAATTGCTAAAACCATTCCGGCTTTTAAAATTTCACCGGTGCCTTTCTTTCCGAAGTTTGGGATTTCCGGCTCTTCATGCACCTTATACCCCACTCCGTGACCAGCTAAATTGCGCACCACTTTGAATCCTTTTTTCTCAACATAACTTTGCACGGCAAAACCGATGTCGCCGATTGTCGCCCCGCTCTTTGCCGCCTTAATTCCTTTGCTTAATGATTTTTTACATACTTCTATTAGTTTCTTTGTTTTCTCTTCAACCTCTCCTACTGGCACGGTTATTGCCGCATCAGTATATAGGCTATTATATTTCATCCCTAAATCCAAACTAACAATATCACCTTCTATTAAAATTTTTTCTTTTTTTGGAATCCCATGCACCACTTCATCATCTATGGAAACGCACAGCGAGGCGGGGTACGGAACTCTGTCCTCTCTTGTTTTGTAATTCTTAAAAGACGGCTCGCCTCCGGCTCGCCTTATCAATTTTTCCGCCAACTCATCCAGCTCAATGGTGGCAACGCCCGGCCTGACTTTTTTCTCCACCTCGCGCAAAACAGAGGCAAGAATTTCCCCTCCTTCCCGTAAAATTTTTATTTCTTTCGGTGTTTTTATTGCAATCATAATCCCAACTTGCTTTCTATTTCTTTATGGACTGCCTCCACGCTTTGGTCGCCGTTTATTTTTATGACGCCGTGATTCTGCTCTAAAAATTTCAGAGCCGGCATCGTCTCTTTTTTATATTCTTTTATTCTTGTTTCAAAAATTTTTTCTTTATCGTCAATTCTTTTTTCCAAAATGAGCCGTTTTTTTATTCTATCTCTCAATTTGTTTTCATCCACGTCAATTTCCATCACTTTAATATTTTCTTTGCCGACTTTCTCCGCTAAGAAACCTAAAAATTCTTTTGCTTCAAAAAGCGTGCGCGGCGAGCCATCATAAATTAAACCTTTGTATTTATCTTTATTCCCTTTAATTATCTCTTCTGTTTTTTCTTTTATTATTTTTAATATCCATTCGGAATCCCAAAGCAGGCCTTTTTCTTGCCTTTCTTTTTCTTTCAAAGTTTCCGTGTCATTGTGTTCCTTTATGTAATCTTTCCCCGCTTGGCTGGTAATAAAATGGAAAAGACCGAGTTTTTCGGCCAGCAACTTTATCTGCGTTCCCTTCCCGCTCCCCGGCGCCCCAAGAACGAAGAAAATTTGGAAATTATCATTCCCTTTTTGCATTAGAGATATTGTAGCAAATTTCCTATTCGTACTCCCGCATTACCACTTGAGATTCAACTTGTTTGATTGTTTCAAGAACGACGGAGACGACAATGAGCAGCGCCGTGCCACCCATTGCCAACGCCTGCATGCCGGTTAGCGCCTTCATGCCGATCGGCAAAACAGCGATGAGCCCGAGGAAAATCGCGCCAACCAAAGTGATTCTGTTCAGCACCTTTCCAATATATTCCGCCGTCGGCCGGCCCGGCCTGATGCCCGGCACGAAAGCCCCGCTCTTCTGAAGATTAGTGGAAATGGCCTCGGGGTCAAAAGTGACAGCCGTGTAAAAATAAGTAAAAGCGAAAACGAGAATAAAATAAGAAATGCCGTAAAGCCAGAGGTTGTTCATAAAGGCGGCTAGAAAATTTGCAATCATTTTCATTGTCCCGCCGCCAAAACCGGCAAGGACGTTGGCAATCATCTGCGGAAACAAAAGAATGGAGATGGCGAAGATAATAGGGATAACTCCCGCCTGATTCACGCGCAACGGCAGATGAGTGGAAACTCCGCCATACATTTTCATTCCCCTCACCTGCTTGGCGTAGGAAACGGGAATGGGCCGTTCCGCTTCGGTAATAATAATCACGCCGGCAACAACAAAAACAGAAGCGATGACAAAGCCGAGATACAACGGGATTTGCGAATAATCAAAAGTGAAGGCAATTTGCTGAATGGTACCCGGCAAGCTGGCGACAATGCCGGCGAAAATCAAAAGTGAAACGCCGTTGCCGACGCCTTTTTCGGAAATCAATTCTCCCAGCCACATTAAAATGACGGAGCCGGTGATAACGATAATAATGTTAACTAATTTATCAAAGAGACCGAGGTTGACGATGATGCCTTCGCGTCCGAGAAGCGCGAGAAGGCCGAACCCCTGAAGAAAAGCCAAAGGGATGGTGAGCATGCGGGAATATTGATTGAATTTCTGCTTGCCCGCCTCGCCTTCCTCGTGATACATCTCCTTTAGTTTCGGAAAAATCATGGTCAAAAGCTGCATAATGATAGTACCCGTAATGTAAGGAGCGACGCCGAGCATGACGATGGAAAGATTGGAAAGCCCGCCGCCGGAAAAAATGTTAAGCAATCCGAAGAATTGGTTGCCCGACAAAAAAGACGCCAGCCGCGACTGATCAATGCCCGGGATGGGGATGTTAGAGCCGACCCGAAATAAAACCAAAATAAAAACAACAAAGAGTATCTTTTTTCTCAAGTCGCTGTCTTTAAAAATTATTCTTAGTTTGTTCCAAATCATATTATTCTATTTTCCCGCCGGCTTTTTCTATTTTTTCTTTCGCCGATTTAGAAATTTGGCACTCGGAGACAAGGAGTTTTTTTGTGATTGTCCCGCTGCCTAACAGCTTTACACCAGGCAAAGAACCGCTGATTTTTGAAATCAATCCTTTTTCCAAAAGTGATTTTGGGTGGACTTTTTCGTTGTCGCTGAAATGTTTTTCCAGAACATTAAGGTTAACAACGGTCGGATTTATTTTAAAACTCTTAAAACGATATCCCCTCTTTTTTGGAATCTTTTTGATGATGTCCCTCAATTCCGGCCTCATCTTGTGCCCGGCGCGCGACTTTTGCCCTTTCATTCCTTTTCCGGAATAGGTGCCTCTCTTCCCGCCGCGGCCGATGAGCTTTCTCGTTTTTCTTTTTGTTTTTGATTTTATTTGATGGAGTTGCATAAATTTATTTTAACATTTTTAACGCTTCAATCGCCGCCTGCGCGTTGTTCAGCTTGTTTTTACTGCGGGAAATTATTTTGGCATTGACGTTTTTTATTCCCGCCATATCCAAAACCGTGCGAACCGAACTTCCGGCGATAAGACCGCTTCCCTTCACCGCCGGCTGAAGCAAGACCCTGGCGCTCACAAACTTCGCCTCCACTCTGCGGGGAATGGAAAAATCCGCTGTTAATCTCGGAGCGATTTTATGTTTCTTGGCGACGCGAAAGGCCTTCTCTATGGCCAAGGCGGTGTCTCCGCCCTTTCCCGTTCCGATTCCAACTTCCCCTTTCTTGTTACCAGCCACGACCGTCACTCTGAAAGTAAAACGCCTTCCTCCGGCGACCACACGAGCCACCCGGCGCACATCTATGACCTTGTGGTCAAAGTCGCCTTTTTGTTTATTAAAATTTTTCTTGAAATTTGCCATAATTGAAAATTAAATAATTAAAACATAAGCCCTCCTTCTCTTGCCGCGTCGGCTGCGGCCTTCACTCTGCCGTGATATTTATAGCCGCCTCTGTCAAAAACGACTTTTTCTATTTTTTTCGCCTTGGCTAACTTTGCCAATTCTTTTCCCGCCTCTTTCGCCTTTTCGGTTTTCGCGGTTTTCTTTTTGATTTTGTGGTCGCTCATTGAAACCAAAGTATTTCCTTTGCTGTCGTCCACCAACTGCAAAAAGACATACTTATTGGAACGAAAAACGGAAAGGCGCGGACGCTCCGCCGTGCCAGTCACTTTCGCCCTTACCCTTTTATGTCTTATTTGCCTTTGATTTTTGGTAACTTTTTTCATAATATTTACGCCGCCGCCGTGGCCGCTTTCTTGCCTGACTTTCTTCTGATAACTTCATTATCATATCTTATCCCCTTGCCTTTGTACGGCTCCGGTTTTTTCAACGCCCTTATTTTCGCGCTCAACGCCCCCACTTTTTCCTTGTCCGCTCCGGAAATACTGATGACATTTTTTTCAACCGTCGCTTTCAGGTCTTTCGGAATTTCCACTTTCACGGGGTGCGAAAATCCCAGATTCAAAGACAAATTAGTTCCCTCAAGTTGCGCCTTAAATCCAATTCCTTCAATCACCAGTTTTTTTTCAAATCCCTTCGTCACGCCCTCCATCATATTTTTTATATGAGAGGCGTAAGTTCCCCAAAGCGCCATAACATCTTTGCTGTTTCTTTTCGGCTTCAAGGTTATTTCGTTTCCTACCAAAGAAATTTCAATGTCATTTTTTAATATTCTACTCAGTTCTCCTTTCGGCCCTTTCACAATAAGAATGTCGCCATTGATTTTCACTTCAACGCCGGATGGAATAATTATCGGTTTTTTTCCTAATCTACTCATGTTATTTATAGCGAGCCTATCGAGTTACCAAACTTCGCATATTATCTCTCCGCCGACCTTCTCTTTTCTCGCTTCTTTATCCGTCATCATTCCCTTCGGGGTAGAAATAATCCAAATTCCCTTGCCGTATTGAACCGGAAAAATTTTCTTCAACGGCATATAAATTCTCTGGGACGATTTGGAAACCCTTTTGATTTTTTTTATCGCCGGCGAGCCGTCTTTTTCGTATGCCAGTTCCACATCTATCGTTTTTTTATTCTTTTTTCCTTGGGCTTCGGCGCTTTTGATAAATTTTTCTTTTTCTAAAATTTTGGCGATTTCAAGTTTCAGTTTGGAATAAGGAATAACAACCGTTTCTTTTTCGACGGCCTGGCCATTTCTTATTATTGTGAGCATGTTTGCGATATTATCCATATTATTTATAGCGAGCTTGGACTTCGACCGAGCTCAGTCGAGGTCTCGAGCTACCATGACGACTTTCTAATTCCCGGAATCTTGCCTTCGTTGGCAAGTTCCCTAAAACAAATTCTGCAAAGCGCGAAGTCCCTAATGTACGCCCTCTTTCGTCCGCAACGGAAACAGCGCCTCACGACTCGGCTTTTATATTTCGGTGTTTTTTGCGACCTTGCTATGACCGATGTTTTTGCCATAATTATTTTTTCTTAAAAGGCATGCCCAATAATTTTAACATTTCCAGCGCCTCTTCTTTATTTTTTGCGGTAGTGGCAATGGTCACGCCAAGGCCGAACGCTTTTCGCACGTCATCCGAGGCGGTTTCCGGAAAAACGGTATGTTCCTTGAAGCCGACGGTAAGATTGCCTTGCGCGTCAATTACTTTCGGGTCAATTCCGCGAAAATCGCGTACGCGCGGAATGGTGACATTAACAAGCTTTTCCAAAAAATCGTACATTCTGTTTCCCCTCAAGGTGACTGAATGACCGATAACCATGCCCTCGCGTGTTTTGAAAGTGGCAATTGATTTTTTGGCTACATTTGGAACGGATTTTTGACCGGTAATAGTAGACAAAGAACTTTCAATAATTTTTTTCTTTTCCTCGTCTTTCATTGAGCCAATGCCAGTGGCAACCGCAACCTTAATAATCTTGGGTACCGCCAAGCTGTTTTTGTATCCGAATTTCTTTTTCATCTCCGGAATGACAATTTTTTCGTATTTTTCCTTAATACTTTGCATGTTTATGATTCGCATGGGCGCTTTCGTAGCGCGCTTTTCGCATGCTGGAAATTAAAACTCCCCTTTCAGGGCACAATAAATATGCTAACAAATAGCCCAAAATAAGTCAAACTAAGACGTTTGCAATTTTTGTCTTAATTTATAACTATTCCCCCACCCCATCAGCCCCAAATACGACTGGATGGTTTCTGGTTTGCCTCCGTTTTTGGCAATATTCCTGAACATCTTTCTTTTGGTGGCGGTTCTTAAAATTCTATGGTCGGTAAAATTAACCCAGCCGAGAAAATCGGCGCCGGACGCCAGAGTTTTGACGGAAATTTTGTCAGGATGCAGTTCAAGTTTCAGCTCTTTGTTTAGAAAGTTTTTAATTTCCGGTATGTAATTTCCCAGTTGTTCGCAGTTATCGGAGAAAATAACAAAATCGTCGCAATATCTGATGTAATGTTTCGCTTTTAATTTGTGTTTTACAAACTGGTCAAATTTATCCATGTAGATATTAACGAAAAGTTGGCTTGTTAAATTTCCGAGTGGAAGACCTACGCCATCTCTTGTTGATGAAAAACTTCCGATGATGTTTTTGAGAAGCTCCATTAAGTTTTCGTCTTCAATACGTTCGCGCAGGATATTAAGCAAAATTTCATGGTCAATGTTGGCGAAAAACTTTCTAATATCGCATTTTAAAATCCAGCAGGTTTTGGTGTTGTTTTTACTTGTAATGTAAGAAAATTCTCTAAATCTGTTAATTGCTTTGTGCGTGCCTTTTCTTAATCTACAGGAAAAGGAATCGGCTATGAATGTTTTGTCAAAGTACGGATAAAGTTTGCGGTAAATGGCGTGATGCAGAAGCCGGTCCCGCACGCTTGCTTTGTGAATATCTCTCGGCTTCGGATCGTTTATCTTGAACGCTTCGTATCCGCCATGTTCGTAAAATTTGTTTACCAGGTCGTCGTGAAGCGACAGAATGTTGTTCATCAGATTAAACTGAAATTCTTGCGCATCTTTTCTTTTTCTTTTGCCTTTCAAAAATTCTTCCCAAGCCGAAAGAATGTTTTCAACGGAAATTATTTCTTCATATTTGATTTGGAATTTGTTTACCATGGGCGTATTATTAGTATATGAAAAATTTCACCAGTACACCCCCCGACAAAATTTGACAATAATTATACGTATTGTTTCGTTATATAAACTTTGGCATGAATTTATTCCGCATTTTCCGAAAGATTCGCGCTACACGCTGGGAATTAAAATTGACAGCTTAATAGTGGAAATTGCCGAATTGATTTTTACGGCTACTAGATTGAATAAAAATCTAAAAACTCCGTATATACAAAAAGCCATTTCAAAACTGGACCTTCTGAAATTTTTTCTGCAAATTTCTTGGGAGATAAAATCTTTAGACAACAAAAAATATATTGTCTTTTCTGAATATTTGGATGAGATTGGCAGAATGCTGGGTGGATGGCAAAAACAACTGTTAAATTAAAAACCCCGCAAAAAGAGCGGGGAAATAAAGAGATTTGCCGCGAGAGAAAACCCACTGGTTGTCCGCATTCCACCTGTTGTCAGGATTGCCATTGTTGCCGTTGAGCCATAAGCCATCACTGTTCCGTTCCGTTTCAAACACGTTAAGGTTGCCGTCCGAGTCAGTAATATATAA
>JBAZPC010000011.1:0-21406 GCA_041648395.1 Minisyncoccota bacterium | reverse complement strand
CTTCTGTCTCGTCTTCGCCATCTTCTTCGCCGTCCAGTTCGGTTTCTTCCTCGCCATCTTCGTCGGTTAGTTCATCGGTCTCCTCTTCTCCCAGCTCTTCGGTGAGCCCTTCATCATCTGTCTCGTCTTCGCCATCTTCTTCGCCGTCCAGTTCGGTTTCTTCCTCGCCATCTTCGTCGGTTAGTTCATCGGTCTCCTCTTCTCCCAGCTCTTCGGTGAGCCCTTCATCATCTGTCTCGTCCTCGCCCAGCGCGTCTGTTTGTATTTCGGAAATAAAAACAATAAACAATCTTGCTAGGGCCTCAATAAAGACAGTCAATGGAATATCAAATGTATCAATAAAAACAGTAAACGGATTGGTTTTGAATTGCTAGTATTGCCCATTCAACAAGTTCAGGGCAATCTTGAGCTTGTCGAACAGATTGCTTGGGGGTTTGTAATTTAGTATTATAATGAGAGTTAGTGTGCGGATAAATATGGGCCAAAAAATTATCAATTTCATAAAATACAACAACGCTTTTACTATTGCTTTTGTCTTAGTTTTTTTTGGTTTCGGAATAAGCTTTGCCGCCAGTCCTGAATTGCGTGACGGCGTTTATTCCAGCGAGGAAATCGTGGTTTCCATTGATAACAGCATGATCGTTTCGTCTGATTTGGATAATTTTAATTTTAATTTAAGAATAAGCTCTATCACCGAAGATGAAAAAAATTATTATGCCGTTTATTCATATCAAACACTGGCAATTACGGACGGTTTTTGGCAAGGCAAAGAAGAAGAAAAAACTTTGACGGTAAACAAAGAGGCCTTGGAGGGGAAAGACCTCGGGCTTTATGTGGCGAAAGAGCTGGGGGAAAATATTAATTACGAATTGTCTTATTTAAAAAGAGTTCAAAAATTGGAAAAAGAAAAAGGGGACTCCCAAAAAATAATTACAGTAGAATACTCCGGCCTGGTCGGTAAATTATTAGACCCTAAAGAAATGGTTATAGAGGGTTATAGTCCAGTGATACCGGAGCCCGTTCCGGAAATTCCCGCCACAGTAGAATCAAATCCGACAGAGGTAATAGTTTCCACACCGTATGCAGAGCCACAAGAAAATCCTGTGCCCGTAGAACCCGCGCCCGCGCTCGAACCCCAACTAGAGAATCCTAACCCTCTCCCCGAGGGAGAGGGTGCCTCTGCCGCAGAGGCGGGTGAGGTGATAATCCCGCCGCCGGCTGAACCTGCGCCGGCCTCCTCCGCTGAAGCTACGGACGGCCAAGCAGAAATGATTGACGAAAAGTTAGTTCAAGAGGTGGTAGAAGAGCTTTTGGAAAGCGAAGCATCTTCGATTCCAGAACTATCCCAGTAAATGAAAAAAATATTTTTATTTGCGATATTTTTAATATTTTTTGCTTCGCCGTCAGTCAGTTTTGGCGCAGTTTCTTATAGCCGAACTCCAAGCGGAAACCAAATAACTTCACCTATTTCTATTTCTATTTCCTTTGATAATTTTGAAGAAGATACCGGATGTGTTAGCGATACTTGGTCAGTCGAAGTCAGTAATAATAATAATTCGTACTACCCAAGCAATACTATTCTAAACTCTATAAAAACTGGAGTTTTTTCGATTAATTTGCCGCCCATTGATTGCACTTATGTTGCTTTTAGTTGCGATCTTGAGGGCGGAGGTAATTATATTGAAGGCGACGGCAATAGTATAATTTTTAATGTTCCTGCACCTACTCCTATCCCTGGCGGTTTTTCTTCTAAACGTCCCGAAGTTGCGATAACCGCGCCGAAAAGCGGACTGGCATTTTCCTCCATAATGAAAATTGAATATCAGGCGACTGATAAAAACGATTTAGGTAACGCGACAGAAAGAGAACAGCTGGGACTTGGTCTCACACCCGTTTCCATTTTTTATTCGGATAAAATTTACGAATGGAATCATTCCATCATAGACGCGCTGGATAAGACGCTCATCGCCAAGGACTTGTCTCCCAAGGACTCGTATTTGTGGAACATACCAAAAGAGCTCGCTGAGGGCTCTTTGTACAGAATCATAATTGACGCCGTTGATAATGGGGGCGATGTCGGCGAAAATGTTTCTGATTTTTTTACCATTGACCGCACGGCGCCCGTTTTTTCGATTACAGCTGACAGAACGGCGATAACCAAAACGGGAGAAGTAAAAATCACAGCGCAATCGTCAAAAGAACTTGTCGCTCCGCCGACGCTCACTGTCACCCAGCGCGGATACAAGGCGGTTGAAGTTTTGATGAGCGGAGCCGGAAAATTATTTGAAGGAATTTATAAAGTTGTCACCGGCTTTGACGGCCCGGCCGCCATTGGCATCTCCGGCCAGGACCAAAGCGGGAATGTAAGCGCGACCATTGTGAGTGGCCGCGCGTTCAGCGTCGGCATTGAACCGCCACCGAAGCCAATCATTGATTTTCCTCTTCAAGAAAAAGTGACTACGAAAGAAAATAATATTTCCGTGAAAGGACATGCGCGCGAAGATACGGAAGTAATTTTGCTTTTGAATGGAACGACGGAACTTAAAACAAAACCGGAAAAAGATGGTTCGTTTATTTTTGATAATGTAACCCTTGACCCCCAATACCTTCGCGGTGAAAATATTTTTAATATTATCTCCCGCGATGATGACGGAAACGAAAGCCAAGCTGCAATAATAACCGTCAAATTTAATTTTGCCCCGGAAGTCGCTTTCTTGTTTCCTCAAAATAATTCAACCTTGAGCGCGACATCCACGATTAGGATTGACGCCAGCGACAAAAACAACGACGCCCTTACTTTCACATACGAAATAAAACCGGCGAACAGCGACAACTGGTCTTTGATTGCCAGCTCAACGCCAAACAAAAGATATGTATTGGACACGAGAAATTTTGCCGACGGCGAATATGTTTTGAGAGTGACGGCGAACGACGGCTTTGCTGATACCCAAGTTATTTCTCCGCAATTCGCTATAAAAAACTTTCTTCCGGTTATAACTTTCACGGGCGGTGAATTAATGATTACGAACAATAAGGACGTTGTTGTTTCTGGAACTGTTTCCGCGCCGGAAAGTCCCGAGGGGAGGCGTCAAATTTCCGGGCTTGAATACAGCATGGGTGGTGGAAAATTATGGAAGGCAATTATTGCCGATGTTGGCGCGGCGAGTTTTTTAACCAGCGCATTTTCTCTTTCTTTATCTGACTTAAAAGAAGATGAATATACAATTTTATTCAGAGCGAAGGACTCGCGCGGATTTTACGGAAGGGCGGCGAAGACGGTTATCGTTGACTTTGGCCCGCCGGCAAAACCGGTTGTTTCTTCTCCAAAATCATTAGCGCTTATTACTGACAAAGACGATGAGGATTCCGGATTAGCCGGAATCCAATTTACCGTTTCTGGAACAGCCGAACCAAAAAGCGAAGTGAGTGTTGTTTTGGGAGATGCGATATTTAAGGCGACAACGAACAGCGAAGGCGCGTTTGCGGTCCACGGCGTCACCTTAAAGCAGCGCAACAAAAACGACTTTGTTGTTTTTGCCACAGACAAAGCGCGCAACAAAAGTTCGGAAGTGAATGCTTCCGTTGTTTACAATAATCCGCCAATTGTAAAATTTATAAATCCTCGCCAAAACAGAGGACTGCACGGCGTCGCTGATGTTCAATGGGGGATTGAAGATATAGACAGCGATTCTGTCGCGGGCGTTATTTTAAGTTATCGCCGAGGCAACGGCTCGTTTTCTGTTTTGACAAAATCGGCTTCTCAAAATTCTTTCAAATGGGACGTGAGCGATTTTCAGGAAGGAAGCGGATATCAATTAAAAATAGAAGCGACGGACGGCATCACGCCGACGACATCTATAATTGACATATATATAGACAACACACCGCCGGAAATTGAAATTTCTCCGTTAAACCAAACTTCTTTCAAGAAGGCCTTCTCTCTTTCCGCGCGCGGGACGGCTTCAGACAATCTCTCGGGAATTGAGTTTATTGAGTACAGCGTGGACGGAAAAAATTGGTTCAAGGCGGTAATGGCAAGCGGATATTTGGGGAGGAACGCCTCTTTTAGAATAAGCCATCCGTTTGCTTTGGGAGACGGGGAATATAATTTCGGCGTGAGGGCGGTTGACGCGGCCGGCAATGTCTCCCGGCCGAAATTCCAAAAAATAACGGTTGACACGACCCCGCCGAGAATCGGAAGCTATACGGTTTCTCTCGGTCAGATGAATTTTTTGCCGAAAAACGGAAGCTTTGAAATTCTTTCCGGAAGTAAAGTAAAATTGACCATATCTCTTGAAGAAGACACGGCGGAGGCGTTTTTGACGATAGGCGACAATAAAATAAATCTTTCAAAAAACAAAGCCACCGGACTTTGGGAAGCGGAATTAAGTTTTAGTTTACTTGGCAAGTTGCCTTTGGCGATAACTGCCGCCGACTTGCTTGGAAACAAAATTACTGGCAAAGAAATCGGATCATTTAACGCGATTCCTGCGGGAAAAACTTCCGTTGGGGGAGCAAAAATTTATGTTTCAATTTGGAGCGAGGACAACAAGTCCCTCATTGACTGGCGGGCGGATAATTACGGCGGGAATAATCCGACATTCAGTTCCGAGAACGGCGAATATAAATTGGCGTTGCCGGCAGGAAAATTCCAGCTATTGATTCAAAAAACTGGCTTTGAGAAAATTAAAACAAATGAATTTGTTTTGGACGAACCGAGTTTTATAAATTTCGACTTCACTTTGATTGAACTCAAAGGCGTTTGGGGATTTATAGAAAACATTATGGAAAAAATAGGCCTATGATTTATTTAAAAAGAATTTTAATCGGTGTTGGGGTGGTTGTTTTGATTTTTTTTGTTTTAAAAATAGCCGGCTCCTTTTTTATCAAAGGAATAGTGCAGGAGGTAAGCGTTAAAACATACGGCACCGAAAGCGTTTCCGCGGACTTGAACAAAGAAGCTCCGTTTTTTGAATTGGCCGACCTAAACGGCAACATAGTCAAACTTTCCGATTTTTCCGGCGCGCCTCTGGTTGTGCTTTTTTGGACGACATGGAATGCGCAGGCCGCCGACCAAATAAAAATTCTTGACGATTATTTGGCAAAAAATTCTAAGGCCTTATTTAGAGTTGTTGCCGTAAATAATCAGGAAGACAGAAGCGCCGTTTCCAATTTTATAAAGAGGGGCGGGTATCAATTGAGCGTTTTACTTGATGAAAAGGGGGCGACAGGGGAGCTTTACCGCGCCAGAAATCTCCCGGCCTCTTATTTTTTGGATAAAAACGGCGTTATTAAAGATATTTTTGTCGGGGTTTTGAACGAAAAGGCGCTTGTTGATAAGTCAGAAAAGATTATTCGCTAAAAATACTCTATAATAAAAGGGAGATGTCTTCTTTCTTTCTGCTTAATAATATTCATTTTTTCCTGGAGATGGTGGGCGCTTTGGTTTTTCTGATGGTGACATGGCTGCTCTTTGACGCTTACTTTCTCCGCAAAGAAAAAAGCGCAATGTTTCGCGCGATTGGCTTTGCTCTCTTAGCCGTTTGGCAGTGCGTTCACGCCTTCAATGTGGGTGGCGACTTGGCGGGTTATCTCGGCTTCGCCGTTTATTTTTTAGGGCTCGTTGCTGTCATAATTAGCTTTTTTACAGAAACGAAAATGGCTGGGATGAGCGCGATTGTCATTCTTCCGGCCGCCGCCTCTTTTCTTCCTTTTTTTAATATTTTAATTTCGGCGGGCTTGGCGGCGGTCGCGTTTCTTTCTTTTCGCAAATACAAGGCGGAGTTCAACAAGTCCCTTATTCCTTTTTGGGCGGGGTTCTCGCTGCTTTCCGTTGGCGCTATCGCCTCAATTTTCTACGGCGATAACTCAAGCGGGCTGATTTGGATAACAGGCCATCTTTTTGAATTAGGCGGTTTTCTCGGTTTGGGCTTTTGGGTTTGGCAACATCTTCAATTGAGAATCAAAGAAAGCATGATTCTCATTTTTATCGCCACGACTTTTTTCATGGCCACGGCCGTCACTCTCGCTTTCTCCACTATTTTTATCACAAACATAGAGTCGGCCACGAAGGCGAATCTTCTGACGAACGCGAAGGTTTTAGATTACGCTATCACTCGGCTCAAAGAGGAGTCCTTGGCGAAAGCGCGCTTCATCGCGCAACAAGATGATTTGCGCAATGCCCTGGCGAAAAATAATTTTTCCGAATTGGAACAAGTCGCGACGCGTTATTTTGAAAAAGAAAATCTCGGTTTTCTCACTATTATTGACAAAGACGGACTTGTTGTCTTGAGAGCCCACGCTCTTTCTCAAAAAGACGATGACCTTTCCGCGGAGCGCGCTGTTAAAGAGGCGCTAGGCGGTAAGTCCTTTGTGACTATAGAGTCAAATCCGGCGGAAAAATTTTCAATAAGGGCGGCGTCGCCGATTTTTATCCAGAATAAAATTAAAGGAGCGATTATTACCGGATTCCCTCTGGACAACGCCATGGCGGACGGCATAAAAAGGATAACGGGATTGGAAATGTCTATTTTTGAAGGAGACACATGCGTTGCCACCACTATTCTAAATATTGACGGACGCACGAGAAGCGTCGGCATCAAAGAGGTGAACAGCGAAGTAGTAGATAAAGTTTTGGCAAAAGGAGAGGAGATTACATTGCAGAATGAAATTTTATCTCGCTCATTTCTTGCAAGCTACATTCCTATACGGAACGCGGACGGAAAAATAGCGGGAATGATTTCCGCGGCGAAACCGCAGAAAGAAATTTTGGAAATTTCCAACGCCACCAACCGGCTCACCTTCGTCACGGTCATAATCATCATGCTGATTCTCATCGCGCCGATGTATTCCATAACAAAACGCCTCATTGGCGGATTAATTTAATTCACCGACGCCCGGCGTCGGTTCTCCTACTCCTCAACTTCTCCTAATAATAAATTTTCTTTTTCAGACCACTCTTTCAAAAAAGATTCATACTCTTTTTGGTTGTTGTTAAATTGCTCGGTTATGATTTCCGTTTCCGATATAATGGGATTTTTTTGATTGTTGTTAATAAAAGAATTTAAGCTTGACCAAGGATAATTCAATAAATGTTTTTTAGAATCATTCCAATTTTTAATTCCATGTTCTCTCCACTCTTTGCCGACAAGAAAATCCAACGGATTAAGATGAATATAAAGAGAAAGATGCAAGAGATATTCGTTTGAATCAATATGTTTTGATTTAAAACGACTTTCAAAGACCGGCCCCTTTCTTTCGCCTTTTGTATTTAAATATTTAGCTATTGAAGTATTGCATCTATGGATAAAATTAACAACCCCATTTTCTTTTGTCTCCCTTAAAAGCAAATGATAGTGATCAGGCATTATGGCGTAACATAATATATCCGTTAATTTTTCACCTTTGTTAAGAATCTCAATAATTTTTTGTTGGGGAGTATTTTTATTATTTCTTAATTGCTGAAAAGCATCGCCTGATTTTGTTGAATTGGCAATTAAAAATGTTAGAGCAAGTCTTTTGGCATCATTGTAATTTTTAAATTCCGGAGCGTTAGATATTGTTCGATTATAAATATGATAATACTCGCCTTCTACAAATTTTACTTTTCTTTCCATTTTGTAATTATAACCGACGCCGGGCGTCGGTGGAAACAAAAGATATACACAGAGGATTGTGTAGCAAAAATAAACAATTATCAACAAAAAATGATATTATAGAAATAGAAAGGTTAAAAAGTTTATTATTAATTAACCGACGCCCGGCGTCGGTGGAAGAGTAAAAAATATGATGAATATGCTTAAAAAACTGCCCGGGTTGATTTTAATAGTTATTACGGCCGTAACAGCGTATTATCTGTCCAACTACTATCCGCTGATAGATTCTTTGGTGGCAGGTATTATTTTGGGAATGGTAATCAGGTTGATAATCGGTTCCAGTCCTTTCTTTTTGTCAGGCACTGAATTTTTTCCGTCTTTGCTGATTCCAATTGGCCTGGTTCTGTACGGCGTAAATTTGAAATTTCAAAAAGTTTTGGAAGTAGCGTCTTTAACCTGGATTGTCTGGCTGCAGTTATTTGTTGGAATCTCGGTTGTTTTTTGGCTGGCGGGTATTTTGGGCCGCCGGCTTAAAATTAGCCAAGGCACCAGTATTTTAACCGCTGTTGGAACGGCAATCTGTGGCGCGTCGGCAATTATTATGGTCGCTCCAATAATCAGGGCAAAAAAGGATGATATTGGCAGGGCGCTTCTTACTATTACTCTTTTTGGGCTTATTGGGGTTTTTCTGTATCCGTTTATTCAGAAATTTTTCGGAATGCCAAAAGATATTTACGCTCTATTCACTTCCACCACCCTTTCCCAGACCGGCTTCGTAAAAATGGCCGCCTCTTATCTGGGAACGGCCTGCAAGGATTTGGCCTTGTCCTTGAAATTAATCAGAACAATCTTAATAGTTCCTGTTCTTATTATTCTGTCAATAATTTTTAGTAAAAAAGAAGATGAACCCATCGCGCAAGACGAACAAGACGAAATTAAAAAACCATTTCTTATATATTGGGCATTGGCTGGATTCATAACAGTGGGACTTTTATTTTCTTTTGTGCCGGTTCTGGCGCCGTACGCAAAGACAATCCAGCCATATTCCGTTTTTATTTGGACAATGGCTTTGGTGAGCATCGGCTTGATGATTGATGTCAGGATTCTCTTCAAAGAATTTCCTCGCGCGGCGTTTCTTGGTCTGATTCTTTGGCTAGTCGCTATCGCTGTGTTTATGTTTGGTTATTGGGCTGTAACTATTATTGGTTAATTAACCGACGCCCGGCGTCGGTGCGGAAAAAATATGCCAAAAAAAATATTTATCGCATTAGTTGTTTTATTAATCATTGTTTCCGGCGTGATATTCTTTTATTCCAAGATTAAAAAGCCGGAATCTTCCGGAACGCAAACTGCCACTCCCGGAGTCACTGACACGGAAGTCCTTCTCGGTTCTTCCTCTGCCTTGAGCGGCCATAGCGGTTATCTTGGCACGAATTATCTTCACGGAGCCATGGCCCGCATTAATCAAATTAACGAAGAAGGGGGCATTAATGGCAGACAAATAAAAGTAATCAGTTACGATGACCAATATGACCCGGGCCAATGCGTTGTCAACACTCAAAAATTGATTAATGATGACAAGGTTTTCGCTCTTTTCAATTATGTGGGCACTCCCACCGGCGTAAAGGCCGTTCCCATTATTGAAGAGGCAAAAATTCCTCTTGTGGGGATGTTTACCGGAGCCAATGCCTTCAGGGAGCCCCTGAAAAAATATGTGTTTAATATCAGGGCCTCTTATTATCAGGAAACTGAAGTAGCCATTGAACATTTTGTAAATCATTTAGGGCTTAAAAAAGTGGCCGTGTTTTATCAGGCAGACGCCTATGGGTTGGACGGCTTGGAAGGAACGAAAATTGCCTTAAAAAAGCGGGGGCTTGAATTAACTGTTGAAGGGTCTTACACCAGGGGGACAACAGATGTTGAAGAGGCAGTCAAGGTAATTTCAAGTTCTGGCGCTGAAGCAGTGGTAATGGTGGGAACCTACAGCCCGACGGCAAAATTTGTCAAACTAGTTAAAGAAAAAAATCCCAAGATGTTTTTTCACAGCGTTTCTTTTGTGGGCCCGGATGAATTTGTCAAAGATCTGGGAGACAAAACCGAAAATGTCTTTATTACTCAAGTTGTTCCTCCTCCAAATGAGTATGCGGCAAATTTCTTTTGGGCTATTGACGCTTACACCCAGGCCCTTAAAAAATATTACCCTGAAGAAAAACCAAACCTCGTAGGGCTGGAAGGTTATATAAACGCCAAGGTGCTGATTGAAGGATTGAGAAGAAGCAACAGGGATTTAACCAGAGAAAATTTTATAACGGCGCTGGAGTCAATTAGGGATTATTCAACCGGCATAGGCGCTCCGTTGAATTTCAGCCCAACTAACCATCAGGGCCTGGAAAAAGTTTTCCTAACCACCTTTAAAGACGGCAATTTTGTTTTTGTGACAAATTAGGAAATAAAAAAAAATAATGGGCGATAAATTTAAGAATCTTGGAATAAAAGGTAAACTCTTGCTCTTTTTTGTTGCTCTGGTTTTGATAGTTTCATTGGGGAATATTATTATTAGCCAATATTCGTTGAATAAAAACTTAACTTCGGATTTATTAAATCGGGCTGTTATTCATACCAAAAGCATGAAAGTCAGTTTGATTGACCCTCTTCTTATAAGGAATAAAAACAAAATTTCAGAAATGATTTTTGACGAAAAAAATTCCCAAAAAGATATTGCCTACATAATTGTATTTGATGAAAGCAATAATCTTTTGGCTAGCACCCTTGTCAATGAATTCTCAAAAGAAGATATTCTCAAAAATAATGTTTTACCTGAAGGGGGAAACGAAAACACCGAATTAATTTCTTTTGAAGAAGGCATGGTCTATGACACTGCTGTTCGGTTTGAGTATGGCAAGGGAATCCTAAGAGTTGGTTATTACAAGAATTACATTGATGAATCTATTAAAAATATTACTGTTTCTATGATAATCAGCAGTATTGTTTCAATTTTTATTGCCATTATTTTTGCCTTTATTTTTGCTGGCATTATCTTGAACCCAATAAATAAATTAAAAGACATTGCCATAAAAGTCGCCCAGGGAAATTTAAAAGAAAGAATCAGTATTAAATCCAAAGATGAATTTGGTTATTTTGCGACTATTTTCAACCAGATGCTTGATTCTCTTGAAAAATCGCATGAGGAATTAAAAAATTCAGAACTTGGATTAGAGCAAAAGGTTAAAGAAAGAACAGCGGAACTGGAAGGACTAAAAAATAATCTGGAAAAAATCGTGGAAGAGAGGACAAAAGAACTGCAAACGAAACTGGAAGAACTGGAGCGCTTTCACGACCTCACCGTCGGGCGGGAATTGAAAATGATTGAATTGAAAAAAGAAATTGAACGCTTAAAAGCAAAATGAGAAATTTTATAAAAAAATTGATATAGTTAAATTCATGAAGAAAGATTTTGATAAATGGAACATATTAAAAAAAGATTTACAAAAAAGTAAAAATACGTTTTTTTTCCATGAAAGAGAGATTTGGTGGTGTTCTGTTGGCGTTAATATTGGGTTTGAACAAGACGGCAGGAGCGATACTTTTGAGCGACCGGTACTTATCATAAAAAAATTCAATCAAGATATATTTCTTGGATTGCCAATGACCAGCGCTCAAAAAGAAGGAATGTACTATCAAAAGATACAACACAAAGATAGAAATTATACAATCGTTCTTTCTCAAATAAGGCTATTTGACAGAAAACGACTTCAAAGAAAAATTCGTATTTTGTCAAAGAAAGAATTTGAAGAAGTTATACATTGTTTCAAAAGAATTTTATGAAGAAAAAACGGACCCCCTTGCGGAGGTCCTCGGAGGCCGAAGCCATTGTGTATTTCCAGCATAGCAACCCCGCAATCTGTGTCAACCCTGTTAAAAATCTTATGTGGATAATCCAAAAATGATTGAATTAAAAAAGGAGATAGAAGCCCTTCGGCAAGTCTCGACTCCGAGCTCGACTCGAGGAGCTCAGGGTAAAAATTAAAAAAGAAATAGATTAATTATTTATGGAAATTCTGCAAAATTTAAATCCTTATTCCTTGCCCAATTTTGTCGTTGGTTTGAGCCTTTTAATTTTAGGACTGACCGTCTGGCTTAGAAATAAAAAAATTCTTCAAAACTTTCTTTTCTTTTTATTTGCTGTTAGCGCTTCTCTCTGGCTTCTTATCTACTCGGTAATTTATAATATTGCAGATCCGAAGACGGCGTTGTTTTTATTTAAAATCGGCTATAGTTTTGCGTTGGCTCTTATTGTTTTGGCAACTCATTTTTTGTTTTTATTTTTAGGTCTTGAAAAAAAATTTAAGGGTTTTATTATTTTTTCTTATATTTTCGCTTCTCTTTTTATTCTGCTCAATCTCAGCACCCCGCTGATTATTAAAGGAGTATTCAAATATTTTTGGGGTTATTATCCAAATGTAAGCACATTGTTTAATTCAATCTACCTTGTTTTTTTTGTCGGTTGCGTTCTGATTCTTCAAATATTCTCTTGGAGACAATTTTTCTTATTAAGGAAACGTATCTCCTCTATCTTAGATACAGGAACAACTAAGATGGGATTGAATAAAATTAAGCTTATTATTATCGGCATAAGCATTTTTATTCTTGCGGCTGTTGATTTTACGGCCGGTTACGGCGTTGAAATTTACCCTTTTGGTTATCTTCCGGTATCTATTTTTGTCGGCCTATTGGCTTACGCTATTTTTCACAAAAAATCTTTGGATACAAATACTGAAACGTTGGAAAAAAATGTTCAGGAGCAAGTTGAAAAAATTAGAAGGCAGTATCAAAATGTCATTGAAAACACCCCTATGTGTATAAAGGTCTTTGATGAGAACATGAAAATGGTTTTTTTGAACAAGGGCGGGAGAGAGGAGCATTTCATAAAAGATACCGACGATATAAGCAAATGGGATTGGGTGGGAACGGTTAAAAAAGAATACCAAGCCGAGGCAAAAGAAAAATTTCAAAACGCTTTTACAAAAGGCGAAGCCAGCACCATAGAATTTGAACATACGCCGGAGGGTTCCACGCATGAATGGTGTTCAAGTTTGATTTCTCCAATTAAGGATAAAAACGGAAAAGTGAAAACGGTCCTGTTTTTATCCAGCGACATCACCGCCTTGAAAAAGGCCGAACTGGAAGCGAAACAAAATGAGCAGATGTTCAAAACTCTTCTAGATTTCACCCCCATGTGCATCAAATGGTTTGGCAGTGACGGGAAGCTGATATCAATAAATAGAGGTGGACGCGAAGAGCATTATTTGGAAAAATTAAGCGAAGAAGAAATAAAGAAATGGGATTACATAGGATGCATTGAAGAGGTATATCGCTCCAAAGCCAGAGAGAAAATGAAAATGGCCTATGAGGGCGCGCCGAGCAGTATGGAATTGGAACATATGGCTGGCACATCAAAAAACAAATGGTGCAACAGTAATTTTGTTCCGGTAAAAAACAAAAAAGGGGAGGTTGATTACGTTTTGTTAATATCTAGAGATATAACTCAGGAAAAATTAGCGGACGAGGAAAAGAAAAAAGACATAGAAAAAGCAGAGGAAACAAAATCGGCTCTTTTTAATATTCTTGAGGATGCCAAAGAATCAGAGGCAAACTTAAAAGAAGAAAGAGACAGGTCGCAGGCAATCATTTCGTCAATGGGAGAAGGACTTTTTGTGGTTGATAAGAATTATAAAATTATTTTAGTAAATAAAGCCACTGAAAAACTTTTTGAAATATCAACAGCTGACATTCTAGGTAAAGATGTGAGAAATGTTTGGAAAGTATTTAAAGGAGAAGAAATAGTGCCGGACGACGAACGGCCGATAACCAAAACATTAAAAACGGGAGGGATATTTCATGTAAAACTGGAAGATAATTTTTATTACCAAACTTCCGTTGGCAAAAAAATTCCGGTGGAAATAATAACCACGCCCTTAAAAGGGAATGGCGTTACCGGTGTTGTTGTTGTGTTTCAGGATATCAGTGAAATGAAGGCCTTAGACGAATCGCAAAAAAGTTTTATTTCCATCGCCTCCCATCAGTTAAGGACGCCTCTCACTTCCATCCGCTGGTATGCGGAAATGTTGGACTCGGAAGACGCCGGCCCTTTAAACAAGAACCAAAAGGAATTTGTCGGCCGGGTTTACGGCGGAGCGCTGAAATTAAATGAGGTTATTAATTTACTCTTGTCTATGGCCAGAATTGAAAGCGGAAAAACGGAGATGGAAGTGAAAAAGGTGTCTCTTGTGCCGTTTACTAATGATGTCATCAAAGAGTTGGAGCCGTTATTGAAGCAGAAGGGACTGAAGACAGAGATAATAATGAAAGAAAAAGACCTGCCTGAAATTGATTATGACGCTTCCATGCTTAGGCAGATTGTGACAAACCTGCTTTCCAATTCCATCCGCTATACTAATGACAAAGGTCTTATTCAGGTTATAATAGAAAAGATGCCCGGCAGTATTGTTTATTCCATTAAAGACGACGGCATTGGCATTCCGGAAAACCAAAGAAGCAAAATTTTCGGAAAATTCTTTAGGGCGGATAATGCCGTGAGCAAAGTGCCGGACGGTTCCGGTCTCGGGCTTTCTTTGGTGAAGGCCTTGGTGGAGATAAATAAAGGGACAATATGGTTTGAAACGCCGGCGAGTTGGGTCGACGAAGCCGGTAAGGAAGTTAAAAAGGGAACGGTGTTCCATTTTACGATACCGATAAAGTAATCACGAACAACGCGAATCAAAACAAATAACGCGAATTCGCATTATTGGCAAAACATTAGCATTATTAGCGAACACTTATTTATGAAAAATGTTTTAGTAATTGAAGACGAGCAGTCGCTTAACAATGCGATAACCATGAAATTGAGAAAAAAGGGATACAAAGTTTTTTCTGTCATGACAGCAGAAGAGGCGATGCCAATTTTAGAAGAAAATGATGTTGATTTTATTTGGCTGGATATACTTTTACCGGGCATGAATGGGTTGGAATTTCTTGGAATTATAAGAAAGAAGCCGCTCTTTAAAGATAAAAAGGTGGCCATTGTTTCCGTGTCAGGCAGTTTTGGAGTCCAAGAAGAGGCGAGAAAATTGGGAGCTATTGATTATGTCGTCAAAAGCGAATATAAACTTGATGATATAATAGAGAGGGTTGTCTCTCAAATAAACGGAGATGGAAAATAAAAAAATTTTGATAGTGGAAGACGATTTGCCGACCATTGACGCCTTGGCTTTCAAATTGAACAAAAAAGGAATTTCAGCCAGCACGGCCTTGAACGGAGAGGAGGCGATAGAGCGGCTGAAAAGGGGAAAATACGACCTCGTTCTTTTGGATATTCTTTTGCCAAAGAAAAACGGCTTTGAAGTGATAAAAGAGATAAGAACGAATGGCCAGTCCAAAAACGCGAAAATCATCATTTTTTCAAATCTTGGCCAGGAGGATAACGTGGAAAAGGCGATGAAGCTTGGCGCCAACGGATACATAGTCAAGGCTAATATAGGAATAAATGAATTATCAGATAAAATTATTGAAGAATTAAAAAATTAATCCGCCGGCTGGCGGAAAAAACATGATAGAAGAAAACAAAAACGGAAAGAAAGTCGTTCTCGTGGTGGAAGACGATTTACTTCTGGTTCAGGCGTATAAAATTAAATTGGAAAAAGAGGGAATGGAAACATGGGTGGCCACCAGCGGCAAGGAGGCCGTTGCCTTTCTTGAAAAAGACCCGCCAAACGTGGTGTTGCTTGACTTGCTTCTTCCGGGACTCAACGGATTTGAGTTTTTGTCTGCCATCAGAAAAAATGAAAAATGGAAAAGCGTTCCGGTTATTATTCTTACTAATTTGACGCAGTCGGAAGAAAATTTAAAAATTGCCAAGGACTTGGGAGCGGTTGATTACATTGTCAAAGCGGAAATCAGAATAGGCGACATAATAGAAAAAGTAAAAAAATATATTTAACATTTCTAGCATTAACGAAATCATTTTTGAATATGCGCCAATTGGCATCGCCGTAATTTCAAAAGACGGCGTTTTTGAGTCGGCTAACAAAAAATTTTTGGAAATTCACGGCAAGAGTGTGGAGAATGAACTTGTCGGCACCGACGCTCTAAAACTCCCGTTTTATTTTGAATCGGGGCTGGATAAACTCATTCGCAAGGTGCTGGGCGGGGAAAAATTTGACACTGAAATTAGTTTTATTTCTTTGGCTGGCGCGAAAGGGTCGTTCAGAAGATATTTGGGCATTCCCGCGTCCGAAAAAATTGTCCTTATGGCTTTGGATATTACGGAGCAAAGGCGGATGGAGGGAGACACTTTGGATTATGTTCGGAAAATAAAAGAAGAGCAATCGCAGCTGTTGGCATCCATCAACAGTTTGCCTTTGGGTTTTATTATTATTGACCTGAAAAACAATCTGCTCATAGAAAACGAGGCCACAGACCGCATTTTAGGCCTTCCCCAACTTGAGGGCGCGGATGTTTTTCTTAAAGGGGATATTTCTTTAATTGAAGAGCGGCTGAAAAAAAGTTTTGATTTGCGCACCAATTATGAAAAATGCGTAAAAGAAAAGAAATCGTTTGATTTTAAGGAAGTCGCTTTTGAAAATAAATTTTTGAGAATATTTTTGGCGCCTATTCTTTCCGCCAAGGGAACTCAGGGAGTTCAGGAAATAATTGGCGTCGCGATTTTGATGGAAGACATAACGGAGGCAAAAGTGATAGAGCGCTCGCGGGAGGAATTTTTTGCCATCGCTTCCCACGAGTTGCGAACTCCGCTCACTGCCATCCGCGGCAATGCCTCTTTGATTGAACAATTTTATATAGAAAAAGTAAACGACAAAGAATTTTCACAAATGGTTACTGATATTCATGACGCCAGTATACGCCTCATCGGTATCGTTAATGACTTTTTGGATATTTCCCGTATGGAGCAAAACAAAATGGAATTCAAAAAGGAAAGTTTTGATGTTGTCGCTATAATTCAAGAAGCTGTGCGCGAACTGGAAAAAGTCGCCACGCAAAAAAATCTTTATCTTAAAGCGGAAGAAACTAACTCTTCTTTGCCTATGATTCTCGCCGATAAAAACAAAACGAAGCAAGTCCTAATCAATCTCATCGGCAACGCCGTCAATTACACCAGAGAGGGAGGGGTGAGCGTCAAAGCGGAAAAAGAAAATAATTTTTTGAAAATCAGCATAAGCGACACGGGGGTCGGAATTTCTCCTGAAAACCAAACTTTGCTTTTTAGAAAATTCCAGCAGGCCGGAGAAAAAATACTGACCAGAGATATGACAAAGAGCACCGGCCTGGGGCTTTATATTTCAAAACTGATGGTCGAAAATATGGGCGGGACAATCGGGCTGGCGAAAAGCGAGCCAAACAAAGGTAGCACCTTTTGCTTTGCCTTGCCGGTTGCTCTATAATATAATAGAAACATATGGCGAAAATATTTATAATTGAAGACGACCCGCTGATGATAAGAATGTACGAAAAAACCTTCAAGCTCTCGGGCTACGAAGTGGAAATGGCTTTTGACGGGGAGGAGGCGCTTTCAAAACTGCAGGCGATAAAAATCAAGCCAACTCTCATCCTTTTGGATGTCATGATGCCGAAAATGAACGGTTTTGATGTTTTGAAGGGTTTGAAACAAGATGCTAACCTAAAAAATGTGCCGGTTGTGATGCTTACAAATTTGGCGGGGGAATCGGACGCGGAGAAGGGAATTGGAATGGGTGCGGTCACTTACTTGGTGAAAAGCCAATATGACCCCAAGCAAGTTGTGGATAAGATAAAAGAAATTCTTGCCGGTTATGAAAAAAAGGGGAGCGTTCCGGAAGTTAAGGCAGCAGTTAAGGATATCAAATAAATTAAAAAGGTCGTAAATAATTAACAAAATAATTTTTATGAAAAACAAAATGAACATTGAAAATATTGAGAATGAGGACAACATGAACACCGATGTACAAGAGTCGGCGGGAAACGTGAAGAAAGTGTTGTTGGCGGTCTTTGTTATTCTTTTTGTGGCAAGTTTGGCTGCTGCCGCCTATTTCTGGAAACAGCTTGACGATTTCAAAAACAATCCCCAGAAAGTCGCTCAAGTGGAGGTGGATAACGTGGTAAACAAAGTCGGTCAGCTTATGGTTTTGCCGGAAGGAGAGCAGCCGACGGTGGCGACAGTCACCGACCCTGACAAACTGAAGGACCAGCCGTTTTTTGCCAAAGCGAAAAAAGGCGACAGGGTTCTCATCTACACCAACGCCAGAAAGGCAATCTTGTATGACGAAGTAGCCAACAAGATTGTTGAGATTGCGCCATTGAATATCGGTAAATGAAATTAGTCGTTAAATACAGATTAAGAACTTTAAAGTTTGTTTTTATTTCGGTTTTCTTTTCCGTCTGCTTTTTAGCGGGAGTGGTTAATGCCGAAGCCACGGAATATACTTCAACAAATTTTAAAGTTCTTGACCCGGTAATGTTTTCGTCGGGTTATTCCTCTTCAACAAACTATAAATTAACCGACACCCTTTTCCAGATAAATGCCGGAACAAGCACGGCAACCGGTTTCGGCGTTAATGCCGGTTTTCTTTATTATCCGTACGTCACCACGCCGGTTGTTTTAATCACGGCTGGTAACGGGCAAGTTTCTTTGTCTTGGAGCTACGCCGAAGGATTTTTAGGATGGAATCCGTCTAATTACAGCATTGGCAAGGCGACTGGTACCGGCGGCCCTTACACTTTTACTTCCGTTGGGAATGTAAACAGCGGATCGTCGTCAGGTCTTTCTAACGGCACTACTTATTATTTTGTCGTTAGGGCCGAAGATGCTTTCAATTATCCCATTGCCACTTCTACGGAAGTATGGGCGACGCCGGTGGCTCCGCCGGCGCCGCCGCCCACGCCGCCTGCGGGTGGAGGCGGGGGAGGGGGAATTTTTAATCCTTCCACCAGGGTTATTTTGAAAGGCAGGGCCTATCCCAACGCCGCCATTACTATTTTTAAAGACGGTTCCGTGGCGGCGACTCCTAAAGCCGACCTCAACGCAAATTTTCAGGAGGAAATGTCGGTTTCCGGAGGAATTTACACTTTTTCCGTCTATGCCATTGATTCTGAAAATCGCCGTTCTCTGACTTCAAGTTTCACCGCTAATGCGCCCAGCGGTTTAACCACGACAATTTCCGATATCGTTATCGCTCCGACCATCGGCGCGGACAAATCGGAAGTTAAGGTTGGCAATGATATAAAATTCTTCGGCTACTCTTCCCCTCAATCCCAGGTAAATGTTATAATTAATTCGGAGACGACAATCGCCGACAAGACAAATTCGGACAAGTTGGGGTATTGGTTTTACGACCTTGATTCGGAAAAACTTGAGCGGGGAGACCACACGACGAAAAGTCAAACTGTCACCCCCGACAATCTCAAGTCCCCTTTTTCTGAAAGCTTGGCTTTTAGAATAGGCGACAAAGATATATTGTTTGGAAAAATGCCGAGCGTTCCGTCGCCCGGAGCGCCTGCTTGCAACAAAAACGGCGACATTAATAATGACAAAAGAGTAAATATCGTGGATTTTTCCATTATGCTTTATTTCTGGAATCAGCGAAGTCCGAAAAACCCCTGCGCCGATATAAACAGAGACGGAGTGGTGAACCTCTTTGATTTTTCAATAATGCTCTTCTGGTGGACGGGGTAATTTCAATGTAAAAAATAAAAATGCAAAAATTAAAATTTAAATTTATTTTCCTGCTCTCTGCTCTCTGCTTTCTGCTTTCTGTTGCTCCTGCGCTTGCCCAGTCGCTGATTCTTAAAAGCGCGAAGTCGTCGTATAATGTCGGCGACAGCTTTTCCGTTTCCTTGTCTATAAACACCGATGGGCAGGCGATTAATACCATAAGCGGAACAATAAGCGTTCCTACTGATAAATTTCAAATCGTGGATGTTCGCTACGGCAGTTCCATTGTTTCTCTCTGGGTGGATAAGCCGAAGATTGATTATAATAACGGAACAATAATTTTTACCGGAGGAATCCCGGGCGGATATAACGGTTCCAACGGTCCGATTTTAAGTTTTGGTCTCAAGGCGAAAAAAGTCGGCTCGGCCGTTGTCGGTTTGCAAGACATAAAGGTCTTATTAAACGACGGCATTGGAACGGAGCTGAAAAATATTTCTCTTAATACGCTTAGCTTGAATATCAGCGAGGCGCCGGCCAAGCCGGTTCAAGAAACCCCAGCAGAGCCGGAAAAGAATCCGCCAGCTGGCGGAGAAGAAATTTACGCGCCGACTCCAGACATTACTCCTCCGGAAAATTTTATTCCCGTCATCAGCCGCCATCCCAGCATAGAGAATAATAAATTCTTCGCTTCTTTCTTCGCGGTAGATAAAGACACTGGCATTTCTTATTACGAAGTGGAAGAAAAGCCGTTTTTGCTGTCGCTTGTCACCGATAAATTTAATAAGCCGTTTATTAAAGCTGACAGTCCTAATATTTTGAGAGGACAATATTGGTCTTATCGGGTGATTGTCAGGGCTTATGATCAAGCTGGTAATTACACCACTGGGTTTGCCGATAAGCCGTTCAGCCCTATTATTTTATTGATTTTTGTTCTTATCCTGATTGCGATATCGATTATTGTCACTCGTTTTGTTTCTCATCCCCAGCGTCGCAAAAAAATGGTATAATAAAAATATATCCTAATGATTAAAAAAGCAATATATTATTTCGCGCTGATAAGTTTTTTCGCGCCATTAGTGGCTTCGGCTCAGGCGACTTTGTTTGTTTCTCCGTCCAGCGGCGTTTACAAAGTCGGCGATATTTTTTCCGTTCTCGTCAATGTAAACAGCGGCGGGCAGGCGATCAACGCGGCCTCCGTTCAGATGAGCTTTGATAACGCGAAACTTGAGGTGACAGAATTAGGGTACAGCCGTTCAATTTTTACTATTTGGACGGAGGACCCGACATTCTCTAATGCCGCCGGCTCCGTTCGTTTGTCCGGCGGTTTGCCTACCCCTGGTTTTGTCGGCGCCTCCGGCGCGATATTGAGGGTAAATTTTAAGGCGAAGGCGACGGGACAGGCGTCGGTTGTTATGACTTCGGGCTCGGTGCTTGCCAATGACGGAAACGGCACGAACATTTTGGATAATTTTAAAGGAGGTTTGTACAACATTATTTCTGCAGTCAAAGAGGGCGCTACTGCCGTTAAACCGGCAACGACTGCCACCACCACTCCCATTATGGAAAAAGCGGATAAGTCAATAACTGCGCCGACTATTACCGAATGGCCGCGTTCTCTTCAGGGCGGGGATACGATAAGCATTAAAGGTCTCGCTTATCCGAATGGGAAAATTCTTATGTTCGTCCAAAAAGGCACAAATGATCCGGCGATAGAAGAAAGATTCTCTGGCGATGACGGCCGATTCAATTATACTTTTTCAAAAACGGTTGAAGCCGGCTATTACAGGGTCTGGGCAAAAAATGTTACCGCCGAAGGTATTACCAGCGACCCTTCCGAAGCCGTCACCATAGAAGTTTCCCAGCCGATCTTTTTCAGAATCGGTACTATCGCCCTTAATTACATAACCATTATCATTACTATCCTCGCCCTTCTGATTTTAATGCTTCTCATTCTGGTATGGAGCTGGTTGAGATTGAGAAATTGGCGCGAGCAGCACAAAAAAGAAATCTCTCTCACGGAAGAAAATATTCACAAGGCGTTTGACTTGTTGAAAGAGGATATAGAAAAACAAATAAGATATTTGGAAAAAAGTCGCGCCAGTCGGGG
>JBAZPC010000010.1:0-27877 GCA_041648395.1 Minisyncoccota bacterium | reverse complement strand
ATTATTTCCATGGCGGCGGAGGAGTCGTCGGATTTTTATATTACTTTTGCCAAAATAGCCGACAAACTTCAAAAAGAAACGGACTACGCGGTTGACGAAAAAATGAAAGCGATTTCACTCACAGAGGAGGGAATTGAAAGAGCGGAAAAATTGCTCGGCGTCGGCGATATTTATACAGAGAAGGGCGTCAGATACGTTCATCATCTTGAGTGCGCCGTGCGGGCGAAGGCGCTTTTTCATAAAGACAAGGACTACGTGGTAAAAGGCGGAGAAGTTATTATCGTTGACGAATTTACCGGACGATTGATGCCAGGCAGGCGTTGGTCGGAGGGTTTGCATCAGGCGATTGAAGCGAAAGAAGGAGCGAACATCCAGAAAGAATCGCGCACCATGGCAAGCGTCACTTTTCAAAATTATTTCAAAATGTACAAAAAATTATCCGGCATGACGGGAACGGCCCTTACTTCGGCTGAAGAATTTCACAAGGTCTACAATCTTGAAACGATGCCGATTCCCACCAACAAGCCGCTTGGCAGAAAGGACTCGCCTGATTTGATTTTTCAAACTGAGACGGGAAAATTTCAGGCGGCGGCGAGAAAAATAAAAGAGCTGAACGAACAAGGCAGGCCGGTTTTAGTCGGCACGGTTTCTATTGAGAAAAACGAAAAGTTGTCCGCTTATCTGAAAAAAGAGGGCGTGCCGCATCGTTTGCTTAATGCAAAAAATCACGAGGAGGAAGGAGAAATAATCGCGCAAGCGGGAAGGAAAGGCGGGGTGACGATTGCCACGAACATGGCGGGCAGAGGCGTTGATATTGTTCTTGGCGGTAATCCGCCAAGCCCCGAGCAAAGTCGAGGGGTTAGAGATTTAGGCGGACTTTTTGTTCTCGGAACAGAACGCCACGAGGCGCGAAGAATAGACAATCAGTTGCGCGGTCGCGCGGGCAGGCAGGGCGACCCGGGCGAGACGCAATTTTTCGTTTCCCTTGAAGACGACCTGATGAGAATTTTCGGTTCGGACCGCATCAAAACAATGATGGGCAGGTTCGGCATTCCTGAAGACCAGCCGATTGAGAACTCTCTTGTCTCAAAAGCCATTGAGTCGGCGCAGGAAAAAATTGAGGGCTTCAATTTTGACGCGCGAAAACATCTTCTTGAATATGACGACGTGATGAACCATCAGAGAAAAATAATTTACGAAAGACGGAAGAAAATTTTATTCGACAAAGATAGTTTTATAAAAGAGGAATTGGAAAAAATTATCCCAGAAAAAATAGAATCAATCCCGCCGGAAATGGGACGCTCTTTAATGCTTCAGGCCATAGACCGGGTTTGGGTGGATCATTTGGAAATGATGGATTACATGCGTTCTTCCGTGCGCCTGCGCGCTTACGGTCAGCGCGACCCGCTGGTGGAATATAAAAACGAAGGGTTGAGAATGTTCCGGCAACTGGAAAGCGCCATAAATAATTTAATCGCGGAAATGGCAGAGAAAATAGGCAGTCAGCCATCAGTAGTCAGTAGTCAGAATGTTAGACACTCGGTGTCTAACAAAAATGTTGTTGGCAGGAATGACTCTTGTCCCTGTGGGTCGGGGAAGAAGTATAAAAAATGCTGCGGGAAGTAAATTCTTGACATCTCGGTATTGTTTTGCTATCATTCTAAACAGAAGAAGTTTAAAAATTTAAAAAATACAGAAAAGGAGGTGATACTATGAAGAAACTAAAAGGAAGACTTTGGTATTTATGGTGGGGCAATAAGCCATGGAAGTTGATGACAGATGGTGGAGAGACAGATCTTTGGCCGCTTATGGAAAATATTTTTATATCACTTTCCGGTAAGCGCGTTAGTCACAAAAGAGAACTTGAGAGCTATATTCTTTTCCTTGATCCAGATTCGGGTAGTCAGCTGGAGTATGAACCAAACAAATCCCTTGTATTAAAGGCAATCGAAGGGTTTGGATGGACTAATATCTCTGCCTATCTGGACGAAGTACTTATTTGGCTTGACGGAAGAATGGTCGAGATAGAGATTGGTGATGATGGTTTAAAGATATGCGCTGACAAAACAGAAGAGGTTTTTGGCCTTTATTTTACAGACGGCAATTCATGTAAGATACCACAAAATGCAGAGAATACTATCTGCAAAATAGGCCAGGGAAAAGAGACATGTATTTTTGTTTCTTTAAGCCAAGATGGTTTTTATTGCGAAAAATTCAGCAGCATGACAGCAAGAGTACTTCTTGACCGTCTCGCCAAAGGAACACTAAATGCTGGCAGAATCGGTAACTGTGCTCTTTTAGGGAGAAAAGAAGAGCTTGTAACAACATAAAAAAATAAGTTAAATTTTAAAGGGCGGTTCGCAAGATATGCCCTTTTTTGTTATTATTTATGACAATGAAGAACAAGTACGAACCCACAATCGGGTTGGAAATTCACGTTGAGCTGAAAACAAAAACAAAGATGTTTTGCAATTCCGCCAATGACCCGGATGAGAAGCATCCCAATGTTAACGTTTGCCCTGTCTGCATGGGCCATCCGGGAACTCTGCCCACAATAAACAAGGAGGCAGTGCGGATGGTTTTGCTTGTGGGCAAGGCGTTGAACGGGAAGCTGGCGGATTATTCCCAATTTGACCGCAAAAATTATTTTTATCCCGACCTACCGAAGGGCTACCAAATTTCCCAATATAAATATCCGCTGGTGGAAGGCGGAGAATTGAACGGCGTAAAAATTACCCGCATTCACTTGGAAGAAGACACCGGCCGGCTTATTCATCTTGAACATGGAAGTTCTGTTGATTTTAATCGCGCCGGCGTGCCGTTGATGGAGCTGGTGACGGAACCGGTAATAAAAAACGGCGAAGAGGCAAGAAAGTTTGCGGAAGAGTTGCAATTGATTTTGCGTTACCTTGGCGTCTCCGACGCCGACATGGAAAAAGGGCAGATGCGCGTGGAAGTAAATATAAGTTTGGGCCTAAGCCAATTCGAAGAATTGGCCGGCCGAACAGATTTGCGAGGCAAATCTGTTCTAGGCACGAAAGTGGAAATTAAAAATCTCAATTCTTTTCGCGCCGCGGAGCGGGCGATAAATTACGAAATTGAAAGGCAGAGCGAACTGCTTGATAAAGGAGAAAAAATAAAACAGGAAACGCGCGGTTGGTCCGCCTTAGGCGGAGAAAACAAAGGAGAAACATTTTCTCAGCGCGAGAAAGAGGAGTCGCACGATTATAGATATTTTCCGGAACCGGATTTGCCGCCATTACAGCTTTCAGCTTTTGGCTTTCAGCTTTCAGTGCCGGAATTGCCGGAACAGAAACGCGAACGGTTCAAAAAAGAATACGGGCTAAAAGACGAAATAGCCGAAATTTTTATTCGTGATAAAAAATTCTCTGACTACTTTGAGGAGACAGCGAGCGAGTTAAAAAATAAAGAATTAATTCAGTTGGCTGTTAATTATTTAACCTCTGACTTGCAAAATTTAATGAAAGAAAAAATGCTCACTTTTGGCGAGTTACTGGTTTCGCCGGAAAATTTTGCCGAACTTATCGCGATAATAAATGAAGGAAAAATAAATTCCCGCGTTGCCAAGGATGTTTTGAAAATAATGATAAGCAGAGGCGGGGAGCCGTCGGCGATAGTGAAAGAGCTTGGACTGGAACAAATGAATGACGAATCGGCGCTGATGGGCGTTATAGAAAAAATAATTGCAGATAATCCGTCTGTTGTGAGTGATTACAAAAAGGGCAAAGAGGTGGCCATGCAGTTTTTGGTCGGGCAGGGGATGAGGGAAACGAAGGGTAGCGCCAATCCGGAAATCCTCAAAAAGCTCTTGCAGGAAAAAATTTTCGGAGTATAATGAAATTATATGAATTCTATTAGAAATGCGGTAATTCTTATAGCGGCGGTGTTTTTGACGGTCGGAGGGGCTGCTTCTGCCTCCTCCTCTGTTTCTTTTTCAGCTAATTTTTTTAATGTTTTTTCTGAAACAACGAAAAATGCGGCGCAAGAAGTTATAGAGGGCGCCGTAATGTTTCCGCAGAACATCAAAGAAATAATCGCAGGGTTCATTCAAACCCAAACACCAAATGTTAGAAATACTCAAACGCCGGCTCAAACGCAAAAAACTCCTAACCCCGCTGAAAATCATACCCTTGTTGTTCAATCATCAACTGGAGGAACAAAAACTATCGTGGAAAGAACAATAGAAAAAATAATTTCCGGCGTCACGCCGGAACAACTGGAGGAAAAACTCCAAACGCTCAATAATAAAATATTATCAAGTGTTCAAAATCTAAAAAATCAACTTGATTCAAGAACATACTCGCCAGCGAACGCCACGGTCGCCTCAACCTATCAGGCGTTGGCGCTCACAAACAAGATAGACAATCTTTACGGCGTCACAATAAACAACGCGACTATCACCGGTGCATTGAGCGGTCTTACTGATGCCATGATTCCAGATAACATCACCGCCTCCAATTATCTTCCTCTCGCAGGCGGGACTCTCACTGGCGCTATCACAGGCACCAATCTTGTTCTCTCCGGCAATCTTACTGTTTCAGGCGCTCAAACACTTTCCGGCGCTATCACCATTCCTTATCTCGCCGCCACTTCTACCACCGCCACTTCCACTTTCAGTGGAGGATTTACCGCGGGCACCAATGCTGGCTTAACCGTGAATATGGCCGCACCTGCAAATAGTTTGTATATTAATTCAGCCGGCAATGTCGGCATCGGGACGACGAGTCCAGTTCAGAAACTTGACATTGAAAAAGGGCATATCAGATTAGGGCAAGTGGCCGCTCCTTCTGCGCCGACTGTCGCTGTTGGGGGTGCTGGGGTTCTTACGGGCAATTACTATTATCGCATTTCTTTTGTTACGGTTCTGGGAGAAACAGAGACAATATTAGAATCAGTTGTTGTTGCTCCGGTAAATCAACAGGTAAATCTTACCAATATTCCTGTATCAGCAGATAGTGCTGTAATAGCCAGAAAGATTTATCGTAATGCTGCGAGTGGGATTGAAACACTATTAAAATTAAGGCTTGTAACTACTATCAATAATAATACCACTACCACTTACACTGATAATATCGCCGATGCTTTATTAGGTGTTTATGAACCAAAAGTAAATACAACAGGTGGAATGATTTATAATAGTGAAACAATAGTAGGTGTAGCAGATAGAACTTCAACAGTTTGGGGTTATAATGCTTTTCCTAATAGAACTGGTTGGTATAACACAGCTATCGGTAGGAATGCATTATATGCTAATACCTACGGCTATTTTCTGACAGCGGTTGGATATGATGCTCTGCAGGCAAATACATCCGGATATTACAATGTTGGGTTAGGGAATAATGCTTTTTATTTTAATACAACTGGTTATCAAGGTACGGCAGTTGGAGGTGAAGCCCTATACAATAATACTACCGGATATTCTAACACTGGAATTGGGTTTAATGCTTTAAACCAGAATCTGACTGGCAATGAAAATACGGCGGTCGGTGATTCAGCACTTTATTATTTATTATCTGGTAATTTTAATACAGCAATAGGTGAATATGCGGCTTTTCGTAACTCTACTGCATCTGGCAACACGGCAATTGGAGCGTATGCACTTAAATATAATCGGACTGGAGGTTATAATACTGTTATTGGCAATGAAGCTGGTAATGGAGTAAGTAATAATTCGTTTTCCGATAATTCCTTATTCGGTTATCAATCCGGTTATGGACTTACCACTGGTTCATACAATATCTTAGTAGGTGTTAAAGCCGGAGATAATCTCACCTCTGGCTCTAAAAATATTGTTCTTGGTTATGATATAGATGCGCCATCGCCTACCAGCGCCAACACCCTAAACATCGGCAACTTGATTTTTGCCACTGGCGTGGATGGGACGGGAACAACTTTGAGCACAGGCAACGTCGGCATCGGGACGACGACGCCGGGATATAAATTAACTGTGAAAGGCACTGCCGCTTTTCCGGCTATCGTCAACGATGGCACCGGATATTCGCTTTGCTTGAATGTTGCGACGGGCCAAATGGCGACTTCTTCCACTGGTTGCGGCACATCCGCCCTAAGATTCAAGGAAAACATAGAAGCTCTTTCGTACGGCCTTAAAGATGTCTTGAATCTCAGACCGGTTTTCTTTAATTGGAAGGAAAGTTATCTCTCGGACAGAAGTAGGCAGCTTGGTTTTATCGCCGACGAGGTGGCCGATGTCATTCCAGAAGTTGTGGGAAGAACTGCGGATGGCGTAATCCAAAATCTTGATTATGCCAAACTCACGGCGGTTTTGGTAAAAGCGGTGCAGGAATTGAATGAAAAGATAGTAGACAGTAGTCAGTATGTTAGTAATCAGACCGCAAGCGGCTTTGAAGGCTTGCTTGCTTGGCTGGAAGACAAAGTGGTGAGAGCGAAGGAATTTGTGGCTGATAAGATTACGGCGAAGAAAGTAGTGACGGAATTTTTTGAAATGAAAGACGGCGTTACGGGAGAGACGTGGTGCGTGAGAATAATGAACGGCGAGTGGGACAAATTTAAGGGAACATGCGGCGAAGTTTCTAGTACTAATACGCCAGTTGAACCTCCGATGTCCAACATTGAGGCCGCTTCAACTCCAGTCATTTCCGAACTTTCTCCTATAGCAATTCCCATTTCAACTCCGGAAACAAATACCGCAACAACAACACCACAATAATTTGTTGGTTATTAGACTTCCGATGTCCAACAATTTAGATTAGGTGAGTTTCATCAAGTAATAATTTTGTCCCACTTGTTTCTATGAAATCTTGATATTCTTTTTTATTAGAAAATTGATCCAATATAATTTCTCTTTTAATAAGTTCACCCCATCTATTTTCTTTTATGTAATCTTGATAACTTGACCAAAAATATTCTCCTTCTTTGTTTTTCCATTTAGGTATTTCTCTTGGATTTCTGTAGATATAAGCTGAAAGATGAAGTAATTGTTCATTATTTTTTATATGAACTGAACGAAATGAGCCTTGAAAAAGATGGCCTGATTTTTCGTGTTTTGTGTTCAGATATTTTGTGTAAGCAATTTGGATGCGTTGCAGATATTTGGAGATTCCACCTTCCTTGATTTCACGAACTGTAATGTGAAAATGATTTGGCATTAAACAAAAATTGATTAATTCAACGTAACGATTTTTTATAATACCTAGAATATCCTTGTCCGATATGTTGAATCTCCGATGTCTAACAAAATAAGAGATGGGGCGGCTCATATTATTGAAAAGAACAGGTGATTGCAAATAGAGAATAAGAAAAAGAAATCTTATCCAATCTCTTTCTTCAAGAAAAAGATTTTGTTTGTTATTTTCCCTGTTATAAATATGATAATATTCGCCAATTGAAATATTTTCCCTTCGCGGCATATTCTTATTGTAGTATGTTGGACTTCCGATGTCCAACAATGCAACAATGCGATATCAACAATGGATAGTTTTAGTTTTTGGGAAATTGATTTATAATAATAATCAATGAAAATTGCAATAAATGGGTTTGGAAGGATAGGTCGGTTGTTTTTTCGCCAAGCGTTTAATGCGTCTGGGATTGAGATTGTCGCCATAAATGATTTAGGAGAAAAGGATAATTTAATCTATTTATTAAAATATGACTCTGTTTACGGAAAATATGACCCTTCGACAGGCTCAGGGTTGGAAAAATTTAATGATATTAAATTTTTCCAAGAAAAAGATCCGGCAAAATTGCCATGGAAGGACTTAGGAGTGGATATTGTTCTTGAATCAACCGGCTGTTTTGAAACGTTTGAAAAAGCGAAAGCGCATTTGGATGCCGGGGCTAAGCGGGTATTACTCTCGGCTCCAGCCAAAGACGAAGAGGGAAAATTTGGCAGAACAATTTTAATGGGAATAAACGACGGCGAGGCGAAGGACTTCAAAGTGACCTCCAACGCTTCCTGCACCACCAACGCCTCATCGCCTGTGATCGCCGTGCTGGCGGAAAATCCGGGAATTGAAAAAGCGGTGCTGAATACCATTCACGCCATGACCAACACGCAAACCGTCGTGGACACTCCCGTGAAAGGCAGCGACATGAGGCGCGGAAGGGCGGCGAGCCAAAATTTAATTCCGTCAACGACCGGCGCGGCCATCGCCGTGACGAAGGTCTTCAAAGAGCTGGAAGGAAAATTTGACGGCATTGCCGTCAGGTGTCCGATTATCACCGGTTCGCTCGCGGACATCACATTCATTTCCAAAAGAAAAACTTCAGCCGAAGAAATAAATAAAATTTTGAAAGAAGCGGCGGAGTTGCCGCGCTGGAAAGGAATTCTAAAAGCGAGCGAGGAGGATATCGTTTCTTCTGACATAGTCAAAGAGCCATATGGCGCGATTGTTGACTTGAAATTTACCAAAGTCGTTGACGGCAACCTCGTTAAAGTTCTTTCCTGGTATGACAACGAATGGGGCTACGCGGCGATGCTTTTGAAACATATTGAGGCGGTAAAGAATTATTTATGAAAACAAACAAACAAACAGGTTTTGTTCCAGTACTTATATTCTTAATAATTGTTGTGGTTTTGGTTCTCGGCGGAGGGGCATTGTATTACAAAGAGAAAAAAAAGACGGAGCGAATTAAAAACCAGAATGTGGAGTTAGTAAGCTCAAATTTGAATCAACAAGAAAATTTCACGTATACATATCAAGGTCACGAGTATCCTGATAAATACTTCGAGTTTATATATCCATCAAGGTATAAAAAAATTAATGAATTCTATTCCCCCAATCTTGTTTCTGATCGTATAATTAATAATAATTTTCTGGCTCTTTTTGATGAAGGTAATTATAAATTTTGGGTTAGAGTTCCAGTAGATATAGAAAATTTTAGATGGCAATATTATGATATCAGTGCAAATTCGCGCATTAACGACTTTAATTCAAATAATTATTTTTTTATTGATTTTAATTTTTATGATAATGGTAAAATAGAATGGGTTGTTCGTGATGCTGGGAATAATAATTTAATTGTTCAACCGATTGCAAAAACAGAATCAGGTCAACAAATTTATTTCTCTGGAAGGAATTCCTTCGTGTTCAACGACCCCGATATATTAGGGGAATATTTAGTCGTAGATACCTCATCCATGCAAATTGTTTTATTTGGTTTTTATCTAGGCGATAAAGATAAAGACTTAGGGGTTTTTTATAAGGAGATAAGCAATAAAAAGATATTTAACAATGAAAAATATTTGGAATTAAGAAAAAATTATAAAATTGTCTCAGATTTAGAAAAAATAGTGAAAACAACAAAATTTTTAGAAAGTAAATCACGTATAGAAGAAAAAGGTAAAGTATATGGCCCGTAAATTTATAAATTTATGAAAATCTATGTTGCGTCCGATCATGCCGGGCTTGAAATCTGATTCCCTTGTTTTACCTTAGTATTTTTGGTATTCTATGGGGATGGATGGATACTTATCTTTTAGTCAAAATAGGCGGAACGAGGTAAAAGATAAAATTAAACAAACTCTTTTAAAAGAAAAGAAGGTTGTTTTTTCTTTTGTTTTCGGTTCATTTCTTGACTCCCCGTCTTTTAGGGATATTGATATCGCCGTTTATGTGGACAAGCTGGATAAAAGCGATATTTTTGATTACGAAAACAATTTTAGCCAGAAAATCGCAAAAGAATGTGAGTTGCCATTTGATATTTTTGAAGTAAAAATTTTAAATTTTGCGCCAAGTAATTTTTTGAATAATATTTTTAGCCGCGGACAAATGCTTTTTTGCAGAGATAGCGAATTACTTTCAAGTTTGATAGAAAACACCTCTTTAGACGCGCTTGCTAATGAGTATGTCGCTTATCAGTCCTTAAAAGAATTAGTGCCTGCGTAATTTTATGGAAATAGACAAGGAAAAAATAAAACAAAGATTTTCTGAAATAGACGAGTCATTGGAAGAAATAAAGCGCTTAGTTTCTGTTGACGAAAAAGAATTTTGGTCCAAGAAAGAAAATATTGCCGCAGTAAAATATTATCTTCTGCAGGCTATTGAAGCGGTGGGCGGAATTTGCGTTCATATTGCAGCAAAGAAGTTTAACAAGGGCGTCTCTGCTTTTGGAGAATGTTTTGAGATTCTTGAAAAAGAAGAATTTTTACCGAAAATTTTTTCCTCTAAATTAAAAAAGATGGTAAAATTCCGAAATAAATTAATTCACCGCTATTGGGAGATTGAAGACGAAAATATTTTAGAATATTCAAAAAAAGAACTAGATGATTTTAATGAATTTATAAAAAGGATTAACAAATTGCTTTAATTTATGAAAATTTTTTTAGGTTGCGATCACGCCGGGTTTGAGATGAAAGAAAAATTGAAGGCGTATTTGGCCGAACTCGGCTATCAAGCCGAAGACATGGGTGCGTCTTCTTATGACGAGCAGGATGATTATCCTGATTTTGTTTTACCTATCGCGCAAGCGGTAGCGCGCGATCCCGAGCAGAGTCGGGGGATTATTCTAGGCGGTTCCGGCCAGGGCGAGGCGATGGTCGCCAATCGCGTGAAGGGCGCGCGAGCGGCGGTTTTATATTTTTACAACGAAAACATCATCCGGCTTTCCCGCGAACACAATAACGCGAATATTTTATCTTTGGGCGCGAGATTTTTAAACGACGAAGAAGCGAAACGCGCGGTAAAACTTTGGCTGGAGGCGCCGTTTCCGGAAGATGAACGCCACAAAAGGCGGATTTTGAAAATTGATAAATAAAATGGTTGAAATTATTCCGGCGATAAATGCCGATAGTTTTGAAGAAATAAAAAAACGAATCAAACTTGTTGAACCGTACGCGAAATGGGTGCAGATTGACGTTGCCAATGGCACTTTTACTAAAAACACCCTCTGGCATAATCCGGAAGATTTATTATCATTAGAAACTCCTATAAATATTGAAGTGCATCTGATGATGAACGACATAGACAAAAAATTTGAAAACTGGCTCTCGGCGAGCGTCAAAAGAATTATTTTTCACATAAGCACGTCGCAAGACCCGGAATTTCTCATTAAAAAAATAAAGGAGGCGGGCAAACAGGCGGGAATTGCCATCGCGCCCTATGAATCCTTGGCGAGAGCGGCGGCCTTAAAAGACAAAGTGAGTTTTTTCCAAATTCTCGGAGTCCAGCCGGGTCTGCCGGGCCAAAAAACGGACGAATACGCGTTTGATAAAATAAGAGCGATGCGAAAATTTTGCAAAGAGTGTATAATAGAAGTTGATGGCGGAATGAATAAGGAGACGGGGAAGAAGGCGGTTATGGCAGGGGCCAATGTAATAGTGGCGGCAAACGCTGTTTTTAAGAATAATGAGATTAAAAAAAATATTGAAGAATTAAATGGCGCACTTAACCGATGAACAATTAAAAAACCTTGAGGGTGTCGCGTGCCAGATCAGGCAAGATATAGTTGAAATGCTTTTGGAGGCGAAGTCGGGGCATTCCGCCGGACCTTTGGGAATGACCGATGTTTTTACTATTTTGTATTTCACGGATGCCATAAAACAAGACCCGAAAAATCCCAATATGGAAGAACGAGATAGAATTATTTTATCCAACGGCCACATCTGTCCAGTGCAATACGCGGCGATGGCGCGCGCCGGATATTTTCCGGTTGACGAATTAAAAACTTTGCGCAAATTCGGTTCGCGCTTGCAAGGCCATCCGCACAGGGAAAAATTGCCCGGCATAGAAACTTCGTCGGGTCCGCTCGGTTCCGGTTTGTCGCAGGCGGCGGGAATGGCGTATGGATTTAAGTCAGACGGAAAGAAAAATCAAGTCGTTTGCCTGATGGGCGACGGTGAGCTTGATTGCGGGCAGATTTGGGAAGCGGCGATGTGGGCGGGAAAAAATAAACTAGACAACCTCACGGCAATTATAGACAGAAATAATATTCAAATAGACGGCTTCACGGAGGACGTGATGCCGCTTGAACCGCTGAAACAAAAATTTGAAGCATTCGGCTGGCATGTTTTGGAAATTGACGGTAATAATTTAAGGGATGTTCATGACGCGATTTTTGAAGCACGGGCGATTTTTGAAAAACCGGTTTGCATTATCGCGCACACCATTCCCGGCAAGGGAGTGGATTTTATGGAATTTGATTTCACTTGGCACGGCAAACCGCCAAACGCGGAAGAAGGCAAAAAAGCGCTGGAAGAATTGCGGACATTGGGAGGCAAGATTAAAAGTGAAAGCCAGTAAAAAATGTTAAAACTAGAGGCAAAACTTAATCCGAAATTATTTCAAGCCGACATCGAGCAGGAGCCCATTAGGTTTGGCTTTGGCAGGGGATTGGTGGCGGCGGGGAAGGAAAACCCGAACGTCGTCGCTCTTTGCGCCGACTTGACCGCTTCCGTCAAAATGGACGATTTCAAAAAAGAATTTCCAAACAGATTTGTGGAAGTCGGAATTATGGAACAGCATATGGCCTCGCTCGCGGCGGGAATGGCGGCCGTCGGAAAAATTCCTTTTATCGCTTCTTATGCCATGTTTTCTCCGGGCAGAAACTGGGAACAAGTTCGCACCAACCTTTGCTATAACGATTCAAACGTAAAAATTGCGGGTTCGCATGCTGGTGTCTCTGTTGGTCCCGACGGCGCCACACACCAAGCTATTGAAGACATCGCCATTACCCGCGTCCTCCCAAGAATGACCGTGCTCGTCCCGTGCGATTCCGTTGAGGCGGAAAAGGCGACAATCGCCACCGCAAAAATAAAAGGCCCGGCTTACATAAGATTGGCAAGAGAGAAAACTCCAATCATGACGACAAAAGAAACGCCGTTTGAAATCGGCAAGGCGGAAATATTCAGAGAAGGAAAAGATGTCGCCATTATCGCTTGCGGCCAGCTTGTTTACACGGCGCTTAAAGCGGCGGAAGAATTAGTAAAGGATGGAATTGAAGCCACTATCATAAATAATCACACAATCAAGCCGATGGACGAAACGACTATTTTGAGATTGGCGGAACAAACAGGCGCAGTGGTGACGGCGGAGGAGCATCAGATTGCCGGTGGCATGGGTTCAGCGGTGGCGGAAATTCTGGCGAGAAACCACCCGGTGCCGATGGAATTTGTGGGAGTGCGCGACAGGTTCGGCGAGTCCGGCGAGCCGAACGAGTTGCTGGAAAAATTCGGTATGGGCGTAAAAGACATAGTTGAGGCGGTCAAAAAAATTGTGGCGCGCAAAAAGTAATATGAGTTTGTTTAAAAAAAAACAATATGATTTTGTGGCAATAGGCGATACGGTGACCGACGCCTTTATTGAACTTGAAGAAGCGGAGGTGGAACGAAACGACGGCATGACAAAAATTTGCATGCGCTTTGGCGACAAAATCCCGTACAAAGACGTTTACATAATTCCGGCAGTGGGCAATAGTGCCAACGCTTCCGTGAGCGCCTCCCGGCTCGGCATAAAAAGCGCTCTTGTTGCCAATATAGGCGATGATTATTACGGCAAAGAATGCCTAGATGTTTTTAAGGCGGAAAAAGTTGGCACTAATTTTATAAAAACACACAAAAGAAAGAAAACTAATTATCATTATGTTTTGCTTTTTAAGGCAGAGAGAACGATTTTAATAAAACATCAGGAGTACGACTACGCTTTACCTAATATCGGCTCGCCGAAATGGATTTATCTTTCGTCACTCGGTTCAAATTCCCTGCAGTTCCATTCTGTTATAGAAAAATATCTTAATGAACATTCGGAAATTAAATTTGCCTTCCAGCCGGGAACTTTTCAGATGAAGCTGGGAAAGGAAAAATTAGCTGGACTTTATAAAAGAGCTGATTTGTTTTTTTGCAACAAACAGGAGGCGCAAAGAATTTTGAGCGTTGAGGAAAAAGACATTAAAAAACTTTTAAGCGCGATTCGCGAACTGGGGCCGAAAATTGTCGTGATTACCGACGGCGCCGACGGCGCCTACGCATTTGACGGAAAAGACACATGGTTTATGCCGCCATATCCTGACCCGAAACCGCCAATAAGCCGCACCGGCGCCGGCGACGCGTTTTCTTCAACTTTCACCGTGGCTATGGCGCTTGGCAAAAGCGTGGAGGAAGCGCTCATGTGGGGGCCGATAAACTCAATGTCTGTTGTGCAAAAAATGGGCGCGCGGGCGGGACTGCTCTCAAGGCCGGAGTTGGAAAATTATTTAAAAAACGCGCCAGCCGACTACAAGCCGAGAAAAATATAAAAAGAAATAACGGCATTTAAAATGCTTCGAATAACATGCTATCGTAGGAATCACAAATCATTTATTTTTTGTTTAAAATGTAAAAAATATGAGAGGAGATACAAAACAGAAAATTCTTCTACTGCTTTCTGCTGGCGTGGCGTTGGGATTTTCTCGGTCGCCAAAAAATTATTTTAAGATTCTTAAAGGCATTCCCGTTGCGTGGAAAGAAATTAACAAAAGCAGATTATATAGCGCGGTGCGGGAATTTTATAATGAACGGCTTATTGATTACAAAGAAGATAATGATGGAAACGTAAAAATTGTTTTAACAAAAGAAGGGCAAAAGAAAGCGCTTCAATTTAAATTTGACGAGATGGAAATAAAAAAACCGGCAAAATGGGACAAAAAATGGCGGATAGTAATCTTTGACGTACCGGAAAAGAAAAAGAAGGCGAGAGAAGCGTTAAGAGGAAAACTGAAAAACCTTGGTTTTCAAGAATTACAAAAATCAGTTTTTATACATCCATTTGAATGCGAAGAAGAAATAGATTTTGTTGTTGAAATTTTTCAAATTCGTCCGTATGTCCGATTTATTCGCGCCGAATCATTCACCAATGAAGAACAATTGAAAATAAAATTTAAATTGTTCTAAATAAGACTGTTATTTTAAATAAATTCTAAATAAAAAATGCTTCGAAACTCAAGCGATCGCAGGAATTACGAAGCATTTTGTTTTTGACAATTTTTGGGAAATTTTGTGGATTTTGCGTTTTTGTTTTGTTATTATTAACATTACATGACACTTGATGAAATTTTAAAGAGAGCGAACGAGGAACATTGGGCGGTAGGGCATTTTAATATTTCCAATTTGGAACAGCTTCGCGCCATTATGGAGGCGGCGAAGGAATTGCGCGCGCCGATTATGATTGGCTTGTCTGAAGGAGAAAGAAGGGCGGTGGGATTAAAAGAGGCGGTGGCGTTGATAAAAGCGTTTCATGAAGAATATGGCCCGACTGGCGGACGGGCAGGCCTGCCGGTTTTTTTGAATCCCGACCATTCGCATTCCGCGCAATCGGCAAAAGAAGCGTTTGACGCCGGTTTTGATTCCGTGCATGTTGATTTATCAAAATTGCCTTTGGAAGAAAATATAAAAGGCACGAAAGAAGTCGTTGATTATGTGAACCGACGCCAGGCGTCGGTTTCAATTGAGGGGGAATTAGGTTATCTGCGGGGGGAGTCAAAAATTCAAAAAGAAAAAATTGTAATCAAGCCGGAGGACTTGACCAATCCGGAAGAGGCGGCGGATTTTGTTGCAAAAACTGGCATCACCAGATTTGCCGGCGCTTACGGCAACAGCCACGGCATTTCCATAGACGAGCCGGCGCTAGACATTGAACGCATAAAAGCGGTGCGCGCGGCGTTGCCGGAAAATGTTTCCATGGTTCTACACGGCGGGTCCGGCATTCCCGACGAGCAGATAAAAGAGGCGATTGCGGCGGGCATCAACAACATTCACGTCAATACGGAAATTCGGGTGGCGTTCACGGAGGCGCTGAGAAAATCGCTAACAGAAAATCCGGACGAAACCGCGCCGTATAAAATAACTCCCCAAGCCATTGAGGCGGTAAAACAAAAAGTGGAAGAAAAATTAAAATTATTTAATAGCGTAAACAAAATATAATATGAAAATTTATGTAACGCGGAAGATTCCGCAAAAGGGGATTGATAAATTATTAGCAAAGGGGCATGAAGTTGATGTGAGCCAGAAGGACGGCGCGCTCACACGCGAGGAATTATTGGCGGCGCTGAAGCAGAAGCCGTACGACGCGGTTCTTTGTTTGCTCACGGATAAAATAGATAAGGAAGTTTTTGAAGCGGTTCCCACGGCGAAAATTTTTGCCAATTACGCAGTGGGCTTTGACAATATAAATTTGAACGACGCCAAAGAAAAAGGCGTGCTCATCACCAACACCCCTGGCGTGCTCACGGAAACCGTGGCGGAACACGCTTTTGCTTTAATGCTTGCCATAGCGCGTAGAATTGCAGAAGGTGACAAATTCACAAAAGAAGGAAAGTATGTCGGATGGGGACCAATGCTTTTACTTGGGAATGATGTGTCGCATAAGACACTAGGCATAATAGGCTTAGGCAGAATCGGCTCGCGCGTGGCGTATCACGCGGTTAAAGGTTTTGATATGAAAGTTGCTTATTATGATGTGGCGCGCAATGAGCAGTTTGAAAAAGAATTAGTGGATTCGACAGGCTCACCACAGGCGCTTTATAAAAATAGCATTGAGGATGTGCTGAAAAATTCCGACTACGTTTCCATTCATGTGCCGTTGCTTCCGGAAACGAAACATCTTATCAATGCCGAAAAATTGAAGATGATGAAGCCGAGCGCGTATCTTGTTAACACTTCCCGCGGGCCGATCATTGACGAAGCGGCGCTCGTTGACGCGTTGAAAAACAAAACCATCAAAGGTGCGGCATTGGATGTTTTTGAAAACGAGCCCGCGCTTGCTCCCGGCCTTGCCGATTTGGAAAATGTCATTATTACTCCGCATATCGCCTCTGCGACAGAGGAAACGCGTTCAAAAATGTCGGAAATCGCGGCGGATAATATTATCGCTGTTCTAGACGGCCAAACCCCGCCTAATATCGTGTTGCAAAAATAGAGCGGATAGTGTAGTATCATTTTTGTATGGTATTGCAATTGAAAACCGAAAGCAGAAACGTTTTTGGAAAAAAACTTAAATCAAACAGAGCCGAAGGAAAACTCCCGGCTGTTTTATATGGAAAGGGAATTGAAACATCACCGCTTTTTGTGTCGCTGAAGGACTTCAAAAAAATATGGAAAGACGCCGGCGAATCGACGATTATAAATTTAGAGAATGAGAATGACAAAAAACCGGTAGGCGTCATTATTCATGAAGTAAGTGTTGACCCCGTAAAAGATGCACTATTGCATGTTGATTTTTATAAAGTGGAAATGAATAAGCCGATTAGGGCCGCAGTTTCGCTGGTGTTTGAAGGCGTGTCGCCGGCCATTAAGGAACTCGGTGGAGTGCTGGTGAAAGTTTTACGCGAAATTGAAATTGAGGCGCTGCCCAAAAATCTTCCCCATGAAATAAAGGTGGATATTTCAAAACTGACGGAACTTGGCAGCCAAATTGCCGTTGGCGACCTTGAAGTTGCCGATGGTGTCAAAATTCTTTTGAAAAAAGAAGAAATAGTGGCCATTGCCGAGGCGCCGAGAGAAGAAAAAGAAGAAGAAAAAGTAATGACTATCGCTGATATTGAGGTGGAGAAGAAAGGTAAGAAACCAGTTGAAGGCGAGGTTATAGAGGAAGTTGCAGAGGCAAAGGAATAATACTTAATGAAAAAGTTTTTAATAATTCCATTTCTTTTTTCTGTTTTTTATTTTTTATCTTTTACCTGCTCAACTGCCGAAGAAATAAACCCCAGCGCTGTTTTGAATCAGCGCGCTAAATTAGAGGAAGAATTAAAAGGCCTTGAAAACCAAATTGAGGCATATAGAACCACTATTCAAGACAAGCAGAGAGAATCAACCACCCTTGAGCGCGACATCGCCATCTTTGACGCCAAGATAGGAAAGGCAAAATTGGAAATAAAAGCGCGGAATATCAGCATCTCCGAATTGACCGGCGACATAAACAAAAAATCAGAAACAATCTCATCTCTTATAGAAAAAACAGAAAGAGAGAAAGCGTCATTGGCGGCCATGATTCGCAAGGCCAACGAGCTTGATTCCGTCTCTCTGGTGGAACTCATGCTTGAATACAAAAAGTTGTCGGATTTTTTTGTTGATATGGATTCCTTTGAATCAATCTATAAAGGCATTCAAGATTCTTTTTATGAAATAAAAGAAACAAAGAGCGCGACAGAAAAAGAGAAAAGCGATTTAGAAGACAAAAAAACAGAAGAAGTGCAGTTAAAATCCATTCAAGATATGGAGAAGAAACGGCTTGAAGAAGCGGAAATGGAGAAAAAAAGAATCCTGAAACTTACCAAAGGTGAGGAACAAAGGTATCAGGAAATTTTGAACGCGCGGCAGAAAGACGCCGCCAAGATAAGAAGCGCGCTATTTATGCTTCAAGGGTCAACTGCTATTCCTTTTGAAAAAGCGGTTGAATATGCGACTCTTGCGTGGAAGACAACGGGTATTAGGCCGGCGTTTTTGCTCGGCGTTATAGCCGAAGAATCAAATCTCGGGCAGAATGTGGGCAAAGGCAATTGGATCGTTGACCTCGCTAATTCCAGATGCGCCAAGCAGAGAGACGCTTTTGTGCAGATAACGGGCGAACTGGGGCTTGACCCCAATCAGATGCCCGTTTCCAAAAAAGCTTGGTATGGATATTGCGGAGGAGCGATGGGTCCGGCGCAGTTTATGCCGACCACTTGGCAATTATTTAAAAGCAGAATATCCGCTGTCACCGGCAACAATCCTCCAAATCCTTGGGATCCCAAAGACGCCTTTGTCGCGTCGGCGCTTCTTCTTTCTGATAACGGAGCCGTAAATGGCAATTATGCGGCGGAAAGAAAGGCGGCATTAAAATATCTTGCTGGTGCTAATTGGAGTAAATCGGCGTATGCTTTTTACGGAGATGATGTTATGGAGTTGGCCTCCAAATACCAGAGTATGATTGATATTCTTAATCAATAAACGCTTCAATTACTTTATCTAAATTTCCCTCCATTATTTTTTCCAGATTATGCCAGGATTTTTTTATGCGATGGTCAGTGATTCTGTCCTGCAGAAAATTATAAGTTCTTATTTTTTCCGAACGGTCTTGGGTGCCAATCTGCTGTTTTCTTTCCAGCGCCATCTTTCCCGCATCTTGCTCCTTTTTTAATTCTGAAATTTTCGCCTGGAGGATTCCCATCGCCTTATCGCGGTTTCTCTGCTGGGAGCGTTCGCTCTGACAGCCGATTATTATTCCCGTCGGCTTATGCAAAATTCTCACTGCCGTTTCCACTTTGTTCACATTCTGTCCGCCCGGTCCGCCAGCTCTGGTGAAAGTTATTTCCAAGTCCTGCGGTTTAATTTCTATTTTTTCTTCGGGATTAACAGGAAGAACCGCCACTGACGCAGTGGAAGTATGAATTCTTCCGGATTTTTCCGTGGACGGCACTCTCTGCACGCGATGCACTCCGCTTTCGTTTTTTAAATTTTTGTAAACGCCTTGCCCTTTTATTTCAAAAACAATTTCTTTGTATCCGCCGAGTTCGCTTCTCGCTTCGTCCACAACGGAAACACCCCAGCCGTTTTTGGCGGCGTATTTCGTGTACATCTCGGCGAGGTTAGCGGCAAAAAGGGAGGCCTCTTTGCCCCCCGCGCCGGCGCGGATTTCAAGAATAATTGTGTTGATGTCCATAAATTATTTTTTTGCCTTGGCTTGCCCGCTAACAGATAGGGCTCGTCTTGCTTTGAATTTTTCAACTCTTCCGGCGGTGTCAATCAGTTTTTCCTTGCCGGTAAAAAACGGATGGCAGGCGCTGCAAAGTTCCACCTCTATTTTTTCTTTGGTAGATCCGGCCGTTATTTTATTTCCACAAGCGCATTTTATGAGGGCATTCGGAAAATATTTCGGATGAATGTCTTTTTTCATACTTTCTGACTTTATCATTGTTTATAAAAATATGCAAATAAAATGGGATTGCCGTAAGACAATCCCATTAACCTTTTTTCTAACGAATGACCTGGACTACCTCCGCAAGGTCATTCTTCAACAGCCACCAGCCTATTTGGCCGGGTGCCAACGCGTCTATCGCGTTGACATTATCCATATTATTTAGAAACAAATCACGAACGGGCTGTCCACCCGCTCCTTTATACCAACCCCAAATCAAGGACCAAAAGGCCCTCGGTGAGCAACCGGTATCCCTTTTCCAAAACCCGGGGTCATCTATATCGGTGTGCGCCGTAGTTCCCATGACAGGGCTGTACTGCACTGCTGTTATGTCTTCTTCGCTTACGAAAATTCCGTAAGCATCAGCCCACTTTTTCTCCAAACCGGGCTGGCTCATCCATTCCCCGTTTTTTTTGTTCAGTTGAATAAATGCCTTGATACCTCCTATGAAGGGCTGATTATACCCTTCGGTTGTGTTTCCAAATTCTATAAATTTTTTAACCATAGAATTCAAATCAACTACAAAGGCGGGATTTTGTTGTTTGAGGCGTAAAACAACAACGGAACTATCCGTTGCTATTTTGGAGCCCGTGGCTATCTCTATGTGACCCCAGACGTAAATTTCATCTAGGAAGCCCGGGAAGCTCGGGAAACCCGGGAAAAGATCAAGAGTATTCATCTCTCCAAAAAGTGGCTTATAAATACCTGCCACTTTTCCTACTTGCTGGAAAAACACCAAGTAGCTTTGGGTCAAAAAGGCATCATCCCCAGGACAATTTTGGTCCTGGTTATTCGGACATGCCCTATAGCCAAATAACACTATATCCCCGGGTTTTGTTTGTACTTCTATCGCTTTCGCTTCTGTCGCGGAGAAAACAAAAAAAACAACAATAAGAACCAACACACACAATAAGATTTTCTTTCTCATCTTTCTCCTCCTTATTATTCAGTTGTCAAAGACAACTATCCAAATTCTATCCAAAATTGTATCAAATAAAGTATAATAAGTCAAGCTTTTCGTAATAGCCCAATACCTTCGCAACACCTGGGATAAAATTATGAATATGGAGACCGATACCAACCAAATCATCAAGTTTAGGCCTTTTTTGTAAATCTTGACATTTTTTGTGTTTTATGTATTATAATAGGTAGTTAAGGAGACCTTTTAAAAATTTACCCCGTTTTACGGGGTCCTTAAAATAAGGAGGAATAAGATGAAAGCAAAAATGTTTTTGCTCGTTATGGTAGCAATTACTTTTTTTGGTGTCCTTTTTTTTGGCGCAATTTCGTGGGCGGAAGAGGAAGAGATTTACTTTGGGAGCAAACTCTTCATCACTTCGGTTCCGACAGCGAGATGGGATGAGACAATGGACCCCGGCGGTCAGAACGCGACAGAAAGTTTTATCAGGGCCACTTATGGTCTTGATGAAAAAACGGCATTCCGGAACAGCCGGATCGCCAGAATGTTGCCTGTTCTCAATAAAGACAGGGAACAAACCTTAAGGATTAGTGACTACGACGGAATGTACGAAAAAAATCCCATTTTAGGACGGCATCCGGGAGACATGGCAATCAATGCCTATTTTATAGCAAGGACGGCTGTTTTAGTTTATACCGCCATGAACCTGCCCGACCCCTGGGGTGTAATTCTCGCGGACTCCGTATCTTGGAGTTCAGAGATTTTAACGAGGGAGAATCAGCAAGCTTTCGCCGGTCATCCCACAGGCAAAGGGATGCCCTTCGGAATAGTCCTGACTTTCAGGTTTTGACACTTGGCGGCTCGGCCGCCAAGTTATTATGTGGGCGGAGAATAAAACTCCGCCCTTTAGTTATCCACATTTTACAAAATAGCTTTTGGGAAAATTTATATGTATAATTACCGCAGTTAATTACTAAATAATTTTTTATTTTTATGGAAAATGAACCTAAAAAAACAAGTTCGCTTGTCGTATTATTAACCCTCGTAGTCGGTCTTGTTATCGGATTTGTTGCTAGTTCTCTCACGGGAAAGCAAAGTTCACAACAGACGCCGGAGCAGGCCAAAGAGGATACAATTAAAGCAATTCTTCCTTCCACTTACAATCTATCTGGAACGATTAAAGAAATTAAAGGGGATGAAATTATTCTTGATGTTCCCGGTATTATGGGAGTAAATATTCCCAGCGATTCTCAATTAAGGACTCGCGTTATTGTAATTTCCGAAGCCACAAAAATTTATAGCCAGACGCAGTTGAGCGCGGAAGAATTTAGCGCGGCAGTGGAACGATACAAGAAAGACCTTGCCAAGGGGCTGAAAGTGACTCCTCCTCCGCCTTCCACGCAGAAAGAGATAACAAAGGGAGAGTTGGCGGCGGGCGACAATATTCAAGTTAACGGCGGCACCAATCAGGATTTGAAAGTTTTATTGACAATAAACGCTCTTGAAATTATCAAGAGATAAAAAATTAAAAGTAATAATATGCAATCAATTAAACAAATAATCATAACATTAGCGGTATGTCTTGCAGTCGTGGCGGGAGTGAATTTAGTTTATGGCTGGACGGGTCCGACCGCGACACCTCCTGGCGGCAATGTTCCCGCTCCAATAAACATAGGCGGTTCCGGCCAAGTGACGGGTTATCAGGCGAAAGGGGGCTCTATCGGCGCCTATGACTTTTGGATCAGTTCGGCCAACAAATGGGCAAGCCAGATTAGCGGAGGCGTATCAAAAATTATAGCCGGCACAAACATCACCATTTCACCTGCGAGTGGAATCGGAGATGTAACCATTAATTCTACCGGCGGAAGCGGGGGAGTCGGGACTCTTCAACAGGTTACGGATGCCGGAAATACAACGACAAATTACTTGTTAACATATAAAAATTTTTATTGGCAGGCAAGCGCTGCCGCAAATACTGTTGTGGGGTTAGGAGAGCTTCAGCAGGCCAAAGCAGATTTTCCTGGGAAGGCAATTTTTGGATTAGGGTTTGACAAAGTGACTGGTTGGGGCGGAATTTTGGTGCCGGCAGGTACTTGGGTAGGATTATTTGACGATACTGGCAGTTTCTCTAGTTTCTATGCCAAGGATTACTATATAAGCGCAAGTAATAGGAGTAATAAATATGCAAGCGATTTGGTAGGACACGGGGACCCCGTTGCTTCAACGGGCGCGTGTTATTGGTCCACCACTAACGCCTGCGATCAAGGTGTCGCGGCTGGCAATTATAATTACAGAGATATTGTGGGCGCTGTTGATTTTACAAACAAAAAAGTTTATTGCTGTTCATTAAAGGTGCAATAAAATAAAAATGGATAAAAGAAATATCCTATACTTAACGGCCGGGATTTTGAGCTTTTTTGCGCTTTTTATTCTGTTCGGTCATACCCCGATATTAAAGGCAGCCGGAGCCGTACCGGTAACCGGCTACGCCTGGAGCGACACTATCGGCTGGATAGAATTCAAACCCGCCTTTGGCGGAGTTTCTTTGGATGACACAACGGGACTTTTTTCCGGCTATGCCTGGAGTGATAACATCGGCTGGATAAATTTTGCGCCGGCAAGCGGATTTCCAGAAGCGCCTAATTACGGAGCGAAAATGGATGTTTCAACAGGCAACGTGAGCGGCTGGGCAAAGGCGATTGCCGCTGATAATAATGGCTGGGACGGGTGGATAAGCATGTCCAGTGGTGGAGGATTATCATGTGTTTCTGGTTATACTTATAACTCTTCAACTGGCAAGTGTGAAAAAAATCCCGAATGTCCCACAGGAGGAAATTATAATTCTGTGAATAATAGATGCGAAGCATCGGCCTCATCATCAACACAATATAGATGTTCATGGGATAGTAAATTATATAATGATTCAGCGACCTGCGCTAATAATTGTGTCCAAACGGAATCTTGCCAGACAAAGAATCAATTTCAGTGTCTAGTGACTAGTACTGTATACCCATATAATTGTTGCTCAAGCAGTAATTGTACAACCGCTTGTACATTGCAATCAGGTGTTTATAAATGTCCTTATGGTAATTCAGGTGAGTTTGTCTGTGATTTTAAATTACGTTGCTGGCCATGTCGTCAAATTGTTTCTACGGGCCCTTCTTGTCCTATTGGATGTGGTTACTCATGTTCCGGTTCACCTTCCTCTTGCTCAAAAACATATTCATGTAGCGCGGTTTCGGGTTCTAATTGTCCCGTTGGATATGTGCTCAACGGCAGTTTATGCACAGCAACCGCCACTTGCGCTTCAAGCGGTATTTTAAATGTAACTTCGGATAAGTGCGAATTAAATCCTTCTGTTTCTGCTATTTCTTATGGTGTCAATTTAGATAAAATCAGCGGAAATTTTTCTGGTTATGCTTGGGGAAGCGATGTTGTGGGTTGGATTTCTTTTTCCGGCGTTTCAACTAATGTCGCTGCTCCCATTTGCAACAATAACGGAATATGCGATCCCGGAGAAAATTTCGCCAATTGTCCGAATGATTGCAGTTGCGGAAACGGAATTTGCGAGGCGGCAAAAGGAGAAGATACTAACAGCTGTCCTCAGGACTGCGCCGTTACCCAAGATTTTAGTTTGATTAGTACCGATGCTCTCTTTGTTTCCTTAGTGGGGGGTGCTTCAGCAACTTCAAATACAACAATAATTAAGGTGACTAATCCTCAAAATTTTTCAAGTGATGTTGAGCTTTCTGTTGAATCAGTTGAACCGTCTCTGCCGTTCGGAACAACATATAATTGGGACCCAGCTCTCAAAACAATTTCTTCCCCATATTCGAACAGTGTGAAATTTAGCGTGAATGTTCCGGTAGGAACTCCAAAAGGCATATATACGATAAAATTAAAAGGGGATGGAGGTGGAGGAAATTTATACAGATACGCCAACAGTCCCGCGTATGTTAAATTAAACATTGAAAATGTTGATCCAAATTGGGAAGAGATATAAATCATTTGATTTTATTTTTGCGTTTTGCTATATTGTGTAAATGGTAAAAATTGAAGAAATGTTCAGGGCGGGTATCCACTTCGGATATTCCCGTTCCAGCCGTCATCCCAAGATGAAGGACTTTTTATTTGGCCTCAAGAACAACGTTGAGATTTTTGATTTGGAAAAGACGGATGAAATGCTGGAAAAGGCGAAAGAATTTATGGTTGCTTTAGGCAAGGAAAAGAAAAAATTTGTATTAGTTGGCACTAAAACGGAGGCCAAAGCGATAGTGGAAAAATTTGCCAAGGAAATAAATATGCCCTACGTCATTGAGCGTTGGCTGGGAGGGACCTTCACCAATTTCAAAGGAATAAGAGACAGAATAAATCACATGAAGGACTTGGAGCAGAAAAAGATGACGAAGGAACTGGAAAAATACACAAAAAAAGAACAGCTTGAGATAGAAAGAGAAATAATCCGGCTTAGAAATTATCTCGGGGGATTGGTTGATATGGAAAATCTGCCGTCGGCCATTTTGGTTATTGATTCCAAAAAGGAAAAGAACGCGGTGAAAGAGGCGAACGATACGAAAGTGCCGGTGGTGGCTATTATAAATACCGACTGCGACCCGAATGTCGCTGATTATCCCATTCCCGCCAATGATAATTCAAGAACAAGTATTGAATTTTTATTGAACGAACTGGTTGGAGCGTACAAGGAAGGGGTGAAAGAATTCAAAGAGAAAGAAGCGGAAAAATAATTTATGATTTCAGCCGATAAAATAAAAGAACTGCGCGAGAAAACAAATGTCTCCGTCATGACCTGCAAAAAGGCGCTGGAGGAAGCGGGAGGCGACATGGAAAAAGCCATGGAGTTTTTGCGCAAGGAGGGAGCGAAAATTGCTGACAAAAAATCAGAGAGAAAACTTGGCGCTGGCGTTGTTGATTCTTATATTCACGCCGCGGGGCAAGTAGGCGTTCTAGTGGAAGCGAGAAGCGAGACGGATTTCGTTGCCAAGAACAAGGACTTCGGTTCTTTTGTCCACGACGTGGCAATGCACATCGCCGCTCTTGACCCGCAAAGTGTTGAAGAAATGCTGGGTCAGCAATATATAAAAAATCAAAGCATAACCATAGGCGATTACATTAAAGAGGCAATTCAAAAATTCGGAGAAAATATAGAAATAGCGCGCTTTGTCCGCTATTCGTTAAATTAATATCTTATGTTTTTTTCTTTTTCTTTAGCGCTTATTTCTTTTGCGGGTATGGCTGTTATGATTGGCCGGCATATTAAAGAAGCGAGAATGACCGGCATAAACAATGAGTTGCCGTTGAGCCATTTCTATGATTTATTGGAAAACAAAGTCGTTTATTTTTGGAAAAATATTTTTCTTCCGCACTTTTTTCAAAGCGCGGAGAGGATTGTTTCAAAAACAAGAAGCTTGGTCCAAGAATTGGAAAAAGCGCTTTCAAAGCTGGATGCCCATATAAGCGGGAAATATAAAAAAATGAATAACCCCAATGAGAATGGTAATGGTTCTAAATATTGGAATGATGTGATAGAGTTTAAAAACAGCTTGCCTGCCGATAAGCAGGAATTGAACGATAAAGATAATAATCCGCCAGCGTAGCCCTGTTGCCACCCTAGCTCAGCGGTAGAGCAATTGTTTTGTAAACAATAGGTCGTCAGTTCGAATCTGACGGGTGGCTTATGAAAAGAATCTATCTTGACCATGCCGCTACCACTCCCGTTGACCCTCGTGTGAAAAAAGCGATGGAGAGTTTTTGGGCCGGCAATTTTGGCAATCCCAGCTCCTTATATAAAGAGGGAAGAGACGCGAAGCGGGCAATAAATATTGCTCGCGCCGACATCGCAAAAATTATCGGCGCGAGGCCGGAGGAAATAATTTTCACTTCCGGCGGAACGGAAAGTAATAATTTGGCGATTTTTGGGGTTGTTGGTTTTGATTGTTTTAATTTTTCGCGCCTTAACCCAAAGGGCTCCGACGCTGGCTCGAAATCCAAACGATTCAATCCTCACATTATCACGACTAAAATAGAGCATCATTCTGTTTTAAATCAGATTAAATTTTTAGAAAAGAATGGTTTTGATGTCACTTGGCTTGATGTTGGGAAAGAAGGCGTTATTGATCCGAAAGACGTGGGAAAGGCACTGAAGCCGAATACAATTTTGGTTTCAATAATGTACGCGAATAATGAAATAGGCACAATTCAGCCGATAAAAGAAATAGGAAAAATTTTAAGGAAACACAAAGCCCGCCTGACGGACGGGCAGGCAGTTTTTCACACTGACGCCTGCCAGGCCGCCGGTTATCTTGATTTAAATGTTGAAAAACTCGGAGTTGACCTGATGACGGTAAACGGTTCAAAGATGTACGGGCCGAAAGGCGTCGGTTTTTTGTACGTAAAAAAGAATACAAAATTAGCGCCTATTATGTGCGGTGGGGAGCAGGAAAAAGGATTAAGGCCGGGGACGGAAAATGTGCCAGCCATAATCGGATTGGCCGAGGCGTTCAAAATAGCGCAAAAAGAAAAAAACAAAGAAGTAAGACGGCTCACCATCTTGCGCGATTATTTTATAGAACGAATCACAAAAGAAATTCAGAAAGTTTTTCTCAATGGCCACGCGCAAAATCGCCTGCCGAACAATGTAAATATTTCCATTCTAGGAACGGAGGGGGAGGCGGTGGTGTTATATCTTGATGAGTATGGAATTTCCTGCTCCACCGGTTCGGCTTGCAGTTCGGCGAGTTTGGAGCCGTCGCATGTTATAATGGCACTTAAGAAACCGCACGAATACGGACACGGCTCTCTGCGTTTTACACTTGGCAGAAAAACAACAAAAAAAGAAATTGACTGCGTGATGAAAATTTTACCAAAAGTAGTCGCAAAACTTAGAAGCATCTCGGCGATAAAAGTGTAAAATATAAAAAATGAAAGACGCAGATAATTGGTATTACAGCGACAAAGTTAAAGAGCATTTTTTGCGCCCGAAGAATTTTTTGGGGAAAGAGCCGAAAAAGGGCGAGTTTGACGCTTATGGTGAGGCGGGAAGCGTCGTCTGCGGAGACGTAATGAAGGTATGGCTCAA
>JBAZPC010000009.1:0-28585 GCA_041648395.1 Minisyncoccota bacterium | reverse complement strand
AAAGAGCCCTCGTAGCTCAATGGATAGAGCAATTCCGTCCTAAGGAAGAGATGGGGGTTCGATTCCCTTCGAGGGCAAAGGTGGGCCGTTAGCTCATTCGGTAGAGTGCTTCCATGGCATGGAAGAGGCGACCGGTTCGAATCCGGTACGGTCCAAAGCAGACGGGGTTCCCTGCCCGCAATGCAGAGCATAGCGATGCAGGCGGGGATTCCCCGTGGGTCCAAAACGGAAGCCATTGACACCAAAATTAGATTTGCTACTCTGAAACTAGAAGTATTTTGATATTGTTGTAAAAAACAGAGGGAGGTGTGAGATGAAAGCGATAGAAATTTTTGAAAGGGCAAAAAACGGGGAGTATGAAAGAATCTTGCGTCTTTTGAAAAAAGTGGAAGACAGATTGATCACTCCTCAAGAGGCGGTGGAAATTTTAGAGGACGAAACAGGTGTTGTAGTCCTCGAAACTTTTCCCAACCGTTAAAAGGCGCCATGTGGATAAATCCCCGGCGCCTTGCTTTTTTTATGGGATATGCTATAGTAGCAACAGAAGCACTTTAAGTGTTTAAATATATAAGGAAAGGAGGTTGTTGCAGCTAAAATCTTTAATTAAAATGAAAGAAATGGAGGATTTATGTTGCCAAAGTTTGTTAGGGTATCGCGGAAATTAAAAAATCACTTATTTCCGGCGGTTCAAAAAATCGCAGGGGAAAAAGTTAAGGTCATCGAGGAAGTTGAAACTCCGAAAGGGACGGCATACAGAGTCGAGGTACCGGATTACGGTGCCACTCAGATATTGGCTAATTTCTGTGACCCATGCGACTCATCCGGAAGGTCTGTTACTATAATATAGTTTCTCTTGCCTAAGATGGGGAATCTTTGGATATCCATCCCATCTCCACACAAGAGAAGCGTACCTCCCCGTACGAAGCCCAGTTGTCTCCGACTGGGCTTTTCTCTTTTTAATTTTCTGCTACAATGTCCCTATGGCTGATGAGGAATTAAAACAACTGCTCCAGAAAAATCTTGAGACATCGCAGGAAAGCTTGGAGATACTTAAAAAAATGAATCGCGCCAGAATGGTTGGCAATGTTTTAGTTTTTTTGAAATGGGTGGTTATTATCGGCCTTTCTTACGGAGCTTATTATTTTATTGAGCCGTATTTAAAAACATTGACAGGCGGATTGGACTCCATTAATTCCGGAATGGAACAAGTCAAAGGCATTCAAAATTTATTGCCAAGATAATTTTATTGCCACGGTAGCTCAGGTAGTTTAGAGCACTTCTCTGAAAAAGAAGGGGTCGTCAGTGCAAGTCTGACCCGTGGCATACTTTTAACGTTAGCAATTTACTCTCCCTTTATTTTTAGCTTTTGAATTTTTTCTTTGTTGAGTTTGGGAAGTTTTATAGTGAGCACGCCTCCCTTAAGATTCGCATCCGCTTCATCCGGGTCAACTTCTTGAGGAAGAAGAACAGATCGGCTGAACGACCCCCAATAAAGTTCCTGATAGAAATAAGAATCTTTTTCAATTTTGTGGTTTTCCTCGCGCTTGCCTTTGATGGTAATCATTTCATGGGAAATGGAAACATCCAAGTCCTCCGGTTTTACTCCCGCCACGATTGATTTGATTATAATTTCAGTCGGCGTTTGATAAACATCCAAAGTCAACTGGCCTTCCTCGGCGCTTTCTTCCATCCAAGCGCCGTCGTTTTTAATGCCTATGTTTTTTTCCGGCTCTTTATCTTCCAATTTTCCGGAACCGGTTAATCTTTCAAAAAATGATCTAGCCATAATTTATTTATTGTTTTTTAATCTTCTTGACCTTTTCAAAAATAAAAATAATAACGACGATAAGAATCCAGAGAGGGATAAACAGTTTCAAAATATCAACACCCTCTGCCTTTATTATAAAGTAATTAAAAGCAAAGTGCAAAATCGTGGCGAGGCCGATGCTTCCTATAATGTTTGGCAGGCGCCTTCTGGGAGGATAGAAGGAGAAAGCGATGCTGGAACCCACTATGGCCGAGGTGGCGACATGGAGAAGAGTGGCGCCCACGAAGCGCAAGTTGCCCGTTATGAAGCCGGAAACAAGGCCGTCCACGCTCACCACCTTCATAAGAAAGAGGATGTTTTCTAGGGCGGCGAAGCCAAGCGCGGCAGTGATTAAATAAACGAGGGCGTCTATCGGCTCGTCAAAAAAACGCGTTCCCATGGATGTTTTTTGAGCCGCGAAATATTTTAAAATTTCTTCTATGAATGACCAGGCAAAAATAAGCGCGATGAATCCGTAGTAGGTGCCATCTATGCCCAATTTTTTTTCCAAGAAAAGAGTTCCGTATTCCAGGGGGAGGGCGACGAGCACCGCTCCCATGCCGGCGAGGAAAGTCAGAAAGAGAACGCTTTTCGGTTCCGGGTGGCTAGAGTCCTCCCTTAGCCAAAACCACAGCCAAAAAACAACTGGCGCCAATCCGAGAAAGATGCAAAAAAATAAATTATTTGAGTTTAAGTTTATTATTTCCATTTTTCCACAATTAAAAGATTTTTATTTTTCTCTGGAAGCGTTGACCAAATTTCTTCTGTAATGAACGGCATGAAAGGATGGAGGAGAATCAATGATTCCCGCAATATGCGTGTCAATATTTTTTTGCTTTCTTCTGAATTTGTTTTTTTCACCTTTTCAATATAGATGTCGCAGAAGGAGTGCCAAAAAAATTCGTAAATTTCATGAAGAGCGTGGCCGAATTTATATTGCTCTATGTTTTTATTCGCTGATTTTTTCACTTTTTCAAATTCTTTTATAATTTGTTTATCGGCTTTTGTTCCGCCAGTTGGCGGATTTGCTTTATTTTGCGCGTCAAAACTTAAAATAAATCTGGTGGCGTTCCAAATTTTATTGCAGAATTTTTTCCCCGCCATAATGTGGTCTTCGTTGAAATGAATATCTTGGCCGCCCATCATTTGGTATATCAATCCGAACCTTACGGCGTCGGCGCCGTATTTTTCTATAAGAACGAGCGGGTCAATGCCGGTGCCGAGCGACTTTGACATTCTTTTTCCGTCTTTTGTGAGAATGGTCGGATGAATAATGACGTCATTAAAGGGTTTCTCTTTCATAAACTCATATCCGGAAAAAACCATTCTTGTCACCCAAAGATTAATAATATCGCGGGCGGTGGAAAGAACTTGTGTTGGATAAAATTCTTTTTTGTCTTTCTCATTTAATGTGGCGAACGGCCAAAGCGCGGAAGAGAACCACGTATCCAAGACGTCATCCACGCCTTCTAGAGGAATTTTGTGTCCCCACCAAATCTGGCGGGAGATGCACCAATCCCTGATGTTTTCCAGCCAGCTGAAATAAACTTTTTCCCAGCGCTTAGGATGAAACTTAACCTTTCCGCTTTTTACCGCTTTTTTCGCTATTTTTGCCAGCTCGTCCATTTTTAAGAACCACTGCTTGCTTATTTGGGGCTCAATGACACTCGCGCATCTGTAGCATTTTGAAGCGTTCAGGGAATAATCTTCTATTTTTTCTATCAGGCCTTGTTTTTGCAATTCTTCCACAACTTTTTCCCGCGCCTCTTTTGTTTTTAAACCTTCTAATTCTTCTATTATTTTTTCCTGCTTGCCCTGAGCTTGTCGAAGGGTCATTTTTCCATACTGATTGATAATTTTATAAGAAGGGAGTTTGTGCCGTTGGCCAATTTCAAAATCAAGCATATCATGAGCTGGTGTAACTTTCACCGCGCCCGTGCCGAATTCCATTTCTATGGCGCTGTCGGCGATAATTGGAATTTCACGCCCGACTATTGGAAGAATAATTTTTTTGCCGACTAAATTTTTATATCTTTTATCTTTTGGATTAACAGCGACGGCCGAGTCGCCAAGCATGGTTTCGGGTCTTGTAGTTGCCACTACTATATACTGACTACTGACTACTGGATACTTTATAAAATATAATTTCCCCGGCGTCGTCTCGTGTTCCAGTTCTAAATCGGAAAGAGAAGTGAGACATCGCGGGCACCAGTTCACCACGCGGTCGCCCTGATAAATCCAGCCCTTTTTATGATAATGCAGAAACGCTTCCTCCACCGCTTTGGCATATTCCTTGTCCATGGTGAAGCGTTCGCGCGACCAGTCGCAGGAGGCGCCGATTTTTTTAAGTTGGCCTAAAATAATTCCGCCGTATTTTTCTTTCCATTCCCAGACCTTTTCCAAAAATTTTTCCCGACCGAGGTCGTGGCGAGACAAACCTTGCTTCTTTAATTCTTTTTCCACGACGTTTTGGGTGGCAATGCCGGCGTGGTCGGTGCCCGGGAGCCAAAGAGTTTTATAGCCCTCCATTCTTTTTTTGCGAATTAAAATATCCTGAATAGTGGCGTTCAATGCGTGGCCCATGTGCAAAGAACCCGTCACGTTCGGCGGGGGGATGACGATAGTATAGGTTTTAGGGTTTAGGGTTTGAGGTTTAGGGAGTTTGTCGGGGTTAAAGAAACCCGACTCTTCCCAGAGTTTATAAATCCTGTCTTCTGTTTCCTTAGGGTCGTAGGGTTTTAATAATTTCTCGTCCATTAATCAATTCTATCAAATTTTACGATAACTTTAAATTTCCGTCGGCTTTGAAGTTTGACGGACTTATCTCGAACTTGTTGAGGGATTTTTTTGTTGTGTGAAAGTAAGCGGCGAGGGCGATCATGGCGGCGTTGTCGCCGGTGAATTTTATTTCTGGCATCAACAATTTTATCTGAGGGCTGACGACTGAAAGCTGATTACTCAATCGCTTTCGCAATTCCTGATTTGCGGCTACGCCGCCTCCTAAAATTATCGTTTTCACTTTGTATTCTTTCGCCGCGCGGAGGGTTTTAGAAATAAGGACATCTATTACGGCTTGCTGGAATTCATAACAGATTTGAGCTTTCAGGGTGTCGCCGAGAAACTGGTTTTCTTTAGGACGGTCATAAAGGGAAATCCTACGAAAACCAGATTTCTCGGCTTCTAAATCGCGCAGTTTATAAAGTACCGCTGTTTTAAGTCCTGAAAAGCTAAAATCGTAGTTTTTTGAGTTAATCATGGGGCGAGGAAGTTTTATCTGACTACTGACTACTGACGACTGGTGACTATTTGCTATTTTTGCCACAATCGGCCCGCCGGGATAGGGAAGCCCGAGCATCTTCGCCACTTTATCAAATGCCTCGCCCGCCGCATCATCTAATGTGGAACCAATAATTTTATAATCCAACATTTTTTTCATTAAAACTAATTCTGTGTGTCCGCCAGAAACAAGCAAAGCCAAAATTGGAAATTGGGAATTGGAAATTGAAAAATTTTTTCTGTTTAGCAAAACAGAAACGATATGTCCTTCCATATGATTTACTGCAACAATTGGCTTCTTCCATTTCTTTGCGAGCTCTTGCGCAAAATTTATTCCGGTCCACAGCGCCGGCTCCAGTCCCGGGCCAACTGTTACGGCGATAAAATCAATATCTGAAACTTGAAACCTGGAACTTGAAACTTTTGCTTCACACAAAGATTTTTTTAAAACCAATGGCAGGTTTTTTATATGTTCTCTTTTTGCCAAACTCGGAACGACCCCGCCCCACTTGGCGTGAATTTTAATTTGCGAGGCGACAACATTACTTAAAATTTTAAATTTACAATTTACACTTTTTAATATCGCAATTGCGGTTTCGTCGCAGGAAGTTTCTATGGCAAGAATTATCATATCCTTAGAAATTTTTTAGTATTCATAAATAACCCCTTTCTTTTTGGTGGCAAATCATTTTATAGCTTTGTTTTAATAGTTTTAATAAATTTATCTCTATTTCTACCAATACTCTTATTACCTACCAATTTACCCGAGCCGATTAACCAAAAGATTTTATCAACAGTATAAGCATCTTCTCCAACAGCTTCTGACATTTCTACTATAGATTTATAAACATCATATTGTTCTTTTGATTTAGATAATCCTAATCCATAAAAAATATCAATTAACATAACATCTGGTTTTGGATAATCTCTATATCCTAATTCTTTTAAAAAATCACACGCCAGGGCAAATCCAAATCCTTTAATTTCTTTACTTAAAAGCATTGGCAGGGCGGCTTTTGTGTATTTATTGCGAGCAAAGGTTTTTATGAAATCATTGAAATCGTCTTTATCTTTAAAAGACGCCATAAAATTACTACCCGAAATAATACCTTCTGAAAATTGACGCCACGATTTAATGGATGTTGGTGGAAATAGCTTTAATTTATTAAATTTTTCCAATAACTCATCAGCGTTCTTATAAGAAGAAAGTATTTTATTTGAATTGTATCCAAAAAGAATAGGTTTTATTTCTTTTTCTTTCTTTTCAAATTGTATAACATTGGGCATCATTCCTCTATTCTGTAAGGAAATTATTAATCTGCGATGAGCATCAAAAAGATTATCAAATTTTTGCTCATGTTGCATATGTGTTTTAAGGATAGAATCGCACATATTATGACTAGTCATAATATCTTTCAGAAATTTTTTAGCAGCTTCAAATACAAATTTATATTTTTTATATTTATTCATGTTTTTTAAACTGGCGGAGGGTACAGGATTTGGACCTGTGAGGGGATTTCTCCCCAACCGGTTTTCGAGACCGGCGCCTTAGACCGCTCAGCCAACCCTCCTATTAATTATTTTTTTAAATTTATCTAAAAAATCAGCGAGTAGATATTTTCTGCGTTCCCGACCTTTCCCAGTTTTAAAAAATCTTTCTTCGCGTAAAGCGTCGCCTTTTTCTATAAACGCCTCATAATAAATTAATTTCCACGGTATGCCTTTTGCAGTGAAGGGCGTTTCTTTTTTATTGTGCGCGGTAATTCTTTTTTGTAAATTATCGGTTGAACCAATATAAAATTTATCAAGTTTTTTGCTATGGATGATATAAACATAAAACATAAATTTGATCGTTATTGCTTTTCTGCGCCCGAGGCGCATCCGCCTTGGGCGGAGAGAGCCGCGCCTTCAACCACTCGGCCACTCCTCCAATAAAAATTTATTTATCTTGAGCTTGTCGAAAGATGACCTCGTGGGGATTTGAACCCCAGTTAACGGATTGAAAACCCGCTGTCCTAGACCAAACTAGACGACGAGGCCATTTTCTAAAATTATACCAGAACTTTCAAAAAAATCAAAAAGATATATAATTAATATGAATGAATAAAAATAAGAGTAAAAACAAAATAATAGCGGAATTAAAGAAAGAGATCAGCCATCTTAAAAAACTTGTTGTTCAAGATGAATTGACGAGCGCTCTAAACAGAACCGGTTTTAAAAAAGAAGTCGCTGATATTCTGAAAGAAGTGGTGTTTTTCAAAAAAACAAAAAGAAAAAAGAAAAATATCCACAGAAAAAAATTTTTGGCGCGAGAATTGTCTGTTTTATTTATAGATGTTGACGGCCTTAAGAAAATAAACGATCTGCATGGCCATTCCACTGGCGACCGGCTTATAAAAAAGACGGCAATCTTGATAAAGGAAAATGTAAGAACGACTGATTTTGTTGGCCGGTGGGGCGGGGATGAGTTTGTGGTGGCGTTCCCCGGCTCTTCCGAAGGTGATGCCTATAAAATATCCGAGAAAATAAGAAAGTCCATCAAGAACAAGGGAAAGATGCTTGGTTTAAGAAAGGCCAAAGTCAGTTTGAGCATAGGAGTAGTCGGAGTAACTAAAGAATTGCTGGCAAGCAGCGATTCGTTGACCATAGACGACCTTATTGATTACGCGGATGTCGCTATGTATGAGGCGAAGAGGGTAAGGGGTGGAGATAACTCCGTGAAATACAGCGAAATTTCGTAAAATTCCGCTAAAGCGGAACAAAATTTTGTTTACAAGACAAGCTTTGTGTTTTTTGAATTGTTTTTTGTCGGTTATCCACTCTTTTAAAAATTTTTTTTGTTATAATTATCTTATCAATGATAAAAATTCCTAAAAAAATAAAAGCTCCTGAAAAGATAGAGAAGAGAGACGGTCGGATCGCCGACTTTGACCAGGATAAAATAATCAAAGCCATTCATAAGGCCCTAACCGCCTCGGGAGAGGGCGACGGCAAGGAATCAAAGAAGGTTTTGGGCTTGGTGGTAGCGCTTATAAACAAGCGTTTTAAAAAAGGAGAGACGGTAAAAGTAGAAGACGTGCAAGATATTGTGGAAGAGGCCTTAATTCTTGAAAATTACATAGAAACAGCCAAGGCCTACATCCTTTATAGGGAACAGCATAGGCGCATAAGAGAAGCAAAGACGGCGATTGATGAAAGTTTGGAGATGGTTGATAAATATATAAACGATTCCGATTGGCAAATAAAAGAAAACGCGAATATGGCTTTTTCTTTACAGGGGCTCCATCATTATGTTGTTTCCGCGGTAAGTAAAAAATATTGGCTGAATAAAATTTATTCAAAAGAAATAAGAGAGGCCTACAATGACGGCTCTTATCATATTCATAATCTTGATTTTCTCGGGCCTTATTGCAGCGGATGGGACTTGATGGATTTATTGGCGAGGGGTTTCGGCGGAGTGCCGGGAAAAGTTGAATCAAAACCGGCAAAACATTTCCAGGCCGCCCTTAGCCAGCTGGTTAATTTTTTTTATACTTTGCAAGGAGAAGGAGCTGGCGCGCAGGCGATAAGCAATTTTGACACATTGCTCGCGCCGTTTATAAGATATGACAATTTAAATTACCAACAGGTTAGACAGGCGATGCAGCAATTTATTTTCAATTGCGCCATTCCCACACGCGTGGGATTTCAGACGCCGTTCCTGAATGTCACGCTTGATATTAACCCGCCGAAACATTTGGCGAACCAACCGGCTGTCATCGGAGGAAAAGCGCAAGATTTAAATTACGGAGATTTTCAGGAAGAAATGAATGTTTTCAACCGCGCCTTTTTTGAAGTTATGTCCGAAGGCGACGCGAAGGGGCGAGTTTTTACGTTTCCCATTCCCACAGTCAATATCACGAAAGATTTTGATTGGGATAATCCCACTTTGGTTGGACTTTGGGAGATGACAGGAAAGTACGGCGTGCCCTACTTCGCCAATTTTATAAATTCGGAAATGAGTCCAGATGACGCGCGTTCCATGTGCTGCCGTTTGCGTTTGGATAACCGCGAACTTTACAAAAGAGGCGGCGGACTTTTCGGCGCCGCGCCTTTGACGGGTTCCATTGGTGTTGTTACCATCAACCTTCCGCAAATCGGCTATCTCTCAAAAACAAAAAAAGATTTTTTTGAACGTCTTTCCAGAATGATGGATTTGGCAAAAGACAGCTTGGAAATAAAAAGAAAAATCTTGGACAACTTTATAGAGAGGGGACTTTATCCTTATTCAAAATATTATCTGGAATCGGTAAAACAGATGAGAGGAAGTTATTGGGGTAACCATTTTTCCACTATCGGGCTAGTGGGTATGAATGAGGCCCTGCTTAACTTTATTGACAAAGACATAACTTCCCATGCTGGCCAGAAATTTGCCGCCGAAATCCTTGATTTTATGCGCGAACGGCTTATTAAATATCAGGAGGAAACAGAAAATCTTTACAACCTTGAAGCGACGCCGGCAGAAGGCGCGGCATATCGCTTGGCCAAAATGGATAGAGCAAAGTTTCCCGAGATAATAACCGCCGGAGAAAAAGAATCATATTATACAAATTCTTCCCACCTCCCCGTTGGATTTACCGAAGATATTTTTGAGGCATTAAAACTTCAGGATAATTTGCAAACAAAATACACGGGCGGGACCGTTCTCCATGGATTCATTGGTGAAAGAATAAATGACCACGAAATGATAAAAGTGCTTCTAAAAAAAATTTTTAGCGGTAATCATTTGCCTTATTTCACTTTTACGCCGACTTTCAGTATCTGTCCCAATCACGGATATATTTCCGGAGAGCATTTTACTTGTCCGCATTGTCTCATTCCCCAGCAGTGCGAAGTTTATTCCAGAGTGGTGGGATACATCAGGCCCGTGCAGCAGTGGCATATTGGCAAACAAGAAGAATATAAGGGAAGAAAAGAATATGTTGTTGGGGGGCCTGCAAAAACTTACACTCATTGATTACCCGGGAAAAATTGTGGCCACGGTTTTTACTATTGGATGCAATTTTTTGTGTCCGTTTTGCCATAATCCGGAACTGGTTGACCCGAAGCTTATAAAAAATCAGCCGCTGATTTCCGAAAGTGAATTTTTTGAATTTTTAAAATCAAGGCAAGGGCAGTTGGATGGCGTTTGCATTACCGGCGGGGAACCGACACTTCACAAAGATTTAGCCGACTTTTTATCGAAGATAAAAAGTTTGGGCTTTGCCGTGAAGTTGGATACGAACGGTTCACATCCAGAGGTGCTAGAAAAATTAATTAAAGAAAAATTAATTGATTATATTGCTATGGATATAAAAGCGCCAATTGAAAGATATGAAGAAATAACAGGCGTCGCGAATCTGGAAAAAATAAAACAAAGCGTTGATTTGATCCGCCGGCTGGCGGATTCCGGAATTGATTATGAATTCAGGACTACCGTCGTGCCGAAGTTCCACAAAAAAGATGATTTCATAAAAATCGCCGAATGGCTGAAAGGCGCGAAAAAATATTTTCTCCAGCAATTTTATCCAACAAAAACTTTGGATGATTGCCTGAAAAACGAAAAGTCATATTCAAAAGAAGAACTAAACGAATTTTGCGAAGCAATAAAATCTCATTTTGGGCATTGCGGGGTGCGGGCTTAAAATCAAAAAATCCCGCTTTAGGCGGGACCTTCTGATTTTTGCATATCTATAAGCCGAATTCTGTATCCGGCCCTAATCTTGCTAAGCAAGACGGGCTTAGGACGATAGCCATATATCTAGCCCCGCGATTACTCTCGGGGTCGTGCGGCTCTCCGAGCACATAAAATATTATATGCTCGGCTCGGCCTTGCATCCGGATAAGGATTTAGCCGTTTCACCCCTCCAACGTTACATCGGAGGACTCGCCCTATTCCATCTCTAAGATGGACGGGCGCCCAAACCCTTTAGGGTTCTAGGGCGTCTCTGTTCGCACCTCTATTCTTACGAACGACGGGTGTTACCCGCTACCTTGCTCCTTGATAAAATACCAAGGGGATGTTCGGACTTTCCTCCAAGCACATAAAAAATTATATGCTCGGCGGCTATCTAATATGCTCGCTTATTGTAATATAGACAATAATAAAACGCAACTATATAATTAAACGAAATGGTTAAGCGCCTCTTGAAATTATTTCATTATGAATTTAGCGGTTTGCATAATGCGGCTTTGGTTTTGGCTTTGTCATCATCCGTTTCGGCTGTTTTGGGGCTCTTCAGGGACCGGCTCTTGGCGGGAACGTTTGGCGCGGGGGAGTCGCTTGATGTTTATTATGCCGCCTTTAAAATTCCGGATTTAATCTACAATATCATTTCGTTATCTTTAGTTTCTATCACTGCGCTTATCCCGTTTTTTTTGGAAAAAACTTCCGCTTCTCCCTGTGAGGGGAAAAAATATTTAAGCGACATTTTCAGCGTTTTCTTCGGGGCGATGGCTGCTCTGTCTGCCATCGCTTTTTTTGCCGTTCCTTTTTTGATTGACGTGGTCGCTCCCGGATTTTCTCCCGAGGCAAAACATCAGCTTATTATTTTATCGCGCATTCTCCTTATAACTCCGTTTATTCAAGGGCTGTCAAATCTTCTCGCCACTATCGTGCAGTCGTTCAATAGATTTTTTATCTACGCCTTAAGCCTGATTGTTTATAATGTCGGCATTATTTTTGGTATCGTTTTTCTTTCCGGAAGTATGGGAACGAAGGGGATAGTTTGGGGCGTTATAATTGGCGCCCTGCTGCAGGTTTTTATCATGATTCCAAGCTGTTTAAAACTGGGATTTTTGCCGAGATTGAGATTTAAAATAAAATTTTCGGACATATTAAAAACAATGAAGCTTTCTTTCCCGCGGACCATCGGCCTAGGCCTCAATCAGATTTTGATGATATTCATAACGGCCTTCGCTTCTTTTTTGAGCGTCGGGAGTGTCGCCATTTTCAATCTTTCCTTCAATTTGCAATACGTTCCGCTCACTGTGGTTGGCTTGAGCTACAGCACCGCCGCCTTTCCGACTCTTGCCCGTCTTTTCGTCAATAATCAAAAAGAAAAATTTCTTGAATATACCGCGATCGCCATGAGACAAATTCTTTTTTGGTCTATTCCAGCAACCGTTCTTTTTATAGTTTTGCGCGCCCAAATTATTCGCGTCATTTACGGCTACGGTTTGTTTGATTGGAGAGACACGCGTTTGACCGCAGCCGCTCTTGGGCTTTTTTCCGTTTCGGTCGCCGGTCAGGCGATAATTCTTCTTTTAACGCGGGCGTTTTTCGCGGCCGGTAAAACAAAAAAACCGATTATTGTTAATGCTATTTCTTCCGTTTTTATAATCGCCGGAATTTTTGTTTTAATGCAGGCGATAAATTTGTCCGCGGCGGGAAAATTTTTATTCGGCAAGATTTTAAGGGTGGAGGACATCAAAGACATGGAGGTTTTGATTTTGCCGTTTGTATTTTCAATCGGCATGATTTTAAATTCAATCTTTCTCGTTAAATCGTTTCAAAAAGAATTCGGAGGGATTTGGTCTTCGGTAAAAAGCACTTTTTTTCAAGTGATAGTCGCTTCGCTCTTGATGGGCGCGGTCACGTATTCGTCTTTGAGCGTTTTGGATAGAATTTTTAACATAAAAACTTTCGTGGGAATATTTTTTCAAGGTTTTGTTTCCGCTGTTTTTGGCATGGGATTTTGGTATGTGGCGCTAAGCGCGGCAAAAAATAGGGAACTAAGAGAAATCACCGAATCATTAAAACAAAAATTCTGGAAAAGCCCGGTCATTGCCTCCGAAAGGGAAGAGTTGTAGAATATAAACCATGTTGCATGACATTGCCATTATCGGCGGGGCGGGGGCGGGATTGACCGCCGCTATTTATACCAGCCGGAAAAAATTGAGCACCATTTTAATCGCCAAGCAAGTCGGCGGGCAGTGCCTTTTAACCGACGACATTGAAAACTACCCCGGCTTTGAAAAAATTTCCGGCATTGAACTTATGGACAAGATGCGTAAACAAGCCGAAAAATACGGCGTGGAAATAAAAGAAGGAAGCATCGTTGAAAATATAGAAAAAAAGAACGGCGCTTTTTTGATAAAAATAAAAGACGGCGAAGATATTGAGACAAAAGCGATTATTCTCGCCACGGGCAAGAATCCGCGGCGGCTGAATGTGCCAGGAGAGAAAGAATTTGAAAACAAGGGTGTGGTTTTTTGTTCCATCTGCGACGCCCCGCTCTTTGCCGGAAAGGATGTGGTTGTGGCAGGCGGAGGAAATTCGGGACTGCACACGGCCCTTGACCTTTTGAATTACGCGAATAATATTTATATTTTGGAAGCGGGACCAAAAATAATAGGGGAGGAAATTTTGCAGGAACGACTCATGAAAAGCGGAAAGGTGAAGTTTTTCACTGACACGAAAATCACGGAAATAAAAGGAAGTAATTTTGTGGAAAAAATAATTTACGAAGACAAAAAAACGGGCGATAAAAAAGAAATTTCCGCTCAAGGTATTTTTATAAGCGCCGGCTGGACTCCCGCCACTTCTTTTTTAAGCGGCTTTTTGAATTTGAATGATAATGGCGAGATAATAATAAATCCGAAAACAAATGAAACCTCCGTCGGCGGGGTTTTCGCCGCTGGCGACTGCACCGACGTCAAATACAAACAGATTATAATCGCGGCCGGCGAGGGCGCCAAAGCCGCGTTGTCCGCTTACGATTACTTGGCTTCCAAGAGTTGATCTATGGCTATTTTAACTTGCTGATATGGCAACGCCCCGCTGATGGGGTATTTTTTCCCGTCCTTTGAATTTATTATCACGCTGTATGGCGTGCCTTCCACGCCAGAGCTAATGCCGTCCTGATAACTTGCTTCCACCTTGGAGGCGAATTTTCCGCTTGATAGGCACGATTCAAAAGATTTTTTATCAAGTCCGACGTACTCGGCGATTTTCGGCAGTTCGGCGAGGTCAAGTCCGTTGCTAGACGGCGTTATTTCATACAGGCGATTTATGTACGCCCAAAATTTTTCGTTTCCTCCCAAATCGGCGGCGCATTCCGTCGCTTCCGCTTCTTTTCTTGCTTTGTCGTGAAGGGCGTCAAGCGGGAAGTGGCGGTAAATCCATTTCACTTTTCCCGTTTTGCCGTAATCGTCCATAATTTGGTTCATGGTCTGATGAAATTTTTTGCAGTAAGGGCATTCCGTGTCGGAAAATTCCACGATTGCAAGCTGGGCGTCGGGATTGCCGAGTATGTGGTCGTCGGCAGACACTTCTTTCGGGCCGGATATTGCCTGATTGTCTTTTGGCGGAATTTGGTCGGCGTTATTGTTTACCGGCTGTTTTTTTGCGTTCCAAAATACGGCTCCGGCTATTAATATTCCGGCAATGACTATCGCTATCGGTACGGCTAAATTTTGTTTTTCCATATTATTTTTTTCTCCTTAGGAAGGCGGGGACCGAATCCCACTCTTCATTATCTTCTTCTTCGACTTTTTTCTCTTCTTGTTTCTCTATTATTTTCGTTTCTTTTATTTCCACATTTTTCCTTGCTCCGTTTTTATTTTCCGGAAAACCGGACGCCACGACCGTTATTTTTATTTCATTCTTTCTTAAATCGTCGTCTCTTATGGCTCCGAAAATCACTTTGGCTTCTTTGTCTATTGAACCGGTGATGATGTTCGCCGCCTCTTGGATTTCCGCCATTGTCACATCTTCGCCTCCTGATACGGCGAACAGCACGCCCTTGGCTCCGTCTATGGCCAAGTCAAGCAGGGGAGAGTTTATGGCTTTTTGCGCTGCCTCGGCGGCCCTGTTCGCGCCTTGGCTTTTTCCTATTCCCATCAGCGCCGAACCGGCGTTGCTCATGATTGCTTTTATGTCGGAAAAATCAACATTGATGATGCCGGGCTTGGTAATCAAATCGGAAATTCCTTCCACCGCCTGGCGAAGCACTTCGTTGCACATAGTGAAGGCCGAGAGAAAAGTTGTTTTTTTATCTATTAAATCAAGGATACGGTCGTTGCTTATGGTAATCATGGCGTCAACCGCGTTTTTAAAATTTGAAAGTCCGGTGTCGGCGATATGGGCCCTCTGAATTCCCTCAAAAGAAAACGGCCTAGTGACTACGCCGATTGTGAGAATGCCCAAATCCTTGGCTACCTTGGCGACAACGGGAGAGGCGCCGGTGCCGGTCGCTCCGCCGAATCCCGAGGAGATAAAAATCATATCCGCGCCCTTCAGCGCTTCCTTGATTTCTTCCTTGGTTTCTTCAGCCGCGTTCTTGCCGATGTCGGGGTTCATTCCTCCTCCCAGTCCTCTAGTGAGATTTTTGCCGATGTGAATTTTTTTCGGCGCCGAGCTGTAATGGAGTTTCTGCGCGTCGGTATCAATGACGATAAATTCAACACCTTTTATTTTCGCTTTAACCATATGATTGACGGAATTGGTTCCCGAATTTCCAACTCCAACAACCTTAATCCGAGCGAATGTTTCAATATTAGGATTAACTCTTGGCATATTGTCTTTAAGGATAACATATGCCAATTTTTACGGCAAGAACATGCGGCCGAGTTTTTTTAGGCCTGATTTCAGTCCGCCGAAAAATCCTTTTCCTGTCCCGGACCTTCCGTCTATATGGTCTTCCGCCTCCGTCATGCAAAGCCCCAACGCCACGGACCAACCCGGGTCGTTTAAAACTTGATCTTTATAATTGCCTGTTATTTTTACGCCGCTGTTATTCAGAGTTATCGGCGCGGCCACTTTCGCCGGCAGATTGAGCGAGGCCTTGGCGATGTCTTCCAAACTGAAAAGCCCCGACCCTCCTCCAGTTAAAATTATTCCCGCCGGCAACAAGCCGTTTCTGTTTATTTTTTTGAGATGCGATTCAATCAGTTCAAAAATATCATTCAGGCGCGCCTCTATTATGTCATTAAGTTTTCGTTTGGAAATCGGAGAGCTGGCGCTGTATTCTATTTTTATTTTTTCCGCCTCATCAAGGGGAATTTGAAGACCGAGGGCGATGTCATTCGTGATATGAGTTGAGCCGATAGGGAAGACCTCCAGAGAGATGGGAGTGTCTTCTTCAAAGACAACAATGGAAACAGTGCCGGCGCCGATGTTTGCCAAAACGCAACCGACTTCTTTTTGATGTTTGGTGAGCGCGCTGTGGCTTGCGGCGAGAGGCGAGGCGACGACGTCATCCACGGCCACTCCCGCCGATTCCACAGCCTTCACGAGGTCGGCCAAGTGCTGGTTAAGAGAAGTGATGTAAAGCGTTTCCACTTCAAGTTTCGTCCCTTTCATCCCCACAGGCCTGCCGAACACCTGATTATTATCTATTTTGTAATGAAGAGGAATTTCTTGGATTACTTGCTTGTTTGTTATGTTTGGAAGGTTGGCCTCGCATTGGTCCGATGCCCTTTTTATGTCGTACTCCGTAACTTCTCCGTCGGCGCGCGCAACCATTATGGTTCCTTTCGATTTTATGGAACTTAAGCTGATTCCGCCAATGGAAACGAAAGCGTGCTTGATGGGGATGCCGGCTATTTTTTCGGCATTTTTCAGGGCGATTTTTATGCTCTCTATCGCTTCTTCAAGGTTTATTACATATCCGCGGCGGATGCCAGTAGAATGCTTTTGGACGGCGCCTAAAATTTGAAGAGCATGGTCGTCCTTTTTTTCCGCAACCACTATCTTGATTGTAGAAGTTCCGGCGTCAATTCCGACTATAATATTCCTTGCCATTATTTTTTTAAATTATTTTTTTGTGTCTGTTCTTTTTTCTATTTTTCCAAGTTTCCATAAGAGACTCATTTTTCCCTTTCCCTTCGCCCTTTTCAGCGCCCTCTTCTTTTTTACGGAGTCGGACTCGGCGCGTTTTTTGAATTGGAGATTGCGGGCCTGCTTCAAAACGGATGATTGCTGCATCCTTTTTGTGAATCTTCTGATTAAACTCAGAGAACTTTCGTTTTCATTTTTCTTTACTTCAATCATTTTATTTCATTTTAATTTGTTTTTTATTATTTCAACTACGTTTTTGATAGAGACCGTTTCCTGAGTGCCGGAGTTCATATCCCTGATGATAATGGAGTCCTCCATGGCTTCCTTCTGTCCTAATATTAAAGCATAAGGCATTTCGAGCTTGGATGCAATTCGCAGCTGGCTTTTGATGCTGTCTTTGCTTATGGACTGGTCAATGGCGATGTGGGCCTTGCGGAGCATTTCAATCAGCTTCAAGCTTTTGAATTTCGCCGAACTGCCGATCTGGACGAAAAATATTTTTGGATTTCTTGACTGTCTTATTTTTATTTTTCTTTCCGTAATTAATTGCGCTATTCTGTCTATTCCGAGCGCTCCGCCTATGGCCGGGAAATTTTTATTGGCGAGAATTTTTGACAGGTAATCGTAGCGTCCGCCGGAACCGAGGGCGAGAGGAGTATCATTTTCTCCTTCCACCATTTCCCTTTTGTCTTCAAAAATTTCAAAGACCGTTCGGGAATAATAATCAAGGCCGCGGACGAGGTAAGTGTCCAAAAAATAAGATATTTCGTTTGAATCCAAAAATTCCAAAACTTCTTTCAAGTGCTGTTTGCAGGGAGCGCAAAGATAATTAACCATCTGGGGCGCTTCCTTTTTTATTTCAGCGCATTTTTCTTCTTTGCAATCAAGAAGGCGGAGGGGATTGGCGGCCATTCTGTTTTTGCAGTCCTTGCAGAGGTGGGCGCTTTTCTTTTTGTAATAAGCGACCAAATCTTTTTTATAGGACATGCGACATTCTTTGTCTCCCAGAGAATTAATGTGAACGATAACGGGCCTTATGCCAAGTTCTTCAAGCGCCAGGACCATTATCTTAATCACTATGGCCTCGGCGATGGCTTTTTCTTCTCCAATAATTTCAAGCCCAAACTGCTGAAATTCCCTCAATCTTCCTTTCTGCGGTTTTTCATGGCGGAAAAATGAACCTTTGTATTGGAACATCACCGGCTGGGGCCAGGTATGCATGCCGTTCTCTATATATGAGCGCATCACCGGAGCCGTGCCCTCCGGCCTTAAAGTGAGCTGGTCTCCACCTTTGGTTTTTAAATTGTACATTTGTTTTTCAACAACATCAGACGTTTCTCCCAAAGTGGCGGTGAAAATTTCCGTTCTTTCAAGATGAGGTGTTTGAATCGAAAGAAATCCGTAATAGGACGCTATCTCTTCCGCCTTTTCGTAGATGGCCCGGTAGATTGCATACTCCTCGGGCAGGATGTCGTGCATGCCCTTCGGGGCTTGAAGCAAAATTTTTTCCTTATTTTTGTTTTTCATATAAAAAAGTTTTTTGTCCCGGCAATATTCCTATCTTATTGAAAGGCCAGAGCCGGACAAAGGCGCGACCGACAATAAAATTTTCTTTTAAGGGCCCCCAGCTGCGGGAATCGGAACTGGCTCCGCGGTTATCACCCATGACGTAATACTCGTTTTCTTTCAGTGTAATTTCTTTGCCATTTGTTTTTATATTTTCTCCCGGCAATCCTTCAATGCGCTTGATAAAATATTTTGACGGGTCAAGCGGATAACGGAAGATAACAACGTCGTTTTTTTGCGGTCCGTTGAAATTATAAGAGAGTTCGTCAACGATGAGATAGTCGCCGTTGTGGAACGTCGGCTCCATTGACGCGCCGCTCACAATGAACGGTTGGGCGATCCAGAGCCGAATGGGCGCGACGATGAGCACCGCGATGAGCGTAAATTTAATAAATTCCCATTTAGGATTGGTCATTAAGAGCCATAATACAGCATTGCTTTTTGGGATGCAATAGAGTATAGTTTCGTCAGATATAGATGCTTTTAAAATAATTTTTCAAAAAAGGAGAATAAAATGAGAAGAACAGGTTTTGAGCTGGGCGATTTGTATTCTTTTCCTGATGGGCGATATTTGGGAAATTCAAGAACTGACTGGGACAGATTTGTAAATGATTATTTTTTGCCTTGGGATGAAGTGGCAGTATCAGATCGTTTTTTTATGGCGTTTTTAATGATTGTTTTCCAGATTTTGGTGTTATTTTTTGGATGGTGTGCAGAAGGGTTTTTACTGGTAAATCTAATGAAAAGCGACAATCCTATTCTCCCCCTCAATCTTTTTTTGTTAGCGGCCTCGATAATCTTTTGTATTTCCTACTTCATCTTCAGGATTACCAAGGGGCTGGTTGGTTTTACAAGATACAAGGCCACGCAGAAAAAGCACAAAAAGGTAGCTTGAGTTTAAAAGGGGCTTCGCGCCCCTTCTTGTTTTTAATTTACAATTTGTCAAAAAATGCATATGCGTAAATTGACTAATCTTAAAAAAAGGATTAAAAATCAAAGATTGAAATATTTTCTTATTTTGTTTCCATGAAGAAATTCTTCAACTATGAGAATTTCTATGAATGGCTCTATTTGAAATATATTTGCAACAAATAAAATTTCGTCTTCGCAAGGATAAGGATGAACCCATACGCTTTTCTGTATTTGGAAAAATCCTAGATCCTTTAATTTACCGCGCAATGCTTCTCTGGCTCGGTTAAACCGGTTGGGAATATCAAAAATTACAACGCGCCACTTTCCGTCCCATTTTCTTGGTTTTGAAATGGCGAGAGTGTCTATTGAAAATTCTTTTATTTTTTCTTTTCCTTTTTTAGTAATTCTTACTTTTATTTTATCATTGTCTTCCTTAATTGTTTCTATAAAACCCCTTCTTTTTAGTGTATAAAAAGCATTGCGCAATTGTTTATCCGAATATCGTTTGGACTTTTTGAAAACTTTTAGTGCTTGAAAAATATTTGGAGCGGCGGTCATAACAAAAGCAATTCCCGCTAACGCTATAACAGCCAAAACCACTTTTGTAGCGGTTGCGTATCCCGTGTCGGAGTCCAAAAAACTTTTTAATCGTTCGTTTAAAGAAATGTCTTTCCTCATATACCACCATCTTACACAATTACCTGTGTGCAGTCAAACTAAGCATATGCGTAAAATGACTAACATAAATTGGCTAACGAATTGTTTTTTTAAAAAATGCCGGTATAATTGTCTTATGTATTACATTGTGGGTCTTGGAAACCCGGGCGAGGAGTATAAATTAAGCCGGCATAATACCGGCAGGATTATTGTTGAAGATTTTAAAAAAAGCGAAGGGCTGGACGATTTTGAATTTGATAAAAAAATAAATGCGCTTGTGAGCGAGGGGAATCCGCCAGCTGGCGGAGGAAAAGAAAAAGTAATATTGATTCTGCCGGAAACTTTTATGAATAAATCCGGCTCAAGTTTAAAGAACTTAATAACTTCAAAAAAGAAGGCGGAAAATTTGGTTGTCATTCATGATGATGTAGATTTGCCGTTGGGAAAATTTAAAATAAAATTCGGCAGCGGATCGGCGGGGCACAAAGGCGTGGAGTCAATTATGAGAATGATAAAAACAAAAGAATTCATTAGAATAAAAGTCGGCGTTTCGCCGACAACACCAAGCGGAAAAATAAAAAAACCAGAAAGCAAAAAGATGGGAGATTTTATTCTGAGAAATTTTTCTCCAAAAGAACAAGCTGTTATTAAAAAAGAATCAAAAAAAATCACCTCGGCTCTTGAGGCGATTATCGGCAAAGGATTGGGAAAAGCGATGAACTTATTTAACTAATTATTTAATCTTTCGGTTTTTCCAAAAAGCTCAAAATCAAACGCTGCTCTTTCGGTTCAAAGAGAGTAATTTGAAACGGATATGATTTACCGAGCTCTATTTTCTTTTTCATTTCCGCTTCGGAGCCGAACTCGGAAACATGCACCAAGCCGGAAATTCCTTCCTCTATGCTCACCAAAGCGCCGTGCCTGTTGAATTTTATTATCACTCCACTCACGATATCTCCCTTGTTGTATTTTTTCTCCACTTCCTGCCAAGGATTCTGTTTTAAGACCTTTATTGAAAGGGAAACTTTGCCGTCCTTGATGCTGATTATTTGCGCCTTCACTTTCTGTCCAACCTTGAAAAGGTCGGCCGGATTTTCCACCAGCGACCAGTCAAGTTCTGAAATGTGTGCCAACCCCTCAAGTCCTTCCTCGAGTTTGATAAAAATTCCGAATTCCACCACGCCGGTTACGGTTCCCTCTATGATGTCACCCACGTTATATTTTGAAACAATTTCTTTCATCTCTTCCGACTCCGTGCTTTTTTCCGAAAAAATAAGTTTTTCCTCTTTTTGTATAACAGAAATTATATTCACCGCAATTTCTTGACCGACGAGTTTTTTAAGTTCTTCAAGAATTTTATCTTTATCGCCGTCATCAATTCGCGGATAGTGGCTTGCCTTGAGCTGGGAAGTGGGGAGAAATCCTTGCACTCCTTTCCATTCTAAAATAAGCCCGCCTTTGTTCGCGTCGGCAATCGTGAGGATTAGGGTGGTTTTACTGTTCTGAATTTCTTCCGCTTCCCGCCAGACGATTTCTTGTTTAGCTTCTTTAAGAGAAAGAGAAATATAACCCATCTCATTTTCCAGTTCCGTTATCTTTACCACAATCTTGTCTCCTGTTTTCAGCACCTTTATGATGTCGCGGGCGTTGTTGAATTCCCTGCCGTAAATGACGCCGGTGCCGAAGGCGCCGATGTCCACGAATATCATGGAACCCTTTTGCTCTATGACCGTTCCTTCCACGAGGTCGTTTTCTTTGGGAATGGGAAGAGGGACGCTCTTAAACAAGAGGTCCATTTTGGTCGGATTTATTAAACTTATCGCTATTTGCTCCGTTTCAAGCATAGATAACATTATATTGATATAAATATTTTTTGCAACCTCGCTCTGTTTCTGCTATAATATAACCAATGATTGTCACTTACTATGGCGCATCGTGCTTTAAAGTGCAGGCGGGGGAAACTGTGCTTGCCTTTAACCCGCCCTCAAAGGAGTCGGATTTCAAGTCGCCGCGCTTCGCGGCGGACGCCGTTTTTATCAGCAACGAAAATAAAGATAATAATGGCAGGGACAACTTGGCGGGGAAGGAAGAAGGGAAAGGCCCTATTGTCATAGATGGCTCGGGCGAATACGAAATAAAAGGCGTTTACATAAAAGGAATAAAATCTTCGGGCTTGCCCGCACAGGGCGGGAATACTATATATAGGATGAAGTTTGAGGATATTATCCTTTGTCATCTTGGAAATTTTGCCGAGAAAAAACTTGCGCCGGAAATAAAGGAAGCCGTGGGTAGCGTGGACATATTATTTGCGCCGGCCGGCAGTGGAGAGATTGCCAACCAACTGGAACCGAAAATCGCCATCCCGATGGATTACAAAAACAACAGTGAGATAAAAAAATTCGCGGATGAATTCGGCAATGGCGCTTCAAAGCCGGTTGACAAGCTCACTATCAAGAAAAAGGACTTAATAGACGATGAAATAAAAGTTGTTGTTTTAGAACCAATGATTTAATTTGCCATGAGCTTGATTGATAAAGTGGAAAATTTGCAAAAGAAACCGGAGTCGTACAGAAAAAAAATTTTAGCTGCGAGTGTTTTGGTTTTTATGGGCCTGATAGTTTTTGTGTGGCTCATCACTCTGAATTTTTCTTTGGGCGCCGAGGCGGAGGGGACGAAGGATGCCTACACGCCATTTCAAATTCTAGGAAAGGACTTAATGGGAGTTAAAGACAACTTGAATGCTTCGGTTGGAGAAATTAAGGGGCTATTTAATCAAATAAAAAATGGAGCAAAATAAAATAGACAAAATAATTCCCAGCGAAATTTCGCGGGAAATGAAAGATTCTTACTTGGCTTACGCCATGTCTGTGATTGTTTCGCGCGCGTTGCCTGATGTGCGGGACGGACTGAAACCGGTGCATAGAAGAATTCTTTATACTATGCATCAGATGGGTTTGAACCACAGCGCCAAATATAAAAAATCGGCGGCGGTTGTCGGCGGTGCTCTCGGTGATTATCATCCCCACGGCGACGCCGCGCTCTATGGCGCCATGGCCCGTTTGGCGCAGGATTTTATGATGCGTTACCCGCTAGTGGACGGCCAGGGAAACTGGGGCTCCATAGACGGCGACGCGCCAGCCGCTTACCGTTATACCGAAGCGCGTATGACTTCCATCGCCGGCGAAATGCTCAAAGATATTGAAAAAGAAACGGTTAATTTCAGGCCAAACTACGACAATCGCCTGAAAGAGCCGGAAGTTCTGCCAGCCGCAATACCTCAACTTCTTATAAATGGAGTTCTTGGCATTGCTGTTGGTATGGCGACGGATATTCCGCCTCATAATCTCACGGAAGTTATTGACGCTACCTCTCATTTCATAGACAATCCAACATCTTCCACGGATGACTTAATGAAATTCATAAAGGGACCTGATTTTCCGACAGGCGGATTAATTTTTGGCGCGAAAGACATTCATCACGCCTACGCCACGGGCAAGGGAGGAATAGTGACGAGGGGCGAGGCGGAAATCATGGAAACATCAAAGAGCGGATTTCAAATTGTGATAAGCTCCATCACTTATCAGACGAACAAGTCGGAGCTGATAATAAAAATGGCGGAACTGGTGCACGAGAAAAAAATTGAAGGCATAAGAGACATCCGGGACGAGTCGGACAGAGAAGGCCTTCGCATTGTCATTGATTTGAAATCCGGCGCTAATCCGCAGAAAATTTTGAACAGCTTATACAAGCACACGGACCTGGAAAAAGTTTATCACTTCAACATGATAGCGCTGGTTGACGGCATCCAGCCCCAGCTTCTCCGCCTCAAGGAGATGATTGGATATTTTATTGAGCACAGGAAAGTTGTCGTGGAGCGCAGGGCGAAATTTGATTTAAATAAGGCGCTGGAGCGGGCGCATATTTTGGAGGGATTAAAAAAAGCGCTTGACCATATTGACGCCATCATCAAAACCATAAAGGCGTCGGCGGACAAGGAAGTCGCCCATAAAAAGTTAATGGAGAAATTCCAATTCTCGGACAGGCAGGCGGCGACCATTTTAGAAATGAAACTGCAGACCTTGGCCGGATTGGAAAGGCAGAAGATTGAAGACGAACTGAAAGAAAAACAAAAACTCATAAAGGACTTGCGCGCTCTTTTGGCTGACCCGAAAAAGATTCAAAAAGTCATAAAAGACGAACTGCTTGAGGTGAGAGAAAAATACGGCGACAAAAGAAAAACAAAAATTGTTTCCGGCGCGGTGAAAATGATTTCCGCCGACGATTTGGTCCCGGAAAAAGAAATAGTGATTGTTTTGACCCAGGGCGGATACGTTAAGCGCACCGACCCCGATGCATACAAGGCGCAAAAGCGGGGAGGTATGGGAGTGATAGACATTGAAACAAAAGAGGAGGACTTCGTTAATAATTTCATCACCGCCAACACGCACGACGACCTGCTTTTCTTCACGGACAAAGGAAAGGTGTATCAAATTAAGGTCTATGACTTGCCGGAAGGCAAGCGCGCCACCAAAGGAAAATCAATCGCCAATTTTCTTTCCATTACGGACAGCGAAAAAGTGACCTCTGTTCTTGTTTTTCCGAAGTCCAAAAAGGAAGGTCTGCCATCCGCCCTTGGCGGAGGCGGAGCGTCTTTGGTCATGGTCACCAAAAATGGTATAATCAAGAAGGCGGATATGGAAAGTTTCAAGGACGTGAGAAGAAACGGAATAATCGCCATTAAACTTGATAAAAACGACGAGCTGAAATTCACTTTCTTGGCGTCAAAAGGAGATAATGTGTTTTTGGCGACAAAGAAAGGACAATCAATAATGTTCAAAGAATCTGATGTGAGGGTGATGGGCCGGTCTGCAGGAGGAGTGCGGGGAATAAAAATGGGTTCCAGCGACGAGATCGTCGGCGCGGATGCGGTTCAAACAAAAGATAAGGATTTGTTTGTACTTACGCTATCCAGTATCGGATTCGGCAAAAAAACAAAACTGAAAGATTATCGCCAGCAGAAACGCGGAGGGTCGGGAATAAAGACGGCGAAAATTACGGCAAAGACGGGGCAGCTTGTCATCGCCAAGGCCGTTGATCCGGAGCTTGAAGAGCTTATCGCCATTTCCCAAAAAGGCCAGGTGATAAGAACGCCGCTTTCGGGAATTCCGGTCTTGGGCAGGCAGACCCAGGGAGTAAGAATAATGAAACTGAAAGCGGGCGATTCAATAGCGTCATTAACATGTTTGTAAAACCAGAAGAAATCGTAAAGAACATAGGATTGGAGCAGGGGATGACGGTTGTTGATTTTGGCGCTGGGTCGGGGCATTACATTATTCCCGCGGCGAAACTGGTCGGAGAAAAAGGAAGAGTCTACGCCGTTGATATCCAAAAAGATTTGCTGGCGGCTATAAAATCAAATGCCGAAAGAGGGGGATTTAGAAACGTGGAAATTATTTGGACAGACCTTGAAAAAATAGAGAGCACAAGATTGGTGGATAATTCGGTTGATAAAATTATCGTTTCAAATATTTTATTTCAGGTTGAAGACAAGAGGACGGTCGTGAGAGAGGCGATGCGAATTTTAAAAAAGGGCGGGGATGCGGCGGTCATTGAGTGGAACGAATTGAAGGGCGGGAGGCAACTGGACAAAGCCGCCTGCGAGAAAATTTTTAAAGAAGCGGGTTTTGAAAAAGAAAAAAAATTTGACGCGGGCGACAAACATTACGGGATAATTTTTCACAAACCATAATTTATGAGCAAGTTTCAAATCGCAATAATAGCATTTTTAATATTAGCGGCGTTTGTTGCCGTTCTTATATTTGCCGGAGTTTTGCCCGGCTTCAATCAAAAAGGAGGAAGAGGCAACGCCGTGAGCGTGTCCGTTTGGGGGCCGTTCTCGGACAAAGAAATTGGGCCGCTGATTTCAAAATTTAACGAAAGCAATACCGACTTTTTCTCCATTTCTTACACGGAAAAAGATCCAGCGAATTACAAAAATAATCTTTTGAATGCCATGGCTGCCGGCAATTCGCCGGACGTTTGGTTTGTTTCCCAGGATATGGTGCTGGCGCACAAAGACAAAATTCAGGTTATTCCCTTCGCCTCTTTTTCGGAAAGAAATTTCAAGGATATGTTTATTGATTCCGGAGACGTTTTTCTCAATAAAAAAGAGGAAAATGTCGTGGCTTTTCCTTATGTGATTGACCCGCTGGTTTTGTATTGGAACCGCGATCTTTTTTCTTCAGCCAGTATTGCCCAACCGCCCAAATATTGGGACGAGTTTTTAGCCAACTCCGGCGCGCTCACGAAAATAAATGATTCGGGAAATATTATTCAGTCGGGGGCGGCGCTGGGCGAGTTTAGAAATATCAGAAACGCGAAAGAAATTTTGTCACTGATGATTTTACAGACAGGCAATAAAATTATTAACCCCGTTGATTTAAGCGTGGTCTGGAACAATAAAAACGATTCCGTTCTCGCTCCAGCGGAAAATTCTTTGAGATTTTTCGGCGAGTTTTCCAATCCGAAGAAAACTTCTTACTCTTGGAATCGTTCCCTCAATAATTCACTTTCAATGTTTGCCGGAGGGAAGTTGGCGATGTATTTCGGCTATGCCAGCGAGTTCAATAAAATAAAAGGAATGAATCCGCATCTGAATTTTGATGTTGCCGCCGCGCCTCAGATAAAAGGCGGGCCGATAAACGCGACCTTCTCGAAAATTTATTCTTTGGCGATTTCAAAAACTTCACCCAAAAGCCAGGCGGCGGTATCTTTGATTTACGCTCTTCTTGAAAAGAGTTTTAATAATCAGTTTGCGGAAAGCTTATTTTTGGCGCCGGCAAGAAGAGACGCCTTATCCGAAGGGAATAAAAACCAAATACTATCCGTTTTTTACAAATCGGCCGTGATGGCGCGGACATGGCTTGAACCGGACTCAGAGGCGGTTTCCGTGATTTTTCAAAACATGATAGAATCAAGCGTAACAGGCAAGCAGAGAATTTCCGAAGCCGTGAGCGAAGCAACCGCGCAATTGGAAAATTTATTAAAATGAAAACAAAAGCGTTAATTCCAATAATAAGTTTAATTATACTAATAGCGCCCGTTGCTGTTTCAGCCGCTTATTTAGGAATAGTGCCGTGTGGATGCTATAAATACGGCGAAGACGGTAAATGTATAAATGGAGAAGAATGCACAATCTGCCATCTTTTTGAAGGTGTAAGCAGAATCATTGATTTTCTTTTGAAAAACATCGCCTTTCCCTTGGGAGTGGTGGCGATTTTGTATGGCGGTTTTATGATAATGACTTCCGGCGGGTCGGAGGAAAGGGTGAAGAAAGGGAAAACGGCGCTGGAATTTGCCATTTACGGCATCATAATCGCCTTTGCAGGATGGCTGATTATTGGTACAATATTATCAAACCTTGTTCTAGATAAGACCGTTTGGCCGTTCAGTGAAGAGTGGAACACTATACCAACAAGCTGTCCAGTGAAGTAATATGCAGATAATTATCCACAAAATTAAAAATAAAACTTTGTTTAAGGCGCTTTTTTGGGGTATTATGAATATGGTTTTGGCGTTGCCGGTTTTGGTTAGTGCCAATGGTGCAGGAAAGACAGATTGTGGCGCAAAACTATGCAATCCCCTTGGTGTAGATACATTTGCCGCCCTAATAGCCGCCATTGCCAACATAATAATGAAAGTGGGGATACCGATTGCGGCGATATTCCTGATTTATTCCGGCTTAATGTTTGTCACCGCGCGTGGCAGTGAGGAACAGCTTAAAAAAGCAAAAAACACTTTTATGTGGACGGTTGTCGGCGCGGGAATTTTACTCGGCGCCGTGGTTATAGCAACAGGCATAGAAGCAACAATTAAAGCGTTAAAATAGGTCGAGAAAATTATTAGTAAATAGTAGTCAGTAATTAGTAATCAGTAAATATGCAAAAAATTCAAAAATACATTCCGATAGCGATGGTCCTTGCGCCCTCTCTGGCTTTCGCCAGGTCGGTGACGGACATAATTTCCGGCACAATAATGCCGATAATTAATGCCATCATTCCGCTTTTGATAGCGGTGGCGGTCGTCCTCTTCCTTTTTGGTGTGGTGAAATTCATCACCTCGGCGGGCGATGAGGAAAAACGAAAAGAGGCGAGGAGCTTCATGCTCTACGGCATCATCGGTATCTTTGTGATGGTTTCCGTCTGGGGGTTAGTGGGAATTCTTTCCGATACGCTGGGGCTGGGAACATCTTCAAATGTTAGAGTACCGGGCGCTTTGCCGCAATAAAATAAAAACAGTTATGGAAAAAATTAAAAAAGTATTTACTCTCAGTTTGTTGTCGGCGCCGCTGTTGGTTTTTGCCGAGGGGAACAATGTGTCAAATATACAAGATTTTTTTGCCACTGGAGGGCCTTTTATGGCGGTTTTAAATCTTCTTATAAAGGTTTTGATTGGAATCGCAGTCGTTCTCTTTCTCTATGGCATAATAAAATACGTCTCCTCCGGAGACGATGAAGCAAAAAGAAAGGAGGCGAAAAACTATATTGTCTACGGCATAGTTGTTTTGT
>JBAZPC010000008.1:0-33428 GCA_041648395.1 Minisyncoccota bacterium | reverse complement strand
ATTTCAAACGGGGTCACTCCCACTCAAAGCGGGTTAAATTATCCTGATGGCGTTGCCTACGATTCTACCAACCAAAGATTATTTGTTGCGGATAAATTTAATAACCGCGTCATGATTTTTCAACTTCTAAAAATCACCACCGCCTCTTTGTCTTTAGCCACCGTTGGCCAAAGCTATTCGGCCGCCATTTCTGCCAGTGGCGGCGAGCCGCCCTACACCTGTTCTTTACAATCTGGTTCCCTTCCTTCGGGTTTGACTGTAAATTCCAACTGCACGATTAACGGTACTCCTTCAAGCGGCTCGGAATATAATTTTACCGTTCGGGTTTATGACAGCGCCATCACTTCTCCGGAAACAACGGGTTTTTGGTATGATAAATCGCTAACCCTTACGGTTAATCCGGCTCCAGTTGCATCGGTCACAACGCCTTTGGGCGGCGGCGCACCGGGCGCCTTTTCCGGTGGGGGAGTTTCCGGTATCTCCCTGCCTACACCTGTCTTTCAAACAATCCTTCCCGATGGAACAATTGTCATCAACCCTCCTGTGGTTACGCCACCAGTATCAATCACCGAAATAATTCAAACAATCACCGAACCAATCACGGAAATGTTTACTCCGTCAACTCCTTCGACAAGCTCAGGACAAGTCCCTCCAACGCCACCTGCCCCGAGCGCAGTCGAGGGGTTCCCTTCGAATTCCTCAGGGCAAGCCCCCCTCTCCATTTCTTTCTCTCCCTCTCCTTCCTCCATTTTCCAAAACATCATCACCGAAGCCAAGGCCTCATTCAATGAGACAAAAGTTATCCTTTCCGACACTTACAGGGGAATCAAAACAATAGCCAACACCCCCGCCGGCAAGATGACAACCAAAGCGGCTGTTATCATTCCCGTGGCTGTAGCCGTGGCGGAAGGCGTGGCGGCAACCATGCTGCCGTCGGTCGCAACCACCGCCGATCTTTACTCTGTCATCATTAGAATGCTTGGCCTTCTTGGTGAAGCCCTCGGCATCAAAAAGAGGGCCAGAAAATGGGGAATCGTCTATGATTCAAAAACAAAAAGACCGATAGACCCGGCTTACGTTAAAATCATCAGCGAAGAAGGAAAAATTGTCTCCGAAAGATTCACCGACATGGAAGGCAGATTCGGTTTCCTCGTCCCACCCGGCCGATACAAGATAGAGGCGAACAAAACCCATTACTCTTTTCCTTCCAACCTCAATACCAGAAGAGACGAACTTTACGACAATCTTTATTATGGCGAGATGCTCAATATCTCCGACTCTTCCATTGTTAACGTCAACATTCCCATGGATCCCGTTGATATTGACTGGAACGAAGAAATCAAGAAAAAGATAATGTCTTTCAACCCCAACAAAGAGATTCTCAAAAAAAGCATCTCCCGCTTTTTCTTTCTCGCCGGCTTTATCCTTTCCCCCTTGATCTATTGGATCACTCCCTCACCCTTCAATCTTGCTGTCATTTTTTTCTACTTCTTTATCCTCACCATCCAGCAGTTCGGTTTCAAGCCAAAAACCTTTGGCAGAATCTACGACAAGGAAACCGGCAAACCCCTATCCTTCGCCAAAATCAAGGTCTTCTTTGCCGATAATCCCGACCAGGCTATTCTCACCTCCGTCTCCGACATAACCGGCCGTTATTACATTCTTGTCGTTGCTAAAGGCAGTTATCTCTTGGACATCAACGGCAAACGGCTCACCGTGGAGGCGCAAGAGAAGGTGATTAATTTTGATTTGTGGGTGTAAATACAATTACCCTCGTGCCACAACGAGGGCGATGACTTTTTTCGCGCCGCCGACTTTGAGCGTTTTTTTCGCCTCGCGGATGGTGGCGCCGGTGGTGGAAACATCGTCTATTAAAATTATATTTTTACCAAAAATTGTTTCAGGATTTTTTATCGCAAAAGCGCCTTTTAAATTATTAAGTCGCTCTTTTCTATTTTTAATGGAAACCTGCGCCGGAGTGTTTTTAATTTTTACGAGCGCGTCGGCGCAAACTGGAATTTTTATTTTTTGGGAGAGATGCCCGGCAATCAATTCCGCCTGATTGTATCCCCTTTCTCTTAATCTTTCTTTTGAAAGAGGGAGGGGAACAACGAGCCAGTCGCCGGCATTTTTAATTTCCAATTTTGTTGAACACCGAGTGTTCAACAATTCCGCCAGCGGTTCGGCGAGATTTTTCGCCCCGCGGTATTTCAGCATCCAAATGGCTTTTTTGGCGGTTTCGTCGCCGTAATCGGCGGCGGAAAAAATCTCTCCCTCTTTCGGCAAACTCGGCATGTCAATTTTTGCCAAACACTCCCGACAAAGCGCCTCATTCTCCTTCCCGCACCCCAAACATTTCTGCGGAAGGAGGAAATTTAAAAACGTGTGGATAAGTTTTTTAAGCATAAAATCTTACGCTTATGATATAATATGCTATAATATATGTCATGGATTTTCCGTTTAAGTTTAAGGATTTTTCTTTAAAAAAATTATTTGGCCCCAAAGAGGGCCAAGGCGTGTTGGGCCTTGACATTGGTTCCTCCTCCATCAAAGTGATTCAGTTGAGAAAAGATAAAGAGCGCGCGGTGTTGGAGACATACGGCGAGATTGCCATTGGCCCTTACGCAGGAATGGAGGTGGGCAGAGCGGCGAAACCGGCGGATGAAAAAATTACCGAAGCACTCAAGGACCTTTTGCGCGAGGCAAATGTCAAGGCGAAGGAGGCGGCCGTGGCTATTCCGTTAAGGTCAAGTTTTGTTACCGTGATAGATATCCCGTTCATAGAAGGAAAAGATGTTTCAGAAATGGTAAAATTGGAAGCGAGGAGATACGTGCCGGTGCCGATTTCCGAAGTGGCGCTGGATTGGTGGATTTTTCCAGAGGACAAGGTTTCCGAGAACGCCGACATTCAACCGGACGGCATCAAGAAAAAATTTTCCAAAGTTCTTTTGGTCGCCATTCATAAAGATATAATTAGCCAGTACAAAAAGATAGTGACAAAGGCGGGACTTACAGTTGATTCGTTTGAGCTTGAATCGTTCAGCATGTTGCGGTCATCCATTCGGCGCGAAACGGCTCCGGTGGCGGTAATGGACTTCGGTGCTTCAAGCACCAAAATTGCGATCGTTGATTTCGGAATAATGAAAAGTTCTTACGCCATCGGCAAGGGAGCGCAAGACCTGACATTGGCGCTTTCCAGTTCGCTGGGAGTTGATTTCAAAAGAGCGGAAGATATGAAAAGAGAAATAGGCTTATCCGATTTGCCGGAACACAAAGAGGTGGTGAGTGTGATGGAACCGATTTTGGAATATATTTTTTCCGAAATAAATTCAGTCATTAAAGATTATCAGAGAAAAAATAAACAGGCGGTGAGCAGAGTTATAATTACCGGCGGCGGTTCGTTATTGAAAGGACTGGCGGGATTCGCGGTAAAGCGTCTCAGCGTGGAGGTGAATTTGGCCGACCCGTTTTCCAAGACAGAATACCCGGCGTTTTTGGAGAAAGTGTTGAAAAAAGCGGGACCGAACTTTTCCATAGCTTTAGGATTAGCTTTAAAGAAACTTCAATGATAAAATAAATAGAAATGGACGAAAAAGTATCTTTTATCCCAAAAAAAACTTTGACTAAGCCGATTTATAAAGGTAGCGGTCTTGGTTTTGTGTTGTTTATTTCCCTAGTCGTTTTAGTCATATCAGGGCTTCTTTTTGGCGGGGCTTATTTTTATAGGGATATAGCCAAAGGCCATGTTGACGTCCTACTCGATTCTTTTAAAAAGGCGCAGGAGATTCTGGACCCGGCCTTGATACAACAGATGGGTAGTATAGACGCCAAAATAGAGAATTCAAAAGATATTTTAAGTCAGCATCGCGCTGTGAGTCCCATTTTTCAATTTTTAGAAACCTCCACTTTGAACAATGTCAGATTTTCAAGCTTTGATTTTTCCTACCCTTACACCAAAGACGCCAAACCTATTCTCATTCTCAAGGGCTCAACCAGAAATTATGCCAATTTATCTTTGCAGTCGGATGAATTTATAAAAAACAAATTCATAAAAAATATTATCTTTTCAAATTTCACGCTTGGAGAGGCGGGGATGGTTAATTTTACGGCAACCATGGAATTTAATCCGTCTTTTTTTGCTTATAAAATATGAAAAGCATAATGTCAATAATTTTTGTGGGAGCGGCGGTGATGATTTTTTTCACTTGGACGCAGCCTATTTTAAACGAGATTAAATCTTTGTATATTCAGGAGAACGCCTTAAATTCAACGCTTGCTAACTTCGCGGAATTTCAAGCAAAGAGAGATGAGATTCTTGAAAAATACAATGCCATAAGTAAGGACGACTTAAAAAAACTTAATAAATTTTTGCCGTCTGTGGCCAATGCTGTTGATTTGGTGGTTGAAATTGAAAACATAACAAAAGACAGCAGTCTCATTCTTAGGGATATTGATATCAAAAAGCCGGAAGACACTCAAAAGTCATCTTTTGAAAATCAAAAAACAGGCGCTGGCAAGATTTTGGTGTTCATGAAAGTAGTCGGTCCGTATAAGTCCTTTATTTCTTTTTTGAATAATCTTGAAAAAAATATTCGCCTGACAGAGATTGAAAGAATCACTTTCATAGCGGGGAACGCGGACTCCTACGAATACAACATAATAGCGGACACTTATTGGAAAAAATAATCATATGTCAAAAAAATTAAAAATATTAATAGCGGTGCTGGTTATTTTGGTTATTTTCTTTATCTATTCCTTATTTTTTTCCGGAAATAACAAGAAGGAAAACAACTTATCGGTATCAAACAATGTAACGCAGACAGCCGCAACGGTAAAAACCGATACTAATTCATTCGCCGAAGGGCAGGAAGTTTTGGACATGCTTGGCAGTTTGAAATCATTAAAAATTGACACAGATTTTTTTAATGACAAAACTTTTAAGAGTTTGGTTGATTTTTCTATCGAAATAACGCCCCAGCCGGCTGGCCGCTCCAACCCGTTTTCTCCGATTTAATCGGTTAAATAAACTGGAATGAATTTTACAGATATTCTAATAAAAAAGAACGCGATTTCTTCCGAAGAGCTCGCTGAGATTTCTACTAAAGCAAGAGAGAAAGGGGCTCCTTTGGAAAAAATGTTGAATGTCTACGGCATTTCCAATGCCGATATCACCCAAGCCAAGGCGGAGGTTTTAGGCGTTCCTTATAAAAAAATAAATGAGAAAGACATCCCTTTTGAGCTTTTAAAGCAGGTCCCAGAAGAATCCGCCAGGCATTACAGATTTGTTCCTATTGGAATGAACGAAGGAGTGCTTGAGATAGGCATGACGGACCCTTCCAATATGGAGGCAAGGGAGGCGGTTCAGTTTATTGTCACTAAATTCAACACTCCTTTTAAAATTTTTCAAATTTCGGAGGAGGATATGGATTCAGTTTTGAAAGAGTATAAGGGATTAAGCGGAGAGGTGACGAAGGTCTTGGGCGAACTTGAGTCGGCTTTGTTGGAAACGGAAAAAATAATTGCTCCCGAAGAGGAACTTTTGAATAAAAAAAATTTGAAAATTACAGAAGACGCTCCTGTGACCAAAATGGTGGCGGTCATCATCAAACACGCTCTTACGGGAAACGCTTCCGACATTCACATAGAACCGCAAAGAGAAAAACTAAAGGTTCGTTTCAGGGTGGATGGAATTTTATACACCAGTATTTTGCTCCCCATAAGCGTGCATGAAGCCATTGTTTCCCGCATAAAAATTTTAACCAACATGCGCCTGGATGAAAAAAGAAAACCGCAAGATGGCCGGTTTGGCGCGCACATAGAAGGAAGGGAAATAGATTTTCGCGTCTCCACTCTCCCGACTTTTTTTGGAGAAAAAATAACAATTCGTATTCTTGATACCCAAAAGGGCGTAAGAAGTTTGGAGGAAACAGGTTTTTCAAAAAGAAACATTGACTTGATACGAGAAAATTTGAAGAAACCGTATGGGTTGATACTTCTTACCGGCCCGACCAGTTCCGGCAAGACAACGGCTTTATACGCCATGCTTCAGGAACTGGATAAAGAAAAAAGCAATATCATCAGCTTGGAAGACCCGATAGAATACAACATTGAGGGGATAAATCAATCGCAGGTAAAGCCGGAAATCGGATATGATTTCGCGAACGGTCTGCGCACCATTTTACGTCAGGACCCGAATATGATAATGGTGGGGGAAATTCGCGATAAGGAAACGGCGGCTTTGGCCATTCAAGCGGCTTTGACGGGTCATTTAGTTTTCTCCACTCTTCATACTAATAGCGCTGTGGGCGTCATCCCTCGTCTTATTGATATGGGAGTTGACCCTTTTCTTATAGCGCCGACGCTCCTTATAGCTATGAGTCAACGATTAGTGAGGACTCTTTGCCCTGATTCCAGAAAACCCATCCCTGTTATTGGCGCCTTGAAGGCAAGATTAGAAAAAGAGATAGAAAGTATTCCGCCTGATTTAAGGAAAAATTTTAAGCTTCCTGAGAATGTTTATGAAGGCGTTCCTTCGGCAAGTTGTCCGCAGGGGGCAAGAGGAAGAATGGCTATAGCAGAAGCGTTGATAAAAACTCCAGAGATGGAAAATATAATTTTATCTAATCCTATTGAACCGGAAATATTGAAAGAGGCGAGACGGCAAGGTATGCTCACGGTCAAAGAAGAGGGAATTATGAAGATATTTGACGGCATTATTGGAATTGAGGAGCTGGATAAGCTATAATGTTTATATGGCGAGCAATAAATATAAAATTTTAATAATTGATGACGATGAATTTCTTTTGGACATGTATTCTATTAAGTTTAGGGAACTGGGATATGATGTGGAAGTTGCCTTTAGCGGAAGCGATGCTTTGGAAAAAATAAAGAAGGGACCTGAACCGAATGTTGTTTTAGTGGATATCGTGATGTCAAATATGGACGGGTTTGAATTTCTCCGACAGGCAAAAAAAGAAAACTTGCTGAAAAAAAGCAAAATAATCGTTTTAAGTAATTTGGGACAGGAAGAAGATATTAAAAAAGGCAAAGAACTAGGCGCTGACGATTACATAATTAAGGCCTATTTTACTCCAATGGAAGTGACCAAAAAAATTGAGGCGTTATTAAAATAATTAATCCGCCAGCCGGCGGAAAAAATATGACAGATTATAAAAAAGAATTATCCGAACTGATAATGACCATCATTAAAGAAGGCGGGTCCGACTTGCATCTCGCGGTCGGAAGATATCCGACCATCAGAGTGCACGGTTCACTTCTCCCGCTCGTAAAAAAATCCGTTCTTTCTCCGGAAGACGTGAAGGGTTTGATTTTCGCGATGCTTAGCGAGGAAAACAGGGAAAAATTTACGAAAGACAAGGAGCTTGATTTTTCTTACGCCTATGAAGACAAAGTAAGATTCAGGGTTAACGCCTATTTCCAAAAAGGATTTATGGGAGCGTCTCTGCGGTTTATTCCCATTGAGATAAAGGACTTCAAGGCGCTGAATCTTCCCAATATTCTTATTGATTTCGCCAACAAGGAACAAGGATTCTTTTTAGTTGTTGGTCCCATCGGGCACGGCAAATCCACGACCATGGCTTCCATAATTGATTACATAAACCACACCAGGTCGGAGCATATTCTTACTATTGAAGATCCCGTGGAATATCTTTTTATCCAGGACAAGTCAATTATTGACCAGCGCGAAGTGAGAGTTGACACGAACGATTTCCGCTCGGCATTGCGTTCCATGTTCAGGCAAGATGTGAATGTGGCCATGATCGGCGAAATGCGCGACACGGAAACAATTTCCGCCGCCGTCACCGCCGGAGAAACAGGACATCTTGTTTTTTCTTCGCTTCACACCAACAGCGCCAGCCAGACCATAGACAGAATTATTGACACCTTTCCTCCGGAACAGCAAAATCAAATTCGGCTGCAATTATCCAGCGCTCTTTTGGGCGTGTTTTCCCAGCGTCTCATTCCGAGGGTCTCCGGCGGACTTATCCCGGCTTACGAATTACTCATAAATACCCCGGCCGTTAAGAATCTTATACGCGAAAATAGGACTCACGAAATAAACACAATCATAGAAACTGGTTCGGAACTGGGGATGGTGAGCCTAAATCGTTCCCTGGCTGACCTTGTTCGCCAAGGGGAAATCAGCATGGAAAACGCCTATTCTTATTCTTTGAACCCCACGGGGCTTGAGGGTTTGGTGTAAAAATTATGTTATATAAATACGAAGCCACGACGTTAAACGGAGAGAAACAAGCGGGAAGCATTGAGGCGGCCAATATTGAGATTGCGATAAGTTCTTTGCAGAGGAGAAATTTGATAATTATTTCCATAAATCCGGAAGAGAAAAAAGAATCAATTTTCAGCAAGGGTTCCGGCCTTTTTGAAAGAGTGAAAACGCGGGACGTGGTTATTCTTTCAAGGCAGCTATCCACTCTTTTTGAAGCTAAAGTTCCCGTCTTGGATTCGTTCAAACTTCTGGCTAGCGAGGCGGAGAATCCAATTTTGCGCAAGAAGATTTCTCAAGTCGTGGAGGATATTCAGGGTGGCATTTCAATGTCGCAGGCCATGGCTAAACACCCAGATGTTTTTTCAAAATTTTATGTGAATATGGTGAGGTCGGGAGAGGAGTCGGGAAAACTTGACGAGGTCTTTCTTTTTTTGGCCGACTATCTTGAAAGAGCTTACGAGCTTACCTCCAAAGCGAGGAATGCTCTCCTTTATCCGGCTTTTGTCATTTTTGTTTTTATCTCGGTTATGATTTTGATGATGGTATTTGTTATTCCGAAACTAGATCTCATTTTAAGCGAGGCGGGACAGGAAGTCCCGGTTTATACAAAAATCATAATAGGCGTCAGTAATTTTTTGGTGAATTTTGGCCCACTTCTTTTAATCGCTTTGGTTATTGGCATTATTTTTCTCTGGAGGTACGTGCGCACAGAGGCGGGGAGAATGTCTTTTTCCCAATTTCAAATTGCGGTGCCCTATGTCGGTTCCCTCTACAAAAAACTTTATCTCGCGCGCGTTACGGATAACTTAAAAACCCTTCTTTCCAGCGGGGTTTCTATGGTGAGGTCGCTTGAGATATCGGCTGACGTGGTGGGCAATGACGTTTATAGCCGAATTTTAAAGGAATCAACCGACGCCGTAAAAGGGGGAAATTCTTTGTCTGAGGCGTTGTCAAAATATGAGGATATTCCGCCGCTTGTTTCCAGAATGATAAAAATTGGAGAGGAAACTGGAAAGCTGAACTTCATGCTAGAAACCTTGTCCCGTTTCTATAAAAGAGAAGTGGATAACGCTGTAGACAATTTAGTGGTGCTGATAGAGCCGATTATGATTATCGTTCTTGGTATCGGAGTTGGAATTCTTGTGATTTCTATTTTAGGCCCGATTTACAACATATCCAGCGCCATATAGCTTGTCCCGAGTTTATTGAAGGAAGTTATCCACATTTTTTATCTGGGAATTAGGTATAATAAATATTGATATTTAACAGCAATAAATGCCTGCCCGAAATACATTCGCATAGCGAAGGCAGGCGGGGTCGATAAAATAATATAATTAAAAAAATGTTAAAAAGAAATAAAGGTTTTACGCTCATTGAACTTTTGGTGGTTATCGCTATCATCGGCATTTTGTCGTCTGTGGTTCTTGCTTCGCTCAACAGCGCCAGGAAGAAATCAAGAGACGCCAGAAGAATTTCCGACCTTAAGCAGATTCAATTGGCGTTGGAAATGTATGCGGACGCGAGTGGCAGTCTTTACCCAGCAGGGGATTATGCTACCGCAATGGGGCTTCTTAAAACAGGAGGGTTTTTCCCGCAGATCCCAGTAGATCCGTTGAATGCGGGAAACAATGTTTATAAGTATACTGGTACTCTAGTTTCCAGTTCTTGTACTTCCTACCACCTCGGGGCAACCTTAGAAGAGGCAACAAACCCGGCATTAAACAGCGATGCTGATGACGCTGGGACCGCCTCCGTATGTACTGGAGGTACTAATTTTGACGGAACAGGAACTGGAACAACTAATGGTGATAGCGCCACTATTCCGGTTTACGACGTAAAACCATAACATTGCTTTGAAAAAAAGCAAAACAAAAAAATCGGGCAACTTGCCCGTTTTTTTGTGAAGGCATCTACTCGTACTCGACGTCCGACGTCGAGGCAACCTCTGATTCGCTCCATTCTCGCACAAATCTTTCATAATCATTAGTGTTTTTAAATTGGCTCAAAATTATTTCTGTGCCAGATAAAATAAGATCATGTTGGTGTTCATTCAAAAAAAACTTTGCGCTTGACCACGGATAATTAATAAGTTTTTGTTTAATTAATGCCCATTTTTTTAATTTATTAAACCTCCATTCTTTTCCGGAGATAAAATCCAAAGGGTTTAAATTGATGTAAACCGAGAGATGGAGAAGATATTCATTTGTGTCTATATGTTTTGCCTTGAAATTGCTTTCAAAAAGAGAGCCGAGCCTGTTGTTTTTTACATTTATGTACTTGGCGATAGAGGTATTGCAACGACGCACAAAATCAGTAACCCCGTTATTTTTCAACTCTTTTAACAGTAAGTGATAATGGTCTGGCATTATAGAATAACACAGAATATCTACTAGCTTTTTTCCTTTTTGAGAAATTTCAATTGCTTTCTCGAGGGCTTTTGGGTTATCTTTATTATCTCTTAAATATCCAAACGCTTGTCCTGAATTTGTTGAGTTTCCTAATAAAAATGCCTGATGTAGTTTTTTTGCATTGCTATTGTTTTTAAATTCAGGAACATTCAAAATAGTTCGGCTATAAATGTGATAATGTTCGCCTGTGATAAATTTTTCCTTTCTTATCATACTCTTTTTATTATACTCGACGTCGGACGTCGAGTCAATTATGTTAAACAAAAATAATCTGGTAAAATTTTGTCATGGCATTAGTTATAATTTTTATCTTTGGCACTATTATTGGCAGTTTTTTGAATGCGGTGATTTTGCGCATGAATACGGGAGAATCCATAGTCAAAGGCAGGTCTAGGTGTTTTTCTTGCGGTAAAAAATTAAGCTGGCAAGAATTGATTCCTGTATTCAACTTCATTGCCCAGCGCGGGAAATGCAGGGGATGCGGTAGTAAAATTTCTATTCAGTATCCTGTTGTTGAATTTATTACGGGAATAATTTTTTTGCTTACATTTTTAAAATTACAAAATACTGACTACTTAATACTGACTACTGGTTACCACTTTATAATCTTTAGCTTGCTTATTGTTATTTCCGTCTACGATTTCCGCCATCAAATAATTCCAAACAAATTAGTTTATCTTTTTAATTTTCTTGCATTTTTAAATTTATTTCAAGTTTCAAGTTTCAAGTTTCAAGTTTATAATTTTCTAACCGGTCTTGCCTTCTTCGCCTTCTTCGGTTCCCTCTGGCTTTTTTCAAAAGGCAAGTGGATGGGTTTAGGCGACGCCAAACTCGCCATGGGTATCCCTTGGCTTCTCGGTTTTTGCGGCGGCATTTGGGCTTTTGCTTTTTCCTTTTGGACCGGCGCCTTGGCGGGACTTATCCTTATGATTTTGGCCAAAAAAAGATATTCTATGAAGAGCAGAATTCCATTTGGTCCCTTTCTTGCTCTTGGCGCGTTGCTTGCCTTTTCCCTTGATGGTATAATTTCTTGTATATTGGTATAATATAACAGGAATGCAAATAGTATGAAAAAGAAATTGACATTGGGATTACTGGTTTTAGTGGTAGTTTTGTCTGTTTATTTTGGCCTCAAATTAAATTCTCAAAAAAAGGCCCTTGTGTTTGAATTGGATTTTGGTAATGGTGATAAAAAGATTTTCTATAATTATACCGCCGAGCAGAAGAAAGCATGGAGTTTGCTCCAGCAGGTTGCGGCGATTTCAAAAATGGATTTGAAGGCGGACGAGAACTTTGTTCCTCAAAAAATAGACGGATTTCTTAATGGCGACGAAAATAAAAAATGGAATCTTTACGTCAACGGAGTGAAGGAAGTTAATTCCCCTATGAACGTCACTGTTAAAGTTCCTGACATAATAACTTTTAGGTTTGAGTAAAATGAAAAAAAAAATATCTGACGTAAGGCGTGGTTTCACTCTAGTGGAGCTCGTGGTAACGATAAGTATTTTTATTATTATATCCACTCTTGTCTTCGCAAATTATCCAAAATTTAAATCCCAACTTTCTTTAAAGAAAACATCTCAAGAAATAGCTTTTGCCGTCAGAGAGGCGCAGGTTTATTCCTTGAGCGTCAAGGAATATAACGGGACTTTTCCCGGATACGGCGTTCATTTTGACATAAGTAAACCGGACACTATTATTCTTTTTGCGGATGTAAACAAAAACAGCAAATATGACGAGTTTGATGAGGGCGACGGCATCGACGGCAAAGTGAAAGAATATAAAATAAGAACAAGTGACTCTTTTTCCAGCTTGTGCGGAAATGAAAAAAGTTCTCCCCCGGGGTCCTGCGGTTTGTCAAAAATGGACGCCGTTTATTTAAGACCCAATCCTCTTATTACTTTAAAAGGATGGGACAACGGCGGATCTTTGCTTCCTAATTTTTCCGATGTGGAAATTTTAATTTCATCTCCCGGCGGGGCAACAAAAAAAATAATCATATGGGTAAGCGGACAAATAACAATAGAATAAACAAGCAGGGTTTTACCTTACTTGAGACGATTGTCGCCATCGCCATCTTGGCTCTTGCCATTATGGGTCCCATGGAGCTTGCTGCCCGAAGTATTGGCCTAGCTAGTGTCTCCAAAAATCAAATAGTCGCTTTTTATTTGGCTCAAGACGCGATGGAATATGTCAAAAATGTCAGGGATGCGAATTTCCTAACACCCGGGGCGAATTGGCTTGACGGTTTTGACAGTTGCCGCGGTTTAAATGGCTGCTACATTGATGTTCCTAGGGATGAGATAAGCGCTTGCACTGGAGATTGCCCTGTTTTGAAGTATGACAGCAGCGGTCTTTTTTATAATTATGCCGCCGGTGAAAACTCCGTTTTTACAAGAACGGTAAAAATAACAGATGTTGCGGAAAATACAAATGAAGTAGAGGTGAAAGTGCGGGTTACTGTTTTGTGGAACGAGAAAACGGGGCCAAAAACTTTTACCATTGAAGATAATATTTTTAATTGGATTAATTGAAAATAAAATGAAACAGCGGGGTTTTACATTAATTGAAATAATCGTCGCAATCGGCATCTTTACCGCCGTGATTACCATGGCGCTGGCGACGTTTTTGAATATAAGCAACATTCAGAGAAAGGCCGGGGCGCTTCGCGCCATAAACGACAACCTAAACTTTGCGCTGGAAGTTATGTCCAGGGATATAAGAACGGGAAAAAGTTATTGTCCGCCTTCTTTGTGCAGCGCCTCATCTTTTGCCTTCACTAATTCGCAAGCAAAACTTATTGTTTATCAATTTAATGGAACTGATTATTCTATCGAAAGATCGGAGAATGGGGAACCTTTTTTACGCCTAACCTCTCCGGAAATAAAAATAGACAATCTTGTTTTTATCGTGCCGTCCAGCCTTCAGCCAAGGGTAACGATAATTTTGAACGGCTCGTCGGTTGACCTAAAAGCGGGGGAGGTTAAACTTAATATTCAAACAACAATTTCACAAAGAAAATTAGGGCAATAATAAAATGGCAAAAAATAAAACAAAAAATAAAAAAGGCGGGTTCGTTCTTATGATAGTGCTTTTGTTGATAAGCGTTGTTCTTGTCGTTGGCCTTGGGGTGTTTGACATAATTCTCGGCGAAATCATTCTTTCTATTGCCGGCAGAGAATCGCAAAAATCCCTTTATGCCGCCGACTCTGGCATAGAATGCGCTTTGTATTGGGATTTAAAACAATCGTCATTCAATTCTTCTTCTTACACGATAAATTGCGCCGGTAAACAAATAAATGGAAACATGAATGATCCAGTTGCCTCTACGACCACTTTTGATTTAACTTTTGACAATGGCGCTTGCGCTCAAGTGACTGTTGATAAGTCAAATCTTCTTGGAATAAATCCTCCTCAAACTATTGTCACTTCTCGTGGTTATAATGTAAGCGGAGAGAACGGCCTTTGTAATTCAACTAATTCCAAAAAAGTCGAAAGGGCCATGAGGAACGCGTATTAAAATGCTCTCGGAAAAAGAGCGAGCCAAAGAACGCATTGAAAAGTTAAAAAAGGCGGTGAATCATCACCGCTATCTTTATCATGTTTTGGATAAGCAGGAAATTTCCGACGCCGCGCTGGATTCTCTCAAGCATGAGCTCGCAGAACTGGAAAAAAAATTTCCTGAATTTTTGGCTCCCGATTCGCCTACCCAAAGGGTGGGTGGCAAGCCCTTGGATAAATTCGTAAAAGTGCGCCACAAAGTCAAGCAGTGGTCTTTTGACGATGTTTTCAGCGAGGAAGAGATGAGAGAATTTGACGCAAAAATAAAAAGAATGCTGAAGAAAGAGCTGGCGGTGGAGGCGGAGTTTGGTTACACATGCGAACTGAAAATAGACGGATTTAAAGTGGTTCTTGAATATGAAAAAGGAATGTTAAAAACCGCGGCCACGAGAGGCGACGGAATAATCGGCGAGGATGTTACTCAAAACGTGAGGACGATTGAAAGCGTGCCGCTAAAACTGGAAAAGGAAATAGACGCGATTGTTGAGGGGGAAATTTGGATGAGCAAAAAAGAATTTGAGCGGTTAAATAAAGAAAGAAAAAAAGTAGGCGAAGATCTTTTCGCCAATCCCAGAAATGTCGCCGCTGGTTCCATCAGGCAACTGGATTCTAAAATCGCCGCTTCGCGCAAGTTGGACAGTTTTGTTTATGACATCAGCTGGTCGTCCGAAAAATTACCGAGAACGCAAATTGAAGAGCTGCAGGAACTTAATAAGTTTGGCTTTAAGGTGAATAAATATTTCAAACATTGCAAAAACATAAACGAGGTTATTGGCTTTTGGAGGGACTGGGAAAAGAAAAAAGATTCGTTGCCGTACGGCGTAGACGGTGTTGTCGTTAAATTAAATAAAAGGGAATGGCAGGAAGCGCTGGGTTATACCGGCAAGTCGCCGCGGTTTGCTGTCGCTTTTAAATTCGCGGCGGAAGAAGCAACCACGATTGTTGAAGACATCCAGGTGCAAGTGGGAAGAACGGGGGCCTTGACCCCCGTGGCGCATCTCAAGCCGGTGAAGGTGGCGGGCTCAACCGTGAGCCGCGCGACCCTGCACAACATTGAAGAAATAAAGCGGCTAGGGGTGAAGATAGGCGACACAGTCGTTATCAGAAAAGCGGGAGACGTCATTCCCGAAGTGCTGGAGGTTTTGAAAAATATGCGTTCCGGCAAAGAAAAAAAATTCAAGATGCCGGAAAAATGTCCGGTGTGCGGCACTAAAATAGTCCAAGAAAAAGGCAGTCCGATTGCGAAATGCCCGAATAAAAAATGCCCGTCAAGGCACAGGCGTTCTCTTTACTATTTTACCTCAAAGCGCGCCTTCAATTTTGATGGTTTGGGGCCGAAAATCATAGACGCTCTTTTGGATAATGGACTCATCCAGGATGCGGCCGATATTTTTAATTTGAAAGAAGGCGACTTGGTTCCCCTTGAACGCTTTGGCGAAAAATCGGCGGAAAATTTAGTGAAGGCAATAAACGAAAGAAGAGAAATAGACCTTGAAAGATTTTTAATTTCCTTGGGAATTATGCACGTGGGAGAAGGCACGGCGCAGGATTTGGCGGATAAATTCAGCTCAATAGAAAAATTGGGAAAGGCGACACTGGAGCGTCTTACGGCGGTTGAAAATGTCGGAGAAAAAGTGGCGGAAAGCATTTATGGCTGGTTTAAAGATGAATACAACAAGAGATTTCTCAAAAAACTTTTGGCAAGGGTGAAAATTATAAATGTTAGACACCGAGTGTCCAACAAACTGAAAGGGATGAAATTTGTCCTAACCGGCACGCTTGCTTCCATTTCGCGTGACAGGGCGAAGGAAAAAATAAAAGAGCTGGGCGGGGAGGCGATTGAATCCGTCTCCAAAAATACCGATTATGTCGTGGCGGGCGAAAACCCGGGCTCAAAATATGATAAAGCGAAAGAGTTGAGTGTGAAAATAATTGACGAAAATAAATTTTTAGATATGATTAAATAATATGAACCTGAGAGATAAAATTCAAAATGATTTTAAGGAGGCGTTTAAGACGAAAGTTTATCCACAATGACTTGACAAGTAAAAATGCCTAGTATAGTATAAAAACACTAACACCCCCGCCCCTAGCTTCGGCTAATGGCGGGTTTTGTTTTTGGTCATTTTGTGATAAAGTTTTTATATGGAAGAAAGAGTGATTATATTTCTGGATGGAAGTAATTTTTATCATCGCTTGAAAGACCAAGAACTGGATTTTAAGCAATTATTATCATTTGATTACAGAAAATTTTCTGAGTGGCTAGCTCACGGAAGAATTATTGTTTCCTGTATTTATTATGTAGGACTAGTTAGAAAAGAAAAAAATAATTCCAAAAGCGAAGAACTAGTGAAAAATCAACAAAAATTATTTTCTCTTCTTAAAAATCATGGTTGGGAAGTCAAGACCGGTTTTATGATGGTTCATAATAAGGGCTACAAAGAAAAAGGTGTTGACGTTAAACTAGCAATAGATGTTTTAGATATGGCCTATCAAAATAAGTATGACACAGCTATTATTGTCAGTTCTGATACCGACTTAATTCCCGGGATTATTAGGGCAAAAGAATTAAAAAAGAAAATAGAATATATTGGATTTTCCCACAGACCGAGTTTTGCCATGCAACGTTATGCCGATATTAATCGTCTTTTAAGTGAAATAGAACTGGGACAATTTTTCCCCAAAAAATGATAAAATTAAAAAGTTATGAATCTTAAAGAAAAAATACAAAATGATTTTAAGGAGGCGTTTAAGGCGAAGGACCAGGTTGCGCTTTCCACTTTGAAGATGCTTAATGCGGAAATTAAGAACGCCGAGATTGCCAAACGGACAAGATTGGTAAAAAAAGCGGATGGCAGTGTTATGGAAGATGACTGCTGTGTTTTGGAAGAAGGCGAAATCATAGAAGTTATTTCGCGGGAAATTAAAAAAAGAAGGGACTCCATAGACATGTATGAAAAAGGCGGACGCGGAGAATTGGCGGAAAACGAAAAGAAAGAAATGGATATTTTGTTTTCTTATCTGCCGGCGCAGTTAAACGAAGATGAAATAAGAGAGCTGGTTAAAAAAGCGATAGAAAAAACAAGCGCCTCTGGCGCCAAAGAGATGGGCAAGGTGATGGGAATTTTGTCTCCGCAAACCAAAGGTCGCGCCGACGGCGCCATGGTCAGCAGAATTGTGAAAGAGTTGTTGGGATAAATTTAAAAGAAAAAACAAGATATATGCAAGAGAAAATTGACATTGATAAACTGGCGCTTTTGGCGAGAATAAAGCTGTCTGAAAAAGAAAAAGAAAAGTTTCAAAAAGAATTTGGGGCGATTTTGGATTATGTGTCATTGCTGGAAAAAGCGGATATTGGAGAAATGGGCGACAAGGAAATCAATATGACAAAGGGCGTAAAAAATATCACGCGCGAAGACGAAAGTCCGCACAGGCCAACGATGGAAGGCGGCCACGTGAAAGTTAAGCACATACTTAAATGAAAAATTTATCAGGGCTGACGATAAAAAAAGCGAAGGAGATGATGAAAAGCGGGGAAATTTCCGCGGTTAGTTTGGTTTCCGATTATCTTAAAAACATAAAAGAAAAAAACAAAGACATTAACGCTTATCTTGAGGTTTTTAAAGACGCGCTTGATGAGGCGGAAAAAATAGATGAAGAAAAAAAATACGGCAAGCCGTTGTCAGGCATTCCTTTTGCCATAAAAGATAATATTTTAATAAGGGGAAAAATTTGTTCTGCTGGTTCAAAGATGCTGGAAAATTACAGCGCGACTTATGATGCTTCGGTCATTAAAAAACTTCGCGAAGCCGGGGCGATTTTTTTAGGCAGAACGAATATGGACGAATTTGCCATGGGCGCTTCCACGGAAAATTCCGCCTTCGGAACGACAAAAAATCCGCACGATTTTAAAAGAGTGGCGGGTGGGTCGTCGGGCGGTTCAGCCGCGGCGGTTGCGGCGGACATGGCCTTGGCAGCGCTTGGTTCCGACACGGGCGGTTCCATTCGGCAGCCGGCGGGGTTTTGCGGCGTTGTTGGCTTGAATCCGACCTACGGCTCTGTTTCCAGAAACGGCCTTGTTGCAATGGCTTCGTCGTTTGACCAAATCGGCCCTATTGCGAAAACAATTGAAGATGCGGAAATTGTTTTTAATGTCATTAAAGGAAAAGACGAAATGGATTCAACATCCGTAGAGAGTAGTCAGTCGTCAGCAATTAGTAGTCAGAAATTTAAAATTGGAGTTTTAAAATATGATAAAAAAGGAGTGGACGAAGATGTAAATAAAATCATAGACGAATCAATAAAAAAATTAAAAAAACTTGGCCATGAAATTAAAGAAATTGATTTACCGCATATAAAATATTCCGTGCCTTGCTATTACGTTTTGGTGCCGGCGGAAGTTTCCGCTAATTTGGCCCGTTTTGACGGAGTAAAATACGGATTATTTAAAGAAGGGAAAAATCTTCTGGATGATTATATGGAAACGCGCTCCCATGGGTTTGGCGACGAGGTGAGAAGAAGAATTATGCTTGGCACCTACGTTCTTTCTGCGGGCTATTATGACGCCTATTACAGCAAGGCGCAGAAAGTGAGAGAATTAATCAGACGGGATTTTAAAAATGTTTTTAATGAGATTGATGTTATCCTGTCTCCGGTTTCTCCGACGACGGCTTTTAAAATAGGCGAGAAGGTAAATGATCCCGTGCAGATGTATCTTGAAGACATTTTTACGGCGCCCGCTAAACTGGCCGGCGTTCCGGCGATTTCTGTGCCGGCAGGGAAATCAAAAGCTGGCTTGCCTGTCGGCATTCAATTCATTGCGCCGTGGTTCAGGGAAGATGTGTTATTTAATATAGGGAAACAATATCAAAATGAATAACGCGTCTGAAATGAAATATTTGAACTTAGATTATGTTTTTAGGAAGTTTTTACAATTCTTCGGCGCCGTTAAAAGCGGGTTTTTAAAACTTTTGGCGTGGCTGGGGGCAAGCGGACTGAAGATGTTTTTGATTTCTCTTTCTGTGGTTCTATTGGTCGGAATTATTTTTCTTCTTTATAAAATATTTAGGCTTAAAAAGGATAAAATTGCTCATTTAGTTGATTTTATTCCCAAAGAAGAACCGCGCGAATTAAGGTCTGCCAAATGGGACGCGATAAAGAAAAAAATTGACTCGGACATTTCTTCCGAATGGAAAATGGCGATAATAGAGGCGGACTCCATAATTGACGAAATTTTTAAGACCATCGGCTTTGGCCCAGAGACACTGGACGGGCGTCCAGTGTCTCTGGGCGATCGCCTGAAGGCGGTGGAACCGAGCGATTTTGATAACTTGCAGGGCGTCTGGGAGGCGCATAAAGTGAGAAACAGAATCGTGCATGGCGGCGACAAATTTGAAATCACGAAAGAAGAGGCGAAAGAGGCGCTAGAAAAATACGAAAAGGCACTCAAGGAGTTGAAATATATGTAAAATTGGGTTATATTCTTTATGTCGTCAGGGTAGCCCCGCCCGCAACGACTTCGTCGTAGCGAAGTCGGGCGAGGTCAGTTGGTAGAGCATGGGACTCACCTGCCCGCCATATGCCAGTGTAGTTCAACGGTTAGAACAAGGGACTCATAAGCCCTGGACAGAGGTTCGACTCCTCTCACTGGCAAAAAATGGCTTTGGCAGGCGGGTAAACCCAAGGCCGTGGGTTCGATCCCCACCCCTGACATTGCAGCCGTAGTGTAGTCCGGTTAACACGTCTCCCTGTCACGGAGAAGATCGTGGGTTCAAATCCCATCGGCTGCGCATAAAAGAAATAGGTCTTAGAATTGCTGTTAATATTTAAAGAGCTTATAATCCTTAGCTTTATTTGTCTAGTAACATATGTTACTATATGAACATTATGACAAAAACAATGTATTCAACTTCAGAAGCTGCTAAAATTCTTAATCTAAGTCGCATTGAGGTTTTTAGAAAAATCAAGGCGGGTAAAATAAAAGCTCAAAAAATAGGTCGCAATTATATTATTTCTCATGAGTCTATAATGGAAACACTAGGGCATATTATTGGTAGTCACAGAAAAGAAGAGATAGAAAATACTATTAATAAGGCCTTAAAAGAATATAGGGAAGTGTTTAAAAAACTTGGTAAAGAATGAGAGCTAAAAAAATTACAGTGGCAGAAGTTGAGTATATGGCATTTACTCTGACAAGAAAATTAATGACATATAATGAGCCAATACCTGAGTTTGGCACACGTTTCCATAATATTCTTGAAAGTTGCTTAGCCGTCCCATTTATTCAATTTAACAAAAAAGATTTATACAGAGGGTTTATTGGAAAATCAAGTATTCTTTTTTACTTACTTATTAAAAATCATCCTTTCCAAAATGGCAATAAGAGAATTGCCATAATGACTCTTTTGTGTTTCTTAAGTAAGAACGGAAAATGGCTTCAAATAGGTAAAAAAGATCTTTATAATTTTGCAAAAGGAATTGCCAAGAGTAAACCAAAATCAAGAGAAAAAGTGATGCTTCAAATTCAAACCACTATAAAAAAATATCTTATAGATTTGCAGTAATTTTCAAACAAAAAAAACCGCCGATAGGCAATTTTTTTCTTTACGCGATTGCGGGAGTTGGAATTGCACCAACGGCTGGAGGTTATGAGCCTCCCGAGATACTGCTTCTCCATCCCGCGCTATGATAGACTTATCAGCTAAGATTTTAAAATAACCGCCTCTCCGCTGCAAGCAGCTACTTCTCCATCCCGCATTACAATCTTATATCGCCTTGAAAAATAATGCAAATAGAATAAAATAAAAAATGTGCCCAATGCCAAGATAGCTCAGTTGGCAGAGCACGCCCTTGGTAAGGGCGAGGCCCCGGGTTCGATCCCCGGTCTTGGCTTTTTGTCCGCAGCCTGCCCCGTATGAAATTGCGAAGCAATTTTTATACGGGGTGCAAATCTGCGCGTGGGCTCCAGCGCCACCTTAGCTCAGTTGGTAGAGCAATGCTTTCGTAAAGCAGAGGTCCCGAGTTCGACTCTCGGAGGTGGCTCCAGAGTTTGACTTTCGGATTTATACAGCAGTATAATATATGATATATGAACATGAATTTTAAAAGATATTTAGCCATCGCGACCGCATTAGTCGTGGTTTTCGTTCTTGCGGGAACAGCAAACGCCCGAGAAACTGTGGATAAAGGAAATGCGCATAAAAGGGTAATTGCTCACAACGAAGAAGAGGTGGGCAAAGCAGTTTCTTTTGGTTGCAAGATTGTAAGAGATGCGAAGACGTTAAAAGCTCTTAGTTGTCCGCAAGGGGTAGCCGAATCATTCTCTTTCTCTGAAGATGTAAGAGTTTTCGCTTTGGACGACGATGAGGCAGGCGTTTTGAAAAGTCCTCAACTTGGCGTGACGAGCGCCGGCGCCAATCAGCAAATCGGCGCCGCTGCTGTTCACAATAATGGCAATACGGGAAGCGGCAGAAAGGTGGTGGTTCTTGACACGGGGTATAATTATTTTCACCCCGAATTAATATCCAGTTATTTAGGGGGGAAAGATTTTGTGAATAATGATAATGACCCGATAGACGATAACGGCCACGGCAGCCATGTGGCAGGAATTATCACCGCCGACGGAGTTAATCCCAACGCCAAAGGAGTGGCGCCCGATGCGGGAGTTGTCGCCGGCAAAGTGCTTGATAAAAACGGTTCTGGTTATTTCAGTGATGTTGTAGCCGCCATTTATTGGGCGGTTGACGGCCCCGATGGAGTTCCGGGCAATATTGATGATTTTGGCGTCGATGCCATTAGTTTAAGTTTGGGTACGGGGGCGCCTTACACTTACAAAGGTTTTTGCGACGGCGTTTTGCCGGACTTAACTAACGCGGTCAAATACGCGGTTCAAAAAGATGTGACTGTAGTTGTTGCCGCTGGCAATAGCGGGAATCAGGGCATTTCTATCCCGGGTTGTATTAGTTATTCCACTACCGTCGGCGCCGTTAATAGTAGTGACAAGATTGCCAGTTTTTCCGGCAGAGGAAACGCTTTAGATATTACTGCTCCGGGGGTAAGTATTTATTCAAGTGTTTTGGGAAGTTTATATGCCGCTTGGAGCGGTACGAGTATGGCGACACCCATGATTACCGGTGTGATAGCCCTTATGAAATACAATTATCCGATTTACACTCAGAGCCAAGTGGAAAATAAACTATTTGCTACTGCCAAAGATTTGGGAAAGATTGGCAAAGATAAAGATTACGGCTGGGGCAGAGTAAGAGCCAATCTGGCTGTTCAGTAAAGCTTCAAATATTTTTTTAGACCCTCTCAAAATCGGGAGCCTTCTTCCTTGACGCCTCTTGGAAATATTTTTTTCCTTATATGCAAATATAATAGTATAACTTATAATAAAAAGATATTATAAAAAACAAGATATGAATCAAGAATTAAAAAACAAAATTAAGAAATTGGAACAAGAAATGCAAAATCCCGATTTCTGGCAAGATAAGGACAGGGCGCGGAAAGTTTTGAAGGACTTGAATGCTCTCAAAGAAAAAGAAAAAGAGAAATTCAAATATGACAAAGGGGACGCCGTTCTCGCTCTTTTTGCCGGCGCCGGCGGGGACGATTCCGAGGATTGGGTGCGCATTCTTTTTGAGATGTACAGAAAGTTCAGCGAACGCAAGGGTTGGGAAATAAGAATTCTGCACGAACATAAAGCCACGGCTTCCGGAGGATATAAAAACATCACTTTTGAAGTTAGAGGAAGTCCGCCAGCTGGCGGAGTTTACGGGGAACTGAAAAATGAATCTGGCGTCCATCGGCTCGTGCGCGTTTCGCCTTTTTCTGCCAAAAAACTCCGCCACACTTCGTTTGCCCTTCTCGAAGTCATCCCGAAATTTATTGTTCCGGGGGAAATTGAGATTGACGAAAAAGATGTTAGAATAGAATTAAGCAAGGCATCCGGTCCGGGCGGGCAAAACGTAAATAAAAGGGAAACGGCCGTGAGAATAGTGCACATTCCCACAAATATCAGCGCGCATGTCGCCTCCGAACGTTCCCAACAACAGAACAAGGAGCGCGCCATGGAACTTTTGAAGTCAAAGCTTTACAAACTCCGGATTTCCCAGCAGGAAAAAGAAAAAGAATCGCTGATGATAAACAAAGACGTGGAGGCGGAATGGGGGCATCAGATACGTTCCTATGTTTTTCATCCGTATAAAATGGTGAAGGACCACAGGACGGAAATTGAAACGAACGACGTTGATTCTGTTTTGAACGGAGAGCTGGATGAATTCATAGAGGCAGAAAAAAATATATGATATATTTCGACAAGGTTTCAAAAATTTATTCCCCGTCGTCAATAGCTCTTGACGACGTAAGTTTTGCCGTGGAGCCGAAGGAATTCGTTTCCATTGTGGGTCAGTCGGGCGCCGGCAAGACGACTCTGCTCAAACTCTTGATAGCCGAAGAGCGTCCATCCGACGGAAAAATTTTTTTTGAATCAATTGACGTCAATGAACTCAAAAAAAAAGACCTCTCTCTTTTGAGAAGGAAAATAGGAATGGTCTTTCAAGATTTTCGCCTGCTTCCCAATAAGACCGCTTACGAAAATATCGCCTTCGCCATGGAGGCGGCGGGGAGAATGGATGAGGAGATTGAGGAAAGCGTGCCGCAGGTTTTGGAACTGGTCAATCTTACCGACAAAACATGGAGCTTCCCTCATGAGCTGTCAGGTGGCGAGAAGCAGAGAGTGGCAATTGCCAGAGCGCTTGTTATTCAGCCGGATGTCATCATCGCCGACGAGCCGACGGGAAATCTTGACCCGTTGAATACGTGGGAAATAATTCAAATTCTCCGAAAAATAAACGACATGGGCACGACGGTTTTGATGGCCACTCACAACAAGTCGGTGATAGATTCTCTAGGCAAAAGAGTTATCACTATGGAAAAAGGAAAAATTATAAGAGATGATAAAGAGGGAAGATACATATTATAAAAAATATGCTTTGGACAAAAATAAAAAGAGTGACAAAGGCGGGAGTCGTAAATTTTCTAAGGAACGGCTGGGTTTCTCTTGCCACGGTGCTGGTGACGGTTGTCGCCCTCTTCACCATCGGTTCGCTTATTTTCGCCAGAGCTATTCTCTCAACCGCCCTTGACCAGCTTCAGGATAAAGTTGACGTGAGTGTTTATTTCAAAACAAACGCCGGCGAGGCGGATATTCTTTCCGTCAAAGACAAATTGGAAAAACTGGGGGAGGTGAAGGCCGTGGAATATGTTTCGCGCGAACAGGCGCTCAATAATTTTGTGGAAAGACACAAAGATAATACTCTTATTGTTCAGTCGCTTAGCGAAATAGGCGATAACCCCTTAGGGGCGGTTTTAAACGTAAAGGCCAAAGAAACTTCTCAATATGAAAGCATCGCCAACTTTTTGGGCAATTCTTCCGACCTCGTGGGCGATAATTCAATAATAGACAAAATAAATTATCATCAGAACAAGGTTGTGATAGACAAGCTCACAAAAATTTTTGATTCAACCAGGAATCTTGGCGCCAGCATCAGTTTGATTTTGATATTTATTTCTATTTTAGTCACCTTCAACACTATTCGTCTGGCGATTTACACCGCGCGGGAGGAAATCGGCGTGATGCGCCTTGTTGGCGCCTCGGAAAGATTCGTGAACGGGCCGTTCGTGATAGAGGGCGTTCTGATGGGCGCCATCGCCAGCGTTATCGCCATGGTGATTTTTTATCCGTTCACTCTTTGGCTCGGGCCGGCGACGGAAGGATTTTTGAGCGGAGTCAATATTTATCAATATTACCTTTCAAACTTTTTTGAGATATTTTTAATTTTGCTTTTTGTCGGCATGGGGCTGGGCGTGTTTTCCAGCTTGATAGCCGTGAGGAGATATTTGAAGGTTTAATAAACTTACGATTTTGCGGTTAAAATGGCGCCAGTTAGAACTTATCCACATTTTTTATTTTGTTTTTAACTAAAGTTTTAGTAAATGGCTTATAATAGAATGAGTCGGCTTTTTAAATAAATTAATTTTAAGTATCAAATGAAAACAAAAATTTCTCTTCTTGTTTTTGGCTTGATTTTTATATCAAGCTTGTTATTAGTTTCTCCGTCCTTGGTCAATGCCGCGGCTTTGACTTCGGTAACAGTGGCGCCAGCCGCGAACAATGTTGATAATCTTCTGGGCCAGACAAACGCCACTTGGAGATTTACCATTAATAATGTCACCGCTCTTTCCACATCCACTGACGCAGTGGAGATAACCTTTCCAGAAATTACCGGCGGGCCTAATTGGAATTTTTCCGGTGTTACTGCTTCCAGCACTGCTTTAGGAGGCGATCTTTTGAATTTTGCCACCTCCACTCTGTATATTGATGGCGGCGTCAGAAAAATTATTTTGGCTGCCACAAGCACCCAGACCAGCGCTAACAACAATTTTATTATTGACATCAAGGGAATTGCTAACCCGCTGGGCGATTTGAGTATTTTAGGAAGCAAAACCTGGTCAGTGCGAACTTGTGCTTTGAGTCAGGCGGGCAATGCCAGTTCTGGTTGCGCAACAGACATTGATTCCAGCGCCACTGGCTCGGCAAGCATTGCGAGAAGAGGGGGATTAGTTGACGATTGGACTTTTGCCGCCAGCAGTTATTCCGTCAGCGCCACCGGCGTTCAATTCACTTTCAATTTTACAGCCAGCACCACTCTGAATATAGGAGAAAAAATTCATATCAATTTTCCAATTGGTTTTAATATTACAAATGCCACCACTTCTTTGCAAACTATCGTTGTGGGAGGAACGGCGCAAGTGGCTGCCAGCGCTATTGCCACATCCACCGCCAATGGCTTGAATCAAATAATTTTGACAACCAGCAATGGCGCGATTACCCCGGCTTCAACATCCACTGTGACCGTGATAGTCGGAAATATTACCAACCCAGTCAAGGGCTCCTATCAAGGAGTAAGGGTCTGGACCAGCACTGCCAATGACGGCCTGGTTGACGGCGCCATATTTGGCATGGAAACAAGAAACGATTTCAGACCTCCGCCATTAGACGGCATTCAAATCGGAGGCACTAACACGATTCGTGGCCAGGCAAAAGTGAGGCAAGCCAACGGCACTTTGCGCAACCTCACGACTAACGAAATATCGCAGGTAAGGGTGGGAATGGGTTGTCCTGACAAGATGTTTTTTGTGGGAACAAAGCGTCTTGATTCAATTGGAAGTTTTATTTACAGCAATCTTTTAGACGCCACTTATATGTTGGGCCTTATGCCTGATAATACTTCTGATCCGACATTTTTTATCAATTATCTTCAGCCAAACATGTTAATGATGAATGTTACTGGAGGTGAAACAGCCAGTACCAGCCCGATTTTTGATACGCCAAACGGAGTTATTGATGGCTCTATCACCGGCGGTCCGGCCAGCGCCACTGGTATTTTTGTGAGGGCTTACACGCCTGCTTCGCAGAGCTTTACTCCCGTACATACAGACCAAACTTATAATACAATGGGTCTTAATAATGTTGGCACCGGCTATTTTCAGATTCCGATTAAAACTGGCCAGACTTGGAATTTATCCATTATGACTGATTCAACTTTAACTAGCGGAGGCACTCAATATTGGACGCCGGATGTTTCTCCTGTTTTTATTGATTCAGGTAAGCCAACAACCACCTTAAGCGTTTTTTCTTTTGTGGCTGCCAGCAAAACATTAAATGTTACTCTAAGAGACGCTAATGGCAATACTATAACCGAAAGCGGAGGAGGTCCTCATCCTTGCATTGGTATTAAGCGAACTGGTTCGGAAATGGTTGGTCCGGGAGGTCAAGGCGTGTGCAGTACCACTGGCGGCGTTTACCAAATGAAAGTTCCGGCCGGCGCTTTTGTCATTCAAATAATGATGCCTGACGCGGGATTTAAAGAATATCCAATCAATGTGACTAGCGCCGATACCATTGTTAATCAAACCATTATTATTGCCAGACCAACCACTTATATTACAGGCACAGTTACCGACCCGGATAGTTTTCCCATTCAAGGTGTTTCAGTTATGGCCCAAGGTTCGAACGGCAGTTTTTCTCAAGGTTTGACTAATTCCAGCGGAGTTTATACTTTATATGTTTCTACCGGTATTTATAGAGTTGAAGCTTTTGCTCCGAGTTACGGTCCTTTGGGCAGTTATAATGTTACTCTTTCAGGGGCAAGCGCGACTCAGAATTTTACTATTAGCGCAGCTGGTTTCAAAAAAATTACCGGCAGGATTTATACGGATATTACAGGCAACGGTTATACTGCTGACGACACCACTTACGAAGGAGTAAATATTAACGCTTACAGCACATCAGGCTCCAATTTTGCGATGAGCCGCAATGACGGCACTTACACTTTAATGGTGACGGCTGGAACCGGTTATACAGTTGAGGCCTGGTCAAAGGATTTTGGCAGAATTGGTTCTCTTTCTAATGTTAACGCAAGCAATGATATTCCTAATCAGAACTTTACACTCACCGCTCAAGGTTATTTGCAGATAAAGATTACAAATGGCAATACCTATGGATTAACTTCTATTTTTGCCCATGCTTACAGCACAACTACTCCAAGAGGCAATGGTTCTGACAGGTGGACTGCCACTTCCACTAATGCTGATTTGGTTACTAAATTTTCTCTGCCAGCCGGTTTTTTCAAAGTAGAAGTAGGTACGCCTGGATTTGGCAACTTAGTGTCTCTTCCTGCTAATGTTAGCGCCAGCACTACCTCCATTACTGCCAATCAGACTACTAATCTGACAATTGCTTTGCCAACAATGGCTACTTTAAGCGGCACAGTTACAGCCAATGCCACTGTTTGGGCTTCGCGAACAGATGGTCCGGGCAAATACAACTCGGCTTCAACTAGCAACGGCACCTATTCAATGAAAATTCCAACAGGTTACAGTTATATGGTCGGCGCTTCCTTGCCAGGTTATGTAAATGCTCCGGCCGCCACTTCAACTTTCGGCGGCGGCGCTATAAATTTAACTTTGACTGCTTCGGCTTACACCATAAGCGGCGCTATTAGTTCCTCTGCTGGTGGTACTGTTAAAGAAGGATTTGTTTGGGCGACAAAAGCCGGAAATACTGGCTGGATGGGTTCTGAAATAAACGCAGACGGCACTTATTCTTTGGGTGTTGATAGCGGCTCTTGGGCAGTTTACGCTGACGCGCCCTGCCACAATTCTTCCAGTGGCGCAACCCAGACCGGAAGCGGTACTGTAAATATTACTTTAACCTCTGTTTCCAATTGCAGCGTTAATATTCCGCAAATAGGGAGTATTGTTCCGTCTTCTGGCGGCACAATTGCAACTTCCAGTATTTCCATCAATATTCCGCCTAACGCCTTAGGAACAGGAAGTTCAAATGTTTCTTTCAGTATTGCCAATCCTGATACCGCGCCTCCGGCTACTTTGAATGCCGCTCCTATTTCCAATGCTGTAAAAAGAATTACTGCCTCTGACAGCAACGGCACAGCCATTACCACTTTGAGCAATTCAATTGAGATTAAAATGACTTATGAAGATTCTGACATTCCGGCCGGAACCTCGGAGTCAAATTTGCAATTGGCTTATTGGAATACCACAACCAGTACTTGGGACCCGGTAAGCGCCACGATTGATACTAACTTGAATACTATTACAGCAAACGTTGACCACTTAACGGATTTTGCTCCCATTGTGCCGACAGGACAAAATACGCCGAACAGCCCGATAGGTTTATCTGCTGCAAAAAATGGTAATACTCAGATTGATTTTTCTTGGACAGCAGTGAGCGGAGCAACGAGTTATCTTGTTTATCGCGATACAAGCGAAGGCGGAAGTTTTCCTTACTTGGCGACAGCCAGTACGAATTCGTATTCCAGCGCCGGCTTAACCGGCAACACTGCTTATTACTATAGGGTGAGCGCCAGCAATGCCAATGGAGAATCAGCTGCCACAACCACTGTTTCAGCCATAACCTGCGCCTCGGTAAGCAATGGAGTTGTAAGCGGCGCAAGTTGCGCTTTAACTTGCAACGGAGGTTATCATGCGAGCAGCGGAAGTTGTATTTTGACAGGCGGCGGCGGAATTATTGGCGGAGGAGGAGGAGGCAATGCCCCAACTCCCGTTTATACGGTTATTCCGGGAACGGCAACGACAAGCGGAACCGCGAGTGTTTCAACTGCTTCAGCACAAACAACGGCCTTGGCGCAATCACAGATTGACGCGATTGTCGCCCTGCTTCAATCCTTCGGCGCGGAACAGGCGGTCATAGACAAAGTTAAATCCTCTCTTGCGGGAAAGCCGGCTGCGGCCTCAACGGGTGCCGTGATTTCCGCCGTTTTCTCCTCGGGCCTTGGCAAGGGGATGACAAGCGCAGACATCAGACGTCTGCAGCAACTTCTCAATAAACATGCCGATACTCAAATATCTTCCTCTAGCGCCGGTTCTCCCGGCAGCGAAACGGAATATTTCGGTTCTCTAACAGAAAAAGCGGTCCAGAAATTTCAGGTAAAATATGGCCTCGCGCAACCAGGCGATTCCGGTTATGGTTATGTGGGTCCGAAGACAAGGACCAAACTACAGGAAGTGTTCTCTAAGTAAAACTTTATCTTCCTGTACCCAAACGACACCTGGTGTCGTTTGGGTTGTATTGCAAGATTACGGCGGCGCTCATCCTTTAGTCATGGACGCGCCCTGTGCGCGCACAAAAATTACCTCCCATGTAAATAACAAACCACCTCATTACGAGGTGGTCGAGAGGGTGTGTCTTTTGATCACTAAATCTAAATATCTGAATGTCGCATCGAGCACTCAAGTTCTATCTAATCAATCACTTTTTCCAAGTACCTATTTTCCTTTGTGCTGAGACTTATCACTTTTTTCCCGATTTTCTTCCCAATGTAGGGGCTGAAGGTTTTTAGGATTATCTGAACCGTCACGAGCAACAGGATTTTTATGGTCGATTTCCCAACCATATTCTCCTTGTGTCCCATAAGAAGCAAATCTAATTTTGTTTCCATAGGTATCTTTACCCCAAACTTCAGGGTCTTTCCCTTTTATTTCTTTAGCTTTATCCCAAACCTCCTCTATTTGCTTTTTCGATGTCATAAAAGTCTTAAGAATTATTACTAGTAACTTCGACCTAGAAACTTTTGACTCAAGTGTGGATAACTCGACTTTGCAAAGTTTCTATATATTTTCTATAATATCACTATGGTCACAAAAAAACAACAACAAGTTCTAGATTTTATAGAGAAATATCAGAAGAAAAATAAGTATTCTCCAACCCTAGAAGAAATTCAGAAAAGATTCAAACTTGCCTCGGTTTCTACTGCACACTATTATATCCAACAATTAAAAAATAAAGGGTATCTTTCAAAACAAGAAAGTCAACACCGAGCAATCAATGTTTTACCAATAAGTAATAATATAAATGTGCCAATTTTGGGGACTATTACCGCAGGAGCACCCATAGAAGCCATTGAAACCCATGACGAAACAATTCCCTTATCGCAAGGAGAAATATCGCCTTCCGGAAAACATTACGCATTGAGAGTTAGTGGAAATAGTATGATTGACGAAGGAATTTTTGATGGAGATATTGTTGTGATCAAAGAGCAACAGACAGCTGATGACGGACAAACCGTTGTCGCAATTATTGACGACAATCAAGCAACGCTAAAAAAGCTTTATCGAGAAAAAGGGAGGTTTCGATTACAGCCCGCGAACCAAGCTCTCTTACCATTCTATAGAACAGAAGTTGAGGTACGAGGTATTGTTGTAAAAATTATTCGAGATTTAGAACCCGCTCAAGGCAGTGATAGCGAACTTGTGAGAACAATCAAAAAAATGCCACCGACAACAAATGTGCGACGAGTAGCAAACTCTGAACCAAACGAAAAACCAAGACCTTTTATACAGTGGGTTGGAGGTAAAAGAGAAATGATTTCTCAATATCAAGAATTTATTCCTAAGAAGTTTAAAAATTATTACGAGCCTTTTCTTGGTGGAGGTGCAATGTTTTTCTATCTTCAAACAGAAAAGGCAATTCTTTCAGACAATAACAAAGAACTTATAAAAGCATACGAAGGAATACGAGATAATCCGGAAGAAGTCATAAAACTACTTAAGGAACTTAGATCAAAACACTCTAGAGAGCTTTACACGAAAATAAGAAATCTTGATCGTGAGATAAATATTTTTGAAAGTCTGAACACAGCAGAAATCGCGGCTAGAATGGTTTATTTGAATCAAACTTGTTTTAACGGCCTTTATAGGGTAAATCAAAAAAGCCAGTTTAATGTTCCTATTGGAAGTTCACTTAATCGTCTTATATGTGACGAAAATACTATACGAAGCGTAAGTAAAGTATTAAAAAAAATAACTATTCAAGAGTCTGATTTTGAAACTTCGGTCAGAAAGGCTCAAGCCGGCGATTTTATATATCTAGACCCACCCTATTATCCAATCTCTGCAAACTCAGACTTTACAAGATATACCAAAGAAAAGTTTTATCAAGAGGATCAAGTGAGATTAAAGAAAGAGATTGATCGTCTTAGTAAAATTGGTTGTAAGGTTATGGTCTCAAATTCTGATTGCGATTTTATTAAAGAACTTTATAAAGGATATAAGCTCCATAAAGTATATTCGGGTCGGACACTAAATTGCAAGAAAGATCAGCGAGGAAAAGTCTCTGAACTTTTTATAACAAATTATTAGTATGCGATTTATTGGAAACAAGGAAAAATTAGTCGATAGAATATACCAAGTTGTCTCATCAACGAACACTAAAGGCGGTTCTTTTTGTGATTTCTTTTCGGGGACATCAAATGTTGGACGATACTTCAAAGAAAAAGGGTTCGAGATACTGTCCTCTGATCTTCTTTATTTTTCTTATGTACTCCAAAAAGCATATATAGAAAACAACGGCGAACCAAAATTCAAAAAACTTTTAAAGAAAGTAAATATTTCTAGCAACAGTTTATTTTCCTCTCCTTTTGATTTAGTGAGAAATTATCTAAATAAATTAAAAGGGGTCAAGGAATTTATTTATAAAAATTATACCGAGGAAGGAACTACTGGCAAAGAATTTATTAGAAAATATTTTACTCCTGAAAATGGCAAAAAAATTGACGCAATTAGAATAAAAATAGAGGAGTGGAAAAAAGAAAAACTCGTAAATGATAGTGAGTATTTTGTACTCCTCGCTTCACTTATCGAGAGTGTCCCTTTTTACGCAAATATCTCAGGAGTATATGCCGCTTTTCTAAAACAGTATGATCCTCGCGCACTAAAAACTCTAGAAATAAAACCAATCAGTTTCTATTCTGGGGAGAAAGAACATTCTGTCCATAATAAAAACAGCATGGAGCTTATCGACGACATTGATGTTGATATTCTTTATCTAGACCCACCATATAACCACAGACAATATGCACCAAATTATCATCTACTTGAAACAATAGCACTTTATGACAATCCCAAAATTAAAGGAATTACAGGAATGAGAGACTACAAAAATCAAAAATCAGAGTTTTGTAATAAAGATACTGCGCTTCAGGCATTAGAAAAAATAGCAAAAACAGCAAAATATAAACACTTAATCCTAAGTTATAACTCTGAAGGAACTATGCCTGAAAAAGAAATTCTTTCGGTGCTAAAAAAATATGGGAAAGTCACTCTACAAAACATTAATTACTTGAGATTCAAAAGTAATAGTAACGGAGATTCAAAGCACAAAAAGATAATACAAGAGCAACTATATGTGCTAACGGCTTAGAAGTTTTTTAACTACCTCTTTAAAAATATCTGGTGCTTGTTTGCCAAGGATCATTTCGCCATTTTCGTTCAGCATAAAACCGATTTGCTTCTCTTTGATTCTTTTTTCCTTGCTTCCAAAAACAACTACTGTTCGCAGTATTGAGTTGGGATTATGTGACGGTTTAAGCATCTTCTTTTCAATGTAAGAATAGTTTTTGAGTTCCTTTATGCCATCTTTGCGAGTACTATATTTTTTACCTTCAACATTTATAATCTGATTTCTTTTTGGATCAAAGATAACGACATCTGGTATATAAATGATCATTGTTTTATCTCCCAACTTATATTTTTCACGCTTACCCGCCTGATACTTCTCAATAGCAATTGGTCCCAATTTATTATGTAAAAAATAACCACGCTCTGAGCCT
>JBAZPC010000007.1:0-34560 GCA_041648395.1 Minisyncoccota bacterium | reverse complement strand
CATGATTATTATTTAATGGAACGAAAAGACAATGAAACGATAAGCGATATTGCGGCGGATTTAATTTACGGCAATGATGGTTCAAGTTGGGCTTTAAATAATTCTGGCGAAATTCTTACTCTCTCTTACGCCTCCACGACCATTGATCAGACAGTTTTATGCGGCGCTGGTCCTGTTTGGTGGTGTCCGGGCTTTAATTATAAATATAGGACAATGGAAAGGAATGACCCAGATTTATCTGGCGCAGATTCAGTAAGTTGGGGATACAATAATGGACTTATAAAAAACGGGAAAGACATGGCCAGTCAGCCAATCTATGGCACACCAAAAGCAAGGAACAGTGTCAACTATTTAATTTCAAACGGAACTTCTCATATTTCTTCTGATATCACTCTCACCAAAGCCAAAAGTCCGTACATCGTCAATAATTCAAATCAATATTTTCAGGATAATGCCACACTCACAATAGAGCCGGGCGCGGTGATTAAGTTTTACAACAGCGCCGGCCTTTATTTTACCGGCAATTCAAAAATCATCGCCAAGGGTACTGCCGAAGAGCCGATTGTTTTTACTTCTTTTGAAGACGATGCTTATGGTGGAGATTTAGACAATGCCTCAACTACTCCCTACGCCGGCGGTTGGCTTAGTGTTAACATAGATACTACGAATAATGATTCAGTTTTTGACAATACTGTTTTTAGATACGGCGGGAAATATTATTCAATGGGGGATTATAGTCGGGCCAACCTCGGTATTAAAAATTCTTCCGTCAGTGTTTCCAATTCCGTTTTTGAATATTCTCTCGCGTACGGATTAAAATTAACAAATTCAAACTCTAGTGTTTCAAATAATATTTTTAGAAATAATAATTATGTCGGTGACACAGCGGGAATCAATTCGGCAATCTATATTTCTGGTGGCAGTCCGCAAATAAAAAATAACACCGTAAGCCAAAACGGGAGAGGGATTTATTCAGTAGGGTCGTCGGCCGTCATTGATTCAAATGTCATCAATTCAAATGTCGGCGAGGCGATTGTTTCTAACGCGTCGGGAACTATTACCAATAATTCCGGCTCGGGCAACGGCACCGACGGCATTGTTTTTGGTTTATCTAATTTATCGGCGACGCTGAAGCCAAATTCTTTGCCATATATTTTAAATTATAATGTTTCCGTTGCCTCCAGTACCACTTTGACGATAGAACCGGGCGTTACCGTAACTGGCAGCGGAAAATTTGGTGGCGGGCGGCTTGATGTTTACGGAAATCTTTTGATTCAAGGAATTATTGCCAGCGATGTTACCTTTACTTCCTTTTGGGCTTCTTCGTCTCCGTTGAAACACATCGGCTGGTATGGGATAAGAATGTATTCCGGCAGTTCTTCCAACATCAAAGGCGCGACGATTGGTTATGCGGAAAATGGGATAGTTTACGAAAACTCTCCCGTCAATCTTGAAAATGTAAAATTTGAAAACAATAATATTGCCGTAAAAGCGGACAGCTCTTCAATTTCCGGAGGCGCTGTTTCCACTTCCACCATAGAATTTTTAAACAACACGACCAATACCATTCCGTCTGGATTGCTGGGGTTGTAAAAAATCTTGACTTATTTTTTAAGGAGTATATACTGGAAACATAAGCCGTAGACAATAGGCAAATTCACCCCGCCAGGCGGGGCAAGTAAGTCCTATTTAGGTTAATAATTAAGAACGGCTTTTGGCCGTTTTTATGTCTATAACCAAACAAAAAAAGGGGGAGATATTGGAAAAAATTCAGAAAAAGTTGAGCAAAGCCGGCTTTGTTGCCTTTGTTAATTTCCACGGCCTGAATGTGGCTCATGTTTCCGATTTGAGAAAAAAATTAAAAGCGGCTGGGGCTGAATATGATGTTGTTAAGAAAACTTTGGTAAAGAAGGGTTTGACTGATATCAAATACGGCGGCGAATTGCCGAAATTGGACGGCGAGGTGGCGGTCATTACTTCGGTTGAACCACTGGCTCCGTCAAAGGTCATACACGATTTCATCAAGAAGAATAAGGTTTTATCCGCGCTTGGAGGGGTTTATGAAAAAACTTATGTCGGCGCGGATATCATTAAAATGTTGGGCAGTATTCCTCCGAGGGAGGTCTTATTGGCGCAAATAGTTAATATTATCAATTCACCTATTCAGGGAATAGTCGTGGCCTTGGATAGAATTGCAAACAAAAAAGTTTAATTTAAAAATATGTCAAAACACAAAGAAGATATCATTGAAAAAATAGAAGCCATGAGCGTGCTTGAGCTTCATGAATTAGTCAAAGCGCTTGAGGAAAAATTCGGCGTTTCAGCGGCAGCGGTGGCGATGGCGCCGGCGGGAGCGGCGGCTGGCGAGGCAGAAGAAGAAAAATCTTCCTTTACTATTGTTCTAAAGAAAGCAGGAGACCAGAAGATTCAGGTCATCAAGGCGTTGAGAGAAGTTCTTGGGTTAGGTCTCAAGGAAGCGAAAGATATTGCTGATGTGGAAGGGGCGACAATTAAGGAAGGGCTGGACAAGAAATCAGCCGACGAATTGAAGGCAAAACTGGAAGCGGCAGGAGCGGTTGTGGAATTGAAATAACAAACAACTAAACGCTCGGTGTTGAATCGATAAACACCGAGTGTTATGATGTATACATGTCAGAAATTTTGGAAAAATTGTTCGGCTCATCAAGTCGAGTTAAAGTAATCCGCTTCTTTCTGCTTAATCAAAAAGAGATTTTAAATTTGAGAGAAATCTCCCGCAAGTGCAAGATTGGAAACAATGTTGCCAAGCGGGAGATTTCTTTTTTGAAAGGCATCGGTTTTTTAAAAAACAAATCAGAAATAATAACCAATCTTATAAAACTAAAAAATGGAAAGACACAGGGAAAAAAGAAAAAAATAGAAGGGCTTGGATTGAACGAACTCTTTCCTTTATTGAATCCACTGAAAGGACTGATTGTTGACGCCGTTTCCATAAATAAAGAAAAAATAATTAAGTCGCTGAAATCTGCGGGCAACATAAAGCTGATAATATTTTCCGGAATTTTCACCGAAACGGAAGGAAGCGGAACGGATATCTTGGTAGTCGGAGACGGAATTAAAAAAGCGCTTTTAGAAAATGTTCTGAAGAAAACAGAGGTTGAAATAGGCAAAGACATCATTTACGGCTTTTTTGACACGAAAGAATTTCTTTACCGCTTCGGCATGAATGACCGATTTATTCGGGAGATTTTGGACTCTCCGCACGAGAAGGCCGTGAACAAGCTCGGCATCTAAGGTTATCCACATCTTCCACTAAAATAACCTTAATTTTGCTATAATTTATACAGGTCGAAAAAGTAACAAAATTATTACGCGTAGTAATTTTATTAGCTTAGTTTAAATATTAAAAGTCATGATAACAACTTGGAGCGATGTGTTAATCGCGTCATTTCAGCAGCTTTGGCTGGGGGTGATTATGTTCATTCCTAAATTCATTGTTGCGTTGGTGATATTCATCATTGGATGGATAATTGCCATGGCCTTGGGTAAACTGGTTTCCCAGATTATCCGAACCTTGAAAGTTGATAAACTTCTTGAGGCAATCGGAGCGGAGGGAACATTGTCAAAGGCGGGAATAAGGTTGGATTCGGGCGCATTTATCGGCGGACTGATAAGATGGTTTTTTATAATCGTCTTTTTAGTCGCTTCCATAGACGTGCTTGGATTGAGCCAGGTGAACGCGTTTTTGAAGGACGTTGTTTTGCTTTATTTGCCGAACGTGATTGTCGCCGCTTTTATTTTAGTGTTGGCGGCTTATATTGCTGACGCAATGAAGAAGATTGTCGTGAGTTCAGCCAAGGCGGCTGATGTTCCTTCCTCCGGACTTATGGGAGGAATAACGAAGTGGTCCATTTGGATTTTTGCCATCTTGGCCGCTTTGTATCAGCTCGGAATCGCTGGAGTTTTTGCCCAGACATTATTCACGGGATTCGTGGCTATGCTCGCCATTGCCGGCGGTTTGGCTTTCGGTCTTGGCGGAAAGGATGCGGCAGCGCGATATATTGAGAAATTGAGAGAGGATATGGCGAACAAGAAATAATTTTCCGTTTAATTTATCCACAGCAACCCCGCGGGCGAAGGCCTTTACGGGGTTGACTTGTTTTAGGGCTTTATTTTTGATATTATTTTATCAATGGATAAAGATTTATTCATAAAAGAAGCTGTAAAAATCATAGGAAAATATCTTTCTGATGATTATAAAGTTGTTCTTTTTGGTTCTTGGGCAAGAGGCAATGCTTTGGATACTTCTGATATTGATATTGGAATAATAGGAGAGAAAGAGGTCGCTAGGGGGTTGATGCATAAAATTTTGGAAGAGATAGATAAGTTGCCTACATTAAGGTCAATTGATATTGTTGATTTAATGTCTACCGAGGAAAATTATAAAAACAAAATTTTAGAATACGCCAAACCATTGGCATAAATTTATGGAAGAATTATTCAATTCATTTAAAAACGCATTTGAAAGACTGGATGAAGCGTTAAAAGGAGAGAAGACAACTCTCAACAGAGATGCGGCAATTCAAAGATTTGAATTTGTAATTGAATTATCATGGAAATGCATCCAAAAATTTTTAGGAGAGCAAAAAATTATTTGCCGTTCGCCGAAAGAATGCCTTAAAGAGGCGTTTAAGTTTAGCTTAATTGAAGATGACCCAAAATGGCTGGAGGCCTTTGATGACAGGAATTTAACAGCGCATACTTACAATGAAAAAATTGCTGAAATAATTTATGGTCGTTTGTCTGATTATTTGGAAATTTTCAGCAAATTAAAAGAGACCTTAAAAGATAAAATAGAAAAAAATTAAAATGAATCAAAAAGGTTTCGCACTAATTGCAATAATTTTGATAATCATCGGAGTTTTGGCTTTGGGTGGCGGGGCATGGTATGTGAAGGAAAAGAAAAAAACGGAAGAAATTAAAAAACAGGCGGAAGAGTTGAGTAAAAATCAAAATCAGCAAACAAGCCAGCAAGTAGTGGAAAAAGAAGAAATCATTTTAATAAACAAAGACAATGATATTTATAAATTGAATTTATTAACAGGAGAATTAACAAAACAAAATTTTGTAACTGATAGCATAAACACTTACGGCAATATTCTAAAATTTGACGGATTATCTTTAAAAATTAGGGGAGAACAAAATCAAGGATTGTTTCGAGAGGTAATTTTTTCGCAAGACGGGAATGAAGTTTTATTGTCTAGTATTTTAAACGGCGAATTCCGTTGCGTTTTAAATCTTAAAAAGTGCTTTAAATCAAGTATAATAGCTGACTCGCATAGTATTATAAAAGAGAACAATGGTTGCGGCGGCCTCTCTGCATGGGATTCTAAAAAGAATTTTATATTTGGTTATGAGGGTGGTGGATGTCAAGGCACATCTTCCTCTACTGTGCACATCATTGATCTCAATAAAAAAATTTATAAAGGAATTGGCAAAAGAATATTTTTCTCTGGAAGTAGTGGGTTTAGCCCATCACTTTCAAAATTTTTTGTTATAAAGGAGAATTATATTAAAAAAGCCGATTACCCATTAGAATTTAAAGAAACAGAGATAAATTATCAGATTTTGGTTTATGATATTAACAATCTTTTAACACCAAGCAAGGTCTTTGAATTTCCTGTAAAAGAAAAATACACGTACATGCCTTCATCATCTGGATACGTTACAACAAAATATTTTTCTGGCCCCGTTTCATTTAGAAGTGGAAATGGGTTTTGGTCTCCAGACGAAAAATTCATTGTTTTATCTTCGGGTAGTCAAATTTACACCTTGAATTTTGATACCGGAAAATTTAAACTTGTTTATAATGGAAGTAAAACGATATATGACATGATTCTTTCTCCAATGGGCAGATTTATCATATTTACTGATGATTTTAAAAACTTGAAAAGCGTTGATTTAAATAATAATCTTATTACAGAAATAAAAAATAGTTCTATAGGGGACATCACGAGAGGAATAAGGATTGCTTTTGGCCTTAGTTCTAAAACTGACCGTGAATATAAAAATAAAAATATTTGTGTTCAAATTATAACGCCAGCTAAAAATTTTACTACTGGTGAATGCAGAGAATTTCCAACACCTTGCGATGTGCCGAATGACTGGGAGGAAGTGCAAAGTTGTTCAATCGGAATATCGTCCTTTGATTTTTCGGATTGGGAAACTTATAAAAATAAGCAGTATAATTTTGAAATAAAATATCCATCTAAATTTGGTTTAAAATATAACAATATTAATCTTGATTCTGACTATCATTATGCTTTTGATTTGGGGGATGATATCACAATAGAGATTGGTCTTAATGAAAATTATTTAAAGGTTTTCAATAAATTAAATAGTATAGGCAAAAAAGATGTGGAAAATATACATAACAATAATACAGACATGATTCTTTTTCATATTTTTAACGAAGAAGGAGGCGTGGGTGGCATTACGGCCTTAATAAAAGGGAATAATTATTTTTACAAAATTGATGGTTATAGTAGTATGATCACCAATCAAATCCTCTCCACTTTCAAATTTATCCCGTAAAATCTTATTTGTGATCGGTTGACTTGTTTTATGACCAAAAGAGTTGTATTATGTTAAATATGAAAAGAGGAGAAAAACAATATTATATTATCTATGAACGAGATGAAAAAGGCGGTTATGTCGCTTCTGCGCCGGCAATTCACGGTTGCGTTGTGTATGGGAAAACTCTCAAAGAGGCGTATTCCAATATTCGGTTTGCGATAAAAGAGTGCCTAGAAGTAATCCAAGAATTTCGGAAAAAATTTCCAAAGGAAACAATAAAGCCGGAAATTATAAAAAAGTTTTCTTTTATCAAGATTCCGGAATATGCCTAAATTAAAACCGATCGGGTATAATGAATTTGCTAGAAAACTTCAGCAAGCCGGGTACATTCCGATAAGAAAAAGTAAGCATACAATTTATTTTCATCCTAGAAAAGAAATAACAATACCTTTTCCCCACAAGCACCCTCGAGATATTTCAAAAGGATTTTTGAATAAACTTATCAAGGAAATGAAATTATCGGTTGAAGAATTTAATAAACTATGAATAACTAAAGGGGCATCGCGCCGATTGCGATTTCTTGAAATTTATAGGTATTTTGTGAAATATTACACAATTTTATTATTTAATTACTACAAAAATGTTTACAAAAAAAAATTACCCAAAAATTTATTGCAAAATTACTACTCATAATGAGTCTAATACGGCAAGTGTTGATTTTTATGGTCTATTAGCATTTAAAACTGTTAATAAATTCTTAGAAATAAAAAAAGAAAAAGGACATAAAAGTGCAAGTGGTTACATAGATTTATCAAATATGGATTTTGTGTATCATTTTCTTGCAAATGAAAATTTTATTCCAGTATCAGAAAAATTTTTTTATAGAGAGATGGAAAGAAGAGATCAGCTAACCGAGTCTTAATTATAAAAGTAGATAAAATTGTGCAATACATCACGTAGCATAAAAACTTCGGATGATGCTTATATATTGGTGGCAAAATGGAGGAAAATAATTTAAAAAGTTTTTTAGAAGAGCATTTTATTTATGAAGTAAATATGTTTTGCACTTCACTTGAAAGTATTATTGCATTTAAGGGGCAAAATAACTTTTGGATAAATAATTTAGCACTTGAAAATTTCTTATTGCATTTTAGAAATATTATTGAGTTTTTATACTTTGACAAAAAATGTTCTGATGACGCTAGGGCAAAAGAATTTATTAGTTCTGACAATTGGTCTCTCCTTAAAAAATCATATTCAGATGAAACGAAGAAATTATATATCCGCGCTTGTAAAGAAATAAGCCATCTTACATACTCCAGATTTTATGGGACGCCACCAGAAAAACAATGGGATCTTTCAAAAATTTTCAAGGAAACAACAAAGGAAGTAAAAAACTTTTTAAATTATTTGCCTGATAATCTGTGCATAAAGGTTAGTATTCGCAATGAATTAGAAAATAGAATTAATAAATTATAATTTTATTACCACATCGTTATAACAATACATGTCTGTCTCCATGAAATTTTTTTCCGTTTAGTTATCCACAATCAACCCCGTGAGCGCAGGCCTTTACGGGGTTGACTTGTTTTTGGGCAGGGTATATACTCTAAATACAACATATGAGTAGAAATAAAAATACATTCTTTAAGAAGCGGAAGACATAAAAACCTGCTAATTTAACGTTTTTATGACCGCTTCCCAGAGCGGTATTTTTAATCCCCGCCCGCAACGCCAGAGCGTAGCGATGGCGGGCAGGCCTGAACGAATGAACTTTTACAATTAAATAACAGGTAAAAACTGTATTAAATAAAATTAGATTAAAAAAACAAAAAAGATTTGTAAATTTCCTGATAGGAAATTTAAGGGCGTATGGTGGATGCCTTGACACAAAGAGCCGATGAAGGACGTGGCGCGGCTGCGATAAGCTTCGGGGAGTCGTCTAGCAGACTTTGATCCGGAGATATCCTAATGAGGCAACTCTATTCCGATTAAACGGAATAATCCCGAGAGTAATCAAGGGAAGGGAACCTAGGGAAGTGAAACATCTCAGTACCTAGAGGAAAAGAAAAAAACCCCGCTTTTAGCGGGATATTCCCCCAGTAGTGGCGAGCGAAAAGGGAAGAGCCCAAACCCTTCGATTTGATACTGCGTATCTCACTCAGGGCAAGCCTCTAAAATTTTAGGGGCTCGTCCCGAGCGAGGTGCTTAGCACCGAGTCGAGGGGGGTTGTAAGATGATAATATTTCGGAGTAATCCGAAAGGAGTTTATAAAATAAAACTTCGTTAGTTGAATCCGCTGGAAAGCGGAGCCAAAGAAGGTAATAGCCCTGTAAGCGAAAACGGTTTTATACTCCTAGTTATTATTCTTGAGTACTTCGAGGAAAGAATGCCTCGGGGGAATCTGCCGGTACTAACCGGCAAGGCTAAATACTCTTTGTGATCGATAGTGAACTAGTACCGTGAGGGAAAGGTGAAAAGAACCCCGGTTAGGGGAGTGAAATAGAATCTGAAACCATATGCCTACAAGGAGTCGGAGCCCCGAGAGCAATCGAGGGGTGACGGCGTGCCTATTGAAGAATGAGCCAACGAGTTATTTTGCATTGCATACATAATTCCACTTGATGGAAGCATGTTCAGCGAAAGCGAGTGTTAATAGCGCGCAGACTACGAATAACGAATAATTACGAATATACGAATTCGTATATTCGCGGATATTCGTATTTCGTAGTCTAAGTAGTGCGGAATAGACCCGAAGCCAGGTGATCTACCCATGAGCAGGGTGAATCCCGCAGAAATGCGGGAGAAGGCCCGAACCGGTTAGCCGTGCAATACTATCGGATGACTTGTGGGTTGGAGTGAAAAGCTAATCGAACCTGGTAATAGCTGGTTCTCTCCGAAATAGCTTTAGGGCTAGCGTTTGTTTTACCTTTCAGGGGTAGAGCTACTGGATGGATTGAATAGGGAGCAATCTCGTCAATCCAATCAAACTCCGAATACTGAAAGTAATTAACAGGCAGTTAGACTACGGGGGCTAAGCTCCGTCGGTCAAAAGGGAAACAGCCCAGATCCCAATCTAAGGTCCCTAAATCTTTGCTAAGTGTACTTAAGGAGGTAAGATTTCTCAGACAGCGAGGATGTTGGCTTAGAAGCAGCCATCATTTAAAGAAAGCGTAACAGCTCACTCGTCAAGAGATTTTGCGCCGCAAATAATCGGGACTAAGCAAAGTACCGAAGATGGGAATAATACGAAATACAAATCAATACGAATATACGAATTCGTATGTTCGTAGAAATTCGTACTTCGTAGTATGGTAGGAGAGTATTCATAACCGCCGTGAAGTTTATCCCGCGAGGGAGAATGGAGCGTTATGAAGTAAAAATGTTGGCACAAGTAACCACAATCCCGGTGAGATAACCGGGACGCCGAAAGCCCAAGGTTTCCTTGACAATGTTGATCATTCAAGGGTTAGTCGGTCCTAAGTCGATGGCGAAAGCCGAAGGCGATGGACACACGGTTAATATTCCGTGACTCGGGCGCATTTCGATGGGGAGACGGAGCGTAGTATGCCGAGCGCGTTATTGGATTCGCGTTCGGGCCGTAAGATGGTATTCCAGGAAAATCCGGAAACTGCCTTTAATGGCGGCATCAAGCGGAGCGGAGATTTTTTGCTTCGGCAAAAATAATTCGGCAAAGCACGCTTCCAAGAAAAACCTCTAAGATTAAATGCGACCGAACCGTACCGAAAACCGACACAGGTGGGCGAGTCGAGAAGACTAAGGCGAACGAGTGAATTTTCCCCAAGGAACTCGGCAAAAAAGCGATCGTAACTTCGGAATAAGATCTTCCTAAGCCCGACCATCGCAAGATGGTCTAGGGCCGGACGCAGTCAAAGTATCCCTAGCAACTGTTTATCAAAAACACAGCTCCCTGCGAACTCGTAAGAGGATGTATAGGGGGTGACACCTGACCAATGCCAGAAGGTCAAAATGTGCTGGTCCTTTGTCGCAAGATGAAGGGCTGAGCGTATTAAGCCCTGGTGAATGTCGGCGATAACTATAATCGTCCTAAGGTACCGTAATTCCTTGTCGGGTAAGTTCCGACGTGCAGGAATGGTGTAATGACTGGGGAACTGTCTCGGGGAATAGCTCGGTGAAAATACAGTGGGGGTGAAGATGCCCCCTACCTGCAGTTAGACGAAAAGACCCCGGAAGCTTTACTATAGCTTGGCATTGGGTTTAATTTTTAAATGCGTAGAATAGGCGTGAGGCTTTGAAGTTTCGCTCTTGGGCGAGATGGAGCCGCCAGTGAAATAGCGCTCTTTTAAAATTTAAATTCTAACCAATAAGGGATTCCAAAAGATAAACCTTATTGAGACAGTGCCTGGTGGGTAGTTTGATTGGGGCGATCTCCTCCTAAAAAGTAACGGAGGAGTCTATTAAGGTCAGCTAAGCGCGGATGGAAACCGCGCTGATAGTGCAATGGCATAAGCTGGCTTGACTGCGAGGCGTACTTGCCGAGCAGGGGGGAAACCCGAGCATAGTGAACTGACCACTCGCATTAGATGCGGTGGAAAATTAACGGATAAAAGCTACTCCGGGGATAACAGGCTGGTAGTGCCCAAGAGTTCATATCGACGGCACTGTTCGGCACCTTAACATTATCGGGGTGCAATGAGAGTAATCTCATTCCTGATCGCTGTAATGCGATCAAAGAAAAATCTGACTTATAACGGTGGACTCCATAATAGTAAAATGATAGGATTATTGTATGGACAATACCGTGGGAAGTTTAAAGCATAAATATGAAAAATTGGATAAAGGAAAATTGGTTTAAGGTTTTTTGCACTATTGTTTTAGTAATAGTTGCTTACTATCTTATTCGATTTTTGGATTATAATACTGGCTCTCAAAATCCGATTCTTCGTAAATATGGTTTATAACCCCGTAGAGACTTGTTGTTGAAAACAACGGAATTATCTTTTTTAAGATAGTTAATACGTCAGCTCCGCTAAAATTTTTTAAATAAAATTTAGGCGGATGAAGATATAGTCCGATCCTTCTGGTAACAGAAGACAAATAACGACAGCGATGTCGGCCCATCCTATCCTGGGGCTGGAGAAGGTCCCAAGGGTTTGGCTGTTCGCCAATTAAAAGGATACGCGAGCTGGGTTCAAACCGTCGTGAGACAGGTTGGTCTCCTATCTACTGCAGGCGTTGATTCTTGAAGAGAGCTGCTCTTTGTACGAGAGGATCAGAGCGGACTAGCCTCTGGTGTACCAGTTGTTCCGCCAGGAGCATTGCTGGGTAGCTATAGCTGGGAACGGATAACCGCTGAAAGCATCTAAGCGGGAAGCCAACTCTAAGATTAAGAATCGTTTAGATTCCTAGAAGATGACTAGGTTGATAGGCTCTAGGTGTAAGCCCAGCGATGGGTTGAGCCGAGGAGTACTAATATTCGAATTCCTATCAGGAAATTTGCAAATGTTTTTTTAAATTAAATAGAGCCCGGAATTTTGGTGACTTAACGCGACGGAACTACCTCTTCCCATTTCGAACAGAGAAGTAAAACGTCGTAGTGGTGATGATACTCTTTATGGGGAAAGTAACTAGTCGCCAATATCCCGGGCTTTATTTTTGCCAAAAATGGGCTTTTTGCCAAAAATAAGCTATTATAAAACCATGGTCATACCGTGGGTAATAAAAAGACAGCTGACTTTTTTCGCTGTTTTTTTGTTTTTAATAATTATTATTGTGGCGATTATAGTAATAAAAATGACGGCGCCGACTTGCAATGACGGCAAGCAAAACCAAGATGAACAAAGCGTGGATTGCGGAGGAGTGTGCAAGCCGTGCGTGGGAGAAATAAAAAATCTCGTCGTCGCATGGAGCAAGGTCTTCAAATTACAAGACGGAAAATTTGATGTAGCGGCTCTTATAGATAATCCAAATCTTTCCGCCGGCGTTCTCTCTTTAAAATACAAATTCAAATTATACGACGAAAATAATATTTTGGTCGCCATAAAAGACGGAGAAATGTTCATTAATCCGGCTGAGAGCCAGCTGGTTTTTGAGACAGGCATTGACACCGGCCAGCGCGTTCCTGTTAGAGCTTTTATAGAATTAAGCGACAATATTGAATGGAAAAGAATTGAAAAAGAAAAAGCTCCCTTAGTTGTTTCAAAAAAACAATTTTCCAACAGCCCTTTTCCCATGATGTCGGTGGTTGTTGATAATAAATCTTCATTTGGCGTAAAAGATATTTTTGTTTCAGTCGTCCTTTACGACAAAAATAAAAATGCCGTGGGCGTCAGTTCCAGTAAAATCGATTACATAGGGGGAAATTCCTCCAAAGAAATGACGTTTACCTGGCCGGAGCCGTTTACCGAAGAGCCGGCGGGAAGCGACGTTATTGTGGGCACAAATCTGACTCAATAGGATGAATATAAAAAAATACATTGATATTGACTGGATGCTTTTTTTTTCCACAATTCCTCTTTTGGTGGCGGGGCTTGTGGCTATGAATAATCTCGGCCTTTCCTTGGAGAAAGGGTATTTTTTTTCTAGGCAGATTGTTTGGATTTTAATTTCTGTTATTGTTTTTTTTGCTTTCAGTTTTATTGATTGGCGTTTTTTGAGAAGGGGAGGAATATTAATGGCGCTTTTGCTTTTTTTTGTCGCCGTTTTGGCTTTTCTTTTTGCTTTTGGAAAAATTATCAAGGGGGCGTCAAGCTGGTTTGAGACGTCTTTTTTTGCCATTCAGCCGTCTGATCCTTTGAAGTTGGTTGTTATTCTTATCTTGGCCAAATATTTTTCCCGCCGGCACATTGAGATTGCCAATATTAAACACATAATAATATCCGGACTTTACGTTTTTATTCCGGCCGTCCTTGTTTTCTTCCAGCCCGATTTCGGTTCTGCTATAGTTCTTTTTATTATCTGGCTAGGAATGATTTTAGTTTCTGGCGTAAATAAAAAACATCTTCTTTTGATTTTTTTGATAGGAACGCTTGTGTTGGGAACATGCTGGTTTTTTGTTTTTAAGCCGTATCAAAAGCAAAGAATTTTGACTTTTCTGCATCCTCTAGCAGACATAAGGGGAGCCGGATATAACGCCTTTCAATCAACCATTGCGGTCGGATCGGGAAAAATTTTTGGCAAAGGAATCGGATTCGGCACCCAGAGCCGTTTGGAATTTTTGCCGGAACATCAGACGGATTTTATTTTTGCCGCTTTTGCCGAAGAGTGGGGTCTTCTCGGGGTCGTTTTTATTTTCTTATTTTTTGGAATTATTATTTGGAGAATTTTGAAAAATGCTTTTTTGGGCCAAAGTAATTTTGAGTCGCTCTTTGGTATTGGGCTGGCGATTTTTCTGATGGCGCATTTTACAATTCACGTGGGCATGAATATCGGCCTTTTGCCCGTAACGGGTCTCGGTTTGCCGTTTATGAGTTACGGCGGGTCTAATTTAGTGACGGTTTTCGCGGGGCTGGGAATTTTAATGGGTATGCGCCGTTATGGCCGTGGGGCGCACAGGGAAGACGCCGCCGCCGAATTTTTAGGGCCGAAATAAAATGAAATGAAAGATTTAGAAATAGAAAAATTAATTAAAGAAGAGAATAATCGTCAAAAAAAAGCGATAAATTTAATTGCTTCGGAAAATTTTGTTTCCGAAGATGTTTTAGAGGCACTCGGTTCCGTTTTTGTGAATAAATACGCAGAAGGTTACGCGGGAAAAAGATATTATGGCGGAAACGAAATTGTTGATAAATTGGAAAAATTATGCCAAAAGCGGGCGCTGAGATTATTTAAATTGGGGCCCCTCGACTCTGCTCGGGGTAAATGGCATGTGAATGTCCAGCCGTATTCTGGTTCGCCGGCGAATTTGGCGGTTTATGCCGCGCTTGTGCCGAAGGGTAAGAAAATTATGGGGATGTCGCTGGAGATGGGTGGGCATTTGACGCACGGGCAAAAGGTTTCCATAACGGGAAAATTTTGGAAACAAATTTCTTATGGCGTAGATAAAAAAACGGAGCAGTTAAATTACGGCGAAATTTTAAGAATAGCAAAAAAAGAGAAACCGGCGCTTATAATTGCTGGCGCTACGGCTTATTCGCGGAAGATTGATTTCAAAAAATTCAGAAAAATTGCGGACGCCGTCGGCGCCTATTTAATGGTGGATATGAGCCATATTGCCGGGTTGGTGGCGGGCGGGGCGCATCTATCGCCGTTTCCATATGCGGATGTGGTTACAACAACAACTCATAAAACTTTACGAGGACCGCGGGCGGCGTTGATATTCAGCAGAAAGTCATCAGCTATCAGCCGTCAGCCGAAAGCTGAAAGCCGAAAGCTGAAAGCTTCAATTGCGGAAGTAATTGATAAAGCCGTCTTTCCTGGTTTGCAAGGCGGGCCACATATGAATCAGGTGGCGGCGATTGCCGTGGCGCTGAAGGAAGCGATGCAACCGAGCTTTAAAAAATACGCGAGGCAAGTTGTCATAAACGCGAAAGCCTTGGCAAACGAATTAAAAAAGCGCGGCTGGAGAATTGTTTCCGGCGGCACGGATACGCATTTGCTTTTAGTTGATGTTTGGCAGAAAGGAATTTCGGGAAAAGAAGCAAGTGAGAGATTGGAGAAAAAAGGAATTATTGTGAATAAAAATACAATTCCATTTGACACGCGCAAACCGGCCGACCCGTCCGGCATTCGTCTAGGTACGCCAGCGGTTACCACGCGCGGGATGAAAGAAAAAGATATGGTAAAAATCGCGGAAAAAATAGATAAAATTTTAAAATGATTGACTTAAATTTTCTGCTATCGCCTATACGTTGCTATAGCATTAGATAGGGGATAGTTGCAAAATTTTGGCGGAGGTGGTAGGATTGGAATAGAAAGTAAATTAAATTAAAAAAGGGGGAAAATATGGAATTTTTGCATGAATATGATATAAAATTCATTGATGGGAGAGTAGATAGGTTTAGTTTGGTTGTATTTAATGCTTCCTCAGAAGAAGAGGCGGTGAAATATATAAAGGGTAAAGAAAAGAAGGATGTATTTCATACAAAAAGATTATTTGAATTAAGAGAAATAGAAATAGGAGAAATGTAATTTTTAAAGGCGGCTGATCCCCGCCTTTTTATTTTACTAAAATGAGTTAAAATTGTCTTATGTTAATTGACGGCAAAAAGATTGCGGAGGAGATAAAGGAAGAATTAAAAAAAGAAATTATGGCAAATCCGCCAGCTGGCGGATTAAAACTGGCTATTGTTCAAGTTGGAGAAAATGAGATTTCTAAAAAATTTGTTGAGAAGAAAGTTAAGTTTGCCGAGGAAATTGGAGTGGAGACGGAGCTTTATAATTTGCCGGCGGAAATTTTGACAGAAGAATTGCGTGAGAAAATGGTGGAGATTTGCAACGACCAAAAAAACAATGGCGTGATTTTGCAATTGCCGTTGCCGGAACATATTGACACGCAATATGTTCTTGACGGCATTCCTGTAAATAAAGACATTGACGTTTTGTCGTCTAACCCGCCAACTGGCGGAAAGATTTTACCGCCGTTGGTTGGGGTCGTAAAAATCATTTTTGAAAAATATGATATTAAGCCGGTTGGGAAAAATATTGTCGTGATTGGGAGAGGAATTTTGGTGGGCAAGCCGATTGCCAATTGGCTCATAGATCAAGGCGCGACGGTTTCCGTTTTAAATTCCAAAACTCCCAATCCCAGCGACTACACCTTAATAGCTGATGTAATAATAAGCGGAGTCGGCAAACCGGGGCTTATAAAACCCGATATGGTAAAAAATGGAGTTGTAATAATTGACGCTGGAACAAGCCCTTCGACAGGCTCAGGGCAACCAGCTAAGCTGATTGGCGATTTTGACCCAGCAGTGGCGGAAATAGCTTCGCTTTTTACGCCTGTCCCGGGTGGTGTTGGGCCTCTCACGGTGGCAATGTTGTTCCAAAATTTGGTAGAATTAAGTAAATAGATGAATCAAGTAATTTTTCAATATTTAAATAATCTCGCAGGTGGGTCGCAGGGCTTTGATAATCTCGTTATTTTTTGCGCCGAATGGCTGCCTTATGTTTTAATTGCCGTTTTTTTGGTGCTTTTGATTTTTGGCAAAAAAACTTACCGCGAAAAAATTAAAATTTTCATTTTTGCAGCTCTTTCTGTTTTTTTATCAAGAATAATTATTACGGAAATTATCAGATATTTTTATCCTGTTTCTCGGCCGTTTGTAAATAATATTGTGCATCAGTTAATTTTTCACGAGACATCTAGCTCTTTTCCCTCCGGCCACGCCACATTTTTTTTCGCTTTAGCGATGGCAGTAATGTTAGCCACTCGGTGGCGCACATGGGGAGCGGTGTTTTTTACTGGGGCGGTTTTGATAAGTTTAGCTCGCGTTGTTGCCGGTATCCATTGGCCGTACGATATTTTAGCTGGGGCGGTTGTGGGCGTATTTTCAGCATTGGTTTTTTGGGTGTTGAAAAAAATTTCTAACGGGGTATAATAAAAAGCGTGTTAAAATACAGGATTTTTGCAATAATTCTTATCTTGGCCGGTGTAGCAATCGGCTATTTTGATGTTATCCATTTATATCAGCCGACTTCAATTTTTTCCAAACCGTTCAAACTTGGCCTTGATTTGAAAGGCGGAGTCCATCTTGTTTATCAGGCGGATATGTCTGGCATTAAGCCGGAAGAAATTTCCGACGCCATGGCCGGCCTGCGGGATGTCATTGAAAGAAGAATTAATCTTTTCGGCGTTTCCGAGCCGCTCGTGCAAGTTGAACAGAAAGGAATTTTGGAAACAGCCGCGAATAGGGAACAGCGGCTCATTGTTGAATTGCCGGGCGTGACTGATGTCAACCAAGCGATAAGAATGATTGGTGAGACGCCGTTTCTTGAGTTTCGCTTGGAAAATCCAAATATAGAAATTAAAGATGACACAAAATTAAATGAAGCGTTTTTGGCGACTCCATTGACCGGCCGTTTTCTCAGCAAGGCGACATTGGAATTTGACCAAATGACTTATACTCCGCAAATTTCCCTTGAATTTACAGATGAGGGAGGAAAAATTTTCGCGCAAATAACAAAAGACAATGTCGGCAAGCGTTTAGCGATTTTTCTTGATGGCGCGCCCATAAGCATTCCCAATATTAGAGAAGAAATAAAAGAGGGAAAAGCGCAGATAACCGGCCAATTTACGCCCCAGGAAGCGAAGACGCTTGTTCAGCGCCTCAACTCCGGCGCTCTTCCGGTCCCCATTTCTTTGATTTCGCAAGAAAGCGTGGGGCCGACTCTGGGAGAAAAAGTTTTAAATAATGGCATAAAAGCGGGCACCTTCGGCATTATTCTTGTTGTTATCTTTTTGATTATCTGGTACCGGCTTCCGGGTTTTTTGGCGATTTTGGCGCTCGGCATTTACGCGGCAATTATTTTGGCGCTCTTTAAATTAATTCCTGTCACGCTTACGGCCGCGGGCATTGCCGGTTTTATTCTTTCCGTGGGTATGGCGGTTGACGCCAATATTCTCATTTTTGAAAGAATGAAAGAAGAAAAAAGAAGCGGAAAAACAATAAGCGCAGCCGTCTCCGAAGGATTCGAGCGTGCGTGGCTTTCCATCCGCGATTCAAATGTTTCCAGTTTGATAACGTCCGTAATCCTTTATTGGTTTGGCACAAGCATGGTCAAGGGTTTCGCCTTGACGCTTTTTATCGGCATATTGGTCAGTATGTTCTCCGCTATTATTGTCACAAGGACATTTTTGATGGCGCTGGGTGTAAAAGAAGAGAACAGATTATTGGGATTTTTATTCGGTTCGGGAATTAAATAATATGTTTATAGTCAATCACAGAAAAATTTGGTACACATTTTCAATCTTGCTTGTCACAGCCAGTTTGTTTTCCGTTTTTTATTTCGGTCTCAAATTAAATATTGATTTTACCGGCGGTTCTCTGCTTGAGGTGGAATTTAGTGGAGCAAGGCCGGAAATTTCCATTTTGCAGGGGAAAACAAACGAATTGAATTTCGGTAATGTTTCTTTACAGCCAAGCGGAGATAAAAATTTATTCGTGCGCTCCAGGCATCTGTCCGAAGATGAACATCAAAAATTGGTTTCCGCGCTTTCTTCGGCGGCGCCTTTAACTGAAATTCGCTTTGATTCCATTGGGCCGGTGATTGGCAAGGAACTCGCGCAAAAATCAATTTACGCGATTATTTTTGTTATCATCATGATAATTTTTTATATTGCTTTCGCTTTCAGGCAGGTTTCTACCGGCTTGCCCCGAGGCGATAGAGGGGTATCTTCTTTTAAATTCGGTTTGATGGCGATCGTCGCTTTGATTCATGATATTACCACGCCACTCGGGGTTTTTGCCATATTGGGAAAAATTTCCGGCGCGGAAATAGATATTTTGTTTGTCACCGCTATTCTTACCGTTCTCGGTTTTTCCGTGCATGACACGATTGTTGTTTTTGACAGAATTCGCGAAAATTTAAGAAAGGGAATGAGTAAAAGCTTTGAAGAGACGGTTGGCATGAGCGTCAATCAAACCATCACCCGTTCCATCAACACTTCCTTGACTGTTATTCTTGCGCTTCTCGCTATCTTTTTCTTTGGCGGGGAGACGACCAAATATTTTTCTCTCACCCTCATCATCGGCGTTTTCTTCGGCACCTATTCCTCAATTTTTCTCGCTTCACCGCTTTTGGTGACTATCTATAAATTCCAAAATAGGAAAAAATAGGCGGTTTTACAACCCCTTGACTTGTTTTTTGCCCTGTATATAATAAGGAATACGGTAGAGGGCGCCAAAAAGGGCGCAATCCCGTAAAAAAGCGGGAACAATTTTCTAGGTCTTTAATAAATGAATATTGATTCATACGCATATAATATTTTTTGTTTTGTTCCGTTCTAAAAATTACAAAGTAATTTTTATCCTGAGTGTATCGAAGGATTTACCTTGAATTTATTGATAGGTTATCCCTCGACTTTGCTCGGGATCAAATTAAATTACTTTGTAATTTAATTTGAGAGTTTGATTCTAGCTCAGGATGAACGCTGGCGGCGTGGAGAAGGCATGCAAGTCGAACGATTTTATTTTTCGCTATAGCAATATGGAGAAAAATAAAGTAGTGGCGAACGAGTCAGTAATACGTAGGTACGTGCCAAAAAGTTGGGCATAATTCGCCGAAAGGCGAACTAATTCCCAATAGTCCCCGAGAGCAATCGAGGGGTAAAGTTCCGACGCAAGTCGTGAACGCTTTTTGATCGGCCTGCGCGCTATCAGCTTGTTGGTGAGGTAATGGCTCACCAAGGCAATGACGGCTAGGGGGAGTGAGAGCTCGATCCCCGACGATGGCACTGAGACACGGGCCATACACCTACGGGTGGCAGCAGTCGAGAGTCTTCCACAATGGACGAAAGTCTGATGGAGCGACGCCGCGTGCAGGATGGAGCCCTTCGGGGTGTAAACTGCTTTTGTAGAGGAAAAATTTTGCCCCGCTTCGGCGGGATAAAATGATACTACTCTAAGAATAAGGGGTTGCTAAACTCGTGCCAGCAGCAGCGGTAAAACGAGTACCCCGAGCGTTATCCGGATTTATTGGGCGTAAAGGGTGCGTAGGGTGTTATGTTAGTCCTGTTTTAAAAATTTCGGCTTAACCGAAAAAGTGGACGGGAAACGGCATGACTTTGAGAATGCGAGAGGTATATGGAACTCATGGTGTAGGGGTGAAATCCGTTGATATCATGGGGAACACCAAAGGCGAAGGCAATATACTGGCGCATTTCTGACCCTGAAGCACGAAAGCGTGGGCATAAAAAAGGATTAGATACCCTTGTATTCCACGCCCTAAACGATGTTCTCTGGCTTTTCCAAGTATCGACCCTTGGGGAGGCGAAGCTAACGCGTTAAGAGAACCGCCTGGGAAGTACGGCCGCAAGGCTAAAACTCAAAGAAATAGACGGGGACTTGCACAAGCGGTGGATCATGTGGTTTAATTCGACGATAAACGAAGAACCTTACCAGGGCTTGAAATCCAAGCGAATCCTGTTGGAAACGACAGGAGTTCTCACAAGGAACGGTTGGACAGGTGATGCATGGCTGTTGTCAGTTCGTGGTTTGAATTGTTCCCTTAAGTGGGGTAACGAACGCAACCCTCGTTGTCTGTTACAAGTGTCAGGCGAGACTGCCCCCAAACGGGGGAGGAAGGAGAGGATGACACCAAGTCAGCATGTCCCTCTGACGCCCTGGGCTACACACATGATACAATGGCGCATACAAAGGGCCGCAATGCCGAAAGGCGGAGCTAATCCCATCAAAGTGCGTCTCAGTTCGGATTGAGGTCTGCAACTTGACCTCATGAAGTTGGAATCGCTAGTAATCGCGGGTCAGCTATACCGCGGTGAATACGTTCTCAAGTCTTGTACTCACCGCCCGTCACGTCAAGGGAGCCGAGGGTACCCGATGGTCCCTTATGGGGAATTACGGTAAATTCGGTAACAGGGACGAAGTCGTAACAAGGCACGGCTAGGGGAACCTGGTCGTGGATTAATTTAAACTAATTCCGATGTAAAGTCGGAACTAGGTCGGTTCGGCCTCAGGGCTGAAAAAGAGTGTTGGTCTCGGAGCTCTAATTTGAGACTGCTTGAGCGGAACAAAATAAAGAATATTATAAAACTATTTAATGCGCGTGGAAGGAATCGAACCTTCGACCCCGTTCTTATCAGGAACGTGCTCTACCACTGAGCCACACGCGCAATGTATTTACTATCATATCAAAAAAATTACGCCTTGCAATATGGTGTTCTTCGTGCTAAACTAAAAACAGAAATAGTTTTTTAATTTTGAAGGGAGGGGGAAATGACAAGAATGGACTTTGAAATTTTTGCGGCGATTGCGTTTATTGTTTCAGTTGTATACTTGAACAAAAAGGAGGAAGTTGATTTTTTTGTTTTAAGATTTTTCACGCAGTTTTTCACAATAATCACAAGACGTTTTACAAAAAAAGCCGGGCGCTGAAAGCCCGGCTTTCCTTTTATTTTACTTCAACGATTTCGTATTGGGAGATACCGCTGGGGGTTTGCACATCCACGGCCTCTCCTTTTTTCTTTCCTAGAAACGCCTTCCCGAGGGGGGATTCATTTGAGATTAAATTTTTTCCCGGATCGGCCTCGCGGGTGCCGACTATGGTGTATTCATAAATTTCACTTTCTCCGCCAGCTGGCGGATTTTCTTTTACTTTTATCGTTGAGCCGATTTGAATCGTGCCATCAGTATTTTTTTCTACAACAATGGCGTTTTTAATAAGATTTTCAAGCTCTAATATTTTTCTTTCCAAATTGGCTTGCGCATCTTTGGCGGCCGTGTATGAAGCGTTCTCGGAAAGGTCGCCGAATTCTATGGCTTGCTTGAGCTGGTCGGATATTTTTTTCCGGCCATGCTTTTTCAGTTTTTCCAAATCATCCTGCGCTTTTTGCAAACTTTCTTTTGTAAGATATTGAATCATATTCTTGCAGTTTATCAGAAATTAGCTGGAAATTCAAGCGTTTTTAAGCTATTATTCGTTCATAATGGACACGAAAAACATCAGAAATTTTTCCATCATTGCCCACATTGACCACGGCAAGTCCACCTTGGCGGACAGATTTTTGGAGTTCACGAAAACGGTGGAAAAAAGAAAAATGAAAGAGCAATTTCTTGACCAGATGGAGCTGGAGCGCGAAAGAGGAATAACGATAAAAATGCAGCCGGTTAGAATGAGCTTTCAGCTTTCAGGTGTTAGCTATCAGCTTAATTTGATAGATACCCCGGGCCATATTGATTTCACTTATGAAGTTTCGCGGGCGCTGAAGGCGGTGGAGGGTGCCATTCTTTTGGTTGACGCCACACAGGGCGTGCAGGCGCAGACCATCAGCAACGTGGAAATGGCGAAGTCCTTAGGACTCGTGATAATTCCCGTTATAAATAAAATTGATTTGGCTTCCGCGCGAATAAAAGAAACAAAAGAAGAAATCACACGCTTACTTGGGAGTTCGACTCCCAAGGAAATTCTTGAAGTTTCTGCCAAGACCGGCGAGGGGCTAGAGAATCTTCTAAAAGAAATTATCGCGCGCGTGCCTCCGCCAAAATTTGAATTTAATGACAGGCCACGGGCGCTTATTTTCGATTTTGAATATTCCAATCATCAGGGAATTATTTTGTACGTGAGAATGACGGACGGCGCCATAAAAAAAGGAGACAAGCTCTCGCTTTCGCAGGTGAAGGAAAATTTTATCGCCGGCGAAGTCGGCATTTTTGCGCCAAATCGAAGTCCGTCTTCGGTTCTCACAGCCGGTGAGATTGGCTACATTGTGACGAACATAAAAAAACCGAGCATCGGCGTGGTGGGCGACTCTGTTGTTTTGCAAGATAATCCTCTTCCTTCTCTGACGGGTTATATGCAGCCGAAGCCGGTTGTCTGGGCGAGTATTTATCCGGAAACAGCCGACGATTTTAATAATTTAAAACAAGCGCTGGAAAAATTACGGCTGTCAGACAGCTCGCTTTCTTTTGAGGAGGAAACGAGCGGCGCCCTGGGCAGGGGATTCAGATGCGGATTTTTGGGAATGCTTCATTTGGAAATAATAACCGAGCGCTTAAAAAGGGAATTCGGATTAAATCTTATCACGGCCTCGCCGACCATCACTTACAAAATTTATTTTACAGACGGAAAGGAAGAGGAGATATATTCTCCGGCTTTTTTCCCGGAAGAGCATCTGATAAAAAAAGTTTACGAACCGTGGGTTGAAATGCAAATTATAACTCCGCCGGATAAAATAGGGGCTGTCATGCAAATTTTGCACGAACACGAGGCGGAAATGGGAGAGACGGACCAGTTCAGCGATTGGCGCGCGATTTTAAACGTGAAGATGCCCCTGCGTGAATTGATGAGAAATTTTTTTGACGAATTGAAAAGCGTAAGCGCCGGCTATGCCTCGCTGAATTATAAAATTACGGATATGCGGGAGGCGGATGTCGTCAAGTTGGAAATTTTGGTGGCGGAAAATGTTGTTCCCGCCTTTTCTCGCATTACCAGCAGAGGCAGAATAGAGAGAGAGGCGGAGGATGCGGCGGAAAAACTAAAAAATATTCTTCCGCGGGCGCTTTTTGTGATAAAAATCCAAGCCAAGGGGCTGGGGAGAATCATTGCTTCGCGCTCCATTTCCGCGTTAAAAAAAGACGTCACAGGTTATCTTTATGGCGGAGACAGAACGAGAAAAATGAAACTTTGGCAAAAGCAAAAAAAAGGGAAACAGCGTTTAAAAAGCATGGGAAAGGTGGACATCCCGCACGATGTTTTCATAAAGATGATGCAGAGATAACTACTCGATTAATGGGATAAGCAAAAAAGCCACCATGCTGACAACAGCCAAAAGGCTTATTATTACCCAAATTATTTGAAATCTTTTCTTTTGTCTGGCTACTAACATACTGGTTACTAACGTACTATAATTTATATTATGAACGAATTCAGGCAAAAAAGGGATTTTAATAAAAAATTTTTCTCGCCAATCTCGCTTGCCGTTATTTCCATTATAGCAGTTGTTCTTATAATTTCCACCTTTAAAATTTATATAAAAAGCAGAAATGTCCAAATAAAGAATGAAAAAATAACGCAGGAGTTGGCGGATGTGGAAAAAAGAAAGGCGGCGCTTGAGGCGGAGGCGGTAAAAATAAGCACAGAGAGCGGATTGGAGGAGGAAATTCGCGGTAAATTCAGCGTCAAAAAGCCGGGCGAAGAGGTTTTGACCATAATGGATAAAAGTCCGGGAGATGATAAAATAAATTTAGGCGCAGATAAAGGATTTTTTGGAAAAATTTGGGAGTTTGTAAAAAATATATTCTAGCGAGATTAGTATAATGGCAGTACGCTTGCTTCCCAAGCAAGAGACACGAGTTCGATTCTCGTATCTCGCAAATATTGCTCAAATGCAATTTTTTTGGTATTATCTCAATTATGGGAAAAGAAGAAGTAAAAAAACGCATATCTGAAGCGATTATAAATGATCCCGCGGTAAACGACATAAAAAGGGCGTCATTATTTGGCTCTTATTTGCGTAATGAAGAGAAAAACAACAGTGATGTTGATATTCTCGTTGAATTTAAACCAAATGCCAAAATTGGCTTTTTTGAGTTTGTCAGAATCCAAAGGCGACTCGGAGAATTTATCGGAAAAAAGGTTGACCTTTTGACTCCCGATGCGCTAAGCAAATTTATCAGGGAAGCTGTGCTCAACGAGGCGGAGACCATTTATGAAGGAAGATAATGTTTATCTAAACCATATTTTGGAGGCGATAGAAAGTATTGAAGAATACTTGGAAGGGTTTAATTACGAATTATTTTCTAAAGACAAAAAGACAATTGATGCCGTTGTGCGGGAATTGGAAATTATCGGCGAGGCGTCCAATAATTTAAGCGAGAAATTAAAAAACGATTATTCTCATATTCCGTTTCGCGACATCATAGATATGCGAAATGTTTTAACGCACGAATATTTCGGCGTTAATACGAAAATTGTTTGGGACACCTGCCAAGTTGATTTACCTGGCTTAAAGGAAGTTATAAAAAATGTGTTGGACTTACGATGAACTGGTATGAAAAGCAAATTTGTTAAAAATAGCAAAAAATACCAAAAAGAGCTTAAAAATTTTATTCAGAAAAATTTCGGTAAAAAATGCGGGCATATCGGGAAAGACCAAATTTCTTTGGATTGCGTCGTTTGCAAATCATGGCTGACATACGAGTTTCTATCTTGGTTTATTGAAAAGGTTGAAGATATTGAAAAAGAAAAATAACGCATTTTGTGCGCCACTCGGTGGTGCACATAGTGCAAGTTTTTTCTTTGAATAATACTAAAATATGATATGATTTTCTTATGGGTTTTGAAAACTCACAAAGGACAGAAGAAATAAAAGAAATGGAATCTGAAAAAATAGAAGAAATTAACGAACTTGAGCAAGTTCGGGAATTTATAAAAAAAGAATTGCCGCCGACCGAAAAACGCATAGAAACTCCGATGCATCAAGAATGCAAAGTTTCTGTTGTGATACCTGTATACGCTGAAAGAAAGGATATTTTTAGTCGAACGCTTCTTTCCTTTGCTGATCAAAAGGATGTTGACATTGATAACTTCGAGGTTATATGTGTTGTCAATAATAGTAAAGAAACATTAGGTAAAATAAAGAAGGAAAACAAAGACTCTCTCTCAATGCTAACTTATTTGCAAAACGGCGATGAAAATTTATTACCTAGTGATATTACAAATAAAGAAAAAGAAATTTTAAACAAAATTAGAGATTCGAAAATTAATATATTTGCAATTGATAAGTCAACAAAAGAGAAAGCTTTTTCAAAAGAACTTGCAAATGTTGGTGGTGCTCGAGAACGAGGTCTTGCTGAATCAATAGCAAGATTTTTAGAAAATCAAAATAAAAATGGCATAATAGCTCACACTGATGCTGATACTCGCCTAGGTTCTCAATATATTGCATCTTTATTAAATGCCTTTGATGATGAGTCGGTGGTTGGTGTAACTGGCCCTATTCAAATGGAGCAAGGTGAAGACTATCTAAATGAAAAGCAAAAAATTGATTTTACAGAGATGAATAAAAGATTTCGTACTTATTGGTCCAAAATGCAAAAATTATTTCCAAATAGTGATTTCATTAGAAAAAATATAAAAGATATTATTGGCGAAACAAATAATGAAATAAGTTTTAATGGCGCCAATATGGCTAGTCGTGCGTTTGCTGCTGCTAAAGTGGGAGGAATAGATAAAATTGCTGGCGAAGAAGATACCACATTCGGCAAAAAATTAAGTAAAGTCGGTAAAATAATATACGCGCCAGAAGCTATAGTGTATCCCAAAATACGACGATCATTACGAACTACTACGGGGCATGGGTTAAGAACAGATCAAATGATGAAGGCTTTTGAAAATAACGGAGATGTTATAGTCGAAAATCCTCTAAAAATAAAATTTATTGAGGATTCTAAAAAAAGCATCAATCAGCTTTTAGCAGAAAAAAAATTAACAGAAGAGAATTTCCTAGAAATTTTAAAAGTTGATGACGAGTTTTTATTAAACAAAAAAGATGTTCATATTTTGTTTGAAATTCTAAAAAATAACCCAAATATTGAAAATTTACCCCGCGAAAATCCTGCCGTAGCAAATTTATCTCGGTACATAGAAAAAGCTTTGCAAAAGAAATTTCCTCAATTAACTACACATGAAGCATTAGCTCAATTAGACGATAAAAATAATTATGAAACTTAAAAATAAGACGCGAGGCACTATCTTAACCGACTTACCCACCCACCTTGACTTCGCAAGGTGATGTCGGGCGCGGCGATGTTGGTTTTTTGTATTTATGACGGGATTTTGTTATTATTTAGACAATGCTAATTATTGCCGAGAAACAATTAGATGGTTTAATTGAAAAACTTAAGGAGGAGTTTGATTTTATTGATTTACGGAATGCCGGTGATCCTTTGCCTTTCAAAAAATATTTTTTTCCGCCGGAGCAGGAGACATTTTCCGCTGATAAAAAGGGGAAAATAAGCACGACCAAAGCGCCGACAGGAGAGTTTATTTTATTTGGTTTGCATTTGCCGGCATTGGAGGCGCTTACCTATCTTGATGAAATAATGGGCGGGACGAATGAAGATTTTTTCTATTTTCAAAAAAGAAACAAAGCGACGGTTATCGGCATCGTGGAGGGGGAGATGTCTGCCGCGCCCGGGGGCGATATTGTTCTCCAAAGTGTTCATATTGTCGGCGGGCAACAGGACGGAAAAATTTTTAGGGTCTTTGCCAACACAAAAAAAGGCAACAATATTGTTTTAAAAAACAAAGATTTTTTTGAGGAAATAAATGAAAATGAAATAAAAATAGAACCAACCGGAAATCCGCTCCCCGAATGGTCTCAATCAATGCGCGAGTTGCTTCTTGATTCCGAAACACTGAAAGACGCCGTTGAATGGTCACGGGACAATCATCCGATTTGGGAAGAACTGCGCAACCAATGCCTCGGTTGCGGAATCTGTACTTATGTTTGCCCGATATGCCATTGCTTTTCTGTGGAAGACAGAGTCGGTTTGGACGACAAATGCACACGATGCAGAAAATGGGACGCCTGCACCTTGCCTGGGTTCGCAAAAATTTCAGGAGGCCATAGTTTCCGTCCCACGATCAAAGAAAGATATTATAATTGGTTTTATCACAAATTCGTGCGGGCTTATCTTGAATACGGTAAGCCCCAGTGCGTGGGATGCGGGAGATGCAAAAAATATTGCCCGGCAAAAATTGATATACAAGAGATATTAGGAAAAATTTTGGAAGATTATAGGAAGAGTAGTCAGTAATCAGTATGTTAGTAGTCAGACATTTTTATGAACGAAGAAAATATAAACAAAATAAAAATTGGTAAATACGAACACTATAAAGGCAAGCAATACGAAGTTGTTGGGGTTGCGCGCCATAGTGAAACATTAGAATATTTAGTCGTGTATAAGGCGCTCTACGGAAACAATAACTTATGGGTTCGTCCGTTGGAAATGTTTTTAGAAGAAGTAAAAATTGACGACAAATTGATTCCAAGATTTAGATATATCGGCGCTTAATTTGTCTAATTACTGACTACTGACTACTAACATACTAACTACTAAATATTATGCACCGCTTCGCAAAATTAAGCGTTTATCAAAAAGCATTAAAATTTACCGGAAAAGTTTATAAATTTTCCAATTCTTTGCCTAAAGAGGAACAATTTGGACTTATAAGTCAGTTAAGACGAGCAACCGCAAGTATTGTTTTAAATATCGCGGAAGGCGCCGGCTCCGGTTTTAATCTGGAGTTTAAAAGATTTTTGAAGATGTCTTTGCGTTCCGCCTATGAAGTAAGTTCAATTTTTGATATTATTGAAGTATTGAATTACAGCGACCAAAAAACACTGGACGATTTAAAGAAAGATTTAGACGAAATTTCAGCAATGATCGCAGGATTAATAAAATCGTTAAAGGTCTGACCAAAATGTCTGACTACTGATTACTAACATACTGACTACTTATTTATGAAAAATATTTACCTCCCCCAAAGCGTAATAGTGACGAAAATTATTGAGCAGTCGCCGACGGTGAAGCTGTTCAGGTTTGAAAAAGACAAAAAAGATTTTGAGTTAAGTGAAGGAGAAATGGTTTTTATTCCCGGGCAGTTTATTCTTGTCGGTAAAGTCGGCTACGGCGAGGCGCCGTTCGGGCCGTTATCGTCGCCGTACGAAAAAAGACACATAGAAATTGCGGTGAGAAATACCGGTGGCATTGTCACAAAATTATTACACTCTTTAAAAGAAGGAGATGAGGTTGAAATACGCGGGCCGTTTGGGAATGGCTTCCCTCTGGATTTTATGATTGGCAAAGATATCGTGGCGGCGACCGGCGGTTGCGGTATTCCGCCCATTTCGTCTTTATTGGATCTTATTATGGAAAACAGGGACAAATTCGGCAGAGTTTATTTGCTTTACGGCGCCAAAAGCCCAGAGGAAGTCCTTTTGAAAGACAAAATGGAAGAATGGAAAAAAGAAAATATAAGAGTCATCGTGACGATTGATAAGCCCGCGCCGGGCTGGACGGGGCACGTCGGTTTCGTGACGGATTTGGTCAAGGAAATAGAAATTGACGCGAACAACGCCGTGGCGACAATGTGCGGACCGGGACCGATGACCGACGCGCTGGAGAAAATTTTACGGCCGTTGGGAATTTCCGACAGGAGAATTTTTGTGAGCATGGAGCGCAAGATGCAGTGTGGAGTGGGGAAGTGCCAGCATTGCACCACAGGGTCAAAATACGTTTGCACCGACGGCCCGGTGTTTAATTATGATGAAGTCGACAAGAATGTCGACTAGCCATCAGCTGTCAGTCGTCAGCTTTCAGCTTTAAAATTATGTCAAACTTAGTAAAAATTGTAGTATTTGTACCCGAAGCCAACGCAGATATAGTAAGAAAAGCAATAGGCGATGCTGGAGCGGGGAAAATTGGCAATTATAGTTTTTGCAGTTTTTCCTCCAAGGGTGTTGGTAGATTTTTACCTGAAAAAGGTGCAAATCCGGCAATTGGCGAAAAAAATAAATTAGAGCTCGTCAACGAAGAAAGAATTGAAGTTGTTTGCAGTCGCGAAAAATTAAAGGAAGTAATAGAAGCTATAAAAAAGGTACATCCATACGAAGAAGTCGCACTAGATGTCTACCCACTAGAAGAAATATAAAACAATATGCGGAAGTTTGAAAAATTGGATGTTTATCAAAAATCATTAGAGTTTACTGTTAATGTTTATGATTTTTCAAAAAAACTTCCTGATAACGAAAAATTTGGAATAATAAGCCAATTAAGAAGAGCAACGATGAGCATCTCGCTAAATATCGCCGAAGGTGCCGGTTCTGGATTTGACACGGAATTCGGCCGTTTTTTAAAAATAGCCATGAGGTCAACATACGAAGTACATGCTATAATAGACATTATTGAGAAATTAAAATTATCTGACCAAGAAAGTTTAGAAAAATTAAGAGAAGAATTAGACGAAATCAGCGCGATGATTTTCGGTTTAATTAAAAAAATAAAAAAGTCTGACAGCTGAAAGCTGATGACTGAAAGCTTATGATAAAACCAAAAATTGCCATCTATGATTTTACCGACTGCGAGGGATGTGAAGTCAAATTAGTTTCTTTGCGCGAGAAGCTTCTTTTGCTTGAAAATAAAGTTGATATCGTGAACTGGCGGTTGGGGCAGGAAAGATTTGAACCGGGCCCTTATGATATAACTATCATTGAAGGCACGCCGATTACACAGCATGAAATTGATTTATTAAAAGAGCTTCGCGAAAATTCAAAAGTTATTGTGGCACTTGGCGCTTGCGCCGCCCTCGGCGGTGTACCCGCCATCATGCCGGAAAAAGACAGAAAGATGTGGTACGAAAAAATTTATTCTTCCCAATACCATCCGCGCGGCGTTGACGCCCTGCCGTTGAGCGCGCACGTTAAAGTTGATTTTTCCATTCACGGCTGTCCGGTTGATGAAGACCATGTGGTAAAAGTGTTGGAAGAATTACTTTCCGGCAAAACGCCGTCGTATCGCGGATATTCAACTTGTTTTGAATGCAAACAGGCGGGGAATAAATGCAGAATCGCGGAGGAAGATAAGCCGTGCCTCGGGCCCATAACGCAGGGCGGATGCAAGGCGGTCTGCGTTTCTGGCGGTTCGCCGTGCTATGGATGCTTCGGCGTTCGCGAAGAGGCAAACATTCCGGCCATGATAAAAACTTTGGAGCGCGTGGCGGACAAAGAAACAATAGAAAGATATCTGACAATGTTCCATAGTAGAAGTAGAGAATTTAAAAGTAATCAGTAGCCAGTATGTTAGTACTCAGAAAATAAATAAAATTGTCTGACTACTGACTACTGAGTACTAAATACTAATTTATGATAACAAATGAATTTATAGCGAAAATAGAAGGGCATGGAAGTTTGGCGGTTGATTGGAATAATAATTCAGTCAAGCTTAATGTGCATGAAGGGGAACGGCTTTTTGAAGGCATTTTGGTTGGCCGGACAGCCGAAGAATCGCATTGGATAACGCCGCGCATTTGCGGAGTGTGTCCGATCGCGCACAACTTGGCTTCTCTAGCAGCGATTGAAAACGCCTATGGCATAAAAATAAACGAGACCTCACGGCTCCTTCGCCGGCTGATGGTTTGCGGACAAATGATTCAAAGCCACGTTCTTCATCTTTTCTTTTTGGTTTTGCCTGACTATGTCGGCATTGATAGGGGAACGGAATTGGCGCAAAAAGATCCGAAGTCGTTCGGCAAGGCGCTGGCGCTCAAAGAATTGGGTGATGAAATCGCTTATGTGGTGGCGGGGAGAAACGTGCATCCCACAACCACGACTGTTGGGGGATTCCACAAGATTCCATCAAAGGAGGATTTAAAAAACTTACTGAAAAAACTGGAAGAAACAGGGGAGGATGCAAAATGGACGGAAAAACTTTTCAGCGGGCTTGAATATCCGGCGCTGAAAGTTGGTTTGGAGCTGGTGGCGCAAGTTGACGACAAAATCATTAGTAAAACACCGAGTGTTGACGGAGAAACACTCGGTGTTGATATTAAAAATTACAAACAAAACATAGAAGAAGAGTTACGCGATTACTCCACGGCAAAATTCGGAAAATTTCAGGGGAAGGAAATGCTGGTGGGGTCGCTAGCTCGCCTAGCGTTAGGTGATAATAAAAAATATAAATTGGATTTTCAAAATCCGTTCCATAATAATATAGCGCAGGCGATTGAAATTGCGCTCTTTCACAAAGAGGCGAAAGAAATAATCAAAAAACTTTTGGATATGGAAATGGACGCTCAACCGACGCCAGGCGTTGGTGATTCACCGACGCCTGGCGTCGGTTATAAAGGAATCGGCGCTATTGAGGCCCCTAGAGGGGGGCTTTATCACGAAATTCACCTTGATGAAAAAGGAATAATTATTTACGCGAATATAATCACCCCAACTGTGCAAAATTTAACATCAATAGAAAAATCAGCCAAAGCACTGCTTGAACAGCATAAAGATAAAGAAATAAAAGAGCGCGAACGGCTCCTAAATATGCTCGTTCGCGCTTATGACCCTTGCATCACTTGTTCGGTGCACTAAGCACTAAATCTGGCGCCGTTAAATTTAGCTAAAGATTGTAAGGATATTGCTTTTAGGATTCCGAATTCCTTAAAAGTTATCGTTTCAACCGCATCTGAAAAATGAGTTGTGATATAACCTCCTGTCCAGATTTTTTTTACAAAAGCGTTTTTTATCTCTTTTCTCCTGGGTTTAGCTAAAACTAACTTGTTGTTGTTTTTTTTGACTGGCTGATATTCCACAACCAGCAAGTTTTTTTTAACCTTGATCACTTTTGCAGGATGAACAAAGCATTCATCTACTGTCTCTGCGTGGATAACACCTATTGGTGTTTTAAGAAGAGGTTCTAGTGTGGTGTAATTGTGATGAATACCCCCCTCTAATTTAGAGTCACCAGTCCAGTAGGAAGAAACAACCCGAGGATCAAAAGAATCTTTAATCCCATTCAGAGCAGCGATATTTTTGTAATGCTTGAAACTGCTGAGTTGAGCAAGCAACGTTCTTATTCTTTCCCCGCCGTTTCCCCCTTTTTTAACAAAACTTACAAAACTTTTTAGCTCTTCCGAAATTTTGAATATGCTTGCATGTTCGCAGTTCCATGAATACATACAAGCCAGTATTACTCCGTCTTTCTCCATTTTTTCACCATCCTTCCTTTTTGTTTTTAAAGAACTATTTTTTTTCATTTACCATCTCTATTATCTTTCTCGCGTCTTCCGGCGCCACTTTGTTTATCGCCATATCGCCGTGCACCAGGATATAATCGCCGACTTTCACGTCCTTCAGCAGATCTATGTTAACCTCATGGCTATGGCTTTCTGACTCCACCACGGCCTTGTTGCCGTTTACTTCTTTTATTTTCATGGGAGTTGCGAGGCACATAAAAACATGCTAGCATTTTATTTATTATGAAGCAAGTATTTATTTATTCAACGCCGACATGTATTTATTGCCGAATAGCGAAAGATTGGTTCAAAGAGAAGGGGATAGAATACACGGAGTTTGACCTTTCCGTTGACGCCGCCAAACGCGACGAGGTGATAAAGAAGACAGGACAGATGGGTGTGCCGGTCATAGAGATAGGCGGAGAAATTATCATTGGTTTTGACAGGAAAAGAATAGAGCAGTTGCTGGAAATTTAAAAAGAGCCCTCGTAGCTCAATGGATAGAGCAATTCCGTCCTAAGGAAGAGATGGGGGTTCGATTCCCTTCGAGGGCAAATGGGGGCCCATAGTAAACTGGCATTACACCTCCATGGCATGGAGGGAGACGGGGTTCGATTCCCCGTGGGTCCAAAACGAAAGCCATTGACACTAAAATTATATTTGCTACTCTGAAACTAAAGAGATCTTTTTGTTGTTCTATAAAGAGGAGGTGTAAAATGGACCTTAAAAAATTTTTTGAGAAAATAAAAGAAAAAAAAGACGGGATAATAAAACTTGAAGATTTAATGAGAATGACCACTCCCTATAATTGCAGAAAAGTTCTGATAGCGGCGCACCTTGTTAATGAAGGATTGATTACCGCAGAGGAGGCAGTGGAAAGCATTGAAAAAGAAAACGGATTTTTTATCCTGTCTAACAACTAAGGCGCCATGTGGATAAACCCATGGCGCCCTTGCTTTTTTTATGGGATATGCTATAGTGGTTTTAGAAAGTACTTGCTAAATTCAAAAAGAAAGGAGGTTAAGGGACGCTGTTTTTTAAAAACCGAAACAAAAAACAGAAAGGAATAGTATGTTATTACCAAAGTTTGTAAGGATTCCGGCTTCGTTTAAAAACCACTTATTTCCTGCAGTTCAGGTGATTGCGGGGAAAAAAGTAAAAGTGTTGGGGGAAATAGACACCCCTAGAGGACCTGCGTATAAGGTAGAATCTTCGTTTGGGACCACACAAATCAGGGTTGACTTCTGTGTCCCGTGCGATATAACAGGGAGAATTGTCCCAATAATTTAATTTTTTTTCTCACTTGAGAGAGAGGCCTGATCGGACTAAAAATCCGCGCGCGGGTCTCTCTTATAGGAGAAAAACCTATTTTTTAAAGCTCGGTTCTTTTTGGCCGGGCCTTTTCTTTTTTCGTTTTTTTGCTAGAATAAAAACAATGGACGAAGAATTAAAGCAATTAATGAAGAAAAACATTGAGGTTTCGCAAGAGGGTCTGGATATACTTAAAAAAATGAATCGCGCCAGAATGGTTGGCAATGTTTTAGTTTTTTTGAAATGGGTGGTTATTATCGGCCTTTCTTACGGAGCTTATTATTTTATTGAGCCGTATTTAAA
>JBAZPC010000006.1:0-36003 GCA_041648395.1 Minisyncoccota bacterium | reverse complement strand
GGCTACCTGAAAGAGGTTATCTGTGGCATTCGTGCTATTCACGGTTAATTTATAGACGGGCGTCGTCGTCCCGATGCCGACGTTGCCGGTGGAGTCAATTCTCATTCTCTCAAAAATACCTGCACCAGCAGCAGTTGTAAGAAACTGTAGGTAACCAGCCCAACCACTTCCGCTTTCAGAGCGTCCAGCAACTTTTCCAAATATATATGGATTTCCCGTTAAACGATTTCCACCAAAAGCAATACTTCCGCCGGTATTTATTGTTGCGGCATTATCGGCATATATATTTATGTTGCCAACACTATCATCAGGCTTACTCGCTTGCCATATATCAACTTGTCCAATAGCTGTATACGGTGTTCCCACTCCAACTTGAAGAACTGCGGCAGGCACCATCGTCCCTATCCCCACATTCCCAGCGGAGTTAATATACAAAGAATTAGCGGGAGCGGTTTGATTAATAACAAGCCCAGCGTTGTTGCCTGCGGTAAATCCTCCCGAGAAAGTGGAGGTGGCGGTGGTGCTGGTGGCCGTGATGTAGTTAACCGTCGGTGAAGTGGAAGAAGTTAAAGCCGTTGTTCCTCCAGAAGAATGCAACCAACCTTGGCCGAAGGTGGAAACTCCCGTGCCGCCGTAGACCACCCCGACAGAAGTGGTGGCGGCCACCACTCCGTTGTTGGCGTGCAGCGGTCCGTTGAGAGCGCCGATGGTCAGACCGCCATTTAATGTCTGCAAACCAGTGAAGCTGTTGGCGGTGTAGGTCTTGGGAATGGTGGAGGAACCGTGAATGTAGGTGTTGACTTTGGCATCGGTGTAGAAAAGATTGGTGCCCTCAATAATATTGGTGGTGCTTAATCCCAGAGAGGAAGTGGCCAACTGCTGCCAAGCGCCTCCGGCGTAGGAGCCGAGCATAACTCCGGCTGCGGAAGGAGTGCCGATGCCCGTGCCTCCCCGGCCGGCCGCCAAAGTTCCTATCCATTGGGAGGTGAAGGTGTGCGAGTTGCCCGAGGAAACAATCTGGAGGCCGATGTTGGTGTCCGAGCTGGTGGCCAAAGTTTGGGAACTTCCCGTCTGGCCTTGGTTGAGGGCGCCGAGGGTGGTGATGCCGGAAGTTCCTCCTCCCACGCAAGTTCCGTTGATGGCGAAGCAACCCGTTTTTATGTCAAGTCCTGAACCAAAGGTTGAAGTGGCAGTCGCACTGATGTTTATTGTATTTGCCCCCGTATCCCCCAAAGAAAGCGAAGTTCCCGGCGTCGTCGTCCCGATGCCGACATTGCCATATAAAAGTGTTTCCGTAATATTTGAATTTCCAAGAACAACTTGATTTGACTTGCTAACTCGTGCTTGATATCCAATACCAATGTAATTTGTCAATGCAGTAGCACTCACCACGGAACGACTTGCTTCTTGACCTATGAGGATTGCATAAGTATCCGTAACTGGATCATACCCACCAAGATCCATCCTACGTCCTGCAAAATGACCCAAGGCAAGTAGGGAACCTGTTGTATTGTAATAACCAGAGGATTCTCCTACGGCAGTCAGATTGCCTCCTGTATTATAATAACCAGCATATCCTCCAATTAATGTAGATTTCCCAGTCGTATTGTTCAAACCAGCACTCGCTCCGATAGCGGTTATGTCCCCTGTTGTATTTTGTCTGGCTGCATTATTTCCGACGGCAGTTAAAATCCCAGTTGTATTATGCTGTCCTGCCAAATAACCCACAGAGACTAAATTTCCAGAAGTGTTATCATAACCAGCATTTTGCCCTATAGCTACAATTGTTCCAGTAGTGTTGTTGTATCCAGCCCCATAGCCAACCAGTGTTGCATTTCCAGTCGTATTGTAGTTTCCGGCCTCATGTCCTATTGCGGTTATAATTCCCGTAACATTATTTTGAGCTGCTTCATAGCCGAAAGCGGTAACATTACCCGTGGTATTAAATTGTCCCGCATGATAACCTGTTGCCACGCTGTATTTAAGCGCACCGATTGCCCGTATTTCTATCATACCTGCATTGGAGTTAGTGTCATCACTGGCTTGGATAATTCCATCAGGAGTTGATCTAATCATTTGATGAATTGTCACATTATCTACGCTGCCATTAAAGGTGTTTGTTGGCGTAAAGGTAAGGGCAGCGTTGGTTGCCAATGCAAAAATATATACAGTTTTTGCTCCAGATGTACTTATAGTTATACCGGAATCATAAGCCCCCAATTGCACTGTCATAGACCCCGTTGTTACATCGGCAACGGTGAAATTAACTGCATATAGATTTGTACTAACAACGGTTGTTGTTCCCGAAAGTGTAGCTGTTCCCGTTATATGTAAGGCTTTTGATGTACCGATTGTCCATGTTGCGCCAGGTGTCCAGTTAGTAGAGGTATCGAAAGTTCCGTCAGCAGATAACTTATTAACTGTATCCTCAGCCGCAACCGAGGCACTACCTTTAACATGAAATCTCGATATAAGAGTTTCATTAGTCCCGATGCCGACGTTGCCGGTTTCTTGTATTCTCATCAACTCCGTCCCAGCCGCCCTTCCTGACCTGTTTGCAGCAAAAACAAAATTGTTGCTATTTGAATTGTTATTCGAATCAATGTTGAAATATATCCCATCGGCAGTATTTATATACCCATTAACAATATCTGATGTACCTAGGGTTATTGCCCCCGTGCCATCATCTGCGCTTCCCGTAACGTGTAAGCGTGAAGCAGGTCCCGCCGTCCCGATGCCGACGTTGCCCTGCAGTATATAACTGTCACCATACGCAGTAAGAAAAACTTTCTTTGCTGCGGCACTATTGTAAATACTTAAATCACCTTCACTAAAAGTAGAACTTAGCCCTACCATCTTTGTCCCGGCAGTATTAAGTACCGCTATTTCGGCTGCGGTAAATGTATCAGCAACAGTGAGTCTGCTCCCCGGTCCCGCCGTCCCGATGCCGACGTTGCCGCTACTTGTTATTCGCAACCTTTCTTGGACTAGACTCACACCATTTTGTCTTGTGAAGAATCTATAACCGAATCCATAATCACCATCAGTAGCATTTTCCTTATAAGTATCCATACTCCCAGCAGTTGTATATGACCCCGCAGTATATCTACCATAAAAATTTATACCTCCTCCGACTCCAGCCGCCAAAGCTGTATCATCTGTGATGATTAAGGGAAAAAGATTTCCAGTCAATGTTTTAGTTCCAATTATATGAACTTTTGACTCCGGGTTCGTCGTCCCGATGCCGACTCTACTATTTAGTGAATCAATATATAAGGTGCCTGAATTGAAATTCAGAGGAAAATTATTCATCGTCATTGTAGTCGTGGCGGTGAGAGTGGTCGTAAGAGGAGAATAAACCGTGCAATTAGTATCCCCCGGGGAGCAGGAAGGGTCTAGGGTGGCGCCCGGAGCGTAAGGGGTGCTTGGAGGAGAAGCAAAGACGACGGTTGCTATTAAAACAACAACGAGTATCGCGCACGAGAGAAAAGCCCATGGAGTAAGTTTTTGAGAAAAAAATGACAATTTCATTTGGGTATTGTTATATTATTATATCACAGATTATGTGGATAATAACGAACATGTGGATAAAAAACAAACAAAAACGCAAATCCCCTCTTTCGAGGGGGCTTACGCAGACATATATTGGCTCCCTCCCGCAATAAAGCAAGAGAAAACACTCACATACTTAATATATAGCAAATCCTGCAAAAAAAGTCAAGGATTCCTTCCCGCTTTAATTTCGTTTATATAATACTCGCCCTGCTGTTTGAAGTCCGGCTTTAGTTCAATCACTTTTTGCAATTGTTCAATCGCCCTTTGGCGCTCATTTATTTGCAAATAATTTGCTGCCAAAGCGAGGTGATATTGGAAATTATTTGGCTGCTCTTCCACTAATTTTTCCAAAATAGTTACAATCTTCGCAAATTCTTTTTTTTCCGCATACGCCTTCAATATCCTGTCATCAGCCACTATTGTTGTTCCAAATCCTTCCATTAAAATATGGTCCGCTTCGTCAAATTCCCCGTTGTAAATTAATGACGCGACATAAATTTTTCTTGCCTCATCAAAACTTTTATTAAGCTCAAATGCTTTTTTAGATATCTCAACCGCCTTGCTGTATTCTTTTTTGTTTAAATAAGAAGCGCACAATTCAAAATACAGCATTTGCTTATTCGGAGAAAGAGCAATCGCCTCATTTAGAATTTCAGCGGCCTCATCATATCTTCCCGCCGCGTTGTCCACAACACCAAGAAATGTCATGTAACGAATATCGCCCGGGAATCGTTCAATCTGCTTTTTCATTTCAGAAGCGGCATAATCAACGACTTCTTTTTTAAGATTGGCGTCAATGTTTGGCTGCTTGGCAACCTGGGCCGCAAAATTAGCCAGATGTTCGCGCGCCTCCGTCGTGCCCAAAGAGTTTCTATCTATGGATTGCTGAAACTCTTGAAGAGTATTGCGACCATCCCCTTGTTGTAAAAAAGTAAAAGCTTTTATCAAATTATTAGAAGCCAAAATTGCTGGAACATTTATAAAATAAACAACAAAAATAGTAGTAATACCAACAATCATTGCGTAAGTAGATTTGAGTCCGAGATTGGAAGCGTCTATGGAATTTTGTATCTTATCTTGCTTGTTGTGAGCGTTAATTTTTGATGAAATATACGCAATAAAAATAAAAAATAAAATTAAGCTAACAATATTATCAAATACAAAAAAATTATGGACAAAATAAGCGGCAAACATTGAGGTAATAAAAATTGAATCGTAGACCGAAAAACCGATTTCGTCTCTTTTGCGCCATAGGCAATATATCCCGCAGGTAAAAAGACCGAAGTAAGAGAGTAGCCCCAATATGCCGTTGGTTGTCAGCCGGTCAAAAAAGACATTGTGGGCCCTGTCAAACCATGGCTCCTGTTTCCAGAGAATGGGCTGATAATATTTGTTAAAAATAAGATTGTAATTTTCCAGACCCCATCCCAAAACCGGTCTTTCCTTAAAACCCTCCCAGCTCATTTTCCATATTGTAAGACGCGACTGGGTGGTGGTTTCTTGAAAGGAAATGTTTGAGAAACGCGAAAGAACCAAACTTTTGGAAACAAATGGAGATGATTTAAAAATTAAAAAAACCGCGACCAGCAAAATTACGGTTCCAAGCGCCACCGCGCTAAAAATTTTAATTTTTCTGTCAGCGGCAAACAATACCATCAGAACAGCAGCTAATAAGAGGCCTCCTATAAAACCAAGAATTGCCCCCCTGGTGGCGGTGTAGTAAAGAACTATTGTTTCAAGAATAATCACAGGCAGATAAAACCACCTATACCACTCTTTGGTTCTAAATAAATAAATCAGAGCAAGAAAAATATGAAATACCATATAAATGGCCAAATAGGAAGAATTTCCGAGGGTGGCATCCAACCTGTTCCCTTGATGAGTTTCCAATACTCCGCCAAACTGCATTAATCCGTATATGCCTACAATTACGCTTACATCTAATAAAACATTAAAAAACCACTTCCAAAGTTTCTCTCCGCCAGCCGGCGGATTCATTACGCTAATTAAAACTAAAAAGAAGGCAAAAAGATGGAGGAAAGTAACTAAGCCCTCCATTCTTTCATAATTGGACCAAAAGCTGCGATAAGGATTAACGCTAAAAATGGTTGATAAAATGAGGATAAAAATAAAAACAGAAGCAAATATTAAAACCAGATTTTGCCTGTTAAATTTCGGCCTGTACTTTTTATCGTAAATTGCCAAAATCAGCCAAAGCCCGAAAATGATCTCAGTTAAAATTCTGAAGAAAAAGTTTTTACCCGTAATAAAGGGGAAAAATAAAGATGACGAAACCACTAGAGGGATAAAAGGGATGAGAAAAATACCGCCTAAAATCAAATACCTTATTATTTTAAGAAATTTTTCCATACTTTGAAAGAATACCATAAAAAATAATGTTATGCTAATATAAAAACAATGACTTACGGCAATCGCCTAAAAAAAATCACAATAATGGCAGGGGACCTGCTGTTTCTTTATATAAGCCTTTTAATTACCTTAATGGTTCGCTATGGTTCGTGGCCGGATAAAACATTATGGAAACTTTACGGTTTTCCATTTTTGTTTATTTATTTTGTTTGGATAGCGATATTTTACATCGCCGGCCTTTATGACATAGAGAAATTCTCGTCCGCGGGATATTTAAGGAATCAAATTTTTAAAGCAATGGCTGCGGGCGGCGTTTTGGCCATGCTTATGTTTTATTTAATCCCCCTTTTTCTTATCACGCCAAAAACAAGTCTTTTTATTAATCTTTTTGTCGGATTCTTTTTAGTTATGGTTTGGAGAAAAATAAATCTTTCTTTATCAATGGCGGGAACAAAAATAAAAATATTCTTTCTTGGAAAATCAAAAGAGGCGGATAAATTTTCCGATTTTTTAAAAAGTCGCCCGCAACTCGGATACGCAATCGCCAGCGATCTGCTGTCAGCCAATCTTATCGTCGCCCCGGAAGAAATCAGGCAAAATCAGGAATTGGCGCAAATTTTGTACAATATGATTTTGGAGGGACGAAACGTCGCCAGTTTTGAAAAATTTTACGAATCAATCACCGGCAAGATTCCCGTTTCCATGATAAGCGAAATTTGGTTTTTGGAAAATTTAGCAGAAACTAAAAAAGAAAATTATGAAAAATTCAAAAGAGTGATAGATATGATCTCCTCTTTTGTTTTTCTTGCCGCCTTTTTGGTTATTTATCCATTTGTCGCAATCGCAATAAAAATAGACAGTAAAGGACCCACTCTAATAAAGCAAAAGAGAATGGGAAAGAATGGAAAGATTTTTAACATTTTGAAATTTAGGTCTATGGTCGCTTTATCGCCGGATGGCCTGGCTGAAAAAAACGGCGCCGAATGGGCAAAAGAAAAAGACAAAAGAATAACCTTTGTCGGCAACTTTCTGCGCAAATCAAGAATAGATGAACTGCCCCAAATATGGAACGTGCTTAAGGGAGATTTGTCTTTTATTGGTCCGCGCCCAGAGAGACCGGAATTTGTCGGAGAGTTAAATAAAAAAATTCCCCATTATTCAATGAGGCATTTGGTAAAACCCGGGCTCACTGGTTGGGCGCAAATAAACTTTCCCTACGGCGCTTCTGTTGAAGACGCTATGGAAAAACTGCAATACGATTTGTATTATATTAAAAATAAAACACTATTGCTTGATGTTTTAATATTATTAAAAACAGTGGCAGTGGTCTTGAGGCGTGCGGGAAGATAAGTTGAATTTTGCCTTATTTAGAAAATACTTCTTGTATTTTCGCTCTTGTCTTTGGTCCCACATAGCCGTAAGCAGAATCGTCTTCAGTGGTAATATTGTACTTCTTTTGAAATTTCTGGACCGCCTTTTCCGTTAGAGAACCGAAATATTCCGTTTCGTTGCCGGGAGAACCGGTGCCAAAAGAAGATATTTGGGTATCGGCATGTTTATTTAGAAGTTGTTGCAGGCGCCTGACGTCTGTGCTTGTCATCCCTCTGCCAAGACCCGAGGAGAAAACAGCGGAAATTACGGCACCCGTTGAAGCCGCAGCCGGTTTTCCCGCAAGAGATGATTTAACACTATCTATTACCGCCTGCTCAGCGCTGAAGGACTGAAGAAGCGCGATGATTGCGTCAATTTGAGATTGTGCCAATCCCGCAGTTCTGCTTGCTGTCGCCGTTCCTTGGATGACCGTGTACACAGGAGCGGGGAATCCGCCACCCCCGCCGCCCATTATGCCGCCGCCGCCGATCATTACGCATGTCGCGCCGGAACCGGATCCATTCAACCTATATCCCGAACTGCAACTGGCCGCCCCGCAAGTAGGAAAAGAATTATAGCTGGCGGTATTAGATAATGCGGTGCAAAGATTTGTGCATGCCGTGGTTGCTGAAGGAACTATTGTGTAAGTGCCGGAACCAGTCGGAAGAGACAAATAACTTGTTCCCGGCGTGGAATTTTCTGCGCAAGCAACAGTTGATCCGCTCAAGGTGGCCTGAATGGATTTTACAGAAGAATCCGATGAGCTAATTTTAAAAGGAGAAGTAGAATCAGGATTTGTAACTGTAAAAGCGCCGGCATTATATGTCCAACCTTCAGCAGTAGAACTATTCATAACCAACATATCTGCTGTGCTTAAATCAAAGGTAACTGCTGAGACGGTAAAATTAGCGTTCGCGGTAAAATCGGTAGTGGCGGCGAGGCCGATAACAGGAACCAGTAATAAAGATAATAAAATTAATAAATGATATTTCATAATTTGAATTACTAATTACTAAATTAGTGTTGCCAGACATCAGCCCGCCAGGTTTGGGTATCAAGCGCGTCAATTGCTACTGCTGTTGGATTGCAAGCGCGAATTGTTACTACACCTGCTCCGGTAACCGCAGCGCTCCAGCCAAGGTTAATTGTTTCAATTCCACTAGCCACAGCCGTAGGACTTGCGATAACCGTATCTCCAACCGCCGCTCCTGTTACAGTAATTGTGCTATAGCTACCACAAGTGACAGCTGCGATACTAGCCGAAACTATATTAGCTTGAGTAACTGAGAGATGTTTGGTAATTGCCGTGCCGCCAGTACCTAAAACAGGCGTAATTAATGTCGGAGCATTATTGAATACCGCTAAGCCAGTTCCTGTTTCATCACTTAAAGCGGCTAATAGTCCAGCGGAATTGGTAAGAGTTCCTTGCTTTGTGCCAATCTGAGTTTGGATAGCGGAAGTAACGCCAGTAACATAGTTTAATTCTGTTCCAGAAGAAGTCAAAGCAGTTGCGCCCAAAGTAATGGCTGGGGTGGTTATTCCCGTGGTGAAAGAAGGGGAAGTGCTGAATACCGCCACGCCAGTTCCTGTTTCATCACTAAGAGCAGCCAAAAGTCCTGCGGAATTGGTAAGAGTTCCCTGTTTAGCGTCAAGTTGCGTTTGAATTGCAGAGGTTACACCATCAACAAAATTCAATTCTGTTCCTGTTGGAAGAACTGAAACTGCGCCAAGAGTAAAAGGCGTTGGAATTGTAACTGTTCCTGTAAAGGTTGGACTTGCAAGGTTTGACTTTAAATCAAGTGCAGTCTGTTGGGCCGTGCTTACGGGTTTACTTGCGTCTGAAGTATTGTTAACAAGATTCAATCCCAAGGTAGTTTTTAAATTCGGGGTAGAAGTGCCTGCCAAAGTTCCTGTTCCTGAAGCGTATAAAACATCTCCGAGAGTGTAAGAAGTTAATCCCGTGCCGCCCTTAGCAACACCAATAGCTGTGCCGCTCCAAACGCCTGAGGAAACCGTGCCAACATAGGAATTGCCGGAAACAGTTAAAACAGATGTGGAGGCGTTGCCGAGTGTGGTCAGGCCGGTAGCTGTTAATGTTCCGCCTGTATCAATATTCGTGCCGATGGTTGTTGCGGCGTTGACGGCGGCCGCCACAAATAACACAGACAAAAACACGGAAAGAGTGATGGAGATAATACTCTTGTTCTTATAAATTTTTTCCATAATTATTTTTTTCTGATAAATATAAATTTTTTATTAATAAACTCTAAAGCCAACAACTTCGACTTTCGTTGCGCTGTAATTGATTAGCTTACATTCTTATTCTAGCAACAATATTCCAAGAATAATTTAGGAGATGTGGATAACTTGCACGGGACAGGCGTCCGCCGCGTCTTGGTTACATTCAATTTCTTTTACCTCCAGTTCTAACTCGCCTTTTTCGTTCCTTTGGCTTCCTTTTAATGTAGCCTTGCCGTCTTCACTCCAATCCCAAAACTTCGGGCAAAGCGCAACACAAGTTCCGCAACCGATGCATCCTTCGTGATCTTGGATTATTTTCGCCATAGTTATATCATTATATCAATGTTTTCCATAAAATCAAAAATTTATAATATCTTGCGTTGGAGCGGAAAACATCTGAAGACAGATATGGTTTATTTTGCCAAAGGAGGATTTTGGCTAACGGCTTCACAGGTTATTTCCAATCTTCTAAGTTTTGGTCTTTCCATCGCTTATGCTAATCTCTTAAGCCAGCAAACTTTCGGCACTTATAAATATATTTTATCCGCCTACGGATTAATTTCCACTTTTATTCTGCCTGGGTTAACCACCGCCATCACGCATTCCGTGAGCCGCCACTTTGACGGGTCTTTGGAATTTGGCTTCAGAAAAAAAATATCTTGGAGCGTTTTAGCCGGATTAGTAAGCCTTTTAGTCAGCGCGTATTATTTAATGAACAATGACATCACCTTGTCTGTTAGTTTTTTTATTGTTGGCATTTTTCTCCCAATAATGGAGACTTTCGGCCTTTATTCAAGCTTATTGGAAGGCAAAAAACTTTTTCGTGAAAGGGTTATTTATGAAATAAAAACAAATATTATTTCCGCCATTTTTATTGTTCTAGCTTTATTCCTGACAAAAAATTTATTTGTATTGCTTGTCGTGTATTTTTCCTCAAACGGACTAGCAAGAGCATTTTTTTACTTTTTGACCGTAAAAAAATTCAAAGCCAACAATCAAATTGACGACAAAATGCTTGATTACAGTAAATCTTTAAGTATTTTTCAGATTGCTTCCAACGCCACCCAATACTTGGATAAAATTTTTCTATTCACAATTCTGGGAGCCCCGGAGGTGGCAATTTTTACTTTTGCCAGCGCCATGCCAAGCAGAATAAAATATTTATTCCGCTTTACCGGCACTATTGCCTTCCCAAAATTCACTAATCGTCCCTTGGAAGAAATAAAAAAAACGCTGCCTAAAAAATTAGCGTTTCTAGGGCTGTCTATTTTAGCCGTGATAATTATTTATATTTTATTGGCGCCATTTATTTTTAAATACCTCTTTCCAAAATATTTATCAGCGGTTCTCTTGTCTCAAATTATCGCCCTGACTTCAATTTACTCCATTACTTACCCCATCAGCTCCTGTCTGACTGCCCACAAAAAAGTAAAGGAGTTATTTATTATTTCTACTTCCAGTTTCGTTTTTCAGATAATTTTTATGCTCGTATTTATTCCCATCTATGGGATTTGGGGCGCGGTCATCGGAACCGCGGCAAACCGCTTGGTTATTTTCATCACTTCGTTTTATTTCTTAAATAAAATAAAAGATTAAAAATTATTCTTTTCTACAAAGACAAATAATTATGTCCCCGTTCCTCTTAAAAAAATTCGTGCGAATTGCGATTTTTTCAAGAAAATCCATTATATCTCTTGCAAATCTTAATTTATAAAAAGGGAACGGCGCCGAAAATCTAAATGTCGACATTTCTTCAATTTTAAATTTACTGGAACCTACCAGTTCTTTGAACTCTTTAACAGAATACGATTTATGGGGAAAATATTTATTGTTTTTTCTATAAAAAATAGACTTTATAGTCCTATAGATAAACAGCATTACAGCCCCTGGAAAATTTAATAATTTTGAAACGATATTATGTTTATTGTCAGTGCTTATAATCAAATAGCCGCCTTTCTTAAGAACACGGTGTAGTTCCATAATTCCTTTCTTGTCGTCTAAGAGGTGCTCTATAACTTGAGTGCATAATATAATATCAAATTTGCCGTCTTCAAATGGAATTTCTTCCAAATTACCTTCTTTGATATTTAAAATACCCGTATTGCCAATTGCTATTTTTACTATTTCTTCAGAGAAATCAAAACCATATAACTCTATGTTTTTATAATTATCGCTTAAATACTTTAAATATATTCCATTTCCACAGCCAGCATCGCAAAAAATAATTTTATCTTTTTCGCGCCGCAGGTTTTCAATCGCCTTGTCCAAATACCGGGTAACGCCTTCGTGCTTTCTATTAAAAATTAAAAATTTTCCGCCCCGATATCCTACAGAACGAAGATAATATGCTTGTTTAAAATTATTCCATTTTTCGTTCAACATATTTTGATCAGATTTTTTCTTGAGCTATCACATATAAATTAACGTATCTTTTGGATGTGGGCAACATTAAAATCCAAATTATTAATGTGGGCAAGCCAAAAATCAACCAATTTTTAATCTTAGCTAAGCCGTGAATCGCATTGATTTTCTTTTCAATTTTACCGCCAATTAAAATATTTTCTCTTCTAACTTTTTCTTTATACTTGCCAACTAAATTAAAAGAAAAAAACTTAGCGTAACGGCGCATCAATCTGGTAAAAATTGGCATCAACCCTTCTGTTTTTCTTTTTATATACAATACTTCAAAACCGCGCCTTTCCAAAAATTCTTTTAACGTTCTTCTGTCCCATCTTGTTAGATGGCGAGGAGGAAAATCGCCGGGATTTAGCCACTTGGCCATTTTTCTATAAGGCATGCTGGCGGCAATGTAGCTGCTTTTATTAAGCAAAGATTTAACCATCTCAATAAATTCATTATGGTTGTCTATGTGCTCGAAAAAATCAAAAAAAGTAATTAGATCAAATTTTTCATTTTGATGAGCCTTGTAATAATCGGTTAAATTATTTTTTTCTATATTTTCCAAACGAAAAACATCTTTGGCAATTTTAATGGCGTTTCTGTCAAAATCAAAACCAGCGATTTTCCAGCCCGCTTTTTTCGCCCAATATAAAAAATTTCCAGTGCCGCAACCTATATCCAAAACAGCGCCCTTAAACGGCTTCAAATAATTAAGAATTCTTTTGTGGTTTACATTTGGCCGTAAATCCGGGTCCACATTTCTTCCGGCGTAATTCTCGTCTTTTTCATACCACTCCGCGCCCGGATTCTTAAATGGTTTCCAAAATTGCACGCGACATTTCTCGCATTCATATAATTTGTATTCCAGTCCGTTATCAACATGCGATTCCAAATAATTAAACTTGGAATCTTTCAAACAAATTGGACAGATATTATTTTTCATTATCCCCACGGGTTAATTCCAAATCCGCATCTACCATCATTTTTACTAGCTCTTTAAATCTTACTTTTGGCTCCCAGCCGAGTTTTTCCTTTGCCTTAGAATAGTCTCCGGCAAGAAAATCAACCTCGGCAGGCCTCATAAAACGAGGGTCCTGTTTTACATATTTTCTCCAATCAAGTCCGGCGCAATTAAATGCTTCTTCAACAAATTCCTTGACGCTGTGCGTTTTTCCAGTGGCAATTATATAATCCTCCGGTTTTTCCTGTTGTAGCATAAGCCACATTGCTTCTACATAATCGCCGGCATATCCCCAGTCCCTTTTGGCATCAAGGTTTCCTAGAACAAGTTCTTTAGCGAGACCGAGTTTTATTTTAGCGACTCCGTGAGTAATTTTTCTGGTCACGAATTCTAAACCTCTTCTCGGCGACTCGTGATTAAAAAGTATTCCCGAAACCGCAAATATATCATAAGACTCCCTGTAATTTACTGTTATCCAATGACCGTAAAGTTTGGCAACCCCATAAGGAGAGCGCGGATAAAATGGCGTTGTTTCTTTTTGTGGCGTTTCTTGAACCTTGCCGAACATTTCCGAAGAAGACGCTTGGTAGAATCTTATTTTTGGATTTACTGTTTTTACAGCTTCAAGCATTCTGGTAACACCTAAACCAGTCACATCTCCAGTATAAATCGGCTGTCTCCATGATTCGTGCACGAAAGACTGAGAAGCAAGATTGTAAACCTCGTCCGGCTCAGATTCTTGCAATGCTCTTATAAGCGAATTTTGATCTGATAAATCTCCTGAGATAAAATTTATTCTATCCTCTAAGTGTTTAATGTTTCCCCTGTTTTTGATACTCGCTCTGCGCTCAAGGCCATATACTTTATAACCCTTATTCAATAAAAAATCGGCAAGATATGATCCGTCTTGACCGGTTATGCCGGTTATTAGCGCTTTTTTCATATAATCAGTATAAGATTAATATCTCGTTAAGTCAAAATAGGTTTTTTTTGTATATTCCGTTGTCTTGTCCCAAGTAAATTGCTTCGCCCGCTCAAGTCCTTTTTTTATTAAACCTTTTTTGAAATTGTTATCAGATAATATTCTGTTCATTTCATATGCAATCTGTTTAATATTCAACGGATCAACCAAAACTGCCGCGTCTCCGGCAACTTCCGGCAAAGCAGTGGTATTAGATGTAATTACAGGTGTGCCTGAAGCCATTGCCTCTACAACAGGAACACCAAACCCTTCGTTTAGTGACGGGAACACAAATAAATCAGCAGCCGAGTAAAAAGCGTTAAGATCTTCTTGCGGCACAAAGTTTACAAAAAAAATATCATCTTTATATAAAGATTCCCTCGCAATCTCATAAGTTTTTTTGTAGTCCTGAACAGGTGTTCCAACAATAACCAATTTTTGATTAACGCCACCACTGTTTCTTACCAAAATATAAGCTCTTATCAAACTGTCTATGTTTTTGTGTGGCTGCAATCTTGATATATCTAAAATGAACGGCGCTTTGATATTATACTTAGACACAATAAGATTACGAGCTTCCTCTTTATTTATTGCTTTAAACAATTCTCCTCCTCCCATATGCACCACTTTTAAGCGAGTATTGTCTATTTTATAGTTATCTATTATTTCTCTCTTGCCAAAATCAGTATCAGCAAAGGCTATATCTACTTTAAAACCAAAGTTACTTAATATAAAATTAAACATGAAATTAGAAAAGATAAACTTCTGTTTAAAGGCGATCATCCCTCCGCCATGCATAGTAACCACTATCTTTCTTGCCGGTGCCAGCCAGAAAAATGGGTACAGCCGAGGTTGGAACCAATGGATGATATCAAATTTTTGTTTTCTGTGCTGCCAAAAAAAAAGAAGCTGTGATATAAAATGGCTGCCGTATGGTAATTTTACTTTTGGCATAACAATTTCTTTCGCCCCCATTTTGTATATAGGGTCATCACTTGTTTCGTAGTGAATAAGATAACATTCTAGGCATGAATCTAAAACCAGACGACTTATTAGCTGCCTAGCATAGAGCGCCGAGCCGCTACTTGGTCGTCCATCTACCGCATAACTCATCAGCGCTATTTTTATTTTTTTTTCTTCTGTCATTTTGTTTCCCTGTTAAAGATTTTCCAATTAGAAATAATAGCAAATGCAAATCTTGAATATTTTTTTATTATAATATCGGTGTTTTTTATATCAAATATCTTCTTTATCGAAGACAATCTATTTGGTAAAAATTTATCGGCATTTTGGCAATGGAAGGATAGAGCTTTTTTTAGATCTTCTTTAAAATAATCGCTATTATAAAGATTAAAAGAAATTCCAAATCCTTTTTTATCCCTGTAAATCAAGTCCTTGGGCAAATATTTTTCCATCACTTTTTTTAGCAGAGCTTTGTCTTTGTTTTGTTCCGAGAGCAAAATATCGCCGGGGATATTGGAAAAGACCCAAGAAAAAACTTCTTTGTCTAAAAAGGGGGTGCGCGCCTCCACGGAACTGGCCATGGAGGATATATCGTTTTTATACATTAAACTGTTTGGAAGATAGTAAAACAGATCAAATAATAAATTACCGGGAAAACAACGATTAATGTTTTTTTGGTAAAAATTAAACAGAAAACTTCTTAATTCTTTATAATAAAGGGGAAAATCAACTATCTTAATTTCTTTTACATAGGAACCGATAATATCGTTTTGAAATTTATCCAAAAACATATTTCGCAACCTGCCTATTGCGGGATTAAAATATTTTAAAAAGAATGAATTACTAAGGGAGCCCAGTGTATTAAAAAAAACAACAACACGATTGTTTTTTTTAATCTTGTTAAGCCGAGCCAATCTCCTATGCCTATGATATCCGCCAAAAAGCTCATCGCCTCCCTCTCCGCTTAAAACAACTTTGGCTTTTTTGCTAACTAGCGAGTATATTAATGATGTGGGAATTACAGAAACATCGGCCGTCGGCTCGTCTAAAATCTTCCAAATTTTTTCGTATTGATCATTAAGGCGTTGTTCATCTAACTCAAATATCTCTAAGGGTAAATTAAGATGCTTGGCAATCTTTTCCGCATAATACGTATCAGAACTTCCTTTTATACTAAGATGATAAAGTGTTGGCTTTTTACCAAGACCGGCCGCTAGCGCCGCCAAAAGAGAAGAATCATTGCCGCCGGAAAACAAGATGCCGACTGGCACGTCGGAAACAAAGTGCTTGTTAACTGAATCTAAAAGAATTTTGTTTAATTTTTCCACTACATCTTCTGTATTATTATTATTTATTTTTTCCGATTTAATTTCTAAATTGTCAAAAATATTTTGTTCTTCAATGAATGATTTGGCTTTTATGTCCCAAATCATAACTGCGCCTGGCTCCACTTTTTGTATTTCCTTAAAACAGGTTTGGGGGGCCGCCACAAAACCAAAATTAAAAAATTGGCAGTAATAGTCCTTATTTATCTCCATGTCAACCATATCTACAAGCGCCTTGGCTTCTGAGGCAAAAACCAGTTCCCTGTTTTTAGTACTGAAAAGAAGGGGCTTTATGCCAAAGTAATCGCGGGATAAAATTATTTGTTGTCTATTTTTGTCATAAATAGCAAAAGCCCACATACCTCTCAGTTTTTTAAAAAAATTTATCCCTTCCTTCTTATAACCATTTAGAATAACTTCCGTATCGCCATTACTTCTAAAGTTTTGGCCTGTTTTTTTTAACCCGTCGCGAAGTTCTTGATAATTATAAATTTCGCCATTGAATATGATTGTTATAAGGCCATCGTCGCTGGTCATTGGCTGGGCAGAAAGATTAGATAAATCAATAATCGCCAGCCGGTTGTGACCAAAAATCAAATTGCCATCTTTATACAAACCTGATCCGTCCGGCCCCCGATGAGTAATTTTAGACAAGGATTCTTTTATTATTTTCTCGTCTATATTTGTTGATCCAATTATTCCGCACATATTATTTTTTCTTTCCTATGTAGATTAAGTAGGGGCTAAAAAGTCCGCTTTCCAAATCAATTTTTCGCAGGGTAAAAAAAACAAAGTTTAACAAATATTGGAATCTTCTAAGCCAAAGCAATATAAATTCTTTCCACTTTTTATCAGCGTTAAAAAGGCCGAAATTAAAAACACCGAAGTACCGGCAACATAATGGCTCCAAATCCCGCCGGTCAAATAAATTTTTAAATTTTTTGTAATTCATAATATTAAAATTATGCTTAGAAAAGGATATGGGATTAGTTAATTTCGCCAAATAATAATTAATCCCCTTAAGATTAGGAATTATAATAACCAAAAAACCTCCTCTTTTTAAGAGGGCAAGGTGATAATCTATAGCCTTGGATGGATCCGTGAAGTGCTCAATAAAACCCCGTGAGTAAATCACGTCAAAATGCTCCTCATATTTCTTTTGAAAAATTTGATCAGTAAAATCTGATTTTATGACATTTTCTGTTTTTAGACCCGCTTCTTCAAAATTTTTCACATTTAGCCGATAGCCAGTATCCGAAAGTTCGACTCCATACGGTTCGTATTTTAACTCTTTATTAAATCTTATGAGATATTTTCCGGGAGCAGAGCCGATTTCCATAATTTTAATTTTTTCATCTATGGGTAAATATCTTTTAAAAATAATATTCCATAATAAAAACCCCCCGAAGTCGGTTATAGCACTTTTGATTGCCCAGCTTGGTTTTTCCTCTTTTTTACCCAAAGCAACAATATTTGCCTTTTGACCTTTATACACGTGGTCCCAATATTTTTTATCGGCAAGGTTATCCATTTTATTTTTTTGAAAATAAAAATTGATTGCAACCAGTATAGTTAGTGGTTTTTATGTTAAGGAGTTCCATGCCGTATTTTCCGTGATATAAATCAAATATTTCTTTTACTGACGCGTATTCATAAGGAAAACCGCCAAGCCAATCTATTAAATCTGTGCTCCAACTCATGCCGCGCTTTTTTTTATACTCACTAAATACCCGGAGGGGATTTTTAAACCTGGCAACAAGCATTAAAAAATTATAGGCAAGATAAGCTGTTTCCATTATTTTTTTTACAATAAAACCGGACTCATTATAAAAACGTTTTATATGCCACCAATAACGGGAACCTAATTTGCCTTCCACTTTATTGTATATCGCTAAAAATAAGAGCCCTCGAGGAGCAATGAGCTTCTCTAAATTTTCCAGCGCTTTTGCCATATCGCCGGTATGGTGCGCCACCCCCCAGCAATAAACCACGTCGAATTGCCCCAAACTTTTTATTAAATTTTCATCCAAAAGAGAACCTTGCTTAATTTCCCAATTAGAACTCTGACTTTTCTCTTTTAAATGCCTGGCGCAAGCGACTGAGTCATCATCAAAATCTATACTTGCCACTTTGCTGGCTCCCAAAGAAAGGGCGGCCAAAGAATGCACTCCGCTTCCGCTACCAAAATCCAAAAATGTTTTCCCTTTTAACAAATAACCGGCCAAAAAATCATTTAGGCTTTTTTTGCTTTTTTCCAATATCTCCTTATTGGAACTAACGGCCAAATATTTAGCCCAGTTTTTGCCAAAAGCGAATCTAGTTTCCGTTGCCATACTTAAATATTAAAGATTTTAAACAGGGTGTCTACCTGCTTATCCAGAGAGTATTTATTTTTAACCCTATTTCTGGCCTCTCGCCCGATTTGATTGCGCAAACCAGAATTATTAATCAGAATATTTATTTTATTAAAAAAAGCGTCTTTGTCTCCTACTGGCACAAGAAAACCAGATTTTCCGTCCTCTATTATTTCTGTAGCGCCGCCAACCTCAGTGGAAACAGGAGCTAACCCATAAGCCATGGCCTCAAGTAAGGCATTCGGACACCCCTCCCAGAGAGAGCTAAGCGCGAAAATGTCCGATTGCCGGTAATAATCGGCTAGAATTTTTTCGTCGGAAATCCTGCCGGTAATTTTTACAAAATTTCCAAGATTTTCTCTTATAATAAAGTTTTCCAGATTTCTTCTTTCCGGCCCGTCACCAACAATAAACAGCCGCACTTTTTTGTTTGTGCCGATTATTTTTTTAAAAACTTCCAATAGAAAAAGTTGGTCTTTTTGGCGCCTAATTCCACCCACATTAAGTATTTTTACTTCCTTGCTATCGCGGCTTGCGCGGGAATCGCCGTCTGTCGGAATTACTACCCCATTGTACAAAGTGACTATTTTGCTCGCATAAAATGGCTGGTATTTTTTAAGCGATTCTTTAACTGCTTCCGACACGGCAATAATTTTTTCCGGCAGAAAATTCAATAACATGTCCACAGCTTTAAATAGGAAAGTTTTTTTATCGGCAATATTAGATTCTCTTATAAAAATTCTCAGTTTTGGGCGCAATAATTTTGCCAACCGAGCGATTATATTTGAATACTCCAAGGTAGAATAAATAATTTCTATTTCCTCTTTTTTGGCCAGCCGATTTAATTTAAGCAACGACCCCAACCCCCCTAGGGGTTTTTCACTAAGAAAATAAATTTTATTTTTATCCAAAATCAAGTCCGGCAAATAGGAAGCACTGGATTCTTTTAAAATGATTGCCAAACAAACGTCATTGCCTTTGCCAGCCAAATAATTTATTTGATTGACAAAAGCCCTTTGCGCCCCGCCTCGCCTAAGTTCGTTAATGAGAAATAAAATTTTCATTTTTTTACTCTAAATCCGTCTTTAAGAATTTTTTTCTGATAAACATGAAAAGTTTTACGTCTGGCGCGTCGAACCAGCGCGCTTTCCAATGCCGCATCAGCCACCAGCCGATAATTCTTTTTATTATATTTTTAGATTTGCTGTAATTCAGCCCGTAATGCGCCACTACCCAAACATAAGGCAGAAATTCGTTTTCCCTTTTGCTCAGCCACGGATAATGCACATCTGTGTCAAAAACATCGCCCAAGGGATTTTCGTCGTAATAATTGACCCAGCCATCAAAGGTGTCTGGCAAAACATAGCCGGACTTTTTCACCTCTTCGTAAAGAGAGCCGCCGGGATAGGGCCTGTATATTTGCGGACCTAAAATTTCCACGTCTCTGCCGTAACCGCTAATCTCTGATATTAAATCAAAAGTTTCTTCCCTTTCTTCCGCGGTTTCTGTGGGAATACCGGTCATCACCGAGCAAGTCGGCTTGATTCCGTATTTAACGCACTGCTTGACGGCAAATTTTATTTTTTCCGGCGTTTGGCCTTTGCGCAAAAAATTAAGCACCCTTTGCGACCCGCTCTCCACGCCGAAACGAAATTGCCTGCAACCGGATTCAACAACTTTTGGCAGAAAGTCGTCATCAACTCTGCCAGGCATAAAATGAGTCACCCGCGAAGAAGCGTCCCATGTAAATTTATATTTTTTCTTGATAATGTGATTAACTATCGCCCGCGCCTTATCTATATCCTGAAAAAAATCTTCATCGCGGAAATATATTTTAGGCGGATTAAATTCTTTTACCACATAGTCAATGTCGGCCAGAATTTTTTCTATGGGCAGGCCTTCATATTGACAATTTCTCACGCTGTTGATGCAAAAAGCACACTTATAAGAGCAATTAAATCCAGTCACCACTTGCGCCCTCTTGTGGCGATAAACATCCTTCACTTTTTCCTGAAGCAAAGAATAATCAAAAGTATCTTTCGGCAGTTCCCCCGCGAATACTTCGTCAAAATAATCTCCATAGTTCTGGTCTGGAAATAAAATAGGATGAATGCCTCCGGCAATTATTTTAATTTTTGGATAATTTTCTCTTACATATTTTACTAACGGCACGGTATATTTTATCTGCATGGAAGTAAGAGAAAAACCCACTAATTCCCTGTCTGTTACCGCTTTTTTAAATTTTTCTAAAAAATCGTCTTCGTTGTTTTCGTCTAAGAAAATAACATCAGCCCCCAGAGCTTTTTTAAAATAACTGGAAACCGCCCATGCGCCCCACATCACCATGCCCGTGAGTTTCCTGTCGCTGGAACGGCTATTGACAATGAGTATTTTCTTTATTTTTGACAAATCTATTTTTTGTAAAAAGTTGTTTTCCATAAAATTTATTTTGCCTTAAAAAATAAGCTGAAGGCAAACCAACCAGGCATTAATTTTGACAAAAATTTAAACCTGCCCAGTCCGATAATTTCCACTTCGCTAAAATATTTCTGCAATAAATTTTTCAACTCTTTATAACTAAAATGATTTATGTGTGTCGGGTCGCCCAGCGGAGTATTTTCTTTTTTGGCAAACAAATATCTTATTCTATTTTTCAAACTGAAAGCGTTCGGCACTGACCCTAAAAATATTCCTTTATTATTCAGATGACTAGAAACTTTTTCTAGGACTTTCTCAGGGAAATACAAATGCTCAAGCACTTCGCCGGCGACGATAACGTCAAATTTGCGTTCTCCGAGTTCATGCCAATCGCCGTTTAAATCGGCAATTATTGTTTCTATGCCCAAACTTTCCTTTGCTCTATTTAAGGCGCTTCCGTCAATATCAACGCCTAAAACATTATTCTCTTGAAAAAAATATTTTGCGAGCGCTCCGTCTCGGCAACCAATATCCATGACATTTTTCCCTTTTCCAATATTTTTTTTCAGCAGATTTCCCCTTTCTTCCGCAAAAATACTGAATCCCCGGTCCCTGGATGCTTGGTGATGGTCTTCATAAATTTTACCGAGTGATTTAGACATAATTTACCGTCTAAACAATTCTATAAAATTTTTGGCAATTATTCCAACATCAAATCGCTTGACATGCTCTTTTAGTATCAATCCCAAGCTCAATCGTTCTTTGCCCGGCATTGATAAAATTTTGTCTAATTTTTCCGCGAAACCGCTAATATTGTTCGGGGTAATTAAGTACTCAAGCGCCATTGACGGAACGATTTCCGCTACCGCGCCAACATTACTTGCCACGAACGGCACCTCCATCGCCATGGACTCTAAAATAACCCGCGGGAATCCTTCTTCCTGAGAAGGCATAAAAAAGATGTCTGCCGCAGAAAAACAGTTGGGAATTTGACTGTTGGGTATATTGCCCTTCAATTCGATTAGCGACTCCAGTGAATCTTTTTTAATTTGGTCACGCAGCTGTATTTCTCCCAAGCCGGAGCCAATGACTATAAAAAAAATATCTTTCCGTAGATTAAGCAATGCTTTGGCCACCGGCGCAATCATGTGAGAACCCTTGCGAGGAGTGAGGTGGTGGACAAATAAAATAATTTTCTTATTTTCTGGAATTCCTAGTTTTTTTCTCAAATCAATTTTATCGCCGGTATTTTTAAATCTCTTTAAGTCAATCCAATTTGGCATAATTTTTATTTTATCTGGAGAAATATTATAATTCTTCGCGTATCCTAAAGATAACGACTTTGCTCCCGTAACCAGAAAAGAAATGGTTTTATAAACCAATCTCTCAAACTTATCTCTAAAAAACGGCCTTTTGTATTCCCACGGCAGACCGCAATTCCAATAAAACGCTTTCCCGCCTAAAATTTTTGTGATTAATGAGGCGTTAAAAGCAGATAAGAAAGAGTAATGCACGTAAAAATTTTTATATCCCTTTAATCTCGCTCTTAGGACAGGAAAAACGTATTTTTGGGAAAAAACTTCTTTCACGCCAAAATCTGCCCTTAAATTATTTTTATCAACCTTGCCAACAATCCTTCTAATTATTAAAAGCAAATCCGCTTCTTTTGATATTTCCTTCAAAAAATCGCGGATGTGAAAAAAATGAGTATGGTCATTCTGGTCGTATTTTGGAAGAACATAGCAAATTTTTATCTTTTTACTTGTTGTTTTTGCCCAGTTTTCTTCGTATAGCTCAAGGGTTCTCTCTTTGTTCGGCAGTTTTTTAATCGCCTCCTGCGCATTTCGCCCTATTTTTTTTCTTAAGTTGGCATCCTCCATTAATTTTACCATCGCTTTTATTAATTCATTTTTATTACCAATTGGAATCACCATCCCGCTAGCTTGCCCTGAATTTGTTGAAGGGTTTTTTATTACCTCTCCGGCGCATCCCACATCAGTCATAATGATTGGCAAACCATAACTGGCCGCTTCTATAACCACCATCCCCCATCCCTCATAATTAGAGGTGAGCAAAAAAGCGTCGGCTTGTTCATATAATTTCCTAACGTCTTCCTGCCAACTAAGCATTTTTATATTGTTTTCTAATTTGAAATTTGAGATTTGATTTTCTATTTTTGATTTTTCTAGTCCGTCGCCGGCAACCCACAATTCTGTTTGGGGATATTTTTTCGCAATTTCCGCCATAGCTTCAATTTGCAGCTGGATATTTTTCACCGGCACCAATCTGCCAACCGTCAAAAAAACAAATTTACTATCATTACGCATTACGCGTTCCACGTTCCACGTTCCACGTTCCACGAAAATCGGAACTGCTGTAATTTTTTCTTCTTCAGCGCCGAATTCTTCTATCATTTGTCTCTTTAATCGCTGACTCACCACCCTGATTGAATCAGCGCGCGGAATAACAAATTTGGCCACTAGTTTGCGAATGCCTGAATATTTTTCAAACCCGTGAATCTGCAAATTAAGGCCGACCCCGGATCTTTTTGCTAAAAACCAACTTAAAAGAGCAAGATAATATTGATCGCCGACAGTAATTAAATCAAATTTCTCGCCTTTTAACATTCTTTTGGCTTGCGTAAATATGCTAAACAAACCAAACAAAGAATTGCCGGATGGAATACCAAGCGCAAAAACTTTTTCCGACAATTGTGTTGAGATATTTTTTTTTATATTCCTGACTGGAACTAAAACGACATATTTATCAACTGCCTCGCCGTATTCAATTGTCCTTTTCGCCACCGCTGAATCTTTTTTAAAAACAGAGCCATCAACGCTAATACTTAAAATTTTCATGACCTTAAAAAATTATAAGCTTTTCTTAGGGTCTTTCCGAGAAATCCTTTTTGCTCAATGGCAATGCCGGCAAAAAATTCTATGAGATAAATATCAATAGGGAAATAATAAAAATTGTTTCTTATTCTGAATTCAAACCACTTTTTAAATAATTTGAAATCCCAGCTCAAAATTTTAAAGCATTCCCTTATAACCCAGACCTTTCTGACATTAACCCACGGCGATTTAAAGTCCTTTCTGAATCTGTCTACTTCTCCCCAATCCTCAGTTCGTTCTGGTATTTTAAAGCCCTCTTTTAAACTTATTTCGTACATTTTTGACCCCGGATACGGCAAATAAGCGCCCATTGTAAATCCCGCCTTAGGATGAATTTTGTAAATTTTATACATTAAACTTATCGTGGCATCAAATTCTTCTTTCGTTTCAGTGGGCAAGCCAACAATAAAAGAATAACTTGCGTGGAGATTATATTTGGCTATACTTTTCACGCCATTTAATAATTTGTCAACGGTAAAACGCTTATCAATCAGAGTAAGCAAACGATCAGAACCGGATTCAATGCCGATTAACATATCAAAAATATTCAATTTCTTGAGCTCAGCAGCCAATTCATCGTTGATGAAATCTATCCTTACTTCCACGTGGCTGGGCAGATTTATAGACCGTAAAACAGAAAGGGCGCGTTTTTTGTCGACAAAAAAATTGTCGTCATAAAATTTAACAGCGTCAATTTTGTAATTTTTCTTTAAAAATTCTATGTCGTCAAAAACCGTCTTTTCCGACCACGCCCGCCATCGGCTTTTGTTAAATTTGTAGTTATAGCAGAAGGCGCAGCCGAATGGGCACCCCCGACTGGACTTATAAGCAATAGCCTTTTTATATTTACCCAATGGGAAAATAAATTGATTTAAATCAATCAAAGAAAAATTCAGCCGCCATTCGTCCAAATTTTCTATTAACGGCCTTTCTTGATTGATAAATATTTTCCCGTTCTTTTTGTAAGCTAAGCCCAAGACACTATCAAAGTCCTTATTGCCAAGAAATTTTTCCGTAAATTCAAGAATGGTCATTTCTCCTTCGCCGATTACGACATAATCTATATAGTCCTCTTTTATGCACTGTTCGGGCAAAAGTGACGGATGAATTCCGCCCCATAAGACAGGGATGGGGCTTTTTTCTTTTATTTTCTTGGAGAATTCAGCGCTATGTTTTGTTTGTATACCGGTCATCACCGAAATGCCGATATAGTCGGGATTTATTTTTATAATTTTATCAACAGTTTCGTTAATCTTCTTTTCGTTGATATTAATTAATTTTACTTCATAATTTTTCTTTTTCAGCGCGCTACCGACAGACAAAATTCCGATGGGTAATATTTTTTCGGAATAATCTTTGCTATAGTTTATGTGAATTAAAACAATCATATTTTATTTTGTCACGAATTTTTTCGCCAATTTGAACTCTATCGGCCACGCGAAAAACTTCAGCTTCCATCTCAGTTTGCAGACCAAAATGAAACCAAGCTTTAATAATTTTTGCGCCTTCACGCTGGAACCCATGGCGCTCTTTATGCTGTGCGCGCCGAATCGCACATACGCCTCCATTGATTCCACGAAGTCCTTGTCTTTTACCCACGGAAAATTTTTCACCGTGAGATAGCTAAGTTCGTTTTCTATGAGATGCGCCCACTCCTCCAACGACTGTGGCTCTTTCCATCCCGACTGCAAACATTCCTCGTATAAAGGCGAACCCGGATACGGCCTGAACGCCTGTGGCCCCAAAATTTGTATGTCGCTGTTTAATTTTATTAACTCGTCAATGAGTTCCAAGGTTGCCATCATGTCCTGTTTTGTTTCCCCTGGCAGCCCTATCATAAAAGAATATTGCGGAATAATGCCTTGTTTTAAGCTCATTTTCGCCGACCTAATGATATCCTCCGGCATGATATTTTTTTTGATTTTGGTCAGAATTCGCGGACATCCCGACTCGGCGCCAAACGACAAAAGATAACATCCTGATTGCTTTAATTTCGCCATGAATTCGTCATCAATCATTCCCTCTTTTAAGTAATTCGCTCGTACCGTCGTTTCCCAAGAGACAGCGAGTTTTCTTTCAATCATTCCTTCAACTATGGCCTTCGCCCGTTCCATATCCACGAAAAAATTTTCATCCCAAAATCTTAATTTTTTGCCCTTAAAATAATCTTTGCTTTTTATAATTTCCAAATCTTTCAAAACCTGCTCCGCCGTCCGCGCCCGCCATTTGTTTTTTAAAATTGCATTGACGCAAAATGTGCAGAGATGGGGACATCCCCGCGATGTTAGAGATGGGATCAGTAAAAGATTTTCCAATATTTCTTTCGGAACAAGATCCCAATTGAATAGTGGCATTTCTGCCGGATTATGAAGAGCCCTTGGTGGATTAATTATAATTTCCCCGTTTTTTCTGTAGGCAATTCCCGTTATTTCTTGCAGATTTTTTCCGCTGGCCAATTCATACATCGTCAATTCTCCCTCCCCATAGCCGACAATATCAATGAGTGGATTTTTAATCGTTTGTTTTATAAAAAATGTCGGATGCACGCCGCCCCAAACTATCGCGCACTTTGGATTTTCTTTTCGTATCAATTTGCTTATTTCCAAAGCGCCGGGAATTTGCGTCGTCATCACGGAAATTCCCGCAATGTCGCAATTCCCTATTTCTTTTTTAAGTAGTTCCAAATAATTTTCCTGGCGGGCACCGTCAATCATTTTTATCCGCACGCCTTTGCTGTCCAAATAGGAAGCGATATTTAAAAGCCCCACGGAGATGGAAGTGTCGTACGCCTCTTTTGCGATATTAAACGGTGGATTTATGAGAATAACTTTTTTCATAAAATTTCTTTCATAACTCGCGTCGTTTCCTCAATGTTATCAGCCCACCTGAATTTTTCCAGCTTCTTTTTCGCGTTAGCTGAAATTGCCTTGCTGAATTCATTATCAGATAAAATCTTCGTCATAGCCGCCAATAACTCCTCCTTATCGTTGTAATTGACCAAAATCCCTTCCTTGCCGCTCTCAATGAGTTCCGGGTTGCCGCCGACATTTGTGCTCACAACAGGCGCGCCGGCAGACATGGCCTCCAATATGGCATGCGACATGCCTTCGTAGTTGGTGTTTAAGACGAACAAGTCCGCCTCTTTTAAATAGCCCGCAATTTTATCATGTTCAATTTTCCCCAACAGATGGACATTGTCGTCAATTTTAAGTTTTGATATTTGAGATTTGATATTCTCTTTCTCTTGCCCGTCGCCCAAAACCAAAAAATGGGTATTTTTTATTTTTTCCATAAGCCGCGGCATTATTTCTATAATGACCTTCACGCCCTTCCATGGCACAAGCCGACCGGAATAAATAATCAATTTTGCGTCTTTGCCAAATCTGTTTCGGAGGCCGATTTCCGGAATTGTCGGAATTGTTCCGTCCTTCATGAAATCAACTGAGTTGTAAATAACTTTTATATTTTTTTTGTCTGCACCAATTTTTTCCGCGAGATTGCCCAAAAAAATGCACACAGCAACAACCTTGTCTGCGCCAATTATTATTTTTTCGGTTCTCTTTTTAATTCTTTCTATTTTCCCGCCATAAATCTTTTTATAAAAATCAAGAATATAATCGCTTGTCCATTTTTTATTCACAGCCGACTCCCACGCGGCGTCCCCCGCAAAGCGCAAAATATATTTTTTGCCCGTAAGTTTTTTTATTAGATAAGCAAAATAGCCTACACTATACGTGTCAGTGACATAAATAATGTCAGCCCAAAAAGACAAAGATAGCATCGTGAAAAAATATTTCAGATAACTTAGTAAACCGCCCTTTTTTATTCTCGTCACATTCCCTTCTCTCCCGCATTTTTCAGAGTAAGTTAAGATTTTTACCTCAAAGCCATTGTCTTCAAGAGAGAGCGCCAAAGCGCCAAGTATGGTCGCCGGTCCGCCGATGTCGGGAGGATAAATGCCGGTTGCAATAAGGATTTTCATAATAGTTGAATTATATAAATACTTAGTATAACATACAACTATATGCAGAAAAAATATTTAATCATCGGGCTTTTAATCTTTTTAGTATTATTCATAATAATTGCTAATACTAAAAAGCAAGATACAAATAACGGAGAAACGATTAGACCTAAAAACACGGCAACATTATCGGATGAGTGGAGTCAACCCATAGCACTGAGTTTAAATTCTAATCTTTGGGAAGATGGTGCTTATATTAGCGGAGATGGAAAAACTTTATATTATGCCATTTATCCCGGTGAAGACTTAATAAATGATTTTTTTAATAATGATTTCAAGGGAGATATAGATGTTTATTACAGCGAGTATCCATTTGAACATGGGGAAAAACACACTTTATCCAAAAAACCATGGTCTGAAGGAGGAGTAATGATATCAGGTAATGATATATACTATCATTCAAATAAACCTGTTAATAACAATGACAAGAATTATGATACAAATATATACAAAAATGATGAACTTTTAAGCTTTAATTCTGAAGTCCCTCAAGATGATCCCCATTATTGCAGTAAATTGGACGAGTTATATTTCTGGAGCGAAAATCAAATATTTGTTTTTAGAAATAATAAAGTCGAAAAATTATCATCACCAATTAATAAAGGAGAAGAAAATATTCAGCCTTTTTTGACACCTGATTGCCAAACTATGTATTTCACTTCAAAGCGCGACAATGATCAGGTTCCAAAAATATACAAATCTAATAAGATTAGCGATAATAATTGGAGTGAACCTGAAATTGTGGTTTCTGGTAAGTTTGGTGTTGGTGAACCGACGCTAACTGATGATGGAATAAAATTATTTTTTGTTCAGATATTCAGGTCGGATGAAGGAAAATATAGTTCAGATATTTATTATGCGATGAAAAAATAAATTCCCCATGCCCTCGCTTAATGTCGGGCGGATAAATACCTGATATTATGATAAACTTGTATTTATGAAAATACTGATTGCGACGCCTCTCTATCCGCCGGATGTGGCGCCTTCGGCGCAATACGTTAAAGAACTTGCCAAACGGCTTACGGCGGAAAAACATTCAGTGATAATTGTTGCCTATGCGCGTATTCCCGAAAAAATTCCGGGGGTGCGAATTATTGCTGTTGATAAAAACAAGCCGTTGCCGCTGCGGGTTCTCGTCTATCTCTTCGCCCTTTGGCGCGCCGCGCGCGCAGCAGATATTATGTATGTCCAAAACGGTCCATCTGTTGAACTGCCGGTCACTCTTTTGTCGTTCGTCATACGCACGCCCATTGTCGTTGCAATCTCAGATAAAAATGCTTATAAACGCACACGCGAAAAAATGATGCCAAAATTTATCAATGACTTAGTTATTAGTCGCGCGCGAAAAACCATTGTGAATATGCCGATGGAACAGCCAGAAATTTTGCCCTTCGCCGCGCAACCAACACGCGAGTGGGAGGCTTATAATTTATCATGGGAGGATCACATCCGTGATTTAATCAAAACTTTCAATCATGTCTGAAAACGCACAACTTTTATGGGAAAAATACTGCGAGCAAGAAATGACGGCCGTGGCGCCATTGCTCGCTTCGCTCGGATTCGCGCTTGAACTAAATCAGCCGCAAATAGGAGGCGAACGTTTCTTAATGCAAGCAGTCACGACAAAAAACGGGCGGAAGCTCATCCTCTTCGCGCGCCGCGCAAGCGACAATAAGCGGGTTGTGATAAAAATAACGCGCGACAAAAACGGCAGAGGAGAACTTCTTCATGAACGAAAATGCCGAGCCGCTCTGCAAAATATAACTTTTGCCTATATAATATTTCTTTCACCTAAAGAAATATTATTTGCGAATAAAGGCGGGTATACGATATCAATACAAGAATATGTGGAGCAAGAATGCCCTTTTTTGGAACGAGCGCTTGAGGAACAATTTTCCACCATACTGAAAGCGTTTGAGGCGCAGGAAGGCGCGCATGCGACAACCTTCGGGCACTTGCGGTCAATAATAAAAACCTTTGGAAAAATTAACGCACCCCAATATTTGGAATCCTATCAAGATTTTCAAAAAAACATTTCTCAACATTCATTTACAGACGAACACACCCGCGCATTACTTCAAAAAGGATACGAAATACTCACAAGCCAAAAAGAAACCGTTGAGCAATATTGCGACTTTCTCACCCACACAGATTTTGTTCCGCATAATTTTCGGATCATTGACGAAAATATTTACCTTTTGGACCACTCTTCAATAAGATTCGGAAATAAATATGAGGGATGGGCGCGATTCCTTAATTTTATGACGCTTTATAATCCCAAACTTGAAGAGGCGCTTCTTTTTTATGTACGCAACAATCGCGCAGACGAGGAACTTGTCTCGCTTAAGTTGATGCGCATATACAAACTTGGGGAACTTATTTGGTATCACACCAAAAAATTAGACAAAGCGTCTGGTAATTTTCGCACGCTTACGGAAAAACGAGTGATATTCTGGAGTAACGTCTTGGAAGCAATATTAAACGACACATTGGTATCCCAAGAAATTACGGATAAATATAAAAGCGAACGCGACGCGCTCAGAAGCCCTGACGAAACAGAACGCCAAAAGGGGCTGCATTAAACTCGCAAAACTTTGCTAAAAACTTTTTCTCTCATTTGCTTTGCGATAATGTCCCAGTCGTATTTTTCCTCCACCATTTTGCGCGCGTAAGCTGAAATTTTTTTTGCTTTTTCCGGATTGGCGATAATTTCCCGCACCTTTTCCGCAATTTGATCGGGAGAGTCCGGGTCAACCACCCAGGCGGTTGGCTGTTTATCGGGATTGTGTTTCTCGTCAAAAATGTAATCGGCCATGCCGCCGACTTGTGTTGCCACAAGCGGCAAGCGCGAGGCAAGAGCGGAAATAAATGCGTTGCCAAGCCCTTCCGAACGGCTCGGAGCGACAAAAATATCCGCTGAACGCCGGTATAAAGTCACCACACTCCTGTCTACTTGTCCCGTGAATATCACTCTATCAGAAACCCCAAGCTCTTCCGCTAATTTTTTCAACATTGCTTCATCTGAACCACTTCCTACAGCAAGAAGTTTTATATTGAAAGGAAGTTTTGTAAGCGCGCGAATAATATCGTCAAACGCCTTCTGACGCACTAGCCGCGAGGTATTCACTAAAAAAATATCTCCCGGCTTCTTGCCTAATTTTTGTTTCATCGCTTCCACTTCTTCCGGCGAAACATTATCTTTGATGTCGCGCGGATTTCCTCCGTTATAAATAAGTTCAATCGGTCCAGCATATCCCCTCTTACGGGGCCATTCTGCCAAAAAAACAGAAATGGCTTGTATTATTGACGCTGTTCGAAAACCATAATCAAGAAGAGGAATAATCAGTCGAATAAACCATCTTTTAAAAACTTTTTCATAAGGGTCGCCGTCTTGAAGCGTAAGAATATGCGGCGCGCGCACCCCAACAACGCGCGACAGCACAACCGGTAAAAGCATATAGGTCATCATCGCCCACAGCACGTTAAAATGATATTTTTTATCAAGAGAGCGCGCCTTAAGCGCGGCAAGAGGAATAAAGAGAATTTTTGAAAGATACGCCCCGCCAAAACCAACCCGGTGCACAAATATATTGCCGATTTTCTCTTCACGCGGAGCGGCACGGTCAAAGAGAAGCGTTATCATATGAAATTCAATATCGGACGGCTCTATGCGGTCAGTGATTTCTTTAATCGCCGCCTCGGCGCCGCTGACATTGCTGGGATAATACGCCAACGAAAAGATAAGAATTTTCTTCATAATTATTTTTGCCTTTTTATTTCTCCGATATATTCCTCAAGCTTATGTTTCTGCCTCCAGCCAAGAGCTTCTAATTTTGAAGTATCATCCGCGCCGGAAGAGCGCGAGGTTTTTGTTTGCGGTTTCATTATAACTTCACAGCCGAACATTTTCGCCACATCAAGCAGTGAATAAACTTCTTTGGCGCAAATCGCATATTCATCCGGCTCGCCTTTTTCTCCAATCAAGATAAGGCCGTCAATCGTGTCATCCACATGAGTGAACGCGCGCGTTTGCGTCCCCGGAGCGTTTACTTCGCAAGGCAAGCCGGAAAGATATTTCTGTTTGAAAGTTTCAATAACAGTTCCGTATCCTGTTTTCCAATCAGCTCTCTCCTTTGGCCCATAAACATTATAAAAATACGCGGTTGAATAAGGCAGGCCAAACCATTTGCCGTAATTGCTGACAAGGTCGCTGTTTGCCGCTTTTGACCATGAATAAGGGGACTTATCGGCGCTTGTGAATTTCGTTGACGAGCCGGCATATACAAGTTTGCATTTGCGCGCCCTCCAATATTCAAGAACCCAAAATGTGCCTATCATATTCAAATCAAAAACAATTTCCGGCTCATCAATGCTCCGCGCTATGCGCGAATATTCGCCTAAATGGTAAATAACGTCCGGCGTTTCCGGAATATGTTTTTCTATATCTTTTGTATGCCCTTCGCGATATTCCGCGCCAGCAATGTGGTTGTCTTTTGAACCGGTAAAATAATTATCAAGAGAAATAACCTTGTTATTTTTATCTTTGACGAGTTGTTCTATAAGATGCGAGCCGATGAAGCCGGCGCCGCCGGTTACCAAAATGGTTCGACTTTGCTCACCATAAATTGTTTTTTTATCTTTAGAAACTGGCATAAATGTGATAAAGTTATAATAAAATAAAATGACCAAAAAATCAATTTTATATATTATCACGAAATCGGTCTGGGGCGGAGCGCAGAAATACACGCATGATTTGGCTGTGGCGTTGCCAAAAGAATATAAGGTGGCTATCGCCGGAGGCGGGCGCGGACCGATGGCGGAAAAAATAATTTCCGCCGGCATTCCCTATTTTGAAATAAAAGCGTTTCAGCGGGATGTGAATGTATTTAAAGATGTTTGGGCTTTTTTTGAAATTCTCTCTATTCTATTTAAAACAAAACCGGACATAGCGCACGTTTCAAGCGCAAAAGCAGGAGGGGTCGCAGGGCTTGCGATAAAAATTTACTCGTTACTCGTTACTCGTTACTCGTTACTCGCCGTTTTTACGGCGCACGGCTGGACATTCAACGAGACGCGGCCAAAATGGCAGATTTTTCTCATAAAAATTTTCAGCAAAATCACCTGCCTTTTTTACGATAAAATAATTTGCGTTTCGGAATACGACCGCCAAGTCGCGCTCAAAAACAAAATCGCGCCAGAGAAAAAATTAATTACTATTCACAACGGCATAAAGCCAGAAGATTATATTTTTTTTGAAAGAACAGAAAAAAGATTTACGGTCGGCACTATCGGTGAAGCAATAAAAAATAAGGGGCATGAATATCTCCGCGAAGCGGCAAAAAATTTTCCGGATATTAATTTAAACATCATTAGCGGTCTACCGGATGCCGCAAAATATCTTAAAAATTTTGACATCTTTATTTTACCTTCACTAAAAGAAGGTTTGCCTTATGTTATTCTAGAAGCAGGACTTGCTGAATTGCCGGTTATTGCAACAAATGTGGGTGGTATTCCAGAAATTATTGGTTCGACAAGCTCACCACAAGAACAAGCTGGAATTTTAATACCCCCCGCCAACTCAAAAAAAATTGCCGACGCAATAGAAAAATTAATGGGAGACGAAAAATTAAGAAAAACCATGGCGCAAAATCTACATCAAAAAGTTCTCAAGGACTTTTCTTTTGAAAAAATGCTACAGCAAACCCTTACGGCGTATGAAGATTAGGCCAGCGGCGGAGATAACACCCATGCCGGAAGCCAAAGCTAGCCATTTGCCCGTATTTGAGTTTTCGCCGTCATCTTGAACACTGGAAATTGCGCTAGCTGTTTGATTTTCTGTGTTTGTCGCAAAACTACTAGACACCGAGTGTTTAATAGTTTTTGGTTCTGGTTCTATTTTTGAACCGACAACCGTTGTCGTTTGGCTTGTTTGAGTTGCATAAGAAATAGCCGGTGAACCATTCGGATACAAAAGCTCCGCCTTGCCATCTTTGGCATTGATGCCAGAAATAGAAGAATCAATAATTAAAGTCGCGCCGTTTTTTATAAGAGTTGTTTGAGGAAATTTAAATCCGCCAGCTGGCAGGCTATCCCCATTTCTCAAAAACCAACCGGTAATATCCAATGTCGCGCTTGAATCGTTTTTTAATTTTATAAAATCGCTGTTCGCTTCTATTATCTTTAGTTGATTTGGAATGATTTTTACCAGAGCGCCATCGCCAGCGGAATATTCAGTATTGGAAACATTCAGAAAAACGATGTACTCCCCCGGATATTTATAAAAATGTTTGACACTTTTTCCTTCGGCTGATGCACCGTCGCCAAAACTCCACAAATATCGCGCGCCGTCCAACGGTTTTTTATCAAGTCCCAACGCCTTGCCCGTGAAAATGATATCTGCTCCGGCAACGGCGGTTTTATCCGCGCCGGCATCGGCATAAATTTGCGGCTCCACAGGCCAAGAAGTGGAAGAACCGACAACGGTTGTCAGTTGAGTTTGTGGCTCGACAACGGTTGTCGAGCCACTAGAGCCATCAGAAACAACTACGCTCTGCTCTGCAGTAAATTGCACCTCTTGGTTCGTCATAGTGGAACAAGACACACCAGGCACAATTTTTGCCGTTATAGTATAAATACCGACAGCCGAATCTTTATAATAAAAATTTTTGATAGTCCAATTACTATTTATTGTCAGTTTATCGACTGCGTTCCAATTCGTGTCGTTTGAAGAAAATTGGCCCGTGCCGGAATTGGAAGATACCAGCATGCACGCCGTCGGATGAGAGTCGCCTATGTATTGCACTTGGGCTGTTAATAAAGCCGCCTCGTTCGGTTTTACCGTCCGCTGGTCGTTTGTAAAAACAAATTGCGTTATGTCACCGGCAAAAACAATATTAGTACAGAGCAGAAAAATAAACGCGATAAAAAATTTCTTCATCTTCATTCAAACTTAATTTTATCTCCCGGTTTTAAAATATTTTTTTTTGGCGCTTCTTCTTTTTCTTCTTCTTTCGCCATCACTTCGTCCAAAACTTTTCTTAACTCGTCCATCTTCGGAGCCGGCCTGCTGACAGACGACGCCGGCCTTCTTCCGCCTTCAAGGTCTTTTAAAGAAATTGTTTTTACTGGATTAACATTAATGGGCGCCGGACTAATGGTCGCCTCTTTTCTAACTTCGCCAGCACCGCCACCCCCGCTTGCCCGATGCACTTTGCAAAATATCGGTCTCTTGCCGTCGGGCTTGAATGGAACGTAAGTTTTTTTGCCGCAAACGGAACAAGTCGCTTCAAAAAGTTCCGGCTGGTCTTTCTCGCCAGATGACGCCTGACGAAATGCGCCCGCATGCGGAAGAGATCTTGATGCCCCCATCGGCCTTGCTCCGTTGTCAAAAGATGATTTTTCCGCAACTGAAACCGAAGGCGCGTGCCAGCTAGCAATTTCCTCCTCCACTTCTCCTCTAGAACTGGCATATTTTTCGCGCGATGATTCTATAATGGCGTTTGCGCAGGACTCCATCTCCGACTTTATGGGCGGCAAGGTGGTGGCGGAAAAAGGACGAGAAGGAACGCCGTCAATCATCAAGCGCAAATAAACTCCGGCAAAACCAAGATTGACCAAATCCTGCACCATAAATTCCGGCTCAAATTCTTTTTCCAAAAATTCCGCGTCCGCCGCGCCGACTCTAAAAGTAATCAGCGTGCCGACGTTGCCGAAAACCGCGTCCGCCACTTTTTCATCCATTTGAGCGATGTATTGATGCGCCAAAATCAAATCCAAACGATATTTTCTCGCCTCCGAAAGAATATCTTTGAACGATTCCGTGGCAAAGTTTTGAAATTCGTCAACGTAAAGATAAAAATCGCTTCTCTCTTTTTCCGCCACATCCACTCGGCTCATAGCCGCCAGATAAATTTTTGTGATGAGCATGGCGCCGATGAGGCGCGAGTTTTCTTCTCCTATCCTGCCTTTTGAGAGGTTCATGATAAGAATTTTTTTATCGTCCATTATTTCTCTAAGGTCAAAAGCCGACTTCGTCTGGCCGATGATATTTCTGATGAGAGGGTTGGAAACAAACTGCCCGACTTTGTTCTGAATGGCGGCGCTCGCTTCCGTCATGAAGCGGTCGGTGTATTTGGCAAACTCGTCCGTCCAAAACGCCTTGATCACGGG
>JBAZPC010000005.1:0-36537 GCA_041648395.1 Minisyncoccota bacterium | reverse complement strand
CCAAAATCCAGTGGTTTTCGGGAAATGCTGATAAGCGGGTGATCACCTATCGCCTCAAGTAAAATTTTCCTTTGGTATTCCGCAAAGGACTCTGGAATTTGGCTGGCTGTTAAATATAATATTGTTAGGTCTTGCATAAGATTGAAGTGATTATGTTATCTTTAGGGCCATCTTCTATAGTTGTCTTGAAGTCGCCGAACTCCGACAATAAAAATTTTTCTTTCTTGTTTGAAAACACGCACTCTCCATCCACTATATCTATATCCCATGCGTGCATTCCTCTGTATCTTTTTCTTTGATTTGTAAAATGGCGCAAATAAATCCAGCCGCCTTTTTTACATACTCGGAATATTTCTTTTAAGGCCTGCCTGGCGTCAAGAGTGTGATCTATGGCGTTGACGCAATGAACAATGTCAAAAAAATTATTAGGATAAGTAAGATGTTCCATATCCTGGTATTCTACCGGCACTACGGGAGTAGCGCCGTATTTTTTCCACCAAGGCGCAAATTCATTCTGGAGAACATCGGAAGCGCGGAGGTTTATTTTAACATCTTTCCATAAATTGCCGATGGTGCAAATTGGTCCGGCTCCCAATTCCGCGATAGTCACTTCTTTCTTGTCGCCTATCATTGGCTCAAAGTAATCAGGCAATTCAAACGAGTGGTTAAATTTAGTAAGTTTGCCTTTAAACTTAACCCGATAAAAATATAGCGTATTTTTGGCTCTTGTATCGCTCATATCCCAAAATATTGGTTCATTTTTACTAATTCATCTTTCCATCGACTTAAAACGTAATCGTTCCCTTTTTTTATTTCTTCACCAGATACATGGGAGGTTCTGCCAAATTTGCGGTGTTTATGGGCATACCAGGTATTCTTATTGACCATAGTCCTTCCCCCAGCAACAAATGTTTTCATTGCGATCTCTATAGTTCCGTCATCATCTGTTTGTAGTTCTCTAATGACCTTGTCCCACCAGCTTCGCGCCATTACCCAACAGCTTTCCTGTATGACCATGGTGTCATCAATCATTTTATCTTTTCTTTCTTCGGCGCGGCTTTGCCACTCTTGTCTTGCAAATTTATCTTGATCAATAACTAATTTTTTATAATCCACTGGCAGAATGTTGTTTATTACTTCCCATTTTTCCGTATCCAAAAAATAGCGTCTGGGGGTGACTATCCAATTATCCCTAATTCGTTCCAATAAAATGCGGTCATAGCCCTTTCCAAACATGCAATGAGCGTCGCTTTTCATTATGTAATCGCCCTTTGATATCGCCACGCCGGCGTTAATGGCGCCTCTCATTCCGCGATTCTTGCCCAAGTGGAGTATTTTTAATCGCTTGTCGTCTCTTAGTTGGGGGCTGGGCCAATAGCCGTCAAGAACCGCGATGATTTCCATCTTATCGCCCAATTCCGAGTTTTCCAAAAGTGAGTCGATGGTCTTTTGAAGCAGAGGGTCTTTGTATGACGGTATTACTACTGATAACATAATTGTTTTATATTACCAAAAAAACACCTTAAATAACAAGTATTTATTTAGAGTTTAGGCGCGCGTTATGTAGTCCTTAGACGGATTAAAATAAATTCTGTCCGCGTTGGTGGCGATTCCGAGAACCTGAACCGCATCGTTGGTTGTCGAAGGTTGCGTTTGAGTGGCCTCTCCCGCGACTATGGAAAGATAAACCACTCCTCCAACGGTAATCCAATTCCAAGTGTCATCACGAGCGGTTCCGTGAAGCAAAATATCCCCCGCGGTATTGACGTTTATTGTGGCTATCGCCATCCCCATGCAAGGATAAGCGCCGGCAACATTGGCATCTGCCTTCCAGCATTTTCCATCGGACTTAAAATATACGAAGTCCCCGAACACGAGATTCTCGCCGGCGGTCATTGACACTATTATCCCTGAAGCCGTATGGTCGGACGCAAGGGGCTCTTTTATCCCGATAGTTGAAACACTTTTTATGGGCAGGTCGCCCATGTCCAAACGAAACCGGGAAATTTTAATGGTTTCAGTGCCCACCTTTAAGTCCCCGCATTTCAAACAAGTAAAAAGAGCAGTGGGAACATTTCTCCCTTTATTAATTCCTAAAAGAGGAATCCATTTGTGTTTATCGCAATCTGTTTTTTCTGTTATCATACTTCTTTATCAATTTGTAATATTTCCTCTCCGGAACTGTCATAAATAGATAATTTTTTTTTGTCTTCTGTAATTTGAAATTCTCTAAAATTTGTTTTATTCAACGAATTAATTTTTGGATTGGCTTTAGCGGGCGAATCGTCTGAAAAAAACGAAAACAAGGGGGTCAAGATTTTTTCTGCCAAAAGAACCCCACTGCCAATAAATATTACTCTTAAAAATGTTCTTCTGCTTTTATCCATTTTTTTCTCAAACGCCAAAACTATTTCTTCAGTCCCTTTCCGGCTTTTTTAATTTCTTTTTCCATTTCTTCCTTGCCTTTCTTGAATTCTCCAGTGAATCTGCCTAACCCTCTTGCTATTTCCGAGACCTTTTCTCCACCAGCAAAAAAAACCATTATCACGATAACGATGACGACTATTTCTGGGACCCCTAGTCCAAACATATTATTGTTTTATTCCTTGCCCTTTTTTCTTTCTCCAATAAAGAAAAGACAGGACCGCCACTACAGCCAAAATGACAATTATTTCCGTTACTCCTAGTCCAAACATATTATTTTTTTTAATTTAATTTTCTATTAATTCGACCTTTTGGAAAAAACATATCCTACAAAATAAAGCGCCGACAGCGGAATAAACAACATAGCCATGGTTATTCCCGTCCCATCTGGAGTTATTATAGCAGACAGGACTAAAAAAAACAAAAGCGCGTATCGCCATTTACTTCTCCAAAATTCGGCTTTTATTATCCCGGTAAAGCTCAAAAGAATCATAAATAAAGGCAATAAAAACATTAGCCCAACGCCAAACATCAAACTAAAAACGTAGTAAATAAACTCATCTAGTGAAAAAAACGGAAGCACACCCATAATAACGGCGTATGGATAAAGAATTTTAAAAGTTGTCGGAATTAGAAAAAAATAAGAGAATACGCAGCCGGCAAAAAACAGAAAGGCGGATGGCAATAAAGACCACAAGACCGCCTTTTTTTCATGCGGAAGAAGGGCGGGCCGAAGATAAATAATAATTTTATAAATAAAAAACGGGATATTCAGTAAAAAGCTCAATAATATTGAAATTAATATCTGGTACACAAAGGCGCTCATTGGGTTGGTAACAACCAGCTGAACTCCCGAGGGGAGAAGGTCTTGCCTAATTTGATTAAAAACTTGAACAGAAAAAGAATTTTCGCTTGGCAGCGGTAAAAAATAGTTTGTTCCAAAAATCATTACCTCTTTCAGACCAAAAATGAAAAAAAAGAAAGAAAAGGCAACTAGAGAATAAATCCAGTGCATAATATTTTTTACAAATATTTTTAATTCTTCAACAAGAGTCATTGGGGTGCGTTATTACTGCCCTTCATCAAACTCAAGTATCGCATTATTTATGGTGTCATACATGACCGTCGTTGACGCGTTAATTTGTTTGAGTTTAAATTTATTGTCAAAGATAACGGAATTCTCCACCACTATATTTCCCTTATCGCCCGGGGTGTCCACGTTGCAGCCGCCGCCGGAACAAACCCAGAAATTTTCGTCATTTTGCCGAATGTTCCCGCCAGTGGAAGAAATTCGGACATCGCCCGCGGAGTCGGCGTATAATTCGCCAAAAATTAATCCGGTTTGGCTCAATCTAAACTGGGGAGCGCTGTTTGCGCCCAGGATATTTAATTTTCTGGCTGGCGTGCTTGTGCCAATTCCGACATCGCCGTCATTATCCACAACAAAAAAACTAGAGCCGGAGAAGTCCTGAATCTGAAAAAGATTCGCAACTTGGCTAAGCGCCGCCTTTATAAAAAGAGGGATGGCCAATGTTGATGTGGCCTCAATGCTTACAACTGAATTGGCGAAAGGGGTGGTTGTGCCGAAAGATGACTGGCCTGCGCCGCTCACGGAGCCGGCAATTTGAGAAAAGGCGGAGGAAGAGACACGGCGGCGCGGAGCCAAAGTTTGGGAAGAATTATTATTGGCGGAAACTTCAACCTGTAGATAAATATTTTTATTGGTATTAAAATTGTAATTCAATTCTTCGGGATAGCCGTTGGCTGTGTCGCCGATATCAACATTAAAAACTCCTTGGCGCACCGTGGCAGTGGTGGTGGCGGGCGAAGTTAATGGCCAAAGCTGATTGCCGGAGCCGACCGTGGTGTTGTCCCAAATAGAAAATTTAAAATAGTAAGTGGTTCCCGTTCCCCCGAGCAAGTTTCCGTTTTCATCCGTCAATCTTCCTTGGTAACTTAGGATTGTCGGGGCGCCGGAATCAGCAAAAGCGGTTAGCGACAGCAAAAGTTGCGCAAAAACAAATAATCCGACGACTATTTTCCTTGTTTTTTGTTGGCAAATTCCCATGGAATATATTATACTCCCTATCATGTTGAACTACAATGAATTAAAGCCGGGGGTTTTCTTTGTGATGGACGGCCAGCCGTACGTCGTTATGGATTACAGCTTCGTGAAGATGCAAATGAGGAAGCCAGTGGCGCAGGTAAAAATGAGAAATGTCATTTCCGGCAAGGTGGTGGAAAAAAATTTCCAGCAAACGGATAAATTTGAAGAGGCGGAAATTGAGGCGAAACCGGTGAAATTTTTGTACGCAAACAAAGGCGAATTTTGGTTTTGCCCTGCCCGCAATGCTTCGCATAGCGATGCAGGCGGGGATCCGAAAAAGACAGGGGATGGAAGATTTAAGTTGGATGCAAAACTTGTCAAAGACTATATCAATTTGATAAAACCGAATTCAATAATAGAAGTGATGGTCTTCAATGAACAAAATATCGGCGTCAAAATGCCGGTAAAAGTGGAATTAAAAGTGACGGAGGCACCGCCGTCAACTAAAGGCAACACCGCCCAAGGAGGAACAAAACAAGTAAAATTAGAAACCGGCGCGACAATAAACGTTCCCCTCTTCATCAATGAAGGAGACGTCGTGCGCGTAAACACCGACACGCATGAATATGTGGAGAGAGCGGAGAAGGGGGCGTAGCTTTAAATCATCAAATAATAGTCGTCATTTAGATTTTGGTGGAAACTTAAAAACATAACAAAATTTTAAAATATGGAAATAGTAGGGATAAAAATATTGATATTAGACCAAAAACAAAGCAAGAGGTCAAAACATTGATTTTTGTATCGTTTTTTATTTCTTTATTTGTCCATTCTTCAATTATTTTGAAAGTTTCGGAGTCATGCATATCTGAATAGTTTTCGTCTGATAAAAATTTATTCGTAATCTCTTCATATGTTAATGATCTATCCCCTCTTAAAAACTTATTGTACAAGGAAGAAAACTTGGACATTTTTTTGTTCACATCAGATAGATGTTGAATATATGGTTTAGATATTACAATAAATTTTCTTGCGTGAAATACCCAATAAATTTCGGCAAAAAATAATAAACCGAGCCCTATAAAAAGTAGAAACGTATTTTTTGGAATATTACTGCTAAGAAGCGGTAATGTCAAACCAGCAATAATTCCGTTACCAATTCCAAAACTCTTAAGCAAATCTTCCTTGCGTTGGCTATAATAATTAATTTGAGATGAGATAATTTGAACGCTCCCGCCAATTCTATGAACAAAACTCTTTGCATTTTCTCTATCTGCATCTATTTCGGGGGGTTTTTGGTTATTATTCTCCATGTTTTTTAAAATTTTCCTCTTTTTTGTTATTCATTCATAAGATTTTTAATTTTATAATTTAATTCACTTGTATATGTTTCGTCCGAAATTAGTTTTTTATTGAGTAAATATTGTAATATTTCTTTTCGTATTGAAACAATCCTTTCGTAAATATTCCTTTGAGTATTGGGGCTATCAGTAGTCTTTGCCCATAAAAAATCTGTATTGATGTCATATTCCATATATATCCACAAATTATTTACAAAGTGCACAAACTCTTCTGACGCTTTTCCATTTTCCCTTACTATCGGTAGTAGTCCAACATGTATAATTTCTTGATTCATTTTAGGGCTGTTCAAAATTTTATACAAACCCAAGTCTATTTTTTTGCTTTTGTTGATTGCGTCGCCATTAATCGCTATTTGAAGCAACCTATCCAAAATATAAATAACATTTTTGTTATTTTCAGAACCTTTGAAAAAATCTAGTAAAGCCATAGTTGCAAAATTATTTTAATAATTATTCCATCAAAACACTATTTTGGACCTAGCCAGAATCCCCGCCTGCCTCGCCTGCGGCTCGCATGGCGGGCAGGGAACTGGCGATTTTGGACCCAGGGAGAATCGAACTCCCGCCTTGGCAATGCGAATGCCACGTAATGCCACTTTACTATGGGCCCACCTTTATTATTTATAAATATCCTTTCTGTCTCCAATTTTAAGGATATTAATATTACTGCCATCCACATCAAAAAGTATTCTGTGATTTCCTATCCGGAAACGCCTGTCTCCGAATTTAGAATCAGATAATTTTTCGGAAAATTTCAAGGGATCTTTTTGAGAGAGATAAAATTCCAGTTTTTCCGCAATTCTTTTTTGAGCCTCTTTTTCAAGTTTAGAAAATTGTTTAAAGGCAAACTGCGAAAAAACGGCTTTCATGGACGCTAGGCAATTTTTAATTTTCTTTTAACTTGGCTGAGAGTCAGTATCATTCCTCTTTTTATCTCTTCTCTAGATTTTTTTATCTCTTTCGGCAGTTTTTTAGAATAAAGCATTTCCAAATCTTCTTTCATTTTTTCGTAATCACCCAAAGGCAATATCACCATCGGCATCTTGCCTATTTTAGAATGTTTTATGTCGTTAAAAAAAGCTGATTTGTTCATATCTTTATTCTACCGCACATAGATAAATTATCAACGCCATGATAATTTATCTCGTCACAAATGGAATGAGTGCGAGGAAGCGCGATTGTTTTATGGCTTCCGCCAGTTTTCTTTGGTGCTTGGCGCACGCGCCGGTTTGCGCTTTTGGCATTATTCTTGAAAACGGGTCGGTAAAACGCTTCAACGCCTCTGTGTTTTTGTAATCAATATTTTTTATGTTGTTTGTGCAAAAATGACACTGTTTCGTATTTTTCATTTAAATTAAAATGGGATTTCTTCTGGATTAATTTCCTCTTCCGGATATTCTATTGTCGCCAACTCTTCCTCTTTGGCTGGCGCGCTTTTCCCCGCGGTTCCACTGCCTCCGCCAGCGCCGGTACCAGTACCAGCTCCCCTTCTTGGCCCGAACTGGACTCTTTCGGCGACTATTTCCGTTTTGCTTTTTTTGCTTCCGTCTTGCGCGTCCCAGTTTCTTGTCTGAATTCTTCCTTCCACTAAAACCGAACTTCCTTTTGTGAGATATTGGCTCACGGTCTCCGCCTGCCTGCCGAAAACGACAATATTATGAAATTGAACATCCTCTTTTTTTTGCCCGCTCTGGTCTTTCCAAACTCTGTTGGTGGCGACTCCAAACGACGCCACTGCCGTGCCGGAAGGAAGCGTTTTCAATTCCGGATCTCTCGTTAAATTGCCGATAATAAAAACTTTGTTGAGATTCATATTTTATATTTTATGCCTCATGAGCTAATAATTCTTCTAATTTTTTATCAACTTCTTCGTTTTTTATTTCTGTTTTTATCTCGGGCGTTGTGAGCGGTTTTCGTCTGATTATTTTTCTCGGCGCGCGTCGCGTGGTGTCTTCCTTTAAACTGTTGATTATCAAAAATCTCACGAGGTTTTGATTTTTATCGGAAGAGTTTTTTATTTCCGAAAGAAATTCCGGATTGACCATAAATTTTATCCAGCCAAACCAGGCGCTCTCAAAATTGCCCGCGTGGGGTTTCTTGATGGCATATGCGAGCCGCTGCATTTTTGCCCTTTCTTCGTTGACAATAAGCCCCTGCTTTTTTTCAATCGTCTCTCTCAAAACGGAAATTTCCCCGTCCAGTTTTTCTTCCGGAATGAGCGGGCTCAAGAGATAGCCGATTTCATATATTTTTGACTCTTTTTCCATAAAACCAATGGTAGCAAATAAGAAGATTTAGCGCAATATTTAAAAATTATTTCAAAATATTCAAGAATTCTTCGTATGACACATTTATCTCCCTTAAAATTTGCCTTAATAATCCCTTGTCAATATCTTCACCCGCATGATACGGGACTAAAGTAAATCTGCCGTTGTCGTTTTTAAAACAAATATGCGAACCTTTCTGTCGCACTTCATAAAAACCAAGCTTTTTGAGAACGCGAATTAAGTCGCGCGCTTTTAGCATCGGCAAGCGGTCACTCATACCGTCATCATTTCCAAACCGACAAACATCGGCTCATAGGAAAAACTTCTCAGACGCTGACGATATTTGGGGTCAATTTTTACCATCTCCAAACAAAGAGAGATCGCTTCTCTCGTTCTCTTTTTAAGTTCAGAAAGCGTTTTTGCCTGAGTATGACAGCCGGGTAAAGCGGGCACTGAAGCCACGAAATATCCATTTTCGCCTTGCTCAATAATAACCTTAAATTGTTGTGATTTTTTAGCCATGGCTTAATCTTACTATCTTCGCACCAAAAAGCAAATTTAAACAAGAGTGACTAAATTTATGGTAAAATTGGATTATGAGAATTAACCCCACCATATTTAAGCAATATGATGTCCGCGGAATTTATCCGAGCGAAATAAACGAAAAAGCCGCTTATCAAATCGGCGGCAGTTTTGTCGGCTTTTTAAATCTCCCCCGAAAGGCGAAAATAGTTGTCGGCCGCGACTTGAGAAAAAGTTCAAAACCGCTGGCGGAAAATTTCATAAAGGGATTGATGGACGCCGGCGCCGATGTCATTGATGTCGGAACTGTCACAAGCCCAATGCTTTACTTCGCGAAATTTGCCCTCAAGGCCGACGCGGGCTCTATGATCACCGCCTCCCACAACCCACTGAAATACAACGGCATTAAAATGCTTGGGAAAAACGGTAATCCGATAAGCGGAGAAGATATAAAGAAAACGGTAACAGATAAAATTTTTAAAAAAGCAAAAACCAAAGGCAATTACGCTAAGTCAGATATTTCAAAAAGATATTTTGATAAAATTATTGGTGAATTTAAACTATCAAAGAAAATAAAAATATCAATGGATTCCGGCGGTGGCGCGGCAAAACTTTTCATTCCGGAATTCATGAAGCGTCTGAATTTATCCGATTCAAAAAAACCGGACTTTTTTGCTTCTTTTGATTATGATGCCGACCGGCTAATAATTTCCGATAAAAATAAAAAGGAAATTCGCGGCGATGTCATCGGCGCCATCATCGCGGACGCGACCGCTAAAAAGGGCGATGTTGTTATTTATGATTTAAGATGCTCGCGCGCCGTCCCCCGATATTTAAAAAATAAAGGGATAAAGGCTGCGCCAAGCAAAGTTGGGAGATATGACGTAATCAAAATGATGAAACAAACAGGCGCGACGCTCGGAATAGAAGTTACTAGACATTATTATTTTAAAAAGCTTGATTTTTCCACTGATCCCTTTTTCGCCTTAAGGAAAATATTGGAGCAAATAGACAAGATAAAATTAAAAATATCTGATCTTATAAAGCCGTTCGCCGCATATCACAATACGCCAATTATGGACATCAAAATAAAAGATTTTGGAAAAGTCGCGGAAAAATTGAAAGAAAAATACAGAAACGCTTCCGTGAGCGACATGGACGGCTTAACTTTTGAGTTTTCCAACTGGTGGTTTAATATCCGGCCGTCAAACACCGAACCGTTGGTTCGGCTAGTCATAGAAGCGAATACTCCCGAACTTTTGGAAGAAAAGAGAAAAGAGCTGTTAAAGATCGTAGCCGAGAAATAATCTCAAGGCGTTGGCTGCCGTTATTTTTAAAATTTCTTCAACTGGCATATTTTTCAGTTCTGCTATTTTTTTGGCAACTTCCACAACATAAATCGGCTCATTGCGTTTCCCTCTTTGCGGCGCGGGTGCCGCAAAGGGCGCGTCTGTTTCAATCATAATTTTATCTATCGGCGCGTTTTTTATCGTTTCGTCATATTGGTTGAAACCTGTCCCGCTCGGCGGGAAAGTTATCGGTCCGGCAAAAGAAATTGTGAATCCTAAATCAAAATATCTTTGCGCTTGCTCCCAAGTACCGGAGAAGAAATGAACATTGCCGCGCAATCTTGGAGCGTGAAGCCTGAAGCTTGAAACAATATTTATAACATCATCGTGCGCCTGCCCGCCATCGCTACGCTCAGGCGTTGCGGGCGCGGCGTCACGGCAATGAATCATCAATGGTTTGTTTAATTCCAAGGCAAGTTCTATGTGCTTAATAAACAAATCTTTTTGTCTCTTTAAATCATCGTTTTTTTGCCTATACAAATCAATTCCGCATTCACCAATGGCGACAACTTTTGGATGTTGTGCTAGTTTTTTGTAATATTCGGCGTCAAATATCTCATCGTCGTTAGGGTGAAGACCAACTGACGCATAAATATTTTCGTATTTTTCCGCCAACTCCACGCATTCCTGCGAAGTTTTCCCGTCGGCGCCAACACAAATAGTCCAGATGTTATTTTCCTGCATCCGTTTTATTGTTTCTTCCCTGTCTTTGTCAAAATCATGAAAATTAAGATGCGAATGAATGTCAAAAATTTTCGGCTGCATGAAATTAAGTATAACAAATAAAGAAGGCAGAGGTACAACTAACCCCCGCCTTTTAGCTCATTCATAAGAGTTTTTACAGGGACGATTTTATCGACCCTGTGGGCATTTGTGCCAACCGTGTAGAGGGGCTCCTCTTCTCCAGAATTATATCCCGCGGAGCTTAATAATCCGTTGCAGATGCAAAAACAATTTTCATTGCTCTCTTTTGCGGGGCATCTGGTAAATTTACCTTCCGCATCTTTAAGTAGAACGTAACCCTTGTTGCACTTAGGCTCCCTAATTTTTTTCTGCGCAGAAATAAACGCCGGCGACTGCTTTATAATTCTAAAAGGCAGTCCACACGGAGAACCCGGCGGATTTACTTTTGGTTCTACGACAATAATATCATTCTCCGCGCAGCCAACCACCGCATTTTTATACGCAAGATTGGCGCTGCTCTCTTCCGTTGCCAAAAATCTTGTTCCCATCTGAACGCCGTCGGCGCCCATTTTTAAAAATCTTACTATGTCCCCGTGAGTGTAAATACCGCCTGCTACTATCACCGGGAAGTTCCCGTATTTTATTGCTGCGTCCTTCACCTCAGGCAGAAGATTTTCGAGCGTATTTGACTCCAGCTCAATCTGGTCCATTTTGAATCCCAAATGTCCGCCGGCCAATGGACCTTCAAGCACAACCGCGTCCGGCCTGTAGCCAAGTCGTTCCCATTTTTTGCAGATAAGCTCAAGCGCCCTCGCTGATGATACTATTGGCATAAGCGCAGTGTCTTTTGGAGATTGAATAGCAGGAAGATTTAACGGCAAGCCAGCCCCTGAAATAATAAAATCAGCTCTGGCATCAATTGCCCCTCTCACGGAATTTTCAAAATCTTTTTGAAGCGCAAACATTATATTTATCCCAATAAGCCCGCCATCGCTCATATTTTTGGCGTTGGCAATCTCAATGCGTATCGCTTCGTAAATTCCAACTTTACGTTTAATTCTTCTTGAAACTATTCTGTCTAGACATGCGCTGGAAATTACTCCAACACCTTCTTCTTTAGCAACGGCGCTTGCAAGCGGAGCAAGCGATACGCCAACACCCATTCCGCCTTGAATAATCGGCGTTTCCACTTTTTTGCCTTTAATAACAAGAGACATATACTCACCTCCTTATTTTTTAAAATTAAAGAACTCTAATCTGAATTAGATGGTAGCAAAAAAAGATTATTTTTCAATTATATTTTTCTTAAAAACAGCGGGGTTGGCATTTTGTTGGTTTCTATGGAATGCAATATTTTTTCGGAAGTTTGCGGGAGAAACGGCTTCAGCATCTCGGCAATATTATGCAATCCTTCAACCAGTTCAGTTAAAATTTCTTTCGCCTTTTTTTCATCCGTTTTTATGAGTTTGAACGGTTGGGTTTTTTGTATTTTTAAATCAAGCGCGCCGATTTTGTCCCAAATAAAATCCATCGCTTTATTTAATTCAAAATTTTCCATAAATTTTCTGTAATCCTCCGGTAATTTTTGAGATTTGAGATTTGAGATTTGAGATTGCAAGTGTTGCTCGCTCATTTTCATTATCCTGCTTACTAAATTTCCCAATCCGTTCGCCAGATTGGCATTATACGCTTCCTTAAATTTTTCCAAAGTGATATCGCTGTCATCAAACGCGGTAATCTCACGCGAAAGATAGTAACGAACCGCATCCGCGCCGTATTCGTTTATTAAATCAAACGGGTCTATCACATTGCCAAGCGTTTTAGACATTTTCTTCCCGCCAGAAAGAATATGGCCGTGAACAAAAAGCGTCTTTGGTAACTCCAAGCCAGCCGACAAAAGCATCGCCGGCCAAATTATGGCGTGAAAACGCAAAATATCTTTACCAATAACATGCAAATCCGCTGGCCAGAATTTTTTGAAATTATTATCATCGCCGGAACTATAACCGAGAGTAGAAATATAATTCGCCAGCGCGTCGCACCAGACATACATCAATTGGGACTCATTATTTGGCACCGGCACTCCCCAATTTTTTAACTTTTCCGCCGGCCGGGAAAAGCTGATATCCTCTATTCCTTTTTCAATCATCGCCAAAACCTCATTCTTCTTGTTCTCCGGCAAGATTTTTAATTCACTTGATTCAATTTTATTTTTAATTTTATCAGCGTATTTTGAAAGTTTAAAAAAATAATTTTCCTCTTCAATCAGTTCCGGCTCTTGATTATGGTCCGAACATTTGCCGTCAACCAAATCTCTTTCCATCACGTACGCCTCGCAACCAACGCAATAATATCCTTTATATGTTCCCATGTATATATCTCCCGCCTCAACTAATTTTTTCCAAAGCGCTTGCGCACCCGGCCAATGCCGTTTTTCATCCGAAGTGCGAATAAAATCATTATTTGAAATGTTTAACTTTTCCGAGAGTTTTTTGAAAATTTTTACGTTATCATCGGCAAAATTTTTTACGTCTTTTCCCGCCATCTTCGCCGAGCGCACGATTTTTATGCCGTGTTCATCGGTGCCAGTCAGAAAATAAACATTATTGTCACCAAGCAGAATTCGCTGATGGCGCGCGACGGCATCGGCCTGCACTTTTTCTAGAGCATGGCCGAGGTGCGGAGAGGAGTTTACATAATCAATCGCCGTAGTTATATAAAATTTACTCATGAGCATTCATTCTCTTCTTTTTTTCAAAGTCGTTTAGGAATTCCACCAAAACAGTCGCCAGTGGGACGGCCAAAATTATTCCCAGAAAACCGGCAAGTTTACCGCCAATGAAAAGCACAAGAATCACGATGGTCGGCGAAATTCCCACCACCTTGCGCACAACCAAAGGATAGATTAAATGATTTTCAAATTGCTGAACAACAAAAAACAAAGCTGCCACAAGCAACGCCAAGGAAGGACTCTGTAGAAGAGCGATGCCAATGGGAGGAATGGACGCCATAACAGGACCGAAGACAGGAATGATTTCAAAAACAGCGGCCAAAAAAGCGAAGCTTATGGCATATCTTACTTGTAAAATAGTCAGGCCAAGAAAAACCATAACCCCGATTAATAATCCCAAAAGAATCTGCCCCTTCATCCATGAACCTATCTTGTCGCGGGACCTTTTCCAGAGGTCAATTGCGTATTCCTCGTATTTTAAGGGAATAATCATGCGCAAAAAATTTTCTATGCCCTTTTCCTGCACCGAAAGATAGAAAGACAAAACAATAGTAAAGACAAAAGAGAGAGCGCCGCCAAAAAGAACGGAGGTGGCGTGGAAAAATCCGCCGGTTATTTTCTCTATAAAACTTCTGGCGCTATCGGCAAAGCCAAGAATAATTTGAGAAATTGATTCGGGCAGTTCCGGCAAAAACTCATGGATTGTTTTCATTTGAAACGGCTTCTCAAGATAAGTCGGGATGTTCGCCGACAAATCGGAAAGTTCGGAAAAAACGGGAGGGATGACGAGATAAAACATAAAACCGAGAGTGAGAAAAGCGACAAGATAAATAATAATAACAGCAAGCACGCGGGGAACGCGCCGTTTTTGGAACCACGCGGCGGCCGGCTCCACACCAGAGGCAATCACTATAGAAAGAAGCGTTAACAGCATTACGTTTCGCACGAGATAAATCAAAAACGCAAGAAACACCAAAAGAAGCGCCCTTATCATAGTTCCTGTCGTTATGTTTATTTGCATGCTTTTGTCCGGCATATTTTTTATATTTTTGAAAGCAGATTTTTATAAAATTCCTCTTTTTGCGAAAAATCGGGGTGGCTGCCAATAACCGCCATGCTGATTTTCTCCGGCCGGAAAATATCCCGCGCTACCTTTAGAATATCATCTTGGGTCACTTTTTCAATCTTTTCCAAAATTTCCTCCGGCTGCATCATCTTGCCGTAAAACAATTCTTGCTCGCCGAAAAAGTCAGCCACTTGGTCGGAAGTTTCCAAACTCAACGCCATCTGTCCTCTCAAAAAACTCTTAGCGTCTTCCAATTCTTTTGCAGAAACGCCGTTATTTTTGAGGTCAGATAAAATTTCTAATATTTTTTTGACTGCCACATCTAATTTTCCATTATCTAAGCCCGCCCTTATCATTAATAATCCAATATCTTTTTGAAGCCATGTCGAACTCCATATAGAATAAGCAAGAGCTAATTTTTGCCTTATTTCCATAAAAAGTTTCGCAGATGTATTACCGCCCAAAATGACAGATAAAATATTTAGTGCATATCTTCTTTCGTCAAACATATCGAAAGTCGTTACACCTAAAACCAAATGGCTTTGATCTGTTTTTTTGTCGGTAATTTTTGCCCTTGGACTTTCTTGAGCAATTTTTATTTTTTCAGAGTCAATTATTACACCGGCATTAAAATTTTTAAAAAATGAATCTATTTTTTTAAGTGCTTCTTTGTTTTTAATATTTCCAGAAACAATCATGGTCATATTCTTGGCGGAATAATTTTTATTATGGTAAGAGATAATATCCGCGCGTTTTATACCTCCCACGCTAATTTTATCTCCAGCTATAGACCATCCTGCCGGTTGATCCCCAAACACCAAAGCAAGAAAATCATCAATAATTTTACGCTGTGGAGTATCCTCATTCATGTTTATTTCCTGAAAGATAACACCTTTCTCTTTTTCAACTTCTTCTTCTTTAAGTAGGGAATTTAAAATAATATCCGAAAGAATATCTAATATAATATCAAAATCATTACTTGATGATTTTATCCAATAACCGGTTAGTTCGGCAGAAGTAAAGGCGTTATGTTCCGCTCCTATTTTATCTAATTCATTATCAATATCCCCAGGATTAGGTCTTCTTGATGTTCCCTTTAAAAACATGTGCTCCAGAAAATGTGAAATACCACTTATCTCTTTAGTTTCATTTTTTGAGCCGACACCGACAAGCATCTGAATCGTCACCGCCTCGGAATTTTCCATCGGCGCCAAAACGACCCGCAGGCCGTTGTCCAAAACTTTTTTCTCAACATTAAACATAGAATAAAGATAACATAATTAAACAACAAAATCCAAAGAGTATGCCAACTTCTGGCGATAGCATTAAGATGGAATACTCTCTATTTTATGAAATTTAATACAATCCAAAATGAAGTTTAATTTTTGACTCATTTGAAAGAGTTGATATTTCCGCGTAGTGAACAAAATTTCTAATCTCAAAAAATTCAACAACAAAATCAATTTCTTCCTTACATGGAAACGGGTAGATAAAAACTGATTTCTGTAGTTCAAAAAAATCGAGTTTTTTTAATTTTTTCCTAAAAGCCTCCCGCGCCTTTTTCTTTTTCTCCGGTATATCATACAATACCAACCGCCATTTATTATCCCATGATGTCGGTTTTTTAATAGACATCTCGTCAAAATTGAACTTCAGCGCCAATTTTTTACCTCCCTCTGTTAAAACAACATCTATTGAGTCGTCTTCTCTTTCTCTCCAATCCACTAACCGCTCGTATTTAAATTCCCTGATAATTCTATAAAGATACTGACGATTAATATCCTTCCACTCCTTTTTAAGTTGCTTCAATATCCAAAACTGCCTTCGCGGCGATGGACTTAAACCCAGAGCAACACCTGCTTGTAATAAAAGCAAAATTTTCTGCTTAGTTGGACTATAAAATTTTTTATCTTTTTTCTTGTGCAGCATATTATTTATAATTATTTAGAGTATACCAAGTTCTAGCGATAGCATCAAGATGGAATATTCTATTCTATTATGTTATGTTATGTAGATATTCTAAAAAAATCTGGCATTTTTTCTCTCACCTCCTTGATTACTTTATCCTGCAAAAATCTTATTTAATGATAGTATTTCTAAAAATATTTGTCAATTCATCTATTTTCACTCGTTCTTGTTCACCGCTATCGCGGTCGCGGACAGTGACCGTGTCGTTGTCTAATGTTTCAAAATCAATGGTAACACAAAACGGCGTGCCGATTTCATCTTGCCGGCGATAGCGCTTGCCGATATTGCCGTTGTCGTCAAAAACAATGGGCTGAATTATTTTTTTAATTTCTTCGTAAACTTCCCGCGCCTTTTTAACTAGCTCCGGTTTGTTTTTTAGTAATGGGAAAACCGCGACTTTAACCGGCGCGATGTGCGGCTTTAATTTCAGAAATACTCGCTTCTCCCCTCCTAATTCGTCTTCCGTATAGGCGCTGTCCAAGACGGCCAGCAATGTTCTACCAGCCCCGAAAGTCGGCTCCACCACATGCGGGATAAATCTTTCTTTTGTTTCTTTGTCGTAATAATCCAATTTGTGATTTTTTAAATCATGGTCAGTGCGATAAGCCAAACCATAAAGCTCTTTTTTGCCAAAAGAAAAGTCGTATTCAAAATCAGTTGTTCTTTTTGAATAATGGGCCCTGTCTTCCGGAGAAACTTCCAGTTCGCTCACTTTATTTTTATCAATGCCAACCTCTTCAATCCAGTCCCATATTTCCTTTTTCCAATATTCAAAATATTTTTCCCAATCTGCCTCGCGGATAAAATATTCAAACTCCATTAAATCAAACTCTCTCACCCGAAAAATGAAGTCGCGGGGGGAAATTTCATTTCTGAAACATCTTCCAATTTGGGCAATGCCGAATGGAATATTTGGGTGAAAAGAATCAACGATATTTTTAAAATTAATAAACATCCCTTGGGCAAGTTCCGGCCGCAGATAAACATCCGCCGTTTCTCCTTTTAGCGCCCCTACTTTTGACTTAAACATGGTGTTAAATTTTTTGCCTTCCAGCGGGTCGGTGAAATTTTCAAGATGCCCGGAGGCGGCCCAAACCTGCTCCGGCGCCATAATGCTTGAAGTGATTCCGTACATGTCGTCGCGGCCGCCGACAAATTTTTTCCACCACGCTTCTTTGACGTTGTGCAACATTTCCGCTCCTAGCGGCCCGTAATCCCAGGTGCCGGCCAGTCCGCCGTAAATCTCCGAGCCGGGATAGATAAATCCCCTTCTTTTTGCCAACGACACGATTTTTCCCATTTTGTCATTCATAATACTTTATACCTAATACTTATTTCACTACCGTTCCTTTTGTATAATCGAAAAGCGGGTCATTTGTCAACCTTATGTCCAAGTTTTGTTTTGTTTCATTTATGGCGTTGCCAGTAAAATTGTCTTTTCCCTCTATGCTTATGTCGGACACCAGCACGGGAGTTGAACCGATTTGCCCCAAGCTCGGCAAAAAAGAAATTTGGAAGGAAACTTCTTTTGCTGGATTTAAAATTCCGGTACCCGCGCCGATATTACCCGCGTTCCAAACAACCTCGCCTGTTGTTTCATTGAAAGAAATATTTTCACTGGAAGGATAAATTTTGTTTGTCCATCTGACAAAGGAAGGTAGAATTGCCTTGACTTTGACGTCGGAAAAATTATTGGAAACATTGCCAATAGACCAAACGACGGAGTAAGTCGTCTCTTGCCCCGCCTTAGGAGGCATGGGGCCGGAATTGTCCAAAGAGCCGGAATAATGGAGCATTCTGCTTGCCAGTTGAAGCAGAGAAGAAATCTTTACGCTCTTGGAAAGCAAGTTTTGAATTTCCGTTTCTCCCAGTTCCACGGAAGAACCCTTGCCTTTTATTTGCGCGTCGGCCGTGATGGTAAAATTGCTGTCGCTCGCATTTGAAACCGGCAGCGGTTCAATGATATTGAAAGTAAAAATATTACTGCCTGTTTCGCCCGGTTTTATGAGACCGAATTTCGACATGCTGGATGGATTCCAAACTAATGTCTTATCAAAGGTTCTGTAAAAACCGCTGTTAGCCCTGATTAAATTTTCATTCAACGCTTTCCCGTTCAATTTAATCTCAAGAGTCGCATCTCGCACATCAAAAAGTAAATTATTTTTCCAAACTATTTCTCCTTGAACATTCTCACCGGGATAAATAATCGCGTCTTCGGGGTTTTTACCGTTTATGAAAAACGCCATGTCAAGGAATGGCTTTTTGACAACCAATGTCTGGCTGCTGGAACCGAAAGAAACAAATACGCCGTCCTTGTCCATTATTCCGGCGCTTGCCTTAAACGCTTTTTCTTCCAAGTCCTGACCCTCAATAATTCCGAAGATGGAAATTTTTCTTTGCTGGGAGGAATTAAAATCTCCTATCTGCCAAATATTATTTTTTGAGCTGGGTTTGGGGTCTGCTTTTACAAATTGGAAGCCCGACGGATATTCAAGCATCAGCACCGTGTCCTTGATAATTATTTCTGAATTGGAGACAAGTTCAACATCAATCTTTGTCTGCTGTCTGGCGTTAACTTCTTGGGGAACAATCAAAGAAACGCCGACCGCCGGCCTGGATATTTTAATTTGATAATCAATGTCCTTCGCAAAAATAGCATTAGAGCCCTCTAATCTATATTCCAAAGTAACTTTTATATCTTTGATTTCATTCTCCTCTCCCAAGAGCGACAAGCTTAATGTTTTTTTATTCGTTTCTCCTGGTTTTATGGCGCCGAGCGAATATCTTTCTCGGCCGAGAACTTGGCCGTCAGTGGAAAAAAATCCCACCGGAAAAACAACAATCAAATCAGATAATTCCAATGCTGAATTATTTTTATTTTCAACGGAGGCATCAAGAGAAAAAAGTTCTCCGCCTTTCACATCAACCGGTGATTTTATCTCTATATTAATGTTGCGGGAGGAAATTATGTTCACGCCCCGGCTCCAAAAATAAAAAACAGCCAAAACTGACAGAGCGAGAAACGCAACAGCGATAATAAAAATTTTCTTCATTGATAAAAAGATGGGGCGTTCAACTTCCTGGGGCTTGACCTCTTTAGGTTGAACCGAATTCCCCCAGTTGGTCGGCATTACTTCTTCTTTTTTTCCCAATATTCTTATTTCCTTTTTTCTGTCGGGAAAAGATTCATTCCGCCTATAAAGGCGATTTTTCAATTTTTTTAAGCTGTTTCCGTCCATGAAAAGATTATAGCATACTTTCTTTTATGGCCTTGTTTATGGCTTCTATTTTCTCTTTTTTTCCGTTCGGAATGCCGGCCATATAACCGAGATTGTGCAGAATTTCCGCCAGTGTTTCCGCCTCATCCGCGCCACGCAAAAAAAGATTTTTTACTTTTTGCCAGATAAAATCGCTCTTTTCCTCGCCTCTTATCATGCGCAAAAGAAAGCCGGCAATTCTGGAAAAAAGAGGGGTGTTGTTATCCTCTATTTTTTTAATTTCTTCCGCATCCGTCAATCGCCAAATTTCCTTGCCTGCCACAAGAGAAAAATTTCCAAAAGCGAACAAATCAAGATTATAACGCAGTTTCGATTTCAATAGGCGCACACCCTGCGCCACGGCCGTAACCATCCCGAATTTTTCTGTATAAATATTGTAAATTCTCTCCGCCTCCCCAAAATCCCGCTTGCTCAAAACAATCCCCTCAGTTTGGTAAATAGTGTGGGACATAAATTATTTTTCAAATTTTATGTGATATTCCTTCGGCTTTGCTCCTTCTCTTATAATTTCTTTCCAATCTTTATTAATATCGGAAACTCGTAAATTTTTTTCATCATGAATACATAGCGGATCAACTACTCTTGATTTGCAGGGTGCGATAAAATCATAATCATTCTTATCCAAGCTTGAACCGATTTTGTTGTTCATTCTGTCCCAAAATAATTGCAGTTTTTCGTCTTTATCTAAAAAGTTATTTATTTTATCTATAACTTCTTTGTCTGTGGTATATAAATCTCCTTCGGTTATATAATTTTTCCCGAGCGCGTATCTCAAATAATCGCCCACTGTCGTGAACATAAGGGCCGTCGGCATTCCCGCCCAAAATTCGTCATTCATTTTTTTGAAAAATTCCGCGTATTTTTTTGCGCTTTCAAAATTTTTAAAAACCCATTGTTTGTCTTTTATAATTAAATTATCTAAAAAATATTCAGCATAACTTTTCTCAAATTTCGCGTAATAAATTCCGTCTCTCAAAGAATAATCAATTCTGTCAGCGCATAAATCAGGCAGATCTTTTTCTTTTAGTGGGAAATTTTTATCGTCCAAAATAAAATCAAAACTAAAGCCGTATTTCTTTAAAATATCTGGTATCTCCGTTTTTCTCACAAAATCGTCAAAAATATTATCTTGGTGATTTTGTTCTTGGATATTAGAGCCATGGTCTAGAACATAATCAATGCAATGAGAAAAAGAGGAATGGGAAACGTCATGAATAAGGCCGGATATTTGCTCTTCCAAGGAAGCGCCAAAGTTTTTTAAGAGAATAAAAACTCCGAGCGAATGCCCGAAACGGTCGTGGCTGGCGCCAGATACGCCAATAAACGGCTCAAAATAGCCGGCTTGGTCAACGCCCTTTAATCTTTGCATCGCCGGGCTGTTTATAATTTCCAAAACCACCGGTTCCGAAATTTCTATTTCTCCATAAATCCGGTCTTGGTAAAACATATTATTTGCTCATCTCCAAAATTTTTTCCAGGACAATCGACAATTCGGTTATTCCATCGCTGGCGTTGAAATGACTTTTATTGTGCTCAATAATAATTTCCGCACTAAGTTCTTTCTTAAAAATTTCATTATCGCTCAAAGGAACTACGGGGTCATTGTCAGAAAAAATGGCAACAATTTTTTTGGAATTGTTTTTCACTTTTTTCAGATTTATCGGCGTTTCAATCCACGACTTTGCTATCTCTTCTTCCTCTTCTGATTCCAAATTCATTAATTTAAACCAACCAGAAACAAAAACTAATCCGCCGATTTTTTTATTTTTTAATGTTTCTAGATATCTCATGATTGCCTGACAACCAATGCTGTGCCCGACGAAATAAGTGTTTTTGTCTGGCTTACCGACTAATTTTGCCAAAAATGAAACCCATTCTTTAATTTTTGGCTCATCCGCATTTGGCATTTTGGGCGCCACAACATTAAATCCTTTTTTCTTTAATTCTTTATTCAGCCATAAAAGCCACCCTTCTTTTGGAGTTCCGCCCCAGCCATGAATTATAAATACCCGTTTTTTCATTTCTTTATTTCAATCTTAAATTTTAGTTCATCTATTTTTATTTCCTCGCCTTTAACTTTATCAAATTTTATTGAAATTGAACCGGTTCCTTTTTTAATATTATCCATATATAAATTCGCTAATTCCTCTTCCTTGGAACTAGTTTCAATCTTTAATTCAATAATCTTATCCTGCGGTACCATTCCCGCTTTCTTGCGCAAATCCTGAATGTTGCGAATCAGTTCGCGCACAACGCCTTCGTTTTTCAATTCAGGGGTTATTTTCGTATCCAAACTCACATCTTTACCCACAACCACCTCTTTCACATTCAGCTCGTCTTTTATCAAAGATGCGTACGGCTTCAATTTTTCCGGAGTAGTAACGGAACTCAACGGCTGTTTAACTTTTATTCCCTCTTTTAATCTCAACTCCAAACCAACTGAAACAACTTTCCTGACTTCCTGCATATCATTAATTAATTGGGCTTGCCCCGCGGAAACCTTGGCGAAGGCAGGCCAACTTTCCAAATGCACCGACTCCCTAAATCCCGCTTCGCGGGATCGGGCGATCGCATTCATGGAATGCGATTTAGCCTTTTCCCCTTTTAATTCCAAATATATCTCCTCCGCCACGAATGGCATAAACGGCGCGATGAGTTTTGAAAGCTCTATTAAGACATGGTGCAAAGTTGCAACGGCGTTATTTTTATCTTCGCCGTCATTCTTAAACCTATCCCGCGACCGCCTTACATACCAATTGGACAAGTCGTCCACAAAATCTCCAATCGGCCGAACCGCTTCATTTAATTCGTATTTGTCCATCGCCTTTGTGATTTCGCCGGTTAAAACATTCAATCTCGCCAAAATCCATTTATCTAAAATATTTTCTGAAAGCTGAAAGCTGATGGCTGACGGCTTATTCACGTACATTTTATAAAACGCCAAAACGTTCTTTAGGCGCAATATCACTTTTTTATGCGCTTCGTCCACGCCTTTTTCCGAAAAGCTTAAATTTTCCGCCTTGACCACCGGCGACGACAAAAGATAAAAACGCAAAGCATCAGCGCCATATTTATTAATCACCTCCATCGGGTCGGGATAGTTTTGCAACCGCTTGCTCATCTTTTTTCCGTCCTCTGCCAAAACCGTTCCATTCACAATCACATTGCTAAACGCCCGCGAGCCCTTGATAGCCGTGGCAATAGCGTGCAAATAATAAAACCACGCGCGCGTCTGGTCCACGCCCTCGCCGATAAACTGCGCCGGAAAATTCTCCTCAAATTTTTCTTTGTTTTCAAACGGATAATGAACCTGCGCATAGGGCATGGAACCGGAATCAAACCAAGTGTCCAAAACATCCGGCACGCGATGCATTTTTCCGTCACACTTAAGACAATTTAGAACAACTTTATCAACAACATGTTTGTGTAAATCAATCGGCTTGGAATAAACGATTTTCGCGTAGCCCTTTTCCGGATACCAGCCCTTAAAAGATTCTAGTAAACTTATGCCCCGCGCAAGGCCGTAAAAAATTTGTATAGGGTCGCCGTGCGAAACGACGACGATATTTTTGTTTTTATATTTTTCGTTTATCTCTGCTAGAAAATTTTCCAACCGCTTTCTGATTTCTTGCCCGCTTTCCACGCCAAAGCCAGCCTTCTCTGCCCGCGATTCTCTTGTAGGGAATTGCCACCAGATATCTTCCTCGGTTTTCCCTTCAAATTCTCCTAATTTTATTTCATGCAGACGCTCATCAATAATAACTTCCGCGCCAGTTTTTTCCGCGATTATCTCCGCCGTTTGCTTTGTCCGCAAAAACGGCGAGCTGAAAATCAAATCAATTTTTTCATTTTTTAATTCTTTGGCTAGTTTTTCCACCCTCTCTCTGCCGTTTTTCGTCAGAGCATAATGATTTTGGTTCAAATCAGAATTCAAAATATTTTTCACATTGCTTTCCGCCTCGCCGTGGCGCACTAAAAACAATTTATTCGGGCTTCCAACCTGCTCTCTTATTTCATCAACAGAGCCGACCACTTTCACCTCTTTGCATTTATCGCATTTCCAAACGGGAATCACCGACGCCCAATATCTCTGCCTGGAAATTGACCAATCCCGCGCGCCTTCCAGCCATTTGCCAAATCTGCCTTCTTTAATATGCGCCGGCGACCAATTTATTTTTTTTGCCAATTTCAACGCCTTATCTTTTATTTTTGTGATATTAACGAACCACGATGAAGTGGCGTAGTTAATGAGTGGCGTGTCACATCGCCAGCAGTGCGGATAAGAGTGATTAGGTTTTTCCCAATCAAATATTTTATCTCCCAAAAATTTAACTATTTCCAAATCTATTTCTCTTATCTCCTCCGGCTTATTTTTTGCCCGAGGAGTTATACTTTTACCTGCAAAGTCCTTCGCCTCCGGCTTAATAATTCCGTCCATTCCCACATGCTGAATAAAAGGCAGTTTGTATTTTTCCATCAGTTTGAAATCGTCCTCGCCGAACGCCGGCGCGATATGCACAATACCTGTGCCCTCGTCGGTTGTCACAAAGTCCGCTCCGTAAATTTCTCCGCTGTTTATGTAATATGGAAAAAGCGATTTATATTTTTTCCCAATTAAATCTTTGCCTTTTAATTTTGAAACGATTTCGTATTCTTTATCTTTTAAAATTTCCGCAACTCTTTCTTTTGCTAAAATATAAAAATCTTTTTCAACTTTAACTTTCACATACTCAATTTTTTCTCCCACCGCCAACGCCACATTACCAATCAATGTCCATGGCGTTGTTGTCCAAGCCAAAACAAAAGTGCCGGGCTCGTCCGCAAGCTCAAATTTCACCGTTGCTGAAAGGTCTTTTATATCTTTATATCCCTCCGCCACTTCTTGCTGGGAAAGGGTCGTCTCACAGCGCGTGCAGATGTGCATAGAACGGTAGCCCTCATAAATCAGCCCCTTCTCCCAAAGTTGTTTGAACACCCACCACACCGATTCCATGAACGGCAAGTCCATGGTTTTGTAGCTGTCTTCCAAGTCCGCCCAACGGCCCAGTCGCGCGATGACTTTTTTCCATTCCTCCACATATTCCAAGACCTTGGAACGGCAAAACTCGTTGAACTTCCCGACGCCCATTTCTTCAATTTCTTTTTTGCGCTTGATGCCGAGTTCTTTTTCCGCGATGTTTTCAATGGGCAGGCCGTGACAATCCCAGCCCCACTTGCGTTCCACGCGGTAGCCGCGCATGGTCCAATAACGCGGCACGGCGTCTTTGATGGCGCTGGCAACGATATGGCCATAGTGCGGCGTGCCGGTGGCAAACGGCGGGCCGTCATAAAATACAAAATCGCCGTTTGGCGCCGGCTTATTTACGGACTTCTCAAAAATCTTATTTTCTTGCCAAAATTTTAGAATTTCTTCTTCTTTCATATTTTTACATCTTCTCCGGCGCGGAGATGCCTAATAATTTTAATGTTTTTGCCAAAATGTTTCGCGTGAGCGCCACTAGTGCCACAAGTTCCTTTTCATTTTCCGAGCCGATGACTTTCACGTCGCGATAAAATTGCGAAAATTCATTTGCCAGCTCGTAGGCGTAAGTCGTCAGCCGATGCACTTGATAATCTTTTGCCGTGTCTTCAATAACTTCCGGAAATTGGATAAGTTTAACAACTAAATTTCTAACAGGTTTAATTTTTATAATTTCTGATTTTTTAGCTGACAGCTGACGGCTGGATACTGATGACTTCTTTAAAATAGAACTCATTCTCGCGCACGCGTATTGCGTATAATAAACAGGGTTCTTCGCCGACTGCTCTTTCGCCAAATCCAAATCAAACTCCATATGGGTGGAAAGCGTTTTTTGCAGATAAAACCAGCGCACCGCATCTAATCCCAAATCATCAACCAAGTCCTTTAATAAAATAACGTTTCCTTTTCTCTTAGACAGCTTTTGCAGTTCCTCTCCCTTTTTTAATGTCACCAGTTGGCTGATTAAAATTTCCAAATCGCCCTTCAGCTTAAGCATCTCTTTCGCAATCATCATTCTTTTTACATGGCCGTGATGATCTGCTCCCCAAATATCAATTACTTTATTGTATTTCCTTTTAAATTTATCGGCATGATAAGCAATATCGGATAGAAAGTAAGAAACAGAACCATCTGAACGCAAAATGACTTTATCCTCATCGTCGCCGAATTGCGAGGTCTTAAGCCACAAAGCTCCCTCTTTTTCATAAGCCAATTTTTTCTTTTTCAGCAATTCCAACGTTTTTTCAAAAACTTTTTTGGCGCGCAATTCTTTTTCTTCTGAAAACCATTTATCAAACTTGATTCTTAATCCTTTCTCAATAAATTTTTGATTATCCTTTTGAATTTCTTTGGCCAATAAATATCCTGCCTTGCCCTCGTTTTTTGATTTCTTAATTTTATCTTTGAGTTTTGATATTTTAGATTTGAGATTGTCTGTAAGGTATGTTTGCCCTTTTCCCAAGGCCGTTTTCCCTAATTCTTTTATCTGCGTGCTTTCTTTTGAGTCGTTTATGAAATATTCCCGCTCAACTTTATAACCGGCCGCCGTTAAAACATTCGCCAAAGCATTTCCGTAAAACGCGCTCCGGCCGTGGCCAATGTGCAATTCGCCTGTCGGGTTGGCGGAAATAAACTCAACCTGCACTTTTTCTTTATATTTTTTTGGCTTAGCATTTAAATTTTTCAACCCTTCTGCCATCCCCTCCTCTGAAAGCGTAAAATTCAAAAACCCCAGCCCCGCCACACTAACAGAAAAAAGTTTTGACCCGGATAATTTTTCTTTCAACTTTTCAGCATTTTCTCTCGGATTCCCTCCTATCGCCAGCGCGATATTACTTGAATAATCGCCGAATTTACCGTCGGCATAAATATCAATCCCTCGACCCTGCTCGGGATAAATCTTATTTACGGCTTTTTCAATTTCTTTTTTAATTAAATCCCTAATCACAATAAAGCCATTTTAGCATTTTTTACCAAACAAAAAAGGGCTCTTACGAGCCCTCGTCTTTTGATACGAAAAAGATGACGGGGTTTTCAACCCCTCTTCTTTCCGCTTTCTTTTTTGCATCGGAATAAGAATTCCCCGAGGCAACAATATTATTAATGTCATTTCCCCAGCCAAAAGCCGCCACCCATTTTCCTTGATAAATGTCAAAATTATTTTTTGAAAGTTCTAATGCCGGATTTGCTCCTGCCATAAATCCTCCCTAATTTTAAAAGATTTTCTGTCTCCATTCCTACCCCAAAACGGCAAAGTTTGCAAGTTAAAACTTCCTTGACTAAACATAAGCCGAAGTGCTAGTTTGAGGGCAGAGGTCATTAACAAAATAAACAAAAAACAAGAAAAAGGAGGATTTATGGATATTTTTAAGAATGGAAACAAGAAAGTTGTTTTGGATGTAAAGAAATTATCTAAAATCACAAATGTCTTAAGAGAAATCACAGAGCACAGAATTGTCGTCACTATAGGCACATGGGATATGCTGCACATAGGACATCTGCGCTATCTTATTAAGGCAAAGAGTCATGGTGATATTTTAGTGGTGGGCGTAGATAGCGATAGAGCAGTCAGGTTGTACAAAGGCGAACACCGGCCAATAGTGCCAGAACATGAAAGAATAGAAATGCTGCGCTACCAGAATTGCGTTGACCTTATCACACTTGTAGATGATGTTGATGAGAAAGCTAACTGGCAATACGGCCTGATTAGAGCAATAAAGCCCGATGTTTTTGTTGCCGTTGAAGACAGCTATCCGGAAGAACAGAGAATAGAAATAAGAAAACATTGCGGCGAACTAGTGGTATTACCTAGACAAGCGGAAAACACATCAACATCAAACTTTATCCAAAAAGTTGTCAAAGAACACCTGCAAAAAATAATTGGGGTGATAGAAAGCGGAAAGGTAAAGGTGTAGAGATGAAAAAAATAATTATTCTCTATATGCCAGTCTTACACAAAGGCTATCTGCAGTTCCTTAAAAAGTATCGTGACGCGGAAATTCTTTATCTGCCGAATCAAAAACTCATCAATGAATTTATGCCAGTGGCAAAAGAAATCAGGCAGATTGACCCGGAAAAGATGAGGGCTATGATTGAATCCGCCGGCCTGCATCACTGCGTGAAAATTCTTGAACGCGAAGAAACAGCAACAATATATCAATACATCAATCGCAGTCGCATTGTAACAGCAAACGACAGCGTTTCTCTGGGGATAGTGGATAAATATTTCCCCAAGACAAAAAGAACAGTTGATACTATCTTTTTGCGCTGGGATGAAAAAAACATTCACACTAAAAAACCCACTGATTATGGCAGGGTTTCAATAAAAAAATTAGACCGTGAAATGATGAGCGCTGCAGAAAAAGAAGCGAAAAAAAGTTCATGCTGGTGGAGAAGGGTTGGTGCCATTTTAGTAAAAGACAACAAGATAATCTCTAAGGCGCATAGCCATCATCTACCATCAGAACACACTCATTACGTTTTTGGAGATCCTCGTGATTTTGTAGAGGCAGGGAAAAATAATGAGATAGCCACAACTATCCACGCTGAACAGACAATAATTGCAGAAGCTGCAAAAAACGGAACTGCGATGGAGGGCTTATCTCTTTATATGACTGATTTCCCGTGTCCAATGTGCGCCAAGTTATTAGCATACTCTGGTATAAAAAAATGCTACTTTAAAAAAGGCCACGCCTCTCTCAATGGTGCAGAAATATTGAGAGCCAAAAAGATCCAGCTTATTCTTGTGAAATAGAAAATCCCGTCAGCTTTATGCTGACGGGATTATTTTTTTATCCGATAGGAAAATTAACTGTTTTTCTTTTTTGAGGAACAATGAGATGAGCGTGGAGATGGCAAACAGTCGCTCCAGTATAATCTGTTTCTCCAAATCGCATAGCAATGGCACCGCCTTTTATTTTATTTTTTTTAGCAACCCACTGCGCCAAAGATAAAATATCTTTTATATCACCGCTTGATAATTCAGATATTTTTTCTTTGTGCTTTTTACTAATAACAATAAAATGAAACCCGCTATTTTTATACGGCCAGCTGATTTTAGTGATAAACCAATTGCCTTGTTTTTTTAGAACCGGATGTTTGTGATATTTGAAGTTGTCAGGGCAAAAAGGACACTTGCCTTCTTTTTCTATGGTTTTAATAATGCTATGATACCCGTCTCTTTTTTTTGCAAAACGAGCATCTACAACTTTTTTCTTTTTCATATCGCATTTTATTATAACAAAAAAGGGAGGTATTTACCTCCCTTTAAACTATAAACTATCTCGCAAGAATTCCTTCGTCTTTTTTTATCCTCATTAGAGCTGTCAGCCACGCGTATTCATAAACATGTAAATCTTTGCTTGTAGAAATCATGGGGCCATCTTCAACGCCGAGTATGCCAGCCATATATTCTTTTAAAAGCTGCAGTCCTCCATAGTTCTCAGGGAAACCTCCCCATAAATCCTGGGAACGGAAATAGCACCAAAAATAGATTTTCCCATTTTCTACCCATACATCAACTCCGCGCAAACACTGAGAGCTCACTTCTTCTTTCTCGTTTTTATTCCAGGAATTAGTAATATGACGAGTCCACAGGATATCTCCTGTGTTTCTGTCCTTTACGATTATCATCTCATCATAATCAACATCCCTGTTGTAAAAGAAAAAAGATTCAGGCCTTCCAACTGGCATATGGCAGCATGCTGTACCGAATCCGTATTTTTTAAAATACCTAATTACTTCTTCAACTTGCCACCATAAATCCTGCCCGTAAGTATAATGCTGGTTTGTTTTTTTCTCCGGCGAGATAAGTGATTCCAAATAAGCATATACTTTCTCTTCGGTTGTCGGTGGGGATATCCCAGAGCCCTCTGGCATAAGCGGGGCAAGAGGTCTTGCGCCCGGAGTATGCATCTCAATAATAAGTTTTTCGCTCATTCTATGTTCTCCCACAGAGCTTCCAGCATCAATTAAATATTTCCTGCCTTTAGGCATAACCTTGTCCAGCGCCAAATACCATGCATGTTCAATACTTGATGCAATAATGTGTTTTACTATATTTCCTTCCATCTCTTTTCCTCCATTTTTTCTTTATTTTATTGTTAAAAACCCTTCAATAAACTCAGGGTAAATTCAAACCCTCTGTGGCTATTCATAGCGCGCAGAGGGTTGAAAGTCAATCCCGTTAGAAGCAGAATTATTCTATCGTTATGCCCATTGAGCGGGCTGTGCCAGCGATTATTTTTTCCGCCGCCTCCACGCTGTCGGCGTTCAGGTCTTCCAATTTTTTCTCCGCAATCTCCCGCAACTTTACTTTGGAAATTTTACCCGCTTTTGTCGCCGGCGTTTTGCCCGAGCCCTTCTCCACTCCCGCCGCTTTTTTGAGCAAGTCCGACGCCGGCGGCGTCTTGAATTTCAAATCAAAAGTCCTGTCTTCGTAGACGGTAATCTCAACCGGAATAATGTCGCCCATCTTGTCTTTTGTTCCTTCGTTGAATCTGCTCACAAAGTCGCCGATGTTCAAACCGTGCTGACCCAAAGCCGGACCGACCGGCGGCGCAGGATTCGCCTTACCTGCCGGAATTTGTAATTTAATTATTGTTTTTATTTTTTTTGCCATAATAATTTTATATCCTTTTAACCTGTAAAAAATCTATTTCCACCGGCGTCTCTCGTCCAAAGATAGATACCAACGCTTTTATCTTTCCTCTCTCGTCGTCCACTTCGCTCACTTTTCCCTCAAAATCTTTGAACGCTCCCTCGGCGATGCGCACGATGTCGCCGGGCTTGACGCTTATCTTATGCTTTACTTCCTTCGCTTCCATTTTGGAAAACAGCGCGTCAATTTCTTCTTTTGCCAAAGGAACGGGAGTTGTGCCGGAGCCGACGAAACCGGTGACGCGGGGAGTGTTGCGAACAACGTACCATGAGTCGTCCGTCACAACCATATCCACCAAAACGTAACCAGGATAAATCTCATCTTCTTCAATCACGCGCTTGCCCGCTTTTATTTTAATTTTTTTTTCCTTCGGCACAAGAACGCCGAAAATCTTGTCCTCCATCCCCAGCGATTCAATGCGCTGTTTCAAATTTCGCACCACCGCATCCTCGTAGCCGGAATAAGTGTGAATGGCGTACCAATTTCTTCCTGTTTGTAATTTTTGCTTTGTCATAAATAATTTATAAAACAAACTTCTTCAGCAAGAAACTGAAAAACATATCAAAAAATCCAAGAAAGGCGGCTACCGCCAAAGAGATACCGATAACAAGCAGAGTGAAATTAATTGTCTGCTTTCTGGTCGGCCAAGAGACGCTTTTCAGCTCCACTCTTGTGCCCTTTATATAATCTATTAATTTGCTGAACATTTTCTTATTTAAAAAGCCCCGAAGGGCCTTACAAACACATACTATACCTCCCATAAAAAAAGTCAAGGCAAAAGTAAAAGGCCCGATTACTCGGACCTGTTGTGTCTTTTATTTTAATGGTAAATTGTAAACATTTTCCATATCCACAATTTTCCTCAGAATATTTGATATTTTTTCTGTGCCAATTATAGAAACTTTCTTTTTTCTATTTTTGGCTTCTTTGATCAAATGGGCCATATGCTTATCATGACCTACTATCACGATGTCTGTAATTTCAGAAAAATAACAGAACCTAGTTCCAATTTGGATCATATTTATATCAACTGTATCCTCCAGCTTATCAGAACCCTCCGTCATTTTTTGGCAAAAAATAACTTCAAATCCTAAATTATTAAGGTCATTCGGTAATGAACAAACATAATTATCAGGGATAAAAACGAAAGCAAGAAATATTTCTCCAAACTCCAGTAATAATTCGTGGAGTTTTTTAAAATCAACTATCTTCCCTTTTTCTGTGGCATTTCTTGCCACATTTTTATAATCCACTAAAGCAATTATTTTTCTATTTTCAAGTTTCCAAGAAAACATTTTTCACCTCCTTCTTGAAATAGATACCGGGCGTCCCGTTGTAATGGGACGCCCGGGTTAAAGGTTAAGGGTTTTCTGATTTTGCGTGGTAAGCGGCAATAGCCGCGCGGATGGTCTTCACAAACCTTTCCGCAAAATCAGCGATATGCTCGGGCGCATTTTCAGACACGCCCTTTTTGTACCAGCTATAAGGAATCCATGTCCCCTTATGCTGGTTGAGCCATTGGAGCGACCCGGCGCCGGCAAGTACTTTTATGGCCTTTATTTTGTCCTTGCCCATTTGCTCTTCATAGACAGTGACAAGGCCAGCGCCTTCCTGCCAAGTTTTTCCAGCGTCATCTGTACGCTTGGAAAAATCAAGGACATACTTTCCTGGATTGCCGTTTTTCAACAGCGACAGGTCTGCACCTCCATCCAGCCGGATCTTCTCGATCTCAGATTTTCTCCGAGCTGTCTCCCCCTTCTCGGTATCGCGGAAAAATCTCGCGAGCACGCTTTCCAAGGCCATCTGGCCTTTGGATTTCACCTCGCCTTCAGCCGGCTGAAAGGGTAAATACACCCGCCATTTAAAAAAGACGGAGCCAACAGGTGGTTTACCTGTTTCGCGCCACTCTTTTTTCTTTTCCTCCGCTTCCTTTTCAGGAAGCAAAGTGTAGCGACCTAAGGCCACAGCTCTGGCAAGAAATTCCGCCATCATCTCGTAAGACGGCGAAGTGGTTCTTATCTCCTCCAAAAAGACAGAGAAAGATAAGTGGTCTGCAAGCGTTTCATCACCGCCGGCACTAAGAAGTTTCGCTTCTTTTTCTTTGAGCTCATTGAACTCAGAAGAAAGGGGTGGCGACAGAGGTCCAAAATGAGCGACGAGATTAATATCGTTTATTCTCTTTCTGATAGCAAGCAGCATAGGCGCCGCGTTGCGACACCATTCATCTTTGCGCTTCGCCTCTTCGGCCTCGGCCGTGATCTGCTCAGGAGTTTTTTCCTGAACATTAAACTGCGAGAGGTCGGGGAGTTCTCCGTTCTTGCTATTTCCATTTCCGTTTTCTTTTTTCTTTTTTGCTTGGGCATCTTTCAACGCCAATCCTAAATTCGTCATCTTTCCCTCCTTCACTCGCAAGAGTGAAAAAATTCAATTTTTATTTTTTGCGCCAAAAAAACCTTAACCTCCTTTTTTAAGTTATCAAAGAACTGTAAAACAGTCTGAGTGAATTATAGATTATTTTATTTCGTATGTCAAGCTCACTGAAACACTAATTTTATTTTCCCCTTTTGGGATATCTGGTGCTGTTGCGCCACCTCCAACCCCCTCCGCCTTCATCATTCCGTAAATAGGCACAGGTATTCCGCCGAAAGATTCAGAAAAGCTCACCAATCTGCCCAAACTCACACCAAGGTCTTTTACCAAGTCGTCCGCCTTTTGCTTTGCTTCGTTTATCGCCGCCTGTCTGGCCGCCCTCTTCAAGTCGTCTTCCTTGTCAATCGCCAAATTTATTCCACCCACTTGATTCGCCCCCATCGCGACCACGCCCGATAAAATTTTTCCGGCGTCGTCAATTTTTCTCACCTTTACGTCCAATGATTGAGTCGCTTCATAACTCCTAAAAACTTGCCCCACATGTTCAAGATAATCGTATTTCGGATAAATATTATATCCGGAAGTTTTAATATCCTTGTCCTCTATTCCCGAGTCCTTCAAAAATTTTACGATTTTGTTTATCGCCTCGGCGTTTTGGTTCTGCGCCTCAACGGCGGTCTTCGCCTCCTTCACCACTGAAACGGAAAAATTGGCGACATCCGGCGCGGCAAAAACTTCACCCGTGGCGGACACGTTTATGGTGTTGGTCGGATTAATTTCCTTGCCGATATATCTGCCCTCCTGAACCGCATTATAAGCCAAGACCGCCACATAAATAGAGAGGATGACCGCGAACATGCTTATGATTTTTTTGAATTTTTCGTCAAACATATTACATCCCGTAAAATTTTACGGTATTTTTAATTGTATTTATGGAATCGCTGTGGAAAAAATAAACCATGAAATAGTAGTGAATTTCGCCGTCAAAAGACACTGGTTTAGGATAACTAACAAGCAGTCCGCCTCGCACCAGCCCGTCTTTTGAAGAAGTAATGAGGCGCGCCGGCTGGCCGGCCACGGTTGTTCTCACGACCGTCGAACTTTTTCCAAAGCTGCCGAAATTTCGGGCGATAATTTCTGCGGAGGTCATTTCATCAATTGTGTAAATTTTGAATTTTTCCGGTACGTCACTCGTCCAACCCCTTATGGCAGAGATAACCAAGTCGCCGGAAAGGATGCTGGAAATATATCCTTCCTTCATTGCCCAAGAATTGGGATATTGGAGTTCCACTTTGTATTTGCCGCTTGTGTAGGTCTTCCAATTCGGAACTTTCGCCGGCGCTTTCATTCCGCTTGTTTGCTGTCCAGCTATTTCTGTCGTTGTGGCGATTTCATCGGACAGCTGTTCTTGGTTCTGTTGGGTTTCCCCGCTCGGCGCCGTTTGCTGTTTTGACTTGCTATAAAAATACCCGCCAGCCAAGACGGCGATAATCACGGCTCCCGTTAACACAATTTTTGGCTTATCTTGCATATGGTTTAATTATACACCTTTTTATTTAGCGAGGTGGAATCGTGGAGGATGTTAGAACTGTGTTTGATCGTATAAATGACGTCACAATCTATATTCCAGAATTTCAACTGTAATTTTTAAAATTAACTTTCTTGTATATTTAGTTTAATTATTCTTTCCAATTCTTTTGATTCTCCGCAAATATTTTTCTCTATTTTCTCGGATATTTTCCATTTTCCTTTGTAGATATCGTTGGCTAATTTTAATGCATCTTCCGTGCTTTTAATTTCGCCAATTAAAATATTTCTTTTTCTTTTAAGAAATTGCCAAATGCTCGGATCTAATAAAAAAAGATTTTTATTTTCTTCTACCAAAAGAATATCATGGGATCTTTTTGTGTTAAATATGTTATCTCCTTTTAAAATGGAGATTTTCGCTTTCGGGTATTCTTTTATCACCCAACAGCTAATCAATCTGGAAAGTTCGCTACAACTATCTTTACATAAAACACCGAGAGGTTTATTGCCGCCCCATTTTTTAAACAATGTAATTATTTTTTTTTGCTGCTGATGAAAAAACTTTTTGTTCATTTTATGAATTATACAATAAAAAAGGGGTTCCGCCACATAACGGAACCCCAACTTCAGAAGCAGTTTGTCACTACTTCCCTTGGCACCCAGCCTTGCCGCAAACATTCATACCAGTGACTTCCTGGCCACGAGCGATGACGGCCGGCTCCGAGAATGTCTTCTTCATAGTAAATCACCTCCTTTCGTTTAGATTTTACTGAAGATGTGTCTTTGCGTAGGTAATACCCCATTGATCTTCCTCGCCTCGGCTACTTTTTTTGCCGCCAAGGAGCAGTCATAAAGGTCACCATCCTCCAGTAACGCGAGGCCTGGACACCTTGTACAATAATCAAAAAGATCGCAAACCCGACACTCCTTCATGTCCTTAAGACGTATGCCTCTTAGAGCGTTAAGTACCTCGGACTCTTTCCATATTTTTCCAAAGTCTTCTTTTAAAACATTACCTCCACTTACACGCCATTGATTGCAGGGATACACGTTTCCGCTGGGATCGATTGCTCCGCCATTGAGTATGGCGTCGCAAGGGATACACTCGAGTTCATCCCTACTGTGAACCGAAGGGTCAGCGGATCCGATTATCATTGAATCATTCACCGCAGCGAGTAACTGACGTTCAGACATCTGCAGTGCGTGTGTAGAAACGTCGCCGTTATTCTTCGCTGTTATGATAGTTGTAAACTGAATCTTTGCCTCTAAGCTGGTAGCCAACTTCTTTAGTTCATCTACTTCGTCGGCGTTGAGGCTCATCAGAGGGCATTTGATTCTCACCTTGATACCAGCTGCCCTCATTGAACGAATAGTGGCGATGCTTTTACGGAATGACCCAGGAACACGCGTGATGCTGTCGTGAGTTTTTTCGTTAGTGCTGTAGATGCTCACATGCACATCTTGGACATAAAGCGCAGCTATCTCCAGAATATCTTTTTGCATCACCAGAGTTCCATTAGTAAAAATCGTTACCGAGATACGGCGTTGCCTGGCGGCGTGAACAATATCCATAAAATCTTTTCTGGTAAAAGGGTCTCCTCCTGTTAATATCACAAAGAAAGTTCCCGCAGATACCATTTGGTCAAATAACTTCTCGTACTGTTTTAATGTTAATCCGGTATTCTTGTGTTCGTCCACGCAACAATGTATACATTTCTCGTTGCAGGTGTAACACACCTCGATTAAAACCGATATTGGCACAAGAATCTTCTTGGCCAGACTGGTAACGTCTCGAATATTAATACTAAGCACTTCTCATCACCCCCTTTAACTTCTTAGAAGAAATGGTAATCGCCCCCAACGATAAAAGCTCTTCCAAGAACATCACTACTGAGGATTTGATTTTGATGCTATCGCCATCAAACAAATCTAAAACCTTTTCCGTTATTCTGGGAATCGTCGAGTTTCCATCTATAAGATTCCACACGACACTGCCAGTTTCATTAAGGGCGATGATTTTTCCCTTATCTTCAAAAAGAATGTATGCTGTACCGTCCATTGTGCAACAAGAGATGTTAATACTCTTAGTGACAAAGTGTTTTTCGTTCACTTTCTCCTCCTTTATTAAATTTTAAAAGAAAGCAAATTTACCTTTGAAGCCGAACACCCTAACATAGGAAAATATGAAGGGATACAACCACATAACGGACAGCGAACGGCGCAGAATAGAGCGCTTGCTTGAGACCGGAATATCTATTCGCGAGATA
>JBAZPC010000004.1:0-36791 GCA_041648395.1 Minisyncoccota bacterium | reverse complement strand
ATCAGTTTGTCCTAAAACATTCACAGCATCTTCGCCATTGGTAATAGAGGCCACATCAAAAATCATGACGCGGCTATTAGAACTGTCCGCAACAAAAAGCTTTTGATTTATTGAATCATATGTTAAATCACGAGAGCTACTAAGACCGCTCTGGGTGGTGATTGATATGTTTGAAATAAAATCTGTCTGTCCTAAAACATTCACAGCATCTTCGCCATTGGTAATAGAGGCCACATCAAAAATCATGACGCGGTTATTAAATTTATCCGCAACAAATAATCTTTGGTTGGTAGAATCGTAGGCAACGCCATCAGGATAATTTAACCCGCTTTGAGTGGGAGTGACCCCGTTTGAAATAAAATCAGTTTGTCCTAAAACATTCACAGCATCTTCGCCATTGGTAATAGAGGCCACATCAAAAATCATGACGCGGCTATTAGAACTGTCCGCAACAAAAAGCTTTTGATTTATTGAATCATATGTTAAACCACGAGAGCTACTAAGACCGCTCTGGGTGGTGATTGATATGTTTGAAATAAAATCTGTCTGTCCTAAAACGTAAGAAGCATTCATGCCGTTGATAATACCAGAAGAAAGATCAAAAATAAGAATTCTACTATTATTCCTGTCTAACACAAAAAGTCTATTATGATCAGAATCATAGTGTAACCGCACCGGACCTGAAAATTTATTTTGTGTCACACCGCTAATATTTGAAATAAAATCTGTCTGTCCCAAAACATAATCAGCCATATAATCTTGAGGCCTATCGTTCGCATCTAAATTAAAAATAAGAATACGATTGTTAGAATAATCAGCAATAAACAAACGACGGTTAATAGAATCTAAAGCGCTATGAGTTGGGCTATTAAAACCTCTTCCATTTGGGGAATTATTCACATTTGAGTTAGTATAAACAGCATTATATAAATCATCGGTCTGACCTATTAAGTCAACCATTGCTTCACCATTGGAAATTACTTCCGTATCAAAAATTACTAAACGATTATTTCTTGTATCAATAACAAACAACTGGTTATTTGATAAAGCTAAGGCCGTCGGTTGGTTTAATTTATCTTGAGTTGTCCCGCCAGAATTGGAAATAAAATCTGTCTGTCCCAAAACATTAACGGCATTTTCTCCATTGGTGATTGTTGATACATCAAAAATAAGAATACGGAAATTATTTTGATCGGCAACATATAGTTTTTGATTAGCTTGATCAATAACTGCTCCCATTGGGTAAGAAAATTTATTTGCAGCAACTCCGTCCGTACAAGTAATAAAATCTTGTTGGCCAAGAACGTTTATGGCATCTTCGCCATTAGTTATAGAATTGACATCAAATACCAAAACTCTTTGTGATGTTAATGCCCAACCAGCAACTACATAAAGGAATTGTTTCGTTGAATCATAAGTTAAATCTGTGACCGCATAAACAGAACTAGTAGCACAGGCACCACTACCGAGAGTAGTTAAATTAATAGCTCCCAAAACATTAACGGCATTTTCTCCATTGGTGATTGTTAATACATCAAAAATCATTATACGATTATTACCAAGGTCGCCAACAAACAATCGTTTATTAACTGAATCATAAGTTAAACCATTAACCTCACTAGATCCTAATGTTAATTTATTGGGGCCCAATCCAGATGTATTGCTTAAAAAATCATTTTGCCCCAATACATTAACAGCATTTTCTCCGTTAATTATTATATTAACATCAAATATTAAAATTCGATTATTGTCAGGGTCAAGAACAAAGAGGCGTTGCCCGTCTGCGTCGTAAATTAAATTGGTTGGATGATTCAAAACATTAGAACCAATACCTCCTTGATTGGTCGAAAAATTAAGTTGTCCTAGGACATAATCGGCTATTCGATCAATGAGATGATTATTAATATCGAGATTAAAAATCAAAACTCTATTGTTATAGGTATCAGAAAGAAATAATCGATGGTTAGAAGAATCAACTGTAACACCGCCTATGCCCGCCAAAGGATAATTTAACCCAGAATTATTTGGCGAATTACCAATACCCATTTTTGTATAAACCGGCTGGTCGTTTTCATCCAACTGGCCCAATAAATCCGAGGCGTTCAAAAGATAGGCATATGATTTTGATACTAAGGAGAAGTATTGAAAGGTGAAGAAAATAAAAACAGCCACTCCTAAAATCAAGGCGATGCGTTTCGCCTTTTCACGCATATCATAATACCGCGTGCGCAAACGGCTATGAGAAGCGATTGGGGATTTCCATGCAGGTCTCATTGAGTTTATTTTATCGTTTTTTTTAATATAAAATTCATAGTTTGTATAAATTATTTCATTGCGTAATTCCGCGCCGCGAAATCGTATTGGGATACGAATATGCGCCGAAACGGAACCGCTGAATTTAATTCGTAAAATACCAGCATTGCTTCGCGGTATTCATTCTCATCAACGCTTCGGTACGACAAAGGTGCGCGACCGTGCGCTAAAAGCAGGGCGTTTGCCATAATCCGAGAGGTTCTTTTATTGCCGTCTTCAAACGGCTGAATATAACTAATTCCCAGCAGCGCGACAAGCGCTTTAGCGTAAGGAGTTGCCATTCTGGAAACAGCGAGCGAGAGAGTGTCTACGGCATCAGTTATTTGATGTATATTATCAAGCGGCTGATATTTTGAACCAAGCACGCCCACGGGTTTTTTTCTAAAACCAAAATCAACACTTAATTTCTCCGTCAAAATAGCGTGCAGTTTTTCCAAGTTCGCTCGTGTCAAATTTTTAAACTGGTTTGAATTTTCATGAACAAACGTAAAGGCGTTTTTGTGATTTAATATCATCTGTGCCTCGCTTTTGGCGTGGCCAGGTGCTCTTTTGTTTTCCAAAATAAGTTTTTCCGTATCTAAAAGCGTGTAAGTATTTCCTTCAATTCTGGAAGATTTCCATGAAAGCTCAATGACCAGCCGCTCCAATTCTTTTTTTTGGATAGCATCCGATATGTCCGCCGTGCGACGGTAATATTCTTTGGTAGCTTTTTCTAAAATATCTATTTCGCCAGCTTGTAAAATATCGGAGGAAATTGCCGGTAAAAGTTCAAAATTAAAAAGGCTCATCCCGTATCGTTTGTCCGGCTCAATGGCGCAGTAAATTTTTGCGTCAATGTCGGCATTCAACCGCCCGGGCGCGCTCAATGTATATTTGATGGCTGGGCCTGAACCGTGAATCGCAAGTAACCCCAGTTTAGCCATTTCTGATAGTATGCGCTTAGTTGTTACTAAAGCCATATCCTCCCCTTTTTTGGCTAACCCTGCATGAATATCCGAAGATGACAAATCGCTTTTTTCAAGGAGTATTGTGATAACATTTTGTTGTTTTTTGTTTAATTTATCCATGTGCTTGCGGTTATCGTATCATTTAATTATTTTTATCGTATCAAATTGATACGATTTTTACAACCTTGGGCTTCTTGTTTCTACCCCATTTGTTTTATTTTATGATTATTTCAATATTATTTCCACTATTTCCGGCGTGAAATTAAGAGATTTTCTTTCTTTTGGCTTCGGCTTGGCGCACTCGGGCTTCGCTCATCCCGAAATGGTGGGCGATTTCGTGCCAGACGGTATTTTTTACAATTTCTTTAATGTCTTCTTCATCGTTGGCTTCTTCTTCAATCGGCTTTTGGAAAATGGTTATTTTGTCGGGAAGCACCGCGCTGTAATTTGTTTCCCGGACCGCCTGCGGAATGCCTTCGTAAAGGCCGAGGAGCGCCCAGTCGCGGCGGATGTCCAGTTTCTTTTTTTGCTCCGGCGTCGGCTCGTCTTCAATAACGATGGCCACATTATCCAATTTTTGCAAAAACTTTTCCGGAATCGCTTCAATTCCTTCCGCCACAATTTTCTCAAACTCCGCATGGCTTAATTTTTTCATAATATTACAATATCACAAACAAATTTTGATTGTCTCATGCCTACGATTGTGTTAAAATAAAAACCTGTTGGAGAGGTGGCTGAGCGGCCGAAAGCGGCACCGTGCTAAGGTGTTAACCGGGAAACTGGTTCGTGGGTTCGAATCCCACCCTCTCCGAAATGACACTCAATTCTCCTATTGAGGAAAATTTTCGGCTTGTGGACGGACAAAGGAAGGCCTTGAAAAAATTGGGGTTGAAAAATCTGCGCGATTTGCTTTTTTATTTTCCCTCGCGGCATGAGTCATTTTCGGAAAGAAAAAACATCGCTAACTTAAAAGAGGGCGACAAAACTACCGTCTACGGAAAAATTTCCAATCTTAAAATGAACAAGTCGTGGAAACGGCGAGTAGCCATGGCCAGCGCGGTGGTAAGCGACATGACCGGCACCATCAGCGCCGTCTGGTTCAGCCAGCCGTACATTGCCAACATCCTGAAAGAGGGCGACAAAGTGGCGCTCACTGGAAAAATCACCAGAGGAAAATCCGGCCTTTATATCGCCAACCCGTCTTATGAAAAAATTTCTTCCTATGAGGCGCTCGGCGAAGGTTCGGAAATTCTGGCCATCTATCCGGAAACGCGCGGCGTCACCTCACGCTGGATGAGATTCGCGATTAGAAAAATTTTGCAAAATTTGGAACAATTTCCGGCTGACCCGATTTATGAAGAAATTCTGAAAAAATATCATTTGCCTTCCCTTAAGTCCGCCTTGATTTTCATCCATACGCCGCAGAAACTGGGCGATGCCGAAACGGCGCGGAAGCGTTTCAGTTTTGAGGAAATATTTTTCATCCAGCTGGCGAGAATGAAGGAACGCAGAGAGCACGACCAGCATCGCTCATTCAAGATGGATATCAGCGAAAAAGAACTGAAAGATTTTATTTCCATTTTTCCTTTTGAACTCACGTCGGCGCAAAAAAAATCAATCGGACATATTATCGGCGATTTTGGAAAAACATCCGCCATGTCGCGCCTGCTGGAAGGCGATGTTGGTTCCGGCAAGACGGCAGTGGCAGTGGTCGCCTCATACGCCGCCGTGAAAAACGGCTATCAGGTCGCCTACATGGCGCCGACGGAAATTCTCGCCCAACAGCATTTCAAGTCGTTCATAAATTATTTTTCCCAATTGCGATTAACGACAAAAATCGGGCTCATCACCTCTTCTGAATGCAAAAAATTTCCGTCAAAGATAAATTTAAATGACGCGACGCATATTTCCCGCGCGCAATTATTGAAATGGGTCGCCAACGGCGAAATCCCGATTTTAATCGGCACGCATTCGCTTATTCAAAAAAGCGTGAAGTTTAAAAATTTATCCCTTGTCATTATTGACGAACAGCATCGCTTCGGCACCCGTCAAAGGGCCGTTTTAGCAAAAGATAAATCGGAAAAAATTCCGCACTTGCTTTCTATGACTGCCACGCCCATCCCCCGCACTTTGGCGCTCACTCTTTACAGCGATTTGGATTTGTCTCTTTTGGACGAGATGCCGGCCGGCAGACAGAAAATAATTACCGAAATAATTGACCCCGAGCATCGCGAAAGAGCGTACGAAAAAATTAGAGAAGAAATAAACAACGGCCGGCAGGCGTATGTCATCTGCCCGCTCATTGAAACGGGAAAAATAGAGACGAAAAATGTGACAGACGAGGCGAAACGCTTGCAAAAAGAAGTATTTCCGGAATTTGAAATCGCCGTCCTGCACGGCAGGATGCTCCCAAAAGAAAAGGAAAGGATTTTGCATGAGTTCAGAAATAATGAAATTCAAATTCTTGTTTCCACTTCCGTCATAGAAGTCGGCATTGACGTGCCCAACGCCACCATGATTGTGATTGAAGGCGCGGAGCGTTTCGGCTTGGCGCAACTGCACCAATTGCGCGGACGCGTGATGCGCAGCACGCATCAGTCGTATTGTTTTGTTTTTACTGATTCGTCTTCCCAAAAAACTTCGGAACGGCTAAGGGCTTTAGTTAGTGCTAAGAGTGGTTTTGAATTAGCAGAATACGATTTGCAATTCCGCGGCACCGGCGAACTCGGCGGAGCGAAACAATGGGGCGTTTCCGACATCGGCATGGAGGCGCTGAAAAATATAAAAATGGTAGAAGCGGCGCGCCTAGAGGCGCAAAAAATAATCGCCACCGACCCCGAACTAAAAAAATACCCGCTCATCGCCGAGCGGCTAAAAAACCAAGACAAAATTATTCACTTTGAGTAAAATAGTTTTAAAATCTTACCATTGGCCAGCGATCGCTTGTAAGTGGTAAGATTTTATGGCGTTTAAAAACCGAAGTTAGCCATTTCCCGCATATGCGTAATTTGACTAATATATTTTTGAGTAAAAACCAAAAGAACCGACTTACGATGTCGGTTCTTTTGGTTTTTTTAAGGAAAATACTTTAGTTTAAATTTTTGTCCTCAACATATTTTGCCGCAAGTAAAACAACGAGCGCAGCAAAACCAACTACGCCTATGGTGGTTAATGATTTTTGCAATACATCCTTTTGCAAAAAATCCCATATAGACAGGATTGCCAGAAAAGTCATAAGGACAACTGATATAACAAGGATAACCACGGAAGCTTTTTTTAAAATATTTGCCATTTTTTATTTAATTTTTTTTATGAAACGACCTTTATGGTTTCAAATCATAAATAGTATCAACTCCAGTTCACATATTTAAAATTACCATTAATCGTTTTTTTATATAGCAAAGTTATCCACATTTTTTACTCCATCTCTGCTCCGCATTTTTTGCAGACGCGGAATTTTTTGGTGCCCACGGTTTTTCTGCCGAGCCGCGCCGGCTTGTTGCAGGAAGAACAAACCACCATCGCCGTGGAAGCGCTTATCGGCTTCGGCATCTGGATTATCTGACCCTTCTGCCCCTGCTTTTTCGGCTTGGAATGTTTTTTATGGATGTTGACTCCTTCAACCACAATTTTATTTTCCCCAACAAGAACATGGGTAACCTTGCCGGTCTTACCCTTATCTTTTCCCGAAATTATTTTAACTGTGTCATTTTTCTTAATATACATATTTTTCTAAACAACTTCCGGCGCCAATGAAATTATTTTCGCATATCCCTTTTCTTGAATTTCGCGCGCGATGGGCCCGAAAATTCTTCCGCCCTTCGGTTCTTTCTTTTTGTCGTCCACAATCACCGCCGCGTTTTCGTCAAAGCGAATGTAAGAGCCGTCTTTTCTTCGGAACGGCTGTTTTTGCCTCACTATTAAAGCGCGAAGAATATCTTTTTTCTTCACCATCTTTCTCGGCTCAGCAACTTTGACGGAAACAACCACCACGTCTCCCAATTGGGCGTATCTTTTTCTAGTGCTGCCCAAAACCTTAAAAACTTGGACCAGTGTCGCCCCCGTGTTATCCGCCACATTTAACATTGTTTTTGACTGAATCATATTTTTAGCTTTTAGCTTTTAGCTTCATTAGTTTTACCAATAACTTTGAACCTTTTGTCTTTTGATATCGGCTGGCACTCTTCAATAATCACAACCTCTCCTTTTTTATATTCGTTCTTTTCATCGTGCGCTTTGTATTTTTTGCTTACTTTCATGTATTTTTGATATTTCGGATGTTTTTTGAAGCGATTAACAACAACCACAACGGTCTTGTCCATTGCGTCTGAAACGATTGCGCCTTTTAATTTTTTCTTTGACATATTTTTATCTGCTTATAATTCTTGTTTTTAACGGCAGTTTTGTTCCCGCCTTTCGCAACGCTTCTCTCGCGTTCGCCTCCTCAATGCCGTCCACTTCAAAAATAATCGTGCCAGATTTTACTATTGCCACATAGCCGGTGAGGTCTCCTTTGCCTTTTCCCATGCCGACCTCTGGCGGTTTGGCTGTAATAGCTTTATCCGGAAAAATTCTTATCCAAATTTTTCCGCTTTTCTGAAAAAATTTCGCCATCGCTTTTCTGGCCGCCTCTATCTGATTTGACTTGATCCATTTCGGCTCTTCCGCCTTAAGCCCAAAAGAACCGTACGACAAAGTCGCGCCGCGCGACGCCAGCTGTTTTTTCTTCGGGTTTATTCTTCCCCTTTGCATTTTTCTAAATTTTACTTTTTTTGGAAACAACATGTGTTTAGCTTTTAGCTTTCAGCTTCATTAGCTCTTAAACTTTTCTCCCTTGCAAATCCAAACCTTTATGCCGATATCGCCGTACGGCAAATGCGCCCTTTCTTTCGCGAAATCAATATCCACCCGAAGCGTTTGAAGGGGGATTCTTCCCTTTTTTAAACTCTCCAATCGGCTCATGTCCGATCCACCCAGCCGGCCGGAAAGAACGATTCTCGCTCCCTTCACCTCTTTGTTTGCCAGCATTTTTTCCATCGTCTGCTTCATCACTCTTTTGAAAGGAAGCCGTTTTTCCAAGTTCTCTGCTATCATTTGGCACACAATCTTGGCGTGGGTTTCCGGCGAACGGACTTCCTCCACGGTGAGTTTGAGTTCCTGCGGCATTTCAATTTTAAGCTTCAGTATTTTCTTTTTTATTTCGTCCTTCAATTTTTCCGTTCCCTCGCCTTTTCTTCCAATAAGAAGTCCGGGCCTTGATGTCTTGATAATGAGATGAAAAAGAACCGGCGATCTTTCTATGTCAATGCTTTCAATGTACATTCCCCGCAGACGTTTTTCCAGCCATTCGCGAATAAGCACGTCCGCTCTTAAAAGGTGCCTGTAATTTTTCAAATTAAACCAGCGCGACTTCCAGCCGTGCAAAATTCCTATTCTGAATGAATATGGGTGAACTGTTTTACTCATGTTTTTTAATTTTTTTTATTTTTTTTGTTTTCGTTTCTGTTTTTTCTCCCAAAACAATAACGACGTGGCTTGTCCTTCTTTTGAACGGCTTGGTTGTTCCTCTCCATGCCGTCCTGTATCTTTTCATCGGCGGTCCTTCGTCCACTCTGATTTCTTTAATATATAAATCTTTTTTGTCAGCATCTATTTTAAAATTATGCTTGGCGTTACTTACGGCTGACTTTAAAAGCTTTGCTATGGCTTGGGCTGACTTCTTTGTTGAAAAAGCAAGTTGGGACATGGCCACGCCGACTTTCTTGCCGCGAACCAAGTCGGCAACCAGACGCACCTTTCTGGGCGCCAAATGATGATATTTTAATTTTGCCGTTACGTCTGCCATGTTATTTTATTTTTTTGCCGCAGGAGCCGCCTTTGCCGCCTGGGCCGCCGTTATTTCCGATTCTTTTTTCTTTGTGTCAATTTCCTTCTGCATCTTTCCTCCATGCCTTGTGAATTTTCTCGTCAAACTGAATTCTCCCAAACGATGGCCCACCATTTCCTCGGAAATTCTTACCGTGATGAAATCCCTGCCGTTATGCACGCCAAAAGCGTAACCCACCATTTCCGGAGAAATTTGGGAATCCCGCGACCACGTCTTAATAATCTCCTCACCTCCGGATTTTATTTTGCTCAATTTTTTCAATAATTTTGGGTCAATGTACGGACCCTTTTTTACACTGCGCGCCATAATTGTTTTTTATTTTTTCTTTCTTCTGCTAACAATAAAAATGTTGGAATATTTTTTCGGCTTCCTTGTTTTGTGGCCGCCGGTTGGCTTGCCCCAAAGGCTCTTCGCGCGTCGCGTGCCGCGTCCCTGCCGTCCCTCGCCTCCTCCGTATGGATGGTCAACTGGATTCATGGCGGAACCGCGGACTGTCGGCCTGATACCGAGCCAGCGCGACCTTCCCGCTTTGCCGATATTCATCAATTTATATTCATCTTTGGAAACCTGGCCGATGCTCGCCCAGCATTTTCCCAAAACCGTTCTTATCTCCCCCGAAGGAAGTTTCAAAAGCGCTTTGTCTCCGTCCAGCGCCGCCACTTCCGCGTAATTGCCAGCCGCCCTTCCCATTTTCGCTCCCCCATTCGGTTTCAATTCTATATTATACACAAAAGTGCCAACCGGAATTTTTTCCAACGGCAGGCGGTTGCCGGCCTTAACATCGGCATTTTCAGAAACCATTATTTTGTCTCCGACTTTCATTTTGCCCGGAGCAAGAATATATCTTTTTTCTCCATCCGCGTAAAAAACAAGAGCGATAAAGCCGGATCTGTTTGGGTCATACTCTATGGTCTTAACGACAGCCGGAATATTTTTCTTTTCATATTTAAAATCAACGTCGCGATACACTCTCTTCACTCCGCCTCCTTTGTGGCGAACGGTGATGCGTCCGGCAGAATTTCTTCCAACATGTCTCTTCCTTCCTTTCGTCAAACTTTTTTCCGGTTTGGTGGCAGTCAAAACATCTCGGAAAGAAATTCCGGTCAGATGTCTTCTTGATGGCGTTGTCGGACTGTATTTTTTCATAATTATGCCGTTTCTATCTTATCTCCCTTCTTTAAATAAACTAAGGCCTTTTTGTATCCGGCTTTGGCGCCGCGTTTCCCGCGCACGAATTTTTTCTTATCCGGGATATTTATAATATTTATCCTTTCCGGCAAGACCCCGTAAATTTTTTTCACCGCCTGTCTCACCATTATTTTATTGGCATTGGAGGCGATTTTAAAAACATGGACATTCGCTTCGTTAAGATAGGTCGCCTTTTCCGTCACGTGCGGTTTGATTAAAACTTTTGAAGACGACAAATCAACGGCCTTCTTTGCCGCTTTTTTATCTACTTTTTTTTCTTTAGAATCATCTTCGGTTTTTTCTTTTTTCTTCGCTTCGTCTTCCGCCAGCTGGCGGACTTTATGCTTTCTTGCGAATTTTTCCGATTCCGACTCTTTTTTCTTTTTAAAAACATCCAGTAAGGCCATACCCCGTAGTGAAATTTCCAATTAAGGATTAAGCTGATAAAAATATTCTTTTAATCTTCTTCTCATTAATCTTTGTCCTTGGGTCTTTTTTAAATAACCCTCTCGACGTTTTGCATCTTTTTCATTTAAACATGCTTCGTAATATATCAATTTCCATGGCTTATACGGTTTTGTTGACCTGCTTAATCCTTGATTATGTTCCTTTAATCTTCTTTTTAGGTCTGTTGTATAACCTATGTATAGATTGCCATTTTTAAGGCTTTGGAGAACATAATTGTAGAACATAATTAATTGGAAATTCTACTACGGGGCATATTATAAATTAAAACTCCCCTTTCAGGGCGTTTAAATATACTAGCAAATGCCTAAAAAAGAGTCAATCTTTAGTTAAAAAGATTGTTTAAACTTTTCAAAAGGGCTTCCTTTACATCTTTTGAAAGTTTGTCAGAATCAAGACTATCTAAGTTTTTTTTCATATTTCCTATTGCCAACATGGCGCTTTCTTGGGCGCTTTTTCCGTAAAATTCTATGGCTTCAACTGTGTCTGCTAATTTTTCAATTTCTCCCAGCTTGTCCTTAAAATTATCAATCCAATCTTCCGCATTTCCGCCGTCAAAAAAATCCCTGATTCCATCTATTTGCGCGCCAATCAAACGCTCAAATATTTCTTGAGACATTTTCGGCTGTTCTAATGCATTTTCTGCCTGTCCAAAATTTTCTCCAAATTTTTCCATTCCAATGTAGTTATTCTATATAAATTTTATTATAAAAACAATGCGTGCGGTAGGAGTCGAACCTACAACCGCAGAGGTATAAGCTCTGTGCTCTGCCATTGAGCTACGCACGCAGGTGTATGGTTCTATTATACCTGATCCCTTTCTTTTTTTAACTTAATTCCCGAAGAAATCAAGATGTCGTCAAACTCTTTCCTTTCTATCGTCTCTTTTTCTATGAGCTCGCCCGCGATCGCTTCCAGCGCTTTGCGATTCTTCTTCAAAAGCTCTGTCGCCTTTTTTTGCGCGTCGGTCATGAATTTTTTTACTTCGCTGTCAATTTCCTTAGCCACCTCTTCGGAATAATTTTTTTCGCCGTAAAAATCTTTGCCCAGAAAAATCATTCCCTCTTTTCCTTCCAGCGCCACCGGTCCTATCTTGTCCGACATGCCGTATTTCGTCACCAAAGAACGCGCGATGTCTGTCGCCACAAAAATATCGTTGGACGCGCCAGTCGTTATGTCATTGAAAACCATTTTTTCCGCCGAGTATCCTCCGAGAGAAACCGCCAGCTCGTCAAGAAAATGTTTTTTGGAAAAAAGATGCTTTTCTTCCATCGGCAATTTCAAAGTGTACCCCGCCGCCTTCCCGCGCGCAACAACGGAAACCTTGTGCACCGGATCGGCGTGCGGTAAAACGGAGGCGACAAGCGCGTGCCCCGCCTCATGATAAGCGGCAATTTTTTTCTCCTCCATTGTTAAAATGTGGCTCTTGCGTTCCGGTCCCAGCATTACTTTCTCAATGGAACGGATTAAATCGTATTGGCTCACTTTTTTTCTTTCCTCGCGCGCCGCGAGAATGGCTCCCTCGTTCATCAGGTTTTGCAAATCGGCGCCGGAAAATCCCGGTGTCCTTTCGGCAATAACGCGAATTTTCACGTCTTCCGCCAACGGTTTGGAGCGCGCGTGAATTTTTAAAATTTCTTCCCGGTCGGCAAGGTCAGGTAAATCAAGGATGACGCGCCGGTCAAACCGGCCGGGCCTCAATAAAGCCGGGTCCAAAACATCCGGCCTGTTGGTGGCCGCCATCACTATCACTTTTTCATGCGGCTCAAAGCCGTCCATCTCAACAAGAATTTGATTCAAGGTTTGTTCCCGCTCGTCGTGTCCTCCGCCCATGCCCGCGCCGCGATGTCTGCCTACGGCGTCAATTTCATCAATGAAAACAATCGCCGGCGCCGCTTTCTTCGCCATCACGAATAAGTCCCGCACGCGGCTCGCTCCCACGCCCACGAACATCTCCACAAATTCCGAACCGGAAATGTGAAAGAACGGCACGCCCGCCTCGCCGGCGACCGCCCGCGCCAATAATGTCTTTCCCGTGCCCGGCGCGCCCATCAGAAGCACACCCTTGGGAATGCGCGCGCCGATGTCCAAAAATTTTTTGGGATTTCTCAAAAAGTCCACAATCTCCACTAGCTCTTCCTTCGCCTCTTTCACGCCGGCGACGTCTTTGAAAGTTATTCTTTCTTTTTTATCTTCGGGACCGATGACGCGCGCCCGTGATTTTCCAAAACTGAACGCCTGTAAACTTGAACTCTTTACCTGCCTTGCCGCCATCCAAAAAAACCACGCCACCACTAATAGAGGAAGCAGGAACGGCAAAATGTTGGCGGCCACCACCCAGAAGCCGGACGGATTCTGCACAGAGAGAGAAATTTTATCTAGCTGTTCTTTTGCCACGCCGTAATTGACAAGTGTTTGCGAAAGCGCCGCCTCCGCTTCTTTTCGAGACGCCTTGGTTGAATTGTCTTTGAATTTTACCTGCAAGTCGTCGCCACTCACTATTATTTCCACGATGTTGCCATTGTTTATTTCTGTGGCAAGCTGGGAAAGTGAAATGACTTCCGGCTTTTTGACGCCTTCCGTTATCAAAGAATAAAGCCCCGCTAAAATCATAAAAACCAAAATAACCGAAATGATATTTTTAGCGAGATCTCCGCCCGAGCTTTTTTTCAAGTTAGGCATAGCAAAATTTTATAGCATTGTTGAAGGGAAAGCAAATTGCTAAACTTAAACCATGTCCGCGTTATTGGAAAACAAAAAAGCGTTTTTTGCCCCGAAGTATAAACCTGCGGTTTAACTACGGGGTAAAATTATGAAATCATTATGATTCTTCTTGAAAACAAAAAAGCATATTATGACTATGAAATACTCGAAAAAATGGAGGCGGGGTTGGAGTTGCGCGGATGGGAGGTGAAGTCCCTGAAAAACAAGCGAGGCAATCTTGCCGGAAGTCGGGCGATAATTAGGGGAGGAGAAATTTTTTTGGTGGGGCTGGACATTCCGCCTTATCAGCCGGAAAATATGCCGAAGGGATTTGAAAAAGAGCGGACAATAAAATTATTATTGCAAAAAAAAGAAATAAATTCGCTAGAGGGAAAGTTAAGGCAGAAGGGGTTGACAATGGTGCCAACAAAGTTGTATGCTAAGAACGGAAGAATCAAGATTGAATTGGCGCTCGTGAAAGGAAAGAAGAAATTTGAAAAAAGAGAGACGATAAAAAAACGAGAGGCAAACAGAGAGATAGAACGAATGATAAAGCAAGGCTAAACAGATTTTGCAAAGCAAAATCTGTCGCCCGACCTCAATCGCTTTGCGATTTGAGGTTTAGGGGATAAGTAGGTTATGGATTATTTTGTTTATATACTTTACAGCTTAAAAGACAAAAAATTATATGTCGGCTGCACGAGTGATTTAGAAAATAGAATTAAAAAACATAACGACGGAAATGTTATTTCCACAAAAAATAGGAGGCCACTCGTTCTTATCCATTCTGAAAATTTTCAAGATAAAGCAGGGGCATTTAATAGAGAAAGATTTTTGAAAAGCCTTTGGGGTGGACGTACAAAAAGAAAAGTATTGAAAGAATATTTATAAATAAATAGTTTTAGGGGCTAAACCCGCCCGACCCTAGACTGCTTTGCAGTCGGGTTTAGGGCTAGGGTCGCCCGACTATTTTATAAATAAATAGTTTTAGGGGCTAAACAGATTTCCCTGAAATCTGTCGCCCGAACTTTTTGCTTCGCAAAAAGTTTTAGGGGGTGAAAGGCATCGACAAAAAACGTATTAAATCATGCAAGTCGAGTATTCTAAAATCTCGCTAAACTTTTAGAAAATCGATAAGTGCAAACTTGTCACCAATTTCCGCTTTCGCATACGCGTAAAGCGGCGCCGCTTCGCTGATTCCCAATAAGCGGAATCCGGCGTCATCATTGGGATAGGCAAAAATTTTTGATTCAGGGATTTTGCCAAAATTAAACTGGGTCAAAATCAAGAAGATTTTCTTCGGCTAATACTTCTTGATTAAAAACAGCCGAAGCAAACTTGTAGAGTTGTTTTAAGAAACTTTTTGCACGGCGGTTCAAATCCGCCCACTTCCACTCGATTCGCCCTCATAAACTCGGGCTCACTCGTGGCAAGCCATATAGGCGAATCGAGTGTCCCGAGCGAAGTCGAGGGACAAAATTATGTTTTACGTATACATGATAAAAAATAACGCCAATAAGCTTTATATCGGCGTTACGAAAAATATTGATAAAAGAATTAATTCGCACAATATAAATCAAGGGGCGAATTTCACTAAGAATAAAAATAGTTTTGAACTCGTTTTTCAAGAGAAATATGATACGCTAAAAGAAGCAAGGCAAAGAGAAATTCAGCTCAAAAAATGGCGCAGAGAAAAGAAAGAGATGTTGATAAAAAGATATTTATTAGAACTAGAAACAAAAAACTAAAATCTTTGAAATCTTTTTTAAAATCCGTTATAATAAAATCCTATTAAGAAACCGAGAATCAACAACCAAATAACCGCGCTTGATAAATTATCCACAGCAGCCAAGTTGACTTTTGGGGTTGAGATTTGTTATAGTATGTGTATTAATCTCACTGCCTTCTTGGTTAACTCCAGGACGGCAGTTTTTGATTGCAATTATGGCGGAAAATAAGTCCAAAAACAGAGCTTTTATATTTATAGACGGCAATAATTTTTACTATAAATTGAAAGATTTCGTCTCTAAGGAAACAGGGTTATTAAAATTGCTTGACTTTAATTTCCGTGATTTTTCCAAAAATCTTGTAAAAGATAATTCATTAGTTGAAATTAGATATTATGTCGGCGCCGTGAAAAGGCAAAACGGAGAAAATAAAGAAAAATCTGATAAATTGTACGCCAATCAACAAAAACTAATAGCCAAACTTCAGCAACAAAATATACAGGTTATTTTAGGTAACTTAATACAACATCCAGACAAAAGTTTTCATGAAAAAGGCGTAGATGTAAGAATAGCCGTTGAAATGATACGTTTCGCCCGTGAAGATAAATACGATACTGCATATCTTTTAAGCTCTGATACCGACCTTGTACCGGCAATTGAAGAAGTTAAATCTTTTAATAAAAAGGTTTGCTACGTGGGAGTTCCCAAAGGACAATCTTTCGGCCTAACAAAAGCAACGGATAATAATATTATTATTTTAAGAAGAGAAGATATTATCTCATATTTTCCCAAAACATTGCTTGATTAATTTTGCAAGATATTAAAAAATCCGTTATACTAAAATCCTATTAAGAAACCGCGAATCAACAACCAAATAAGCGCGCCGGAGTTGCGCGTGGTCGGACCAAACGCCGAAAATTTCGGCGTCCTTAAAATTTCCGAAGCGCTGGAGAAGGCAAAGGAGCTCGGTCTTGACCTTATTGAAATCGCGCCGACCGCCAAACCGCCCGTCGCTAAAATAATGGACCTCGGCAAATATATTTATCTGGAGGAGAAAAAAGAAAGAGACGCGACAAAAAAAACTCATAAGGTTGAAACAAAAAGCATCCAAATAAGCATCGGAATCTCCCAGCACGATTTGGAAATGCGGGCGAAAAAAGCGGCCGACTACATGAAAGAAGGAAACAGGGTGAAGATTGACCTCATTTTAAGAGGCAGGGAAAAATATCTTGATAATAATTTTAAAAGAGAACGACTGGACCGCCTCTTGCATCTTATCGGAGAAAATTATAAGATTGCTGATGGGCCAAAACAAGCCCCGAGAGGATTAATGGTCGTCATAGAAAAGGCAAAATAAAAAACAATGACAAAAATCGGAACAGGAAGAACAAATAAATCGTTGGCAAAGCGCTTGAGGGTGACAAAAAAAGGCAAAGTGATGAAAAGAAAAGCGGGACATTGCCACTTCAACGCCAAGCAAAAAAGATCAAAACAGCTGAATGATAAAAGACAGCAACTTTTGGATATTAGTAAAAGCGAATTAGGCAGATATCTGCCTAAAAATTAACGTGACACGAGTTAAGCGCGGAAAAATTTCAATGAAGCGAAGACGAAACGTCTTGAAACAGACGAAAGGGTTTCGTTTTGGCAGAAAATCAAAAGAGCGACTGGCGAAGGAAGCGCTGTTGCATGCCGGCAAACACGCCTTTTTTGACAGAAAAAAGAAGAAGGGAAATTTTAGGGCATTATGGCAGATAAAAATAAACGCCAGCGCAAGACAGGAAGGAATTTCTTACAGCAAATTGATGGGAAAAATGAAAAAAGCGGGCATCGCGCTGGATAGAAAGGTCTTGGCGGAGCTGGCGGAAAAACATCCAGAGGTTTTCTCAGAGATAATCAAAAAAGTGTCTTAAGAGCTTGCCTTGAGCTTATCGAAAGGTTATCCACAGCCCCGCTTGGCGAGGTTTTTGATTTTTGGTATTATTATGCTTTAAGTGGGTGGGAGAAATCCAATGGAAAAAAGAAGACGCAATAAGGTGTCTCAAGCGAAAATAAAATAATATTGATCCAACTCGGATTCCTCTTTCTCACAAGAAATTTATTGTAGATCGTTCTTTAAAAATAAAAAACTCTCCCTAAACGGGAAAAAATATAAAAGCCATCCAACGCGGTGGCTTTTTTCATTTTCCTTTGGCAACTTCCAGCGCCATTGGTATTTTTTTAAAGTCCTTCAGAAGCGTTTCCCGCATTCCCCCGTTGTACAAAGCGGAGGCGGGATGATAGAGAGCCAAAAAGTGTTGTCTCTTGGGCGACCCATTGGGGTTTAGCCCGAAATTTTTTATCAAAAGCTTGCCGTGCGTTTCCGATATTTTTTCGTTCGGAAAAAATCTGTTCATGCTGTGCCGGCCTAAGAAAACTATCAACTTAGGTTCAATTATTTTTATCTGCTCCAACAGCCACGGCCAGCATGCTTCTATTTCCTCCGGCAACGGGTCGCGGTTTTCCGGCGGGCGGCATTTCACGATATTGGCAATATAGATATCTTCTCTTTTTAATTTAATAGACGTCAGCATTTCGTCTAAAAATTTTCCCGCCGCGCCGACAAACGGCCGGCCCAGTTCGTCTTCTTTTTTACCGGGCCCTTCGCCGATAAACATAATCTCCGCCTCGGCACTGCCTTCTCCCGGCACCACCCGACTGCACCCCGCCCGCAGCGCGCACTTACTGCACGCCAGCATTTCTTTATTCAAATTTTCCAATAGTTCCTTTTTTGACATTTTTTTACACTAATATCCGCCAAATTTCGTAAAGTGCGCCGGCAAGAATGCCGACAAGAACAATTATTTCCAGCGCCCTGCTGGGCTTCATGTATTCGCCGTTGTCCGGCTCAAGCAGGTCGCCCGGGTCGCCGTCGGCTATTCTTTTCCTCATCTTGCGCGCCATAAGAATAGTGAAAACACCTCCGATTCCCAATCCTAACGCGCCGACAAAACCAAGAATTTTCACAAAGTTGGTCACACCCAAAAAAAATAGAATTACCGGCGGAATCACAACTAAAGGCCACGCCAAAAATCTAGAAACGCCGTAATCGTATTTGAATATCCCCCTCATGTCCGCCGCCAAAGCGATGAAAGAAGTAAAAACCGCCAAAAATCCGACTAAAGACCCGATTAAAAACGCTTCATTCCCTAAAACCTTCATCATGCCGCCGAGAGCGTCTTCTGTTGTCTTATTGTTGCTCGCCCCCCAAACAGCCAAACCGAAAATCAAAGAAAAAAACGCGCATAAAATCAAACTTATCAGAATAACTCTTTTTAAGTCCTTGAGCGGGGATTTGGAAAAAATATCCCGCACCTCAGGAATGACCGCCGACCCGCTAAGCGTGAATATCCAAATTCCGTACGGCAAAAACCAGCCGCTGCTGAAATTAAAATTCAAATTCATCAAAAAATTTTCCGGCCTGATTGACGGAAAAGCAACAGCGACAAGATAAACAATAAATCCAAAAAGAGGGACTGTGAGATAAAAATTGATAATTCCGATTTTTCTCAAGTTAAAAAACGCAAAAACGCCCGCCGCCGCAAAAAACAAAACGGAAGCCAGGACTTTATGCGAACCGCCGTTTTGGAAAAAATTTGACAAAAAAACTCCGCCCAATAGGCCGTAGATAAGAAGCGAACCGTAGTAAGAAAAAAGAGTTGATAAAAAAGCCAAATGCTTCGCTGTTTTCCCTAAAAAAATTTCCGTATATCCCGTAAACCTGTGTCTTCCTTTCGTGTAATAGGAAACTTCGGCATACAAAAAATTTAAAGTCAAAATTACAAAAAGCGCCACCGCGAAATGAACCAAACCCCAGAACAGCCCCGACTGGCTAAACATATAAGGCAGAACGAAAATGCCGGCGCCGAAAATCATGCCGGCCATCATCCCAATCCCCTTTATATAAATCCCTGTCATTTCTTTATTTGTTACTAATGGCGAAATAAATCTCAAGGAGAGCAAAAAGTAAGCTTAAAACAAGCGGTCCTAGTAAGAATCCGAGGGGGCCAAAAAAAACAATGCCACCCAAGATAGAAAGAAGAATAAGAAACGGATGAAGCCGTGTCCCTCGTCCAACGAGTTTTGGTCCTAAAAAGTTATCAACAAGCCCCACCGCCGTCACTCCCCAAATAAGAAGGCCAACCGCGAAAAGCATTTCTCCACTGAAGAAAAGGTAGAGAATAGCAGGGAGAAGCACCAAAGCCGTTCCAATACCGGGAATTAATGCGGCGATTGCCGCAACACTGCCCCATAGTGTCGCATTGGGAACTCCAAAAATAGCGAACCCGATTGCGGTTAATATGCCTTGAATGATCGCTACCGCAAGATTTCCTTTGATGACCGAATTAATTGCCGAGGTAAGTTTATTAAAAATTGTTTCATCGTGAATATCTTGCAAAGGACTTAAAGCGACGATGGCTCTTTTTAGTTTGTGACCGTCTTTAAATAAGTAATAAAGAGCAATGAGGAATATAAAAACGCTCGCCATTGCTTTTGCAACATTCGCAAAAAGCGGACCAAGATGCTGGAGTAACCAACTCAATCCCTGCTTTAAGTACTGGTTAACATCAACGGAGAACTCTATCGGCACAGGAGAAAATCTTGCGAGACCCTGTATGGTATCACCCACGACGCGAGAAAGGTTGGTTGCGTCGCCATTGCCGACGAGAGAAGAGTAAAGCCCCGATGCTTCCTGAAAAATCTGTATTCCTAAAAATGTGAGGGGTACGACAACGACGGCAAGAATAGTGGCAGTGACGAGGAGCGCCGCCAAACTCTTTCTATCTCGCGTCATAGCGAGCATTTTTTTATGTAGCGGTCCAAAAACAGTTGCAAAAACTATCGCCAAGACAATGACATAGAGAAAAGGTTTAAAAATGAAAAAGACGATGATAAAAATTCCAGCGAGGAGAAAGAACAAGAAATAGAGTTCTGATTTTTGATGATTTACCATAACTTTATTATAGCAGAAATAGCAAAATTTCTAACGGAGCGGAATTAGTTTCCTTCGGTAAAAGAATTTTCTTATTTCTTCAAAAAATATGATTGAAAAAGCAATCGGGACAATAATCAGCCAATCAGAAAGAGCCAAAGGGCTTGTCCGCATAATTTTTTGCATCAAAGGATTATAAATAACCAATAACTGCAGTAAAATAACAACTATGGTGGCGCCGATAAGAAATTTATTGGAAAACGGATTCATCCGGAAAATTGACCTCTCTTCAGAGCGGCAATTCCATGCGTTAAACCACTGGAACACCGCCAAAATTGTCAAAGATATTGTCCATGCTTTCACTATATCCGTCCCGAAATATTTTTCAAAAACAAAAAGCGTTCCGACCGCCATGGGTATGGCCATAAGAAACATTCTTTTTGTCATCAGCAAATCGACGAGATATTTTTTGGGCCGTTCAAATTTTTTTTGAAGCAGGCCTTTTTCTTTCGGCTCCATGGCTAATGCCACATCAAGAAATCCGTCGGTCACAAAATTAAGCCAAATGATTTGCGCCGGCAAAAGAGGAAGAGGAAAACCAAGAAGAAGCGCGCCGGCAATAGTAAACACCTCGCCGATGCTTGTCGAAAAAAGATAGAGAATGACTTTTTTTATTGTTTTATAAATACTTCTCCCTTCCTCAATGGCAGAGACGATGCTGTTGAGATTGTCGTCCAAAATAACTATATCTGACGCTTCTTTTGCCACCTCCGTGCCGATTTTTCCCATAGCTATTCCAAGATCGGCCGCCACAAGAGAAGGGGCGTCATTCACCCCATCTCCGGTCATGGCCACAATTTCTCCATTTTCTCTGTACGCTCTAATGATTCTCAATTTATGTTCAGGGGTAACTCTGGCAAATACCAAAACTTTTCCAACTATTTTGCGAAGCTCGGAATCGGAAAGGCCGTCTATTTCCTTACCTGTAATAATTATTTCTTCTTCTTTTTTTTCTCCCAAAATACCGGCTTCTTTCGCAATAGACATGGCGGTTATTTTATGGTCGCCAGTAATCATCACTACTTTTATTCCCGCCGATTTTGCCTTCCCAATTGATTCAATCGCTTCGGGCCGCAAGCTGTCTTTTATTCCGAAAAAACCGGCAAAGGTTAGATTATTAACATCTTCAGGAGAAATATTTTCCTTTTTTCCCTTTTTGGCCGCAAAAGCAAGGACTCGCAGGCCGTCTTCAGACATTTTATGAAAAACGGATTCCAATTTCATTTTTTCTTCTTCTGATAATTTAGAAAGATCCAGTATGACTTCCGGCGCGCCGACCACGGTTAAAAATCCTCCACCCCCGACTTCTTCATGAAGAGTCGCATGATATTTATTTTTGTAATCAAAAGGGATGTCAGCAATTCTCGGCGACTCGCGTTCCAGCTCGTCTTTATGAAAACCGATTTTTTCGGCAAATACCCCGATAGCCGCTTCAGTCGGATCTCCGGCAATATGCCACCGTTTTTCCTCCTCCAGAAAAAAAGTATGCGCATTTGCGCAAAAGGAAGCGACTCTTCCGGCTAAAATCATTTCCGGATGATTAAGGGGGTCTACGGCTCTATCTCCAAGCGTTATCTCGCCTCTAGGTTCGTATCCGTCGCCGCCAACTTCAAAAAAATTGCCGTTTGTGCCCGCCTTGCCGGCAGGCAGGTAAACTTTTTTAACAACCATTTCGTTTTTAGTGATAGTTCCCGTCTTGTCCATAGCAATAACGCGCGCTTGGCCTAACGCCTCCACCGCTTGAAGTTTTTTTACCAAGGCATTGCGCCTGCTCATTCTCCACACCCCCGTTGCCAAAACTAAAGTCATCACGACGAGCAAACCTTCCGGAATAATGGAAACAGAGAGAGAAACGACCGTGGCAAACATCTCCTTGGCTGGTTTCCCCATAGCGAGGCCAAGAAAAAACAAAGTAAAGCTTATTACCGCTACGGCCGCGATAATAATCCTAGAAAGATAACGGATATTTGCTTTTAAAGGAATTTCCGTTTTTATACCGGCGATCTCCCTGGAAATTTTTCCAATAACGGTCAAGGGGCCAGTGGCAACAACAATAGCTTTTGCATTACCTGCAACAATATGGGTTCCCTTGAAAATCATATTTTTTTGGTCGGCAACCGGCAAATCTTCGTCTGCCAAAATGTCGGGAGTTTTATGAATAGACGCTGATTCACCGGTCAATGCCGCTTCGTCAACTTTGAAATAATTAGAAAAAATAATTCTGGCGTCAGCCGGCGCCTTTTCTCCTTCTTGAATCGCAATAATGTCTCCCGGAACCACTTCTTTGTCTGGAACAACTATTTCCCTGTTGTCACGTAACACAGTGGCGTTGGTCTCAGAAAAATTTTTAAGGGCAAGTAAAGTGTTTCGCGCCTTGCCTTCTTGCAATGTCCCCGCAATGGCGTTAAAAATAAGGACAGCAAAAATAACAAAGCCATCAGTAATATTTCCCATGGCAAAAACAATCATGCCCGCCGCAAAAAGAATATATATCAGAGGGCTTTGAAACTGACGCAAAAAAATAACGGCAAGAGAATCTTTCTTTCCTTCCGCTAGTTTATTTGGGCCATATTCTTGGAGACGCTTTTTTGCCTCTTCTTTAGTCAGTCCGTATTCTTCCGACCCCAACAATTTAATAACATCAAGAGTTGAAAGAGTATGCCAATTTTTATTCATTAAAAATTATTTGCTGATTTTGTCTTTTTTTACGAGCTCAATTATTCTTTCCACGAGTTTTTTCGGGTCTGAATCAAAAATAACTTTCCCCGGCCCCCTGTGAGATTCTTTGATAATTTTGTCTATCAATTCGTCTGTTTGCCAGCTCCCCTGCAGAATTCCTATCGGCTTGTCGTCTTCATAGGCGATAGTAAATTCGTTCAGCGTGCCCATTCTGCCGCAGCCGACAATAACGGCGTCAGACGAACGAGTGAGAAGCAGGTTTCTGCCGGAATAACCAAAACCGGTATAAATAATCAAATCCTGAAATTCTAAAGGCAGTTTATAGCCCTCAACGTGCTCCTTTTCTGTGGACGCGGGCGAAAGTCCCAATGATATTCCGCCGACTTCCTTAGCGCCCATGGCTGACCAAAAAGGAAAGCCAGTGGTGGCGCCTGTGACGAGCACCGCTCCCTGTCGCGCTATCTCCCTCCCTACTTCCTTTGCCAGCTCCAAAGAATCTGGGCCGCAGTGCCCCGTTTCCGCCGCGCCCGAGACGCAGATTTTTATTTTCAAATGCATGTGCCTGTCTTGATCCATAAGTTATTTTAAATTATACCTCAAACTCGTAACTTTCTCCATATTTCGGCATAACAGCGTCAATGCCGAGATTGTCCCGCAGTTTTTGAACAAAAAATAACGAGCTTTTTGGCTCGCCCTGAACGACAAAAACTTTTTTTAATGTGTCTTCTGAATTATGGACGAAATCAAAAAGCTCATTGGTGTCGGGATGGGACGAATAACCGCTGATGTTTTCAATCTTCGCTCTTATCGCCACCGTCTCGCCCAAAATATTCGCCGTCTTCGCCCCGTCCTGAATATATCTGCCCAAGGACCCAGCCGCTTGGTATCCGATAAGAAGCAAGGCGTTTTTAGAATCGGAAAGATAACGCATTTCATGGTGCACAATCCTTCCGCCGTTGGACATTCCCGAACCGGCCAAAATAATTTTCGGCGCCGGCACTTCGTTTATGGCTTTTGATTCCTCAACGGTCGGAGTCATTTTGAGGCCGGGAAAATTGAAAAGCTCGTCTCCGGAACGGATGATGTTTTTGGCGCTTTCATTGAAATATTTTTGATTTTTTTTGTATATGTTGGTGGCCTTAATTGCCAAAGGGCTGTCTAAAAAAATAGGCACTTTCGGAATACGGCCGTGCTCAACGAAATCGTTTATTTCAAAAAGGATTTTTTGGGTCCGTTCAATGGAAAAAACAGGAATCATTAAAACGCCTCTTTTTTGAATTGTATCTTCAATTACTCTTTCTAGTTTTAAATTGGCATCACCTAAGTGCTCGTGTTCCCTGTCGCCATAAGTGCTTTCCACCACCATATAATCGGCATCGGTTATTTTTTCCGTGTTTTTAAGCAAAGGGTTGGGCGGGTTGCCTAGGTCGCCGGAAAAAACAATTTTCTTGCCGTTAAATTCCAGTTCAATTATCGCCGAGCCGAGAATGTGACCGGCGTCTTTGAAAACTATTTTAAAGTCGCCCACACTGAATTCTTGATGATAATCAACCGCCTCCCATTGGCTCATTGCTTTCCTAATGTCGTTTTCATCGTAAATCAAATCCTGTTTCCCGTTGCGCTTGTTTTCTTTCATTAAAATTCCCAAGCTGTCTTCCAGCATTATTTCGGAAAATTCTTTTGTCGGAATAGTGGAAAAAATTTTCCCCTTATAGTCATCTTTTACCAGTTTTGGAATTCTGCCGATATGGTCAATGTGAGCATGGGTGATAAGAACGGCGTCAACGGAACTTATATTGAATGGGAACGGCTCCTTATTTTTTTCTTCGCTTATTCTTGAACCCTGAAAAAACCCGCAATCAATAATCAGAGATGTTTTTTTGCCTCCCTTTTCTCCTTCCAAGAGATAATTGGCGCCGGTCACCTCTCCGACTCCGCCAAAAAATGAGAAACGAATTTTATCTTTTTGCGCCATTTCCTATATCATACATTAATTTCTTGAAATAAAAAATCCCGCCGAGCGAGATTCTTTATTAGGTTACTGAAGGTGGGAACTTTCCTAGCTAAATGCCAGGTGGGTGCCAGCGAACCGACCCAAGGGCCGATAAGACTTAGGGCTCCCGAAGCAAATTATTTGATCTAGAAAGTACACCCTCAATAACCTGCTCATATTATACACCCGCGATGAAAAAACTTCACAAGAAAAATTATCCACTTTCCCAATCTCAAACACAAAAAGACAGGGGGTCAACTTTTAGAGCGTTAAAAAGAGCCGTTTATTCTAAAATTCCATCTAAGTTGACGTCGTAAAGAATTTGTTCTTGAATCAGGCGGTAGTTTAAAATTTCATCATTCGAAAACCAAAGAGCGATTTCTTTTTCTGCCTCTTCAACTGTTCCGGAAGCGTGAATTAAATTTCTAATGGGACGGCTGTCCGTGTCCGCAATTTGATAAGAATCAACGGTTAGGTCACCGCGGATAGTGCCCACATCGGAAGTGAGCGGTTCCGTGCCGCCGGTAATCTTCCTGACAATGCCCACTGCCTGATTTCCTTGCCACACCATGGCAATCACTGGGCCGGAAGAAAGATAATTCTGAAGATTTTCAAGAATTTTATTGCCGATTTCCTCCGGATTGTTTGACGGCGGGGTCAATCCTTTTTTTTGATAAGAAGAGATGGCTTTCTCGCCGACTTTTCTCACCCATTCTGGGTCAACCAGATAATGTTTTTTCACATGCTCTTTATTTGGAATGGACATTTTCAAGCCAATCAATTTGAGGCCGGTTCTTTCATACCTTTTTATTATTTCTCCAATGAGAGTTCTTTGTATCCCGTCCGGTTTAATTATAATAAGTGTTCGTTCGTTTTTCATAAAATAATCTTAAAAGATTTTTCTCTAATTTGCAAACAATTAATCTGCAAACAATCTAAGAGTATACCAACTTCTAGCGATAGCAAGAACTTGGAATACCCTAGTGGGTTATTGGATTTTAAAATTTTCTCCGTCTGATTTTATTTTAATCGCGCCGAGTTGGTCGGTGCGGAGAATGTTGATACCGAATTTTTGAAAGCGGTCCAATATTTCCTGATGCGGATGTCCGTATTTGTTGTCCTTGCCGACGGAAATAACCGCGTACTCCGGCGAAACATAGCCGAGAAACTCTTGTGAGCTGGAAGTTTTTGAGCCATGATGACCGACCTTCAAAACATCAGCATCTAAATTTTTTCCATCTAAAGAAATGAGGTATTTTTCCATTTTCGCCGGCGAGTCGCCGGTAAAAAGAAATGACTTGCTGCCATATTGCAATTTCATTATTATAGACGCGTCGTTAGTATCCATGCCGGCAACGTCTCTGTCTGGAAATAAAATATCCATATATCCGCCGTCACCCAAGTTTACGCGCGTTTCTTTTCTCGCCAGTATTTTTTTAATATTTTTCTCACTAATCAATTTTTCCGTTTCGGCGTAAACGGCGCTATCAGTATTCACTCCCGATTCCATCACTACGCCAACATCATACCTGTTAAGAATTTCAGGCAAACCGCCGATGTGGTCAGAATCCGGATGCGATTCTATTACCATATCAATGCTTCTGTCGTAAAACGGCATCACCTTTGACAATTCGCGCAAAACCGCCTTGTTCGGCCCGGCGTCAATCAAAATTTGGTTGCCGTTTGATGCTTGGATAAAAATGGCATCGCCTTGCCCAACATCAAGAAAATCAACTTCCAATTCCTGCCTGCTTTCCGCATAAACCGCGTACCAAACAAAAAACGCCGCCAGAAACAGAACACCGACAAAATACCATTTAAAATTTTTTCTAAAAGATTGCATTTTTTATGGTTTTATTTTAGCATAAGGGCAGATATTTGAACTTTAATTTAAAAGGAGAAAAGATGATACCAAAAATTCCGTCAGACGTTGTTTTTTGTGTTTTTGGCCTTTTGGACGCAGGCACAAGAGTAAGAGCGAGCAAACCAGAAATAATGGCTTTCTTTTACGCCATGTCAAAAAAAGAGAGGTTTAAAAAAATATTCAAAGATTTTATTTTTGACACAAGGGACTATTCTCCTTATTGCGAGCAGGTAGATAGCGCCTTAAGTAATCTGCATGCCTGCAGTATGCTCTCCATGATTGATCTAAAAGATTATGAGGTTACTTCCGCATTAACGCGCGTGCATTCATTAGGATTATTCAATAAGAAAGAGAAAAAGCTCCTTAAAGAAGTTGCTTTAGAGTTAGAAGTGGGTAAAAACGACGTTAAGGTATACAAGCCATCGTGGCACAAAAATTACGGAGGAAAGGGAAAGTAAAGGAAGACTAAAGAGCGGGAAATCAACCGCTCTTTTTTATTTTATAAATCCACCAAGCGTAAACTGCATATATTCCCAGCATCAGCCATAACGGAAAGTTTTTTATATTAAATGACGCGAAGGGCAGGTTGGCGAAAATTTTTACCACAAAAAGTTCATATTGGGTGAGGGCATAGCCGAGCCAGCCAAGAGGAACAGCTAACACTCCCCAAATCATGCCAGCGCCGGCAGTGACAAATCCCAAAAGCATGGTGACTGGCATAAAAATTAAAATTAAAAGATTAACCGGCAAGGCAACGACGGAGAAAATTCCCGTTTTATATAAAAGCAGTGGCAGAACGAAAGCTTGCGTGGCAATAGAAGCAGAAACAATCTCGCGAATTTTCCATTTATTTGTGATAAAGTGAAGTTTTTTGTCAAAATGCGGCGCCAAATAAATCAGCGCCAGTGTGGCAAGAAACGAAAGCTGGAAACCGGCGTCAAAACGGAGAATTTTTGGATTTTGCAAAACCATAAAAAAGCCGGTGAGAAAAAGCGCCCAAGTGATGGCGTAAATCCTGCCAGTCGCCCGCGCCAAAATAACAAGCAGTGCCATAATTGAGGCGCGCACGGTCGCCGCGCTGGCGCCCGCCATCAAAGTAAAAAGAATAATACCGATTGCGCCCAAATTTATCCCCAGCGCCTGCGGTAAAAAAGAAAACGCGCGCATTATGAAATCGGCAACCAAGGTGATGTTGTATCCGGAAAGCACGACTACATGGATAATTCCCGTTTTTTTGAAATCATCCAATAAATCTTTCGGCATGCTTTTTCTTGCGCCGATGGTGACTCCCGCCATAAAACCGGAATTCGGCTCCGGCATGGCGTTATTTAAGACACTAATAAATTTTTCTTTTATCGCGAACATCCAGCGCTTGATAAAAAATCCATTGCCAGACGAAATCAGATTTGTCTGGGGATAAAACATTTCATAATAAATTTCGTCTTTGGCAAGATATGACTCCCAATCAAAGTCATTACTAAAATTGCTTGGCTTTTTTAATACGCCACTTATTTTTACCTCGTCTCCATATTTGAATTCCGGATAATGTTGGGTATAAACTAAAATTTTATTTTTGCCTGCCTCGCCGTCAGGCGGGTCTGCCTCAACCACAAGGCGGGTATAATTCTCCCGCTCGTCCGGCTCGCCATTAATAATTCCCTGCAACACCACCCGCGAGCCGACATTTTTATCAAGCGACAAATCGCGCGCATCTTTAATATCATAGCGAAACATCCCCAAACCCATCGCGATAAAAAATAATGCGACACCTAAAATAATCTTGTTAGACACCGAGTGTCTAACAACAATAAAAATTACCCCGAGAAAAACAAAAAGCCCGGCAAATGCCAGGCCAAAATCAATAAAAGACCGCAAACAAACCCCCGCCACAACCCCCGCCAATAAAATTGCAACCGTCTTTTGCATATATTTGATTAAAATGATAACATAAGCCCAGAAAGAACTTTTATTAAAAAACAAAGGGGGAGTTATGCTGACCAAAAATCAGATAAAAAAGACTAGCAGATTTATGAATCAAACTTGTGATAGGGATCAAACTTTTCTTGCATCGGTAGACAAGAAGCATGTTATAAAAATCACAAAAAGAATGAGAAAAATCATGAAACGACTGAATAAAATTTAAAGGAGGAAGCATGAAAGTCAAAAAGCGTTATGGTTCAAACAAAGAAAAGGTGGACCGCGAAGAAAGAGGTGGAACAAATCTTTCTGCTTGGGCAAAAAAAATGAAGGGGTATGATCCAGACGGCGAAAAAGCAATTGCTATAAGCACAAGAATGAGATTAATTGACGAAATGGAAAAGCATGATCCCGGGGGCAAAAAAGCTCACGAGCTTGCTAAAAAATATCGTTAAAAAAAGGGGACTTAGTCCCCTTTTTTATTTTTCTTCTAAACACAGCTATCATAAGTTGGCTTTGTTTTTTCATAATGAGGGCTATTTAGCAACTCGCACACACGGATCTGCACCATTGCTGCGAGCTTTGCGGCAAGGATGTCCGCCTTATATCCTCTAAATGGAAAACTTAGGCTTACAAGGTTATCGTAACATTGACCTCGCACGCAATCCCATCCCCCAAACGGCGTCGGGCCGCAAACAACCTCAAGAAGCCGCTCTGGTTCCGTTCCTTCAAAACGATCGTCCTTATCTTTAGGCTTCCATGCCCATACAACAAGAATTGTTTTTTCATTATCAAACTGCGATAAACCTAGATATCCTGAGACTTTTTCCTCAACAACAATGTCAGACATCTGAAAAAGATTGCTTCCGACCGCAATCTCAATAGGAGGTCCTTGGCTGTATTTTTCCGTGAATTCCTTGAAAAGAATTTGCGGAATAGCGCGGGCCTCGAAAAAAACCTTATACTTATCAGTTTCTTTTTTATCTAAATCGTTTGTCACGACTACCTCCTTTTTGTTAATTTTCAATCCGCAATGCAGATTTGATTCTGTAATAAGCTTAGCAAGCCATCAAAACAAAATCAATATGCGACAATGGAATAAATTGGAGTATATAAAAAGATTTGATATTTCTGCGATCGCTGGTTTTTCGAAGCATTTTTTTAACCTCTAAAACATTCTCTTTGTCTCTTTTTTATCCATCGCCTCGTTGGCGAGCCGGTCGGCTTCGCGGTTTTTTTCGCGCGGGATTTCGGTAAACGAGATTTTGCCGAAACTCATGCGAAGATTCCAAATTTTTATAAATAACGGAAATAATTTTTCTTCTTCAATTTTGTATTCTCCTTTAAGTTGGCGCGCTATCAGTTGGCTGTCCATTCTCATTTCAATTTCAAAATTTTTTATCTTGCCCTTGCCGAACAATTGCTTGATTTTCTGCAAGGCGAAAACAACCGCCTCGTATTCCGCTTCGTTGTTAGTACGCACGCCAATATCCTTCCCATATTCCTTGACGACGCTTCCTTTTTCATTGCAAATCACCACGCCCACCCCCGCCGGCCCCGGATTCCCCCGCGACCCGCCGTCGGTATAAACGATTAACTTCTCTTTTTTTATTTTCATAATTTTACTTTAAACAACAACGCCGCGCCGATTGCCTGAGCGCTTTCTCCCAGTTTACCTCTCACAATTTTTGTCTTTTTTGAAACGGGAGAAATTATGTTTTTTCTCGCGACTTTTTTCACTTTTTCCATATTCATGCCGCCGTGAAAAACTCCGCCACCGCCCAAAATAACAACATCGGGGTCAAATGCGTTGATTATGTCCGCAATGCCGGCGCCTATAACCTTACTCCTGTCGCCCATTTTTAAAAACGCTTTTTTGGCTCCCAATTCCTCCAATGTTTTTTCCCTGTTTATAATCATGTGACCGAATTCTCCCGCGCTGCCTCCGCCGCGATAAATTTTCCCGTTAATCATTAATCCTCCGCCTATGCCCGTCCCTATCGTCAAAACGGCGATATTTTTTTTATTTTTTCCGGCACCCAATATTGATTCACTAACAAGAAAGCATCTGCTGTCATTTTCCACTTTTACTGGAACGCGAAAACGCGAAAGAAATTTGCGGACATTCCAATTTTTCAAAAAATGAAGATGTGGCGCTTCTAATAATTTTCCGTCTTTTACCACGCCAGGCAGGCCAATTCCGATGCCGGAAATTTTAGTTTTTTTAATTACTCCCTTAATGCCTTTTTCCAAAAATTTATTAAAAGCAGGAAAATTTTGGGGAGTTTTTCCCTCAAAGGCGCCAAAACGACGGCCTGATTTTATATTCAGTAGGATTGCCTTTATTTTTGTCCCCCCGACATCAACGCCCAAATAAATTTTTTGCATATTCCCAATAATAATAATCGTTATATTTTTCTTTCATATAATACCACCATTCCGCGCCCCAAAGATAATACTCGTCAAATCCAGTTTCCTTCGCATATTTAATTGTATCAGCAAAATAGTCAGGGCTGAATAGCTTCACTTGTTCCTCATGAGAAAGCCGATTCAAGCCAACATTGCTCCATGGCTCTCCTTGTAATTCTATCACTATGAATTTTTTTTCATTATTGTTAATTAAAAATCTTATTATTTTTTCTTTTAATTTAAAGTAACCGGGACTAAACGGGTATTCTGTGTTTCCAAAAAGCCAGCCCAAAATATTCGTATAAGTGTTTCGATACATTGTTGTGCCGAAAACATCGCCGGCTTTCGCCGCCTTATACCAAAGGCCGAATTCTCCCCCGTCGGTTATGAGAATTGGATGACTGTTGTCTGTTTTTTTGGCCATTTCAATTTCTTTTTCTAAAAAATTTTTGCCGCGCTCCGTTTTTTCGCCAAATCTAAGATATGGTTCGTTTTCAATTTGCCACATTTCCACAGCCGGATTGTCTTTGTAGCGGCCTATTGTTTTTTCAAGATAATTTTTCAGTGCCTCTTCCCTTTCTTCCGGGGTTAGATTTCTTGCCCAAACGGGAAGGTGGACTTCCGGCCATCGCGGAACTTTGATTCCCAAAGCTAAAACCGTCCTTGCGCCACTTTCCTCCGTTTTTTTGAGCAACCAGTCCGTTTCTGAAAAATTAAATTTTCCTTTTTCCGATTCAACCTGGTCCCAATAAACAACAAGCCGCACTTTTTTAGGATTTAATTCTTTTAAAATATCTTCGTATGTTTTTCGCCAATCCAAGCCCAGCCCCTCGGCCTGTTTTGTTGAATAAGTCAGCCCCCATGTTATGGAACGGCTGTCGTTGATGGGGATGTTCCTCGCGTAACTTATGAGGGCCAATAAGATAATTCCCAACGACACAAAAATTGTGGCTATAATTTTTCCGGCAAGAATTTTTCCTTTGAATTTTTCTTTTAAAAAAACCCATGCAAAAATAAAAATTATGACATATTTCAACCCCTGAAAGGCGTCAACTAAAGCAGGAATATACGAAAGGGAAACGGCAAAACTTACTAGCACAGAACCGACGCCTGCGTACAAGCGATTGGAAAAATAGAGAAACCGATGCCGGCGAGGACTTTGGTGTGAGGAATCAAAAATGTTTTTTCTGATTTTTCCGGAGAACAGAAACAACAGGACAAAAATCAATCCGCCTATTTTTATCCAAAAAAATCCGGTTATGAAATTTCCGGCGCTGAAAACAATCTTGCTTAAAACATTTGATATGCCGAAGAAAAAAGAGCTGGCCAATATCAGAAAAAGAGAAATTTTTCTGGTATCTTTTTTGTCGGTAAGAAAAAGAATAAGAGCGGCGGCAATAAGAGCAAAAAACGCCAGCAATTCTCCCGCCCCCAGCCAAATATTGAGGAAAAAATATCCAAAAATTAAAGTAAATATGGGAGAGATTCCCCCCACGGCCGGCAATATATGCGACGCCTCGCCTTTATCAAGCCCGTAAAAAAGAAACAGCATGGCCAGAATAAGAAAGATGCCGGCAAAAACAGCTTTAACAATAACGCCCAAGGAAACAATTTGAAACCCAAAAGGCAACAAAACTGCCGCAAAAATTCCTAAAACGCCCAGCCAAAAAGTATAAGCCAACGGATTAAAAAATTTGCGGCCCAAAAGAAGCTTGTCAAAAACCGCCGAGGTTCCCAAAATAACTTGCGCAAGAACGGCAATCAAAATCCAGCTCATAATCCGTTTTCTTCAATTATTTTTTTATACACTAATGCGCTTGGGCGAATTTTTCGCTCTAAAGTTTCGTAATTTATCCCCACCAAACCGAATCTCGGCCAAAAACCGCTGTCCCATTCAAAATTATCAAGAAGCGACCAATGAAAATAACCGCGCACATCCGCGCCTTGATTTATAGCGCCAGCCACGGCCTCAATTGTTTTTTCTATAAACCATTTTCTGTTTTTGTCTTCTTTGTCCGCTAATCCGCTTTCCGTTATATAAATTGGCTTGTTGTATTTTTTTAAATTCATCAAAACATTTTCAATGCCTTCCGGATGCAAATCCCAGCCCACATCAGAAACAACTTCATTTTTATTTTTATTCAATCCGTAATCTATTCTGTTATGAAAATAAAAATTCAAGCCAATGCAGTCAATCTGATTTTTGACATACCTTAGAAAATAATGGTTCCAATATCTTTCAGAAAAAATTTTCAGAATGGCATTTATAAAACCTTCCGCGGACTTGAAATCCGACAAGTTGCAAACAATGCCGACAAAAGAATACGGGCTTGAATTCTTGATTTTTTTGTACGCCCTGCGGTGCGCTTTTATCAAACTTCGCATCGCTTTGAAGAAAGAAAAGATTCCCTTTTTTTGAGGAGTCCATCTTCCGCGATTATAGGCGTTCAGCGCGTAAATCTCCGGTTCGTTGATTGTCAGCCAAAACTTTACCGAATCTCCGAGAGAACCCGCCATTTTTTCCGCGTATCGCTCAAAAAACACCGAGAACCCGCGACAAGCCACTCCGCCTTTTTTGGAAAGCCAAACAGGCAAGGTCCAATGCCAAAGAGTGACAAATGGCTCAATGCCCCTCTTTTTCAGCGCCTCAATCACCTTTCTGTAATGTTCAATTTCTTTTTCGTCAAATTTCCCCTCCTCCGGCTCTATGCGCGACCATTCCACGGAAAAACGATGCGCGTTGTGACCCAACGATTTGGCAATGTCAAAGTCCTCTTCATATCTGTTGTAATGGTCGCAGGCGCGACCGGAAATGTAATTCTGCGTGTCAAACATTTCCGGAAACTTTTCCTGTTGCCATTTCTGCCATCGTTCTCCCGCTTCTTTTGCCAGCCGTTCAGCATTATCTTTTTCCCACTCTGACCAATCATTATTATTCCCGCCCTCAACCTGATGGCTGGAAGTCGCCGCGCCCCAATAAAAGTTTTTAGGAAATTTTAACATGCTTTAATTTTACATCAACTATCCTCAATCGCAATTCGGGTGTGACGCGGAAGAATGATTTTTCCAAAGTGGCAACAAGGTCAATGCGCTGACCCGCACCGACGCCAGGCGTCGGTTGTTCAACCGACGCCTGGCGTCGGTGGTTATTGCCATTGGAGAAAAAGCTTATTGCTGAAACAACACCGCCGTCCGTTTTTTTGAAATCCAACTGCAAATGAATTCCGCCGTTGCCGAATTTGCGCACATTGAAAATTTCCAAGTCGGAAAACAAAAAAACCGACTTCGGATTATCCTTCCCAAATGGGCTTAATTTTTCTATGGCCGCGTAAGTTTCTTCGTTCACGTCTTCAATTTTTAATTCCTTGTCTATGTGTAAAGTTTCACCATCAGTTGCTTGTTTTGGAATTTTCGCGAACGCCGCCAAAATTTCTTTTTCCAAATCGCCTATTTTCCCGTCGCTCACCGAAAATCCTCCTGCCATGGCATGTCCGCCCGCCTCAATTAAAACTCCTTCCGCCACCGCATTCATCAAATCAACAACACTTATAGAGCCGTCGCTTCGCGCCGACCCCTTAATTTCTTTTGCTCCTCCCTTCCCCCACAAAAAAACCGGCCTGTTGTATTTTTCCACGACGCGTGAGGCGGTCATTCCCAGCACACCCGTATTCCAATCCATATTTCCGGCAACGATAATTTCCGGCGCTCCGCCAGCTTGTTTTATTTTTTCATTTATTTCTTTTGTGATATCTTCCACGATGCTTTTTCTTTCCGCTGTCATCATTTCCATTTTTCCGGTAATCCAATCCGCCTCCTCCGCCGATTCCGTCACCAGCAATTCAAAACTGGCGTTGGCATGGTCCATTCTGCCCGAGACATTGAGCCGCGGCACAAGCATGAAAGATATATCATCTTCATTTAAATTTGCCGAATTGAATGACAATCTCCTGTAAAAGGACTTGAGCCCCGCCCTTTGTGTTTTTCTTAAGACCTTCAAGCCGAAGCCAGCAAGCACGCGATTTTCATCAACAAGAGGAACCATGTCGGCAATTGTCGCCAAACAAACCAAATCCAAAAGCCACCTTTCCCAGCCGAATGTGATATTAAAGTCGCCTTTTTTTATTAGCGCCTGAATAGTTTTGAACGCCACTCCCGCTCCGCAGAGAAATTTAAACGGATAGCTGTCGTCTTTTTGTTTTGAATCAACAACAGCGTGTGCGTTTGGCAATTTTTCTGGGGTTAAATGATGGTCGGTAATAACCGTGTCAATCCCCGCCTTATTTAACTCCTCAACTTCTTCATAGTCGCTTATTCCGCAATCCAAAGTGATGACTAAATTAACCTTCAAGTTTTTAAATTCATCAATGGCGCTTGAATTCAACCCGTATCCGTCCATGTGCCGGTCGGGTATGTGAATGTGAAAATTATTGAAGCCGATTTTTTTGAAAAATTCGTGGAAAATCGCGGAGGAACACACGCCGTCGGCGTCGTAGTCGCCGTAAATGACGACTTTCTCGTTATTCTTTACCGCCCGCAAAATTCTCTCCACCGCCTTATCCATATCTTTCATCAGAAAGGGGTCATACTGGCCTTTTTCATAGTCGGGATTCAAAAATTTTTCAATTTCTTTTTCTTCCTTAACGCCCCTATAAAACAAAATCTGCCGAACCAAGTCGTCAGAAATTTTTTCCCTTACCACCCATTGCTTTGCCATTTTTTGATTATAACACAAAAATAAAAACCCTTGGAAATTTTAAAGTTTCCAAGGGTCTAAGTGTCTAATCCTCCTTTCTTAAAGATTTAAAGTTTTTAAGTTTTCAGGAATTGCAAGAAAAGACACGGTCGCCCGCGTCCCAATCGCGCGGAGAGTCAACAGAAGACGCACCCACAAGCCAGCCAACGCCAGACCAGAGGCAGCGGACCGTCCACAGCACACCACCGAGGTCACGAACATAGAATATGTTGGCGTAGCCGTTGGTAAGCAGTGTTCCTGTTTCACCATTCGGTTGCATTTCCATAAGGCCGAACATTGCGGAAAGCGTTGTTTCCGCTTTGTTTTCGCCGCCGAGCTCGCTGATGATCGGGATGTCTCTTGATGGTTTCTTGAGCTCGTGCTGGCAGAGGGTTGTTTCAGAAGTTGGTTCCTCGGTTTTGCCGAGAAAATGTTCTCTGAAGTTATCTCCCAGATAGGAAATCTTCACCTTTGCCTTTTTGCCGGTGTCTACTATGAAGTGGACTTTGGCGACGAATCTGCCGGTTCTCGCGGGAACTTTGACGGTGGCGATGAGGGTAAGGATGGGATCCTTTTCAAATTCAAAGCTGTTTTTTCCCGGTCTTTTACCAAACGTCTCAATAAGACGCGCTGTAATCAACTCCTTTTTACTGGAATTCCATGCTTTCAGCACATCTAGAGAGATAATTCCTCTCGGAAAATGCATTTGAATTTTTTGCGTCAACTCCAGTTCCGCGTTACTCAAGGTCTTGTTGTCGTCCATGACAATCCTCCCTTATTAAAGAACTTTTCCTCGCCCAGGCGAGGGTAGCAAATTTACCTTTGAAGCCGAACACCCTAACATAGGAAAATATGAAGGGATACAACCACATAACGGACAGCGAACGGCGCAGAATAGAGCGCTTGCTTGAGACCGGAATATCTATTCGCGAGAT
>JBAZPC010000003.1:0-87691 GCA_041648395.1 Minisyncoccota bacterium | reverse complement strand
AAAACACCGCAGGAAGCATTTGAAGCTGAGATGAGAAAATTTGAAGATAAAAAAATACCACATTGTGGTACCATGAATCAAGTATTAAAGGCTAATGAAAGTGTTCGGCTTGAGGGGTAGGGGTAGCATTTTCTATCTACCTAGATAATAGCTTAAACTATTCAGAAGTCAAGGATTTGACGGTCGCCTCATATAGCTTTTTTACATCCTCAAATCTTCCCTCTTCCGTGGAGCCGAGGACGGCGATGATGACCGGATGCCCGAGGCCAATGTCAATTGCTACGACCAAATTGCCTCCCGCCAGGTCCGTGGTCCCCGTTTTACCCGCGATAATGCCCGGCAAAAACTCCGCCAGCTTGTCTGTGTTTTTAAAATTTTTGGAACCAACATTTAGGGATTCATATCTTGTCGCCTCGGCGACTTTCGGATAATTTTTCACAAAATATTCCATCAGCTTGGCGGCATCCCGCGCCGAGCCGTACGCTCCCGCTGATTCAAAAGAAACATCCAGCCCCGTCGGATTAAAAAAACTCGTCTGCGCCATGCCAATCTCTTCCGCTTTTTTATTCATCAAAGAAACAAAAGGAGTTGAACTCCCAAGTCCGCTTGGGAGTTCAACTCCTAAAGAGAGCGCAACAGCCGCGTCGTTGGATGAAGAGACGAGCATAATGGAAAGAAGGTCGGCCGTCTTTTGTTCTTGCGGAATATTTTCCAGCGCCACCACGGCTGTCATGATTTTCGTTAAGCTCGCCAACGGCAAGCGCGTGTCGGCATTTAATTCAAAAATCGGCTTGTTTTTCGCCACGTCAAAAACATAAGCCGCTTTCGCCTCTAGGTTTATATCTTTAAAATAATCTGTCACTTCCGCTTTTCCCGATTTTTCTTGAGAAATATTTTTCGTTCCGTCAAAAATAGTCGCGTTGTGAAAAATCACCAAAAAAAAGCTAAAGATCGCTATTAGTATCGCTATCTGTTTGTCCGACATTTGTTTCTTCTTTATTTTCGCTGATAAAACTTTCTATTTTTTGATTCAAATTATCAAACTCCGGCAGTTCTTTTATGCCACTTATGCCGAGATGCTGAAGAAGCTGAAACGACGGCCGATAAAGAAAACTTCTGCTGTCTTTGGGATTAACAATTCTTTCCGCCAACCCCCGCACCATGAGATTGCGGACGGTAAAAGCGGAATTGACGCCACGAATGTAATCAACCTCGCTTCGGCTCACCGGCCCTTTGTAAGCGATGATGGATAAAACTTCCAGCGACGCCTTGCTTAATTCATTATTAAATTCTTCTTCTATTAGGACTTTCGCGAAGTTTGACGAATCAGGAGAGGTCGTCAAAACGAACGAATCATCTTTTTTAATCAGCCGTATTCCTCTGTCCGATAATTTCTGGCTCAAAAAATCAATGGCGTCTTTAACATCCTTTTCGCTCGTGCCCAAAATTTTCGCCAGCTGTTTGGCTGTCATCGGCTCCCCTTTTAAAAAAAGCAGGGCTTCTATGTGGTTGTCCAAATTATCCATTGTTATTTACTCCGTTGCCGTTAATGGAACAGATTTTTATATTATCAAATAAATTTGCTTGGTTTACAATAATCAGCCCCTGTTTTATCAATTCCAGCATTGCCAGAAAACTTACGATGACTTCAAGTTTTTTGTCGCGCATTTCTCCGTTTTTTGTTTTTGCAGTAGAAAATTCAGCGAAAGAAAGTTCCAGCCGCTGCTGCATTCTGCCCACAAGATCTTTCACTTTGTCTTCCAAACTTATTATTTTTTTAACCTCCGCTTCCGGCAGACATTCTTTGGCAGGCAGATTTTGAACCAAATCATTCAGTATTTTATAAACTATTTCTTTGGAAAGGCCTTTCGGCTCAAGAAAACCAAGTTCCGCTCCCCTGAATCCCTCTCTGCTGAAAATCGGATTCTTTCCAAAAAGTTCTTTGATATTAATAGACAATTCTTTTATCCGCCGATAAATTTTAAGCCGCTCCTCCAATTCTTCTATGCTTTTTTCTTCCTCTTCCGACAACTCCAAGGAGGGCATGAGAGAATGCGACTTGATGAGCATCAGCGTGGAGGCAACCACGATAAAAACGACCACTTCTTCAAGCGGAAAATTTTCCATTTTTTTCAGATATTCAAGATATTGGTCCGCAATTTCCGAGAGAGAAACATCATTTATGGAAAGTTTTTTCTTCTCAATCAGGCCAAGAAGCAAATCCAACGGCCCTTCAAACTGCCCGACCTTAATAGCATACATAATTAGTTTTTTCTCTTCTTTACTTCCAGTCCAAGTTCTTTGAGTTGTTTTTTGTCTAAATCCGCCGGCGCGTCCATCATCAAGTCGCGGCCGTCGCCGGTTTTCGGAAACGCCATCACCTCGCGGATGTTCGGTTCGTTTTGCAAAATAGAAATAAGGCGGTCTAAACCGGAAGCGATTCCGCCATGTGGAGGAACGCCGTATTCAAACGCTTCCAGCATGTGTTTGAAATATTCTTTTTCTTCTTTTGAAAATCCTATGAGGTCAAAAATTTTTGTTTGGATATGAGGATTGTGGATGCGAATGCTGCCGCCGGCTATCTCAAACCCATTAAGAACCAAATCGTGCTGAAATGATTTCGCCAAATTCGGCTCCAATTCTTCCACTCCCTTGGGTGAAGTAAACATGTGATGGCTCGGCGCGTAATGCCCTTTTTCGTTTTTTTCTTTTTCAAAAAGAGGAAAGTTAACAACCCACGCGAATCCCAATTCATTCTTATCACTTTTATCTTTTCTAATATCTGGTCTGTCGGTTTTATATTCCTTCATAACATCGCCGTAATCAAGCCGCGGCCATGGTTTCTGCGTAAATTTTTTGTCGGGATAAAGTTTTTCAACAAGCTCTGTGTACATTTCTTCCATTAAATTCAAAACGTCCTCCTGTTCAGTAAAACTCATTTCCAAATCCAGTTGAGTGAATTCCGCCTGCCTGTCGCCTCTCGTGTCTTCGTCGCGCAGGCATTTTGCGATTTGAAAATATTTTTCCAAACCGGCAACCATCAACAGTTGTTTGTATTGCTGGGGCGATTGAGGAAGCGCGTAAAATTTTCCGGGATGCAAACGCGATGGCACCACAAAATCCCGCGCGCCCTCCGGCGTTGATTTCGTGAGAAGCGGGGTTTCCACCTCCATAAAATCGCGCTCCGAAAGATAGTCGCGAATAAATTTTATAACGTTGTGTCGCACTCGCAAATTTTTCTGCAACCGTTCCCTCCTCAAATCCAAATAACGATATTTAAGCCGCACCTCTTCGTTCACTTCGTAGCCGTCGGTTGCCAAATCAAACGGCGGCGTTTTTGATTCATTTAAAATTTTCACGGCCTTAACTTCAATCTCAATATTGCCAAGCTCCAAATCGGGATTTATCATCTTGTCCGGCCGTTTTTTGACCTCGCCTTCTATTTCTATCACCCATTCGCTCCTGACCGCGCTGGCCACTTTATGCGCCTCTTCATAATTCGGAAGAACCACCATCTGCGCCTTGCCGCTGGCGTCCCGCAAGTCAATAAAAATAAGCTTGCCGTGGTCGCGGCGGACATCAACCCAGCCGGCGATTTTCACAATCTCGCCTATTTTATTTTTTAACTCTTTAATTTGAATTCTTTTCATGATTTTACGCGTGTTCAAGCGCCAAATTTAAAATCTCTTTCGCTATTTTTCCCGCCGCGTCCGGTTTGGAAAAATTTTTCGCCGCCTTCGCCATCGCCTCAAGCCCTTGTTTGTTGTTAATTAATCTGTCTATTTCGGAAAGGAGCGTATTGGGGGTGAGATTCGGTTCTTCAACCACGTCCGTCGCTCTCGTTTTGGCGTAAGCGTAAGCGTTTTCTTTTTGATGGTCTTGGGCGGAGTTAGATAAAGGGATGAGAATGCTCGGCAGGCCCGAAGCCGCTATTTCAAAAATAGAACCGGAACCGGCGCGCGAGACAACCAAATCGGCCGCGCCATATGCCATCCTCATCAGATTTTCATCCATGAAGCCGAAGGAACGATAGCGATTTTTGAGAGGAGATTTTTCTAGAACAATCGCCGCTCTTCCTTCCGCCTCCGCTTTGTTGTTTTTTCCGCATTGGTGGATTACTTGATATTTTTTCACGAGCTCAGGAAGGATGTCAATTACTATGTCGTTTATTTTTTTCGCCCCCTGGGAACCGCCTACAAAAAACAAAATAGGAACCTCTTCTTCAAACTTAAAGAAATCCTTCGTACCCACCGTCGCCTTGATAAAAAACTCATTCCGCACCGGATTGCCGGTGAGGGCGATTTTTTCTTTCGGAAAATATTTTCCCGTTTGCTCAAAAGAGATTGCGATTCTTTTCGCGAACTTTCCCGACCAGGCGTTTACCTTGCCTGGCACCGTGTCTGATTCGTGAATAATGAGGGGGATGCCTAGAATTCTGGAAGCAAACACAGCCGGAAAGCTGGCATAACCGCCCTTGCTAAAAATGATATCCGGGAAATCCGTATAGATACTCCAAACGGCTTTGATGGAGCCGATGAAGGTCTTAATTGAGTCGGTGATGTTGAGCAGTGAAAAATACCGCCTTATCTTTCCAGAATAAATCTTCTTAAAACGAATGCCTTTTTTGAAAAGAAGCTGGGAATCGTAGGGCGAATCGGACATGAAAATAATGTCCGCCTTCACGATTTTCTTTTCCTCTATCGCTTTGTTTAATTCATCTATGACGGCAATGATGGGATAAAAGTGTCCCCCCGTCCCCCCGCCCGTAAACAAAATTTTCATAAGTTAATTATAGCTTATTTTACCCATACTTTGAAATGTTTATAATGATGCCGATTTCTATGAGGGCGATGACGAGCGCGGAACCCCCTTGGCTCACGAAAATCAGCGGCACGCCGGTAAGCGGAATGATGCCCACCATTGAGCCGATATTTATGAACGATTGAATGACCATGGACATCAGAATTCCCGCGCCCAGCAGTTTTGCGAAAGGGTCGCTGGCGCGCAGAATAATAAGAAAACCGCGATAAAGAAAAAATAAAAATAAAGCGATAAGTCCGACACAGCCGATAAATCCGAACTCCTCTGCAAACACGGCAAAAATGGAATCACCGATCGGTTCCGGCAGATAACTGAATTTCTGAATGCTCATGCCGAATCCCCTGCCGTAAATCCCGCCGGACCCGACAGCAATGAGCGCTTGTTTTACCTGATACCCGCTCCCTTGCACGTCAGCCGACGATGGATTTAAAAACGTCTGAACCCTATCCATGGCATGCGGTTTGATAAGCACAAGCGCGTAGAGCAAAGCCAAGCCAAGAAGAATCATTACGGCGATTTGGGTAAATTTTCCCCCGCCGATAAAAAACATCAGAGCGGAAGTGATAACAATGACGCCAAGTGTGCCGATATCCGGCTCAGCGATAAGAATAAATCCCACGAAGGCGACAATAACAAGAAACGGCAAAAGTCCGAACTTGAACGATTTAATGTCTTTCTTTCGCGCGCTTATCCACGAAGCAAGGTAAGCAATAAATCCCAATTTCAAAAGCTCCGACGGCTGAAAAGTGAATGGGCCAATATTTATCCATCTCTTCGCCCCGCCGTATCCGAAACCGACGTGCGGTTCAAAAACAAGAAGCGAAAGAAAAAAAGAAAATAAAAAAAGCAGGAGCGCGAACTTCTGCCAGTTTTTGTAATTTATCCTGCTCGCCGCGAGAAGAGCGACAAATCCGCCAACGCCGAAAACAAATTGTTTTAAAACAATGGACGAGAAGTCCGCCTTCTCTCTTGTCAGAAGCCCCATGGAGGCGGAAAAAAGAATAAAGAAACCGGCCAGCACCATTATGAGAACCGTTATTATAAAAATTTTGTCTTTGCCTTTTTTCATTTTATCTGTCTGGCGGAACTTGATAATAATTTAGCAAGAATTTCGTGATGTTCATAAACGGCTCACTTAAAGAATGCGAGGCGTATTTGACCCCCTGCGGCTTGACCAAATAAAGAAGCGTTAAAAATCTTGCGTCAAAACCCGGCGCGTAGCCGAAAAAAGTGTGGATATATTCTTCTTCATTGTAGCCCTTATCGCCCCCTGATTTTATGGACTGCGCCGTGCCTGTTTTGGCGGCAATCGTGTAATGGTCCATTTTATAAACGCCTCCCATGAGCGCCTTATCCGTCACGTTCACCAACATCCTGCTTATTGTCTCGGATGTTTCTTTTTTTAGAACTTGACGTTTCTGTACGGGTTCAATATTTTTATCCAGTCCTTCTTGTGATTTTATTCTTTCAACAACATAGGGCTTCATGAGCGCCCCGCCGTTGGCGAGAGCGGAAAGGGCCAAAGCCATCTCAATGGGAGTGACGGCGATTCCCTGTCCGAACGAGGCAGTGGCGAATTCAATATCCCTCATGCTGTTCAAGTTTGAAATCAATCCCTGCACTTCGTCCGGCAAATCTATTCCTGTTTTTTCTCCAAAGCCGTAATTTTTTATGTATTCTAAAAATTTTTCTTTGCCCAACTGCTGCATGGCGAACACGGCGCCGGTGTTGAGCGACTGATTCAACACTTCCTGCATGCTCACCGTTCCCCTCGCCTTGCCGTCGAAGTTTTCTATTCTCTTGTTGTTAAAAACGACAAAGCCCTTGTCGCTGTAAGTCGTCTCCGGAGTTATTTTATTTTGGTCCAGAGCGGCAGCCAAGGTGAGCGGCTTCATAATGGAACCCATCTCGTAAACATTTTGCGTACTCGGATTCATAAACAGCGAAAGATCTTTCGTTCCGCCGTAGGCGTTCGGGTCAAAATTTGGAACGGACGCCATGGCTAAAATTTTTCCGGTCTTCGGTTCAATTATTATCCCGCCGGCCATCTCGGCGTTGTATTTATCAAGAACCCCCCTTAATGATTCCTCAAAAAAACTCTGCGCCTCCGGCTCTATTGTTAAAACGATGTCCCCGTTGGGCGTGTTGTCGGAGACCGTCTTTTTTATGTCCATTATTATTTCCGCGAAAGAGTTGGCGCTTCCGCCGTTGTCTTCTTTTCTTCCCAGAATATTTTCGTAATATTTTTCTAACCCATACCTCCCCTCCAACTTGTCGCCGTTAAAGCCGACGAATCCCAGCACTCTGGACGCCAAACTCCCGGCCGGATAAAAACGCCAACCCTCCGAATAAATATCCACGCCCTTTAATTTCAACAACTTTATTTTGTCCGCCTCTTCATTGCTCAAACGGCGGCCGACTTCTTCGTAGGTATCGCTTTTCTTGGCGGCCGATTTAAAAAACATATCTTTGTCTATTTGCGTCACCGCTGAAATTTTTGTAAACGCCAATTCGGCATCATTCAATATTTTTGGATTTATCGCCAGAATGAAACCTTTTTTGATTGTGGCGGCGGAAATAAGCTGGCCGTCTTTCTTTTTGAAAAAAATCGCCCCCCTGTCAAAATAGCCGGCCGACGGCGCGACATATTGGCGGGAAGCCAACTCTTTGTAATCGTTGCTATGCACCACTTGAACAAAAAAAAGGCGAGTCGCAATGACCGCCCCAAAAACAAAAATAAAGATGTACGCAATTTTAATGCGAAGAGAGAAATTGTCTTTCATAGTTTATTATCTCTGCGCCACGGCTATTTCTCGGACGGCAAATTCATTTTTCGGCTGGTCAACGAAACCGAGCGAGTGCGCGTATTCCAAATTAAAACGTCCAAGAAGCGTATAATAATTTTCTTCAAGTTGTTGGTATTCGGAGCTAACCGTTTGTAGGCGCTTTGTGTTGTCGCTGCTATTTATTATTCCCTTAATAGTCGCGCCCAAAAAATAAAGATAAAAACAACCGGCCATAATGATGACAAAAATCACAATACCAAATAATTTCTTTGCTCCCTGATTTTCAATTTTCCCTGCTAATACTTTTGTCATAATTTTATTATCGCCCTCATTTTTGCGCTCCGGGAGCGCGGATTATTCTTTATCTCTTCTTCCGCCGGCGTCACCGGCTTTTTTGTTAAAATTTTTCCCTTGCTTGCCCGCATATTAGGGTCCGCCTTCGCCTTATCTCTAAAAAAATTCTTCACTATTCTGTCCTCCAAAGAATGAAATGAGATTACAACTAACCTTCCTTCTTTTTCCAGCTTGTCCCACGCTTTTTTTAATCCTTCTTCCAGCGCGTTCAATTCGTCGTTCACCGCTATTCTCAATGCCTGAAAAGTTCTCGTGGCGCAATTTATTCTTCTGTTATTTCTGTAGACCGCCGGCACACTTGAACGAATAATATCTACCAGATCAAATGTCGTCTCTATCGCTTTTTTTCCCGCCAGAATGAACTTGTCGGGCTGGCTCCTTCTCTCAACAATCGCTTTAGCGATTCTTCTGCTGTATCTTTCCTCGCCGTATTTGTAAAGAACATCGGCTATCTCTTCTTCTCTCCATTGGTTTACTATTTCTCTTGCTGTCAGGTCTCTGTTTTCAATCTCACTTTTTAATGTCATCAATAACGGCTCGTCTTTTTGAAAACTGAATCCTCTTCCCGGTCCGCCAGCTGGCGGAATCAATTGGTCTGAACTGAAACCGAGGTCAAATATCGCTCCGTCAATTTTCCCTTCCACAACTTTGTCTAAATTCCTGAAATTTTCGTTAATCAAAACAACTTTGCATTTTGATTTTTTAAATTTTATTTCGGCGGCTTTAATTGTTCCTTTGTCCTGGTCTAGACAAATTAACTTTCCTGCTGGCGCTATTAATTCACATATAGCCGCCGCGTGTCCTCCTCCGCCGAATGTCGCATCCAGAATCGTGTCTCCCTCTTTTGGGTTCAAATATTCTATTGCCTCTTTTAAAAGAACAGGAACGTGCATTATTTTAATAAACCCCCAACTCTCCCAGTTTTTCCGCCAGTGTGTCCGTCTGCTTTTCTATTCTCTCTTTGTAGCTTTCCCAATTTTTCTCGCTCCAAATTTCGAGCCGTTTATAAACGCCGACAATCACCACTTTTTCCTTCAATCCGGCAAACTCTTTGAGATAATCGGGAATAAGCACTCTACCCAAACTATCCACATCGACGTCAGACGCTCCGGAAAACATATTGCGGACGAAATTCCTGCTGTCCGCGGCGCCAGTCGGAAGCTCGCTCAATTTCTGCGCCACCTTCTGCCACTCCCCCACCGGATAAATAAAAAGACATTGATCCAGTCCCTTCGTAATAACCGCCTTTTTCCCTATCTCTTTTCTGAATTTCGCCGGAATAGCTACTCTTTTCTTGGGATCCAATGAATGTTTGTATTCGCCGATTAACATATTGATTTTTATGGGGATTTTGTAGTTATCCACACTATCCACATGGTTATCCACAATTACCCACTTTTATTATACTATACACCACTCACCCCCATAATTAAACAATTAAAAATAAAAAAGCTGTGGATAACTTTCCACAGCTAAAATAAAAAGGGCACGAAGTACTTCTCCGGGCCTTATAACTTTTTATTTAAACTCTTTAAGGAATTTTGCTCTTGAGGGGTGTTTAATCTTTCTAATCGCCTTCGCCTCTATCTCAATTATGCGTTGTCTCGTCACTCCTAATTCCGTGCCAACCTCTTCAAGGGTATACTCATTCTCATCTCCTATGCCGAACCTCATTTTTATGACTTTCTCTTCTCTCGGGGTAAGTGTTTTGAGAACTCTTTCGAGATTTTTTCGTAAATCTATTTTTTCAAATTCTGGTCTTGGATCATAAACAAGCAAGCCCTGAGAAACCTCATCATAACTAAGATATTCAATATCAACTTCCTTATAGACCGTCTGTCCTTCTTGCATTAATTTAGCAATTTCTAAATTGTTTTTTATTTGCTGAGCCAATTCATTAGGAAGAATATCTTCTAAATCACACTGGAAGAAATTGCACAATTTCTCGGCAGTTTTTTTATTTTGATAGTATTTTCCTGGAACCCATTTAAAGTGCAAAATTTTGCTAAATGTGGCAGTGCTTATGCCAATTTTTTTAGTCATTTCCAACCAGGTCAATCCATGCTCTCTCATATACCCATAGATCAAGCCATGCTTTACCCTAACCTTTACGGCAATTTCAAATTTACTATCGTTCTTTTTCTTCACAAAACTACCTCCTAAAATTTTTATTAACTTTTTAAGGTGCGAAAATCGCACTATTTCTATATAGAGTTAAGCATATTTGAATAAAAATGTCAACTATCCCCTATCTGATGCGATAGTAATGGTTAGGCGATAGTGTTAAATTAAGTATTGTAACTAATTAATGATTAATGCTTGTGATTTTGGCAATTTTAGAGATTGTAATACCTTTTCAAAAAATCTTCATCTTTTTCGTCCATTTCATTCGCAGAAAAATAATGAATATATTTTCTCACGTCCAATACCTCGCTCACAAAGTCAATTTCATCGTGACATTCGAACGGGCAAACAAAAACGCTCTTTTGCAGCGGATAAATCTCCATATCTTTTAATTTCCTAGTCAACGCGTTTCTTTCTCTTTTATATCTTTCCGGAATATCAAAAGAAATTACGCGCCACAAGCCGTCCCACTTTTTGGGCCTAACCAAATTCATGTCGTCAAATTTATAATTCAATGTTCTTTTCTTTCCTTTTTCCGTTATTTCCATAACCTCATTATTCCCTTTTTCATAAATTTCTATCAATTTTTGCCTTTTTAGGGATTCCATCGCCCGTTTCATCCTATACCGGTCCTTTGCGCTCTTAATTCCAAATAAACTGAAAACTTGCGGCAAATTAGGCAAAGCAAAACTGGCAACAATAAGTCCGCCAACGGCCAATCCCTTTAAAATATCTTTAGCTAATTCTCCCCTGTTATATTTATCTCTTATAGATACTTTCTCTTGCTGATTTTTTATTCTTATCATACTTCATACTAACTCATACTATCACCTATACGATGCGATAGCAATGGTTAGGGGATACTTTGCATTGAAAATTTATTTCTGTGTTATTTTTTGTGCTATTTTTCGTGTTTTTCTACACCTTTACAAATTTTTGTCGGCGAAGAGGGAGATGAGCATCAGGAAGACGTCGTTGTCTTGCGCAAAGCTGCGCTTGAATTTGAAGTTGTGTTTTAAGGCGTCGGCGGAAATTTGTTTTACATCAAACGGCTTGCCGAGGACGGTGAATTTCGCGAAAGATTCGTTCTTGGCGCATTCGGAAAATTCCTGTCCGACATTTTCGTCACTTACCATTATAAAAGCCATCGGTAACGGCGAATTTTGATAAATTTCCCCCAGCGCCTTTTCCGCAAATCCGCACCATTCTGCTTGAGCGGCGTTTATGACTGCTGAAATTTTATCAGAAGACGCTTTGTTTAAATCTCCCTTCCTAAAGCTCGCCAGAAGCGATTTTGCCTCATCAATGAAAGTTTTAAATTCTTTGGCTATGTTTCTTATTAAAAAATTCCTCCCGCGCGGAAAGGTCAAAGTTTCTTCAATAATATTTTTACGCACGAGAGAGATGTCGCTTGTCTCTCCGCCGATGTCGGAAAAAAGGAATCCCTCCTCCGCGTTTATTATGCCTTTCAGCGAGGAAAAAACAACAAAAGGCAAGGTATGGAAAACAACCAGCACATCTCCAAAATTATCAAAAAAATATTTTTGGATAGAGTCCTTCGCCCCCCTTACTACCAAACTCAAATGTACAAAAACATCCATCTTTTTTGCTTTTTTGCCAAACGGATTTTTTACGCTGTAGCCGTTTAAAGTTGTTTTGATTATTTCTTTCTCAACCAGCTCTGAATCGTCTTTCAGATACGGGATTCTATTGTGCCATTGGGCTTGAAAAATTTTTATTTCGTTATCAATAAGTTCATCCAGAAATTCTTGAGTCGCCGTGAACGGTTCCTCCCTCCTCACTCTTATCACCCTTGTCTGGGAAATTCCCCAAAGAGGCGAAAAAACACAAAGAACTTTATCGGGGCCTTTTGGATAACCAACCAGCAATTTATCAATGACTTTTTTAAGCGAGTCGCAAGTGCATCGCCAAAAGGCGGCATAATCCACATCTGCTAGAAAGTTTACTGGAATTTTGGCGCTGGTTATTATTTCGGCTCCGCCAGCCGGCGGATTGCCGGCCGATTTTTTTACCATCATTCCGCTAACCGAAGCGCTGCCGATATTTATGACGGCAATAATTTCATCCTTCTTTTTTCCTAAAAAACTCATTGGTTGAATTATAACATTTTTACTCCAATACCGCCTTGATTCTCCGCACGCCCGCAGAAGACGCTTCTTCTTTGGTGATTTTAAAACGGCCGAGTTCGCCGGTATTGGCGACATGGGGTCCGCCACACAATTCCACGCTAAAATTTCCTATTTTATAAACTTTCACAATATCTCCGTATTTACCTTCATCAAAAGACGACTTGGTCGCCTTCAACGCTTCTTCTTTCGGCAATTCAATCATTTCCACCGGAATTTTTTCCTGAATTTTTTCATTAACTAAGTCCTCAATTTTTTTAATCTGCTCGTCTGTTATTTTTTGCGGATAATTGAAATCAAAACGCAAACGCTCGGCTGTGATATTACTCCCTTTTTGAATTATATCCCCGTCTAAAATCTCTCTTAACGCCGCCAAAAGCAAATGCGTGGCAGTATGATATTTTGTGGTCATCTCACCCGCGTCCGCCAACCCGCCCTTAAACATACCCACGGAAGCCGTGCGGGAAAGCTGTTGATGAGCTTTTAATTGCTCATTAAAATTTTCAATATCAATTTTAATCCCCTTTTCCTTTGCCAACTCTTGGGTTAATTCAAACGGAAAACCGAAGGTCGTAAAAAGAATAAATGGTTCCGTTCCTTTTTCAAATTCTTTCAGACCTTTTTCTAATGTCTCTTTAAATTTCTTTTCCTCTTTTTCCAATTCATTCATAATTCTTGATTCGTTATTCTTTACCTCTGGATAATGTTCTTTATAAATTTCAACAACAACCTCGGCAATTTCTTTTGTAAAATCTTTTTCTATACCCAATAATTTTCCGTGTCTTACCGCGCGCCTTATTAAGCGACGTAAAACATATCCTTTACCTGTATTGGACGTCATCACCCCGTCGGCAATTATAAATACGCTCGCCTTAATATGGTCGGCGATAATGCGATAAGATTTAGCTGATAGCTGATAGCTGTTTGCTGATAGCTTTTCTATTTTATTTATTATCGGCGCAAACAAATCCGTTTCGTAAACTGAATTGACGCCCTGTATCACCATGGCGATTCTTTCCAGCCCCATCCCCGTATCAACATTCCCGCCTGCAACGCTATGCGTAGCATTGCGGGCAGGTTTTTGCTTGAGTGGTTCAAAACTGCCATCCGCCGTTTTGTTGTATTGCATAAAAACGTCATTCCACACCTCCATATTATCTATAAACATTTCCGTGCATGGTCCGCACGGCCCTGTCGCGCCCGCCGGCCCCCACCAGTTATCTTCTTTTCCTTTATAAAAAATTTTTTCTTTTGGCACGCCGAGTGACTGCCAAATTTGCGCCGATTCTTCATCGCGCGGGGCGTTTGAGTCGCCTTCAAAAACCGTCACGCTTAATTTATTTTTATCAATCCCCAGCCATTTTTTATCCGTTAAAAACTCCCAGCTCCATTCAATCGCTTCTTTTTTAAAATAGTCCCCAAATGACCAATTTCCCAACATTTCAAAAAAAGTGAGATGGCTTTCATCGCCCACTTCGTCTATGTCGCCCGTGCGGATGCATTTTTGCGAATTCGCCACGCGCTTCCCGCCTGGATGTTCCTCACCTAAAAGATAAGGCACCAACGGGTGCATGCCGGCAGTGGTAAAAAGCACAGTTGGGTCTGTTTCCGAAGGAATCAAAGAGGCAGACGGAATAACCGCATGCCCTTTTTCCTCAAAAAACTTTAAGAATTTTTCACGAATTTCATGGGAAGTCATAAGAGTATTATAAATAAAATACAAAAAATAAAAAGCGGCTTGATATCATCTCCCCGCTTTTACAAAATCGCCTTTATCTGCACATTGCCAAAAGGTCCTCATCTACCGCACTTAGAAAACTTTTGATCCTTTTTGCAACCCTTTCTCCTGCCTTTTGCCTTTCTTTTTCGGAAACTTCTTCTCTTAACTTTTTGTGAAAGGTCTGAGCTTTTGCTGGTTCTAAGAAAGACCTTGTCATTTTCTTTCTTGATTGTACGCCCCATTCTTTCAACCAATCCTTTAATTCTTCAATACATTTTTCACTCGTTACAATCAGATTTCCAGCAATACCCACTTTCATTACAGGCGACGGCGAACAGCAAAGCATTGAAAAAGTGACTACTCCTTTGCTCCAGTCGTAATTGTCCACCGAAAAATAATAAGGCCTATCCCATCTCCCGCGGCTGACTAAGTTAAAGAAAAGGTTTTCCTCTGTTGTATCCGTTTCCAAAACAATCAATTTTACCATACATCCTCCTTCTTATTTGAAATTTTTAAGCTTCTTTCTGTTTTTATTCCTACCAAATTATCCAGTTTTTTGCAACTTATTTTATAATCCCTCCGCCGAGCATTGTTTGCCCGTCATACAAAACCAACGACTGACCCGAGGTTACCGCCCTTTGTGGCCTAGTAAAAAAGATTCGATAATTATGCGATCGCTGATTTTTCTCATCTTTTGTAATTTTAATGCGGCAATTTTGCAACGGCTGGCGGTATCTAATACGCGCTTTGTATAACTTGGAAACTAAGTTTCCAAGTGGCGTTTTCCCGGAAATCCAATTTACATTTTCTATTTCCACTTCTTTTTTGTAAAAATTTTCCTCGCTCGCTTTATCCGCTACTATAATTAAATTTTTCTTAATGTCTTTTGCCACGATATAATACGGCACCCCGCCTTCGCTAAAGCTTCGGCGGGCAAGCCCGCCCCAACCATGACGTTGACCGATAGTATAAAACATCACGCCTTCATGTTCGCCGATAATCTTCCCCTCTGTTGTAACCACTTTCCCCTTTTTTGTTTTTATATATTTCTTAAGAAAATCCGCCATCGGGAATTCGCCGATAAAACAAACACCCATGCTTTCGTCTTTTTCCGCCGTGGGCAAATTATTTTTTCTCGCCAATTCCCTTACCTGCGGTTTTGATAAATCGCCAATCGGAAAAAGGCAGTATTTTAATTGCTTTTGCGTAAGCGTCCAAAGAAAATAAGATTGGTCTTTGTTTAAATCATGAGCAATTTTCAATTTACAATTTTCAATTTTCACATAATGCCCTGTGGCTATGTAATCCGCCCCCATCGCCAGCGCTTTTTTTAAAAAAATTCCAAACTTGATGTTTTTATTGCACATTACGTCGGGATTCGGCGTCCGTCCCGCCTTGTATTCGCGCAGCATGTAATCAACCACGTCGCGCTTATACTCTTTTTCCGCATCAATGGTGATGAATGGAATGCCGAGCTTGGCGCACACGCGCATGACGTCACGCCTGTCTTCTTTCCAGGAACAATAAAAACCAGCGGGCCCGCCCGCAACGCCTGAGCTTGCGAAGGCGGGCGGGTACCAGCCCTTTATAAAACAGCCAACCAAGTCATAATTTTGTTTTTGTAAAAGCAAAGCCGCCACAGAAGAGTCCACGCCCCCGCTCATCCCCACAAAAACTTTCAGTTTTTTAGATGCCATATTTTGCCCTATTCCGCTTATGCTCTTCAAAAGTTCTGGCAAAGTGGGTCACACCCTTTTTGTCGGAAAGATAATACCAATATTTTGAATCAACAGGGTTTTTTGCCGCGTCTATGGCATCCAGCCCGGGATTGCAAATCGGCATTGGAGGAAGACCTTTATTGTCATAAGTGTACAAACTGACATCCACCTGCAAGGGCATATTTATTTTCAATCGTTTCCATAAAATACCGGAGATAATTCTCCTATCTTCTTTGTTGCGCGCTTCTTTTTCTATGATGGACGCCATTATGAGAATATCTTTTTGAACATCGCCGGCTTTCACTTTAAAATTATTTTCCATCTTTTCTATAATTTCTTCCGGCATTTCCTTGCTGGTAAAAAAATAAGTGTCTGGGAATAAATATCCTTCTTTATCTTCGGCAATTTTTAAAAATTCTTCTTTGTTAAAATTTCTGAAATTTTTCAAGCGTTCCGCGATGTCTTTTGTGGTATAACCCTCAGGAATAGTAATTCTTATTTGAGGAGCCAATATTTGGATATCTTCCCTAAAAAACAAACGATAAAACAGACCCGGCAAAATCAGAGCGCAGAGGAAAAGAACAGCAATAATTGTTTGTATCCTTGAAATTGAAAACATTATTTTAAACAGGCAATCCCTATCCTATACGGGCAAGCCCGCCGGCGGTTCGCCCTTCTTCGCTTCAATCCTGCCGAAGGTCGGGGTTTCTGCCACCCTGCCCGGGAAGTGAAAAATCGTCGCCAACTCTTCGGTGTTTAAAACAAACGGCTTGCGCGAATAAGGCACATAAAAATACGAGCGCTTTCTATAGGCATCCATCATTTTTATTTTCATTCTTGGCTCCCGCCACTTTTTCAATCTCCACCAATAGTCCAAAGAAGTTGCGCGCGCCGGCTTAAAGCCGTTTAAATTCACGGCATTATATTGCTTCATTGAACCTATTATTGATGAAATATTTATGGCATTAAATTTATCTGTTCTGGCAAGATAAAGCGCCCTTATCCCCACGTCAAAGCCAAGCTTAGAGACGTCGCGCTCAATTGCTTTTATTATTTCTATCTCGCCAGAAGATAATTTTTTCGCCTGTTCCCCTTCAGCAAGTTTTTTACCTCTCTCCATTATTTCGTCAATCAGCGCCTTGCCTTCATCTCTCCATTCCTTTTTTGTCGCTCGTATTAAAATTTGAAACCAAATATTCTCCCCTTCTTTCAAAGAGCCGAGAAGCTCAATAAAGGAGGTCATAGGATCGCTCTTTTGCTCTTCCTTAGTCAATGTCTCATGAAGGCCGTAATCAACATAAGTTCTTATGGGATAAGCATCTTCCGCTATAAGTTCAAACTCCGTCCCAAAACATCCCCATTCTGTGCCAAGGCCTTCCGTAAAAGCCATTTTGGAATAATCTTCAACTTCCACGATTTCCACTTCCGGATATTGGGCGTAAATCTGCGCCTCAATAAGATTTCTAAAAAACGATTGAGTGCAAATAAAAAAATGAATTTCTCCGTTGATGCCGACTATTTCCAAGCTGAACCACGGCCTCAAAAATCCTAACCAATATTTTTCCCAAAAATTTCCATCCTTTGTTTGATGGAACATATTTAAGACAATCTCCATCGCCCGCGGACTCTTTGTTATTTCCCTCGGCAATTTCACTTCCAAAGTGGTCCATTTGAGATTATAAATAAATTTGGTCCTAATATAATTTACCCAAAAATCCCAAAAAACAAGGGTTAGAAAAAGCGGTAAAAAGAAATACCAATTCTCAAATAAAAAACCCTTGGTTAAAATAAAAATATCCTGAATAAAAGCTGGCATAATTAAACAGCTGAATAAGCGCCGTTTTTATTTCTCTTAAAATATTTGCTGTTTTGCAAATTTACCAAAATGGTGTTTTCTTTCACGTATCGTTCTTTCAGGACTTTCTTTATAATTTCCTCTTTTGTGAGGGGTCCGGATGACTTAAGAATACTTTTGATTATCTGGCGAACCGTGCCTGAAGCGTATCCCCATTCTTTCAGGGCATACATGCCGCGTCCGACAAGAACGAAACGCGAATCTTTGATGAGTTCATTGTGAACGGTGGCAGGGTGCGCTTTTTTAGGAAAAATTTCGGATATCGCTTTTGTTATTTCACTGAAGTGCATGGGCGATCCGTTTTTTCTCAAAACCGTAAAGGCGAGATCGCGCACACCTCGCGGATGAATGTTTGACGATTTTACATTTCCCCATTCTCCTAAAACATTTTTATCAACCACTTTTGACATATTGAGCCAGGAACGGACAATGTCGTCTTTTGTCTTTTCTCCCATAACATCTTTCGCATAATCTTGCGTGATGGAAATTATTTCCTTCTCTGCCAATAAAATATCTTCTTTGACTTTTTTATGGAGCTTGTCTAAAACTTCGTGGATTTTTTGCGCTCTGCCTTCGTTAGTCGTCCAGCGATGGTTGAAATAATCGTCTTCTTTTATTTTTTTGAAATCGTCTCCGAGAACAAGCAAAAAGTAAATATTATTTTTAGTATACTGGTCTCCATTATCTGATAACTCATTAAGAATATCTTGTTCTGACAAAAGGCCTCCTTTTTTTGAGATATAATCGTTCAGCTCCGCCAACGCGTCTTCTTGGGTTGAAAAATTTTTGCTCTGTCTGATGGAATTAAGGGCGAAATTCTCAAGCTGCCTCACCCTCTCGCGGGTGATGCCGTAAACCTGGCCGATAGCCTCAAGGGTTTTTCTTTCCGGCGACTTGGCCATGCCGTAACGCTGGAGAATTATGTCTCTCGCTCTGTCGTTTAAAACAGAGGTTAAATTCTTATTAACGTCTTTTGGGTTGAACGAAAGAATAACCATTATATTGTTTATTTTCTTATGCTATTAAATTTATCAGCTTATTTTGGATAAATATGACTTTTTTGACTTGTTTATCGCCTATCCACTTTTTAACATTTTCGCGTTTCAATGTCAATAACATGGCGTCATTTTCGGAAATATCCGTCGGCGCCTCAAACCTGTCTCTCACTTTGCCGTTCACTTGCATCACCAATTCAAAACTATCTTCTCTTATTTTTTGGGAATCAAACTTCGGCCATTTTTCCAAAAAGATTGATTTTTTGTTACCAAGCTTGCTCCAAATTTCTTCGCAGATATGAGGAGCAAAAGGACTTAAAAGAGTAACCAGTATTAGGTAATCAGTAGTCAGTATTTCTTCCTGTTTCTCCATCTCGTTTGATAAAATCATGAGTGAACTGACAGCTGTGTTGAACCGCATGCTTTCAATATCTTCAGAAACTTTTTTGATGGTTTTGTGCAATAAAGTCTTCAGCTTTCCGCTTTCAGCTTTCAGCTTTTGCTCTTTGGTTGACGACTGATAGCTGACGGCTGATAACAACTTCCACACTCTTCCCAAAAACCTACTCGTGCCTTCAATGCCTTTCGGGTCCCATGGTATCGCTTGATCAAACGGCCCCATAAACATTTGGTACAAACGGTAAGCGTCTGCGCCATAAGCGGAAACCATATCGTCCGGATTTATCACATTGCCGCGCGACTTGGACATCTTCTCTCCGTCCGGTCCAAGTATCATTCCATGCGAAGTTCTTTTTTTATACGGCTCGCTTGTCGGCGCCGCCTTGATGTCAAATAAAAATTTATTCCAAAATCGTGAATATAATAAATGCAAAGTTGTGTGCTCCATTCCGCCGTTGTACCAATCAACGGGCATCCAATATTTTAATTTTTTCTTATCCCAAACATATTTTTGATTTTTGAGATTTGATTTTTTATTTTCGAGCATTAAATATGCGAGATAATACCAAGACGATCCCGCCCAGTTTGGCATGGTGTCGGTTTCCCTTTTTGCCGGACCTTTGCACTTCGGGCATTTTACATTCACCCATTTTAAAATAGCCGCCAACGGCGATTCGCCCGTGTCAGTCGGTTCGTATTTTTTTACATCAGGCAATTTTACCGGCAAATCTTTTTCCGGCACCGGTACTAGGCCGCATTTTGGACAATTCACTATCGGTATCGGCTCGCCCCAATAATGCTGGCGGGAGAAAACCCAGTCGCGCAAGTGAAATTTAACCACTTTTTTCCCCAACTTCTTTTCCTCCAGCCATTTCACCATCTCCCCGCACGCCTCGGCAGAAGTCAGGCCGGAAAACTGGCCGGAATCAGCAAGGACGCCATCTTCAACAAAACACTCACTAAGGGAGCCAGAAATTTCTGATTTCGTAGGATTTCCCTCGTCGTCCGTCCTTAAGAAATTAGAATTTCTGGCGACCGATTGCCGCACCGGTAATCCATATTTCTTCGCGAATTCAAAATCGCGTTCGTCGTGCGCGGGGACGGCCATTACCGCGCCTGTGCCATAATGCCCCAAAACATAGTCCGCCACAAACACCGACACTTCTTCATTATTGAAAGGATTAATGGCTTTCATGCCCTTCAATTCAACGCCAGTTTTTTCTTTTTGCAATTCCGTCCTTTGCAGGTCTGATTTTCTTTTCGCTTCATTAATATATTTTTCAACTTCGCTCAGATTTAATATTTGCGATTTTAGTTTTGAGATTATCTCATGCTCGGGCGCAACAACTACATAAGTGCAACCAAAAATAGTATCAACGCGTGTGGTAAAAACTTGAAACTTGAAACTTGAATCTTGAATCTTGAATTCAATCTCCGCTCCTTCTGATTTCCCTATCCAATTTCTCTGCTGGATTTTTATTTTTTCCAGATAATCTAATCCGCCAGCTGGCGGATCCAAATCCTTATCTAGCCGGTCGGCGTATTTCGTTATGGCCAACATCCATTGCTCTTTTTCCCTTTTTTCCGTCTGCCCCCCGCAACGCTCGCACTTGCCGTCCACCACCTCCTCGTTCGCCAAACCGACTTTGCAAGACAAGCACCAGTTTATCGGCATTTTATGCTTGTACGCCAAGCCCTTCTTAAAAAGCTGCAAAAATATCCACTGCGTCCATTTATAATATTTCGGGTCGGTAGTATTTATTTCCCTGCTCCAATCAAAAGAAAAAGCTAATGATTTTAATTGCCTTCTAAAATTATCTGTATTCTTTTTTGTAATAACGCTTGGGTGAACTCCTTTTTTAATAGCGTAATTTTCCGTCGGCAAACCGAAAGCGTCCCAGCCCATGGGATAAAGCACGTTGTAGCCCTGCATTCTTCTTTTGCGGGCAATTATATCCATGGCAGTATAGCTTCGAGTGTGGCCTACATGCAAGCCGTCTCCCGACGGATAAGGAAATTCTACGAGACAATAATATTTAGGCCTTTTGGAAAAATCTTTCGCCTGGTCAAGTTTATTTTTCTCCCAATACTTTTGCCACTTCTTTTCAATTTTTTTATGGCTGTACGGATTCATTTTTCTAATCCTTGAATTTTCTGATACCCAGCCAGATGAGAATAATAAGCGCCACTCCGAGCAAACCGAACCTCAAGTAATCATTCATGTCAGACCAATATCTTATGGAGCCGATTATCATGGACAAAATACCGCCGAAGGAGAGCCCTGTTGAAACGGCTCCAGAAATTCCCATCAGTAATCCCACTACTAGAGAAATTAATCCGAGTGGCACTAAAATAATAAAAACATTTCTGTTGTAAATAGCTTCAGTTTTATTGAAATCTTTCTGGCAGGTGTGATAAACGTCGCAATAGCCGGTTTGGATATTTCCCGTTCGGACATTTTCAGCGGGAGCCGCCGGCATCGGAACAGCTTTTGGAAAATTTTCATTCCATAAACCGCCAACCGCTTCACATGCTTGCCTCGTTGTGTAAAAATTGCTGTTTAATTCCGGTTTGCAAAAATTTTCAAATTTTGGATTTTTATAAAATGTATAGATTCCGTAATTAAAAAATAAGTTCAAAACGACTACAATAGAAATTGCCAATACCCATTTTTTTATGTTTTTCATATGACGATATTATACTCTTGTTATAACTTTTTTACAAAACCCTTGACTTTTTTTGACAATTTGCTATACTCATCGCAGAATAAAATCTTGCCTTGGTGGGATAAAATCTTGCCTTGGTGGGATAAAATCTTGCCTTGGTGGGATAAAATCTTGCAGATTAACAGTAAAATAGGAGGTCGTTATGGAGATTATTTTTATAGGCATCGTTTTACTTGCTCTTGGTTTTATTCTTGATCAAAAAAGAACAAAAAAAGAGCGCATTGCCGAGGAAATAAAAGTTCTCAGAGCGAGAAGATCATATCTTTTGGGATACATGGTTGCTCTCGCATCTATCCCCACCAACAAAGATGAAGAAATTTACAAGTCGCAAATCGAGTACGAATTAAGTGGAGAAAAACTCGGTGGACTTCTTTTAAAATAATTTTCTGGGTGCGCTAAAAAGCTAATGGTTTTTCCGTTAGCTTTTTTATTTTTCCCATTCTCCCTCTGTGGGCCGATCGGCCTTTTTAGGTAGAATAGGGATTGGGTGATTATTTTGATATTTTGTGGGCTCTTTTTATCAAATACTCATAGATATCCAAAAGAGTATTATTAAATTCAATATGGTTTCTTTTGTTTTTTTCTACAACTTTTATACTTTCTTTCGTCCATTTCCACCCTTTCCATTCCAGTTCTGTGTGCTGTAAAAGCGGCTGAAGTTTATCTAATGCTTTCGCAATTTTTGCTTCTTTTGTTTTGTTGCTTTCAAATTCTTTCCATAAATTTAAGTATTTTTTATTTATTTGTTTGGGAAATTTTTTGAATATTTTTTTGGCCCCTTCATGTTCTTTTTTAGTATGGGTATGGTTTTTAGAAAAAGCCACTATATCTCCTGTATAAATTTCCGGCAAATCATGAATTAAAATCATTTTTAAAATTTTTTCAGAATTTATTTTCTTTTCTAAAAACGGCTCTAAAAGCAAAAACCACATTAGTGTATGCCATGTATGTTCTGCATCGTTTTCCGCTAATTTTCTTCCTTTTACAGGACTAAGCCTTTGTATATTTTTTAATCCGTCCAGTTCAGACAACAATTCTAGTAATTGAATAATATTTTTTTGTTTCATGAACGCTTAAATTTTAGTATCCCTAATAAAACTCCTGAATTTCCAAGTAGTCCAATAGAATAACTCAAAATTATCGGTTGATTTTTAATACTCACGCCATAAATTATCCAAATAATGCATCCAAATAAAAAAATGCTAAATGTGATTAAAGAAATATTTTGTGCGCTTTTTGCCTTATAAATTTTAAATATCTGCGGATAACTGGCGAAACTCATGGCAACACCGGCTATTAATGCTAAAATTTCAATTATTTTCATATTTTAAACTCTATCACATCCCCGTCTTTGACGACATAAGTTTTGCCCTCGGTGCGGATGAGGCCTTTTTCGCGCGCGGCGGCGTAGGATCCGGCGTTGAGCAAATCCTGCCAATTTATCACCTCGGCGCGGATAAATTTTTCCTTGAAGTCGGTGTGAATGGCGACGCCCGCCTCCGGCGCCGTTGAACCGATTTTGACCGTCCACGCGCGACTCTCATCCTCGCCCGTCGTGAAAAAAGTCATCAGGCCGAGTAATTTATACGCTTCTATAATTAATTTATCAATATTGCTTTCCACGCCCAGCTCTTTTTTTTCTTCTTCGCTCATGTCCATTAAATCCTCTTCTGTTTTAATATCTAGCTTTAAACCGACGCCGGGCGTCGGTTCATCACCAGAAACATTGTAAACATAAAGAATCGGCTTAAAAGTAAGTAGTTGCAAATCTTTTACTAAAATAAATTCGTCAGGAGAAACAATTCCCCTTGCCGGCTTCCCCGCCTCCAGCCCCGCTTTAATTTTTTTTACGATTTCCTGTTTCTTGATCGCCTCCTTGTCCAGCGAACGCACCTCTTTTTCCAAGGTTCCCAGTCGTTTTGTCGCTGTTTCCAAATCAGCAAGAATAAGTTCCGTTTCAATAACTCCGATGTCATTTTCCGGGTCAATTTTATTGTGAACGTGAATGATGTTGTCATTCTTGAACGCGCGCACCACTTCGCAGATGGCGTCCACTTCGCGAATGTGCGACAAAAATTTATTTCCCAGCCCCTCCCCTTCCGCCGCGCCTTTCACCAAACCGGCGATGTCCACAAATTCAATGGCTGCCGGCACCGTCTTGCCCGACTTGCTAAACTCCGAGAGTTTGGCAAGTCTAGGGTCCGGCACCTGCACCACGCCGACATTCGGGTCAATAGTGCAAAAAGGATAATTAGCAATATCAACTTGTTTCTTCGTCAACGCCTTAAAAAGCGTACTTTTACCGACATTAGGAAGCCCAACAATACCAATACTTAATGACATAAAAACAAAATAACAAAATTGAGTTATAATTACAAACATTATGACACGAGTTGGTTGTCATGTGTCCATACGGGGAGGGATTGAGAACGCGCCAAAGATGGCGCGAGAGTTGGGTTGCGAGGTGATGCAGATTTTTTCCCGCCCGCCACAGGGCGGAAGCGGTCAGGAGCTCACTCCAGAAGTTGTAAAAAATTTCAAGTTACGCGTTACACGTTACGGGTTACACGATGTCTACATCCACGCGCCCTATTATATAAATCTCGCCTCCACCGATAACAGGATAAGATATGGTTCAATAAGCGCGATTAGAACAGAACTGGAGCGCGCTTCCCTGCTTGGCGCGAAATACGTCATGACCCATCTCGGCTCGGCAAAGGAAATGGAAAACGCAGAAGCAATAAAAAAAGTAATAGAGGGTTTGGAAAAAGTTTTGGACGGATACAATGGGAGCGCGAAGTTACTCATTGAAAATTCCGCCGGCGCGGGAAAAATAATTGGCGCGGATATAAAAGAAATTGAAGAAATTTTAAGTAAAATAAAATCGCCCGCTCTTGCCGGCATCTGCTTGGACACTCAACACGGCTTCGCTTCCGGTTATGATTGGAAATCCGGCAGCATTAACTTCAAAAACATAAAACTCATCCACGCCAACGACAGCGCCACCGACCTCGGCTCGCGCAAAGACAGGCATGAGCACATCGGCAAAGGAAAAATCGGCATGGAGGGTTTCGCGCAAATCGCCGCCTTCGCCAAAAAACAAAAAAACGACCTCATCTGCGAGACCGATTATCCGGAAGTAACGGAAGATATAAAAATCTTGAAAAAACTTATCTCTTCGCGATGATGCTCTTTTTGTAAGTGTCCAGGTGTTCCAACGCCACGCCGGTGCCCTTTGCCACGCAGAGCAAAGCGTCTTCGGCGATTCTTGCCTTCACGCCTGTCGCGCGGTAGACCAACTCGTCCATGTTGCGCAAAAGAGAAGTGCCGCCTGTCATGGTAATGCCGTTATCTATAATGTCGGAGGAAAGTTCCGGCGGAGTGTTTTGAAGAACGACTTTTATCGCCTTCATCATCTCCCTAAGTTCGCTCTCAATCGCTTTGACAATTTCGTTCGTCGTGATGTCCGTGCTTCGCGGGAGTCCCGTCAAAAAATCTCTTCCTTTTATTTTATAAGTGAGTTCGTCTTCCACTGGCACCGCCGAGCCGATTTTTATTTTTATTTCTTCTGCTGTCTTTTCGCCAATGGCGAGATTAAAAGTTTTTTTGATGTAATCGGCAATCGCCTGGTCAATTTTATTTCCCGCCACTTTCACGGATGTGGACGCCACGATTCCGCCAAGCGAAATAACAGCCGCGTCCGTCGTGCCTCCGCCGATGTCCACAATCATATGTCCCGACGGCTCGTAGATAGGAATGTCGGCGCCGATGGCCGCCAAAATCGGCTCTTTTACCACGTAGGCCGCCTTCGCTCCCGCTTTCATTGCCGCCTCAACGACCGCGCGCCTTTCGGTGGACGTCACGCCCGCCGGCACGGAAATCATAACCTCCGGCTTCAGGATATTCCATTTGCCCAGCGCTTTGGAAATATAATATTTGAGCATCACCTCTGTCACGCGATAGTCGGCTATCACTCCGTCTTTCATCGGCCGATAAGCGATAATGTTGTCGGGTGTTTTTCCTATCATAACTTTCGCCTCGTCGCCCACTGCCAAAACTTTATTGTCAGGCACGGAAATGGCAACCACGGACGGCTCGTTCAGAATCACGCCTTGGCCCGGCAAAAAAACCAGCGTGTTCGCCGTTCCCAAATCAATTCCAATTTTTTTTATAAAAAACGCCATAGTATTCTTTATTCCCACTCTAAACTTTTCCTTCGTTTTTTGCAAATTAAAAAGAGGGGTTCGCAATGAACCCCCCACTTACTCCCTGACTGGACCGTATTGGCATTTTTTGAAACAACTATATGCCGCCCATAATCTGTCCCCGTAGGAAAAATGCCACCACTCACCAGGATAGTTTACGAACCCGGCTGAGCGCATGGCTTCAAGAAGAATTGCTCTCAGATTTTTGGCTTCAGAACTGATGCCTTTTGAGTCGATTACGGTCTTCGACGAGCACTCGTGCATTTTCGTGCCAAGAAATAACTCTTTGCTGTTTTTGTCGCCAAGCGTTACGTCAACAGCGCCGCCAGTCTGATGGCCACCATATCCGTTTACTGGTTTAGCGACAAAAAGTCGAGTCCTTCTGTCTATTTCCGAGGATGATAGTTCAGGATTTTCCCCTTCTATCTTGGCATACTGCTCATTCCACAGTTCTTTTTGACGTTCCAATGAACGGAAGCCCTCTGCCAAAATAATAAGATATTCGTTCGGAAGACTATCAGCAACCGTTGCGAGACGCCTAACAACCTCCTTCCTAAGTTTTGGAATTCCCGGGTAGTATTTGCTTATTTTGAGACGCGCGGTTTCGCATACCTGCACCAAACCCTCCCTGTTTTCTTCCACAACAACTCTGTTCACAAACTTTTGGGGTAAGATTTTTCTTATTCCCATGAGCCAAAGAATATAGTTTACAATCGGCTTTATCATACTCATCGCCTCCTATTATAATACATATCTTGGGTACACTCCATCAAAATCTCGTCAGTTCTCTCGCCGTCTTCCATTCTAGCTCCATGTCTAATTCCGCAAACCTTGAAACCGGTTTTCTCATACACGGCTATCGCATTTTGATTGTTTTTAGAAACAACAAGGTGAACAGCAAACAATCCGAGTTGTTTAAACGCATAAGTCAGTGTTAAACTCGTTGCCGTTTTGCCATGCCCTTTGTCCCTAAATTTTTCTTCACCAATTACGATGGTAAAGTTCGCAATTTTGTGTCTTGGTCTGAGATTTAGACAGATGTAGCCAATAGGTATCCATACATCTTCTTCTTTAGCCACTATTAAAAGCGACTCCTTTTCTATGGCCATAACATGGTTTTGGGCATCTCTTATAGAATAAAAAGTAATCTCTCTGTCTCCTAAAAACCTGTAAACTGCCGGGTTGTTCATCCATCTTAAGAAGAGTTGTGTAACATCGTCGCAGAATTTAGCTAAACCAGTTTGTTCCTTGTGTAAAATCGGGGTAATGAATTTCATCTCTAAATCCTCCTTATTTAATTTTCAATTTTCAATCTTACTTTCCATCTTCACCTTAACATTTTTACTCCAAAAATTCAATATTCGCTTTCTTTTTTTCAACCATCGCTCCTAATTTTCTAAATCTTCCGCACAAATCTTCATATCCTCTCTCAATAGTATAAGTATTTTTTAGTATTGACCTTCCTTTGGCTGCGAGCATCGCCACTAGAATTATCGCCGATGGACGAAGAGCGAATGGACACGTAATTTCCGCTGCTCTTAGTTTTGTCGGCCCCTCTATGAAAACGCGGTGCGGGTCAGCCAATCTTATGTTCGCGCCCAAGCGATTCAGTTCTGCGTAATAAATCGCGCGATTTTCGTAAACCCAATCGTGAATGAGCGTCTCGCCTTTCGCCTGGGTGGCAATGGGTACAAAGAACGGCAGATTGTCTATGTTCACTCCGGGAAAAGGACGGCCGTAAATTTTTTCCACCGGCGCGACAAGTTTGGAAGGAAAAGTTTTTATGTCCGCCAGCCGGTTGAAGCCGTTTCTCGCTTTGTATTCCTTTGTTATTTTAAACTTAAATCCCATCTTTTTCAACTTGAAAAGCTCCAGCTCCAAAAACTCCATGGGACATCTTTTAAGAATAATGGATGATTTTGTCACTATTGCCGCGGAAATAAAAAGCATTGATTCCACCGGATCTTCCGTAAGATAATATTCAATGTCTTGATTTAATTTTTTTCTGCCAATAATTTCCAATGTAGTCGCGCCAATCCCCTTTATCTTCACTCCTAATTTTTTCAAAAAGTAGCACAAATCCTGCACTTGGTAATTCGCGGAAGCGAATTTAATAATCGTCTTTTGTGGAATTATGGAGGCAATCATGATGGCGTTTTCCGTGGCCGTGTCGCCTGATTCGTACATTATTATTTCTTTCGCCGGTTTTATTTTTGAAGCGTCTATGTCCAGCTTGTCGCAGGATGAGCTTATTTTTATACCGAAGTCCTCCAAAGCGTAAATGTGCGGCATTATGGTGCGCCGGCCAAGTTTGCAGCCGCCGGAGTCGGGCAAGGAAAATTTTTTCAGCTTGCGCGCCAAGGCGCCGATCAGAAGCACGACGCTCCGCGTCTTCTGCGCCGCCTCCACGTTTATTTTATTTATAGAAAAATTTTTAGGTGGAATGATTTCAAGCGCCCTGCCCTTCCATTCCGTTTTTACGCCGATGCTTTCCAGCACTTCTATGATTCTAAAGACCTCTTCTATCTTTGGAAGATTTTTGATGGTCGTTTTTCCTTCATTCAAAAGCGAGGCGATTAAAATCGCCGTTGCCGAATTCTTGGAAGCGTTAATCGTCACGCTCCCCTTCAACCTCCTTCCGCCGTCAACAATATAACTATGCATAATGCTATTATTTACTTTTTTCCGTTTTTTTGCAAAAATTAAGGGATTATGGGAGGACTTACTATCGGGAAAAGGAGAATGGCTTTGATAATCTGCGTTTTGGTCTTTTTAGCCGCGGCACCGGTTGTTCTTCTTTATTCCAACGGCTACCGGCTTGGCTCAAACTGGACGCTTAAAAAAACCGGCGGGCTTTATGTCGCCTCGCCTGTTTCCGGCGCGCAAATTTTCGTCAACGACAAGCTGGAAAAAGAAACGAATATCATTCAGAGCGGCCTCTATCTTTCCGGCCTGCGCCCGAACACTTATTCAATTTTGATAGCCAAAGACGGATATTGGCCGTGGTCAAAAAAAATGGAAGTCAAAAGCCAGATGGTGGCCGAGGCTCGCGCATTGCTTCTGCCGAAAGAAATTGACGGAGAAATTGTAAAACGCGAAAATTTTTCTCCTCTCCAAAAAACCGAATACGACGATATCTACAACATAATAAAAGGAACGAAGAAAATTTCTTCAACATCAACGACGACCATTGAAAGGTTGGTGAGCCGAGACCGCCAAAAGTTGTGGTGGAACCGGAAAGAAAACGGAATCTGGGTTGAGTGGAACGGAGATGAAAATTCCCGGCCTTATTATCTGGAGACAAGTAAAAATCTTGTATTTAAATCACCAAGTCAGATAAAAAACGCGGACTTCTATCCGGGAAGAAAAGACGCCATCATCGTCGCCTATCAAAACGGCATCTTCGCCATGGAAATAGACAAGAGGGGCGGGCAATCCAAACAGCCGATTTATAAAGGAAAAGACCCGATATTCATTACTTACAAAAACAGCTCTTCTATTTACATTCTGGACGAGGACGCATTAATAAAGATACAACTTCCGTAAAATGAGGATTCTAAGTGTCGTGCCGATTACTAAAGGAGTTTTTAGGGAAAACCTCTCTTATTTCACTTCAAAAAACATTGAAGCGGGCGCTTTGGTCACAGTGCCGGTGCGCAAAAAAATAATTCCGGCCATAGTCGTCTCCTCGCAGGAATTGAGAACGGCGAAAACGGATTTGCGCCGGGCGGATTTTTCTCTCAAATCAATAAAAACGGTAAAGGCAGAAAAATTTCTTTTGCCGAAATTTATGGAAGCGTGCAAGGGGATATCAAATTATTTTCTAGCGCCGGTCGGGTCAGTCATTAAAGATCTTGTGCCTCAAATAATTTTGGAAGACCCGGCGGCGTCAAATTCTAGCCAAACGGAATCAGACGCCGGCGCGAATAAATATCACGAGACCGTTCTTTTTCAGGGAGACAGAGAAGAAAGAATCCAATATTACAAAAGAATCACCCGTGAAGAATTTGCTAGGAATCGTTCCATTTTTCTCTGCCTGCCGACGGCGGCCGATATGGAAAATATTTTTCCTGAACTGCAAAAGGGTATAGAAAGGTACGCCATAGTAATGCACTTCGGATTAAAAAAGAAAAAAATAAAAGAGTTATGGTCTTTCGCCTTAAAAGAAGAACATCCGCTTCTTATAGCCACCACTAGGTCGTTTCTTTCTTTACCTAGAGAAGACATCGGTACTTTGATAATAGACAAAGAAAGCTCGCCTTTTTACAAGCTTCAAACTAGACCGTACATTGACGTGAGAAAAGTGGCGGAATTCATCGCTCAAAAAAGAGGGGTTCGCCTTATTTTCGGAGATGTCGTTTTGAGAGCGGAAACTTGCCATAGAAATAACTTCACGGCCGGTCGGAGAATTTTTTCGGAAATTGAGCAGGCGGTAATCGGCGAAGACGAATTGAAAAAGAAAATCGGCGAGGCCGTAGAAAAAAAAGAAAAAATAATTTTATTCTCCAACCGGCGGGGGTATTCGCCCATCACGGTGTGCAAAGACTGTTCCCGTCCTGTTTTATGCGAAAAATGCGAATCGCCGCTTGTCCTTCATAAAAAAGAAGGAAATCCGCCAGCTGGCGGAGTGTGGCTTTGCCATAAATGCCTGAAAGAAACTATTACACCTGAAAAATGTCCTTCCTGCCAAAGCTGGAAACTTGAAGAATATGGCGCAGGTATAAGAAAAACAGCCGAGGAAATAAAGAAATCATTCCCGCAAGCAAAGATATTTATAATGGACAGCGACGCCATAAAAACGGAAAAACAAGGTAGAGAAATAGCGGATAGTTTTTTGGCAACACCCGGGGCAATTTTAATAGGAACGGAAATAATGTTTTCTTATCTCCGCCAGCTGGCGGACAAGCTGGTTGATGTTGTTGCCGTCGCCTCCATTGATCCCCTTTTCACCTTGCCTGATTTCAAAATAAATGAAAAAATTTTTCAGCTTCTCATAAAACTGAAATTGCTGGCAAAGAAAAAATTTTACATACAAACAAAAATGCCGGAGCAAAAAGTGTTTGAAGAGGCAATAAAGGGAAATGTTTCGGGGTTTTACAGAGCGGAAATAGAGTCTAGAAAGGAATCCGATTACCCGCCGTTCTCCTTGCTCATTAAAATTACGGGAGAAAATAAAAATAAGCCCAAGCTTAAAAAAGACATAGATGAATTGGAAAAACGGCTTGCCAAATGGAAGCCGATAAGTTATTCCTCTTTTACGCCAAAAATAAAAAATAAATACATCTGGAATATTTTATTGAAAGTGGAGCAGGGCACCTGGCCCGCCGGGCAAAAAGAACTGCGGGAAATTCTTTCTTCCTTGTCTCCGGCGTGGAAAATAAACATAGACCCCGAAAGTTTGCTATAATTTACAAAACATGATTGCAAAAATCGTACAAAAAGGAAATAAGGTTCTTCGGCAAATTGCGAAGGAAGTGCCGGTGAAGGATATTAAAGAGAAAAAAATAAAGGACTTGATTAAGAAGATGTCCGACGTTTTGTCTCTCGCGGAAAACGGCGTGGCCTTGGCGGCGCCGCAAATCGGCGAATCTGTCCGCCTTTTTATTATAGATAAGAACGCCCTCATCCCTCGACGTCCGACATCGAGTCCTGATAGCCCCGATGTCGGACGTCAGAGACAAAAAAAGAAAGAGAAAACCGACCCGTGGGTTTTTATAAATCCCGTTATTAAAAAAATATCAAAAAAGAAACAGGTTGTCGGCGAAGGATGTTTGAGTGTGGAGGGAATGTTTGGCACGGTAAAACGCGCGGATAAATTGTCCGTGGAAGCATATGATGAAAACGGCAAAAAATTCACCCGTGGCGCCTCCGGTCTCTTGGCGCAAATAATCCAGCACGAAACAGACCACCTAAATGGAATTATATTTACAGACAAAGCGGAAATTCTAGAGAAGTATAAAGTATAAAGTAGAAAGTATTTATTTTTTGGCACTTGGACACTTTTCGGCGATAGCAGAATTTTGTCCAATTATAATATTGCTTGATATTGACTTTTGTTGCGTAATTTGCTACACTATTTTATAGAAAGTAAAGTGCGATTTTCGCATCTTAAAAATAAATGATGAGGGGGAGGTGAATAAAATGAGGGTTATTGTAATTTTTCGTCCAGATAATGAAAAAGATGATAGAAAAAACGATTATTCATTGTGTAGAAAATTAATAGAACTGCCAATTGTCTATGCGGGAATGAAGATGAATTTGGAGTGCATGGTAGAAGAACTTGAGATTATTGAGGTGTCTTATCACGAGTCTCTAAATGTATATACTGCCTGGTTAGAAGCACCAAAAATGAAACTTCCAAGAGAATTTTATGAAAACAACGATTGGCAAAAGGTTGATAGCAGAAACGGTTTAGATACAATTAGAGACAATAAGGGCTATAGTGGGCATATAGGAGATTACGGGCCCATAAAAACTTTCTTATCATTAAATTAAAAGGAGGTCTGTAAAAGAGGCTTGGACTACCTAGCCTCTTTTATTTTTTTGCTAAAATTTGCCACTAGGAAAGAAAGCTGATAAAATTTTATAATACTAAAAATATGAAAAACGGCGTTAAATTCGTTTTTTTTGGCACCGGGGATTTTGCCGCGAAGGTTTTGGAAGTTTTATGCCAGAACGGCTTTGTACCGGAATTGGTTGTCACCACGCCCGACAAGCCAAAAGGCAGAAAAATGGAACTCCAGCCGTCACCGGTAAAGTTATGGAACATGGAACATAAAACATGGAACATAAAATTAGACCAGCCAGATAAACTAGATTCGAGTTTCATGATTCAAGTTTCAAGATTCAAGCCAGACCTATTCATTGTCGCCGATTACGGCAAAATTATTCCTCTTGAAATTTTAAACATTCCGAAATACGGCGCGCTTAATGTCCATCCTTCTCTTCTGCCGAAATTCCGCGGTCCCTCGCCTATCCAGTCATTTATTTTGAGCGATGAAGAAGAAACGGGGGTGACGATAATAAAAATAGACGAGGAAGTTGACCACGGCGACATTGTCGCAAGCTCCAAGCTCCAAGCTCTAAGTTCCAAGTTATATCACAAAGAGTTGGAAGAAAAACTGGCGGAGTTAGGTGGTGAGCTGCTTGTGAAAGTTATTCCCGATTGGATTGAAGGAAAAATAAAGACGCAAGAGCAAGATCATAGCCAAGCGACTTTCACCAAAAAAATAACAAAAGAAGACAGCTTAATAAATTTGAACGAGCCGGCGGAAAACATCGCGCGCAAAGTCCGCGCTCTAACTCCATGGCCTGGGACTTATTTTTTTCTAAACAACCCGCCCGCAACGCCTGAGCGTAGCGATGGCGGGCACGGCAAAAGAATCATAATAACCGAAGTAGAAATAGAAGACGGTAAACTCGCCATCAAACGCGTCAAACCGGAAGGCAAAAACGAAATGCTTTATGAAGATTTTTTGAGGGGTAATAGATCTACCAAGCCCTAAAAATATCCAGAAACGGCTTAAGAATAAGCCCAGGTAAATTAGTAGACGGCATCAGTTCTGATGGCGGAGGAGGTATCATATTTGTCGGCGGTGGCTGTATCATTCCTTCCGGTGGCATCATATTCGCTGGCTGCATCATTCCCGGTGGCGGCTGCATACTGCCATATGGCGGCGGTATAAATCCCCCAGGCGGAACAAAACCTCCTCCTGTCGTTGGTGGCATTATTCCCTGAGGCGGCATTTGGTATCCTTCCGGAGGCAGCATTCCTCCTTGTGGCGGTGGTTGCATACTGCCAGGCGGTGGCGACATAAATCCCCGAAATCCTTCGGGAGGCGGACCCATTTCGCCCGCCTTGCCATCGGGCAGGCCCCCTTGAGGAGGCATCATGAATCTTTGTCTGCTTTGTTCTCCCATTTGTATCATTGATTGCGCGTCTTGCACTTGTTGCATTCTCATATTAGCATCGCCTCTGTTCATCATTCCGTTTTGAGTGGCAAAACTCATGCACTCCTCCATGTGAGATTGGTCCGAACAATAAGCCTGGCATTCCTGCGGACCCTTGCACCCGCCCGGGCCGGACATTCCTCCCCCTTGAAGCTTTTTGACAATTTCCATTTCTCTCTTCATTTTCTCCCCTTCTTCAGGCGATACTAATCCGTTTTGCAGAGAAAAATTCATACACTCTTCGCCATGGCCTTCCTGGCTGCAATATGCGTCGCATTCCTGCGGACCTTTGCATCCGCCGGGACCTGCCATCGTCATCATTTTTTTTGCTTTTTCCATTTCCTCCGGAGGCATGAATCCGTTCTCAACGGCAAAGTTCATGCACTCTTCTCCGTGTTCCGGAGTGCCGCAATAATTTCCGCATTCCTCCATTGATTTGCACCCGCCCGGTCCTCCGCCTTTTTCTTCTAAGACCTTTAGCGCTTTTTGCTCGTCAATTTTCGGTTCCGCCGGTCCGCGTTGTTGGCCTGATTTTCCTGCCCCCCCTTTTCTTCCATGTCCGGCGCCGAATTCTTTCGTCTGGGTTATTATAAAGTCCGCTTCTTCTTTGCTGATTTTCCCATCCTCAACGGCAAAGTTCATACATGTCTCAATATTTTCCGGATTGCGGCAAAATGTATCGCATTCCTGCGGACCCTTGCATCCGCCGGGGCCTCCTTTGTTTACTTTTGCCAATATCTTGTCCGCCTCTTCTTGAGGCATATACCCATGAGAAACACTATAACTCAAACACTCGTTTAAGTTTTCTAAAACCTTACAGAACGCGTCACATTCCTGCGGGGTTTTGCACCCATTAGGGCCGAAGTCCTCTATCGGCGCTGCTCCATCATCAAATCTCCTCATGTCCTTGACCCGCTTAACTTCTCCCTCCGTCACAAAGCCCTTGCCTTGCGCCCATTCAACGCACGCGACCTGATTGTCGGGATTGTCACAAAACGACTTACACTCTTCCTGTGAACCACAATTTCCCAGTTCCGCCACGGGATAGGAAATATCAAAAGGGTTCACCGCATTGGCGACACTGATGATTCCCAAAGAAAAAATTATAGCGGCAACATTCAAAAATATTTTTTTGCTTGCAAATTTTTTGCTTGCCATATTTTTATTGCGCGAAAGGATTCGTATAAACGTCTTTGAACGGATTCGCTTTTTCCGTCACGTCGGAAAACGGATTGGCGGCTTTCTGCGCCGCTTTCAGCGCCTCCTCCTGCACCTTCTTTTGCTCGTCTAGAACCTGCTGGCGGCCGGAAGCAATTCCCGCTTTATTGCCTTGCAAATTGCCGGCGTAATATCCGCCCGCCAGCCCTAAAATTATTGCGACCACGGCTATCAAAATCACTTTTTTGTTGTCTTGCATATATTTATACTAAATTATTAATAATATTATTCTGATAATATAATTTTATTATACTACAAACGGCACGAAAGCGAAACCAGGGAAAACTTGTTCTTCAAATTTATCTTCGCTTTTTTTGATAAGCAAATACACAGCGTCTTTTATCGGCAAAACCATTCTTCCGCCTATTTTTAACTGCTCTTTCCACGCCTTGGGAATTTCTTCCGCCGAGGCGGCGGAAATTATTCTGTCAAAAGGCGCTTCTTCCGGCAGGCCTTTTGCGGCATTGAAACAGAAAAATTTAACGACACCCTTTTTAATAAAATCGTATTTTAAAACATTTTTCTTTCCAAAAGCGCACAATTCGGGAATAAGTTCTATGGCAAGCACTTTGCCTTTATCCCCCACCGCCGAAGCCAGCAACGCCGTCTGCCATCCCGAACCGGAGCCGATTTCCATAATTTTATTCCCCTCTTCCGGCTGCAATAACTCCAGCATGAAAGCGACAGTCAACGGCTGGGAAATCGTTTGGCCGTGGCCGATAAGCAAAGCGGAATTCATGTAGGCCTCATCTTTTATTTTTTCCGGCACAAAGTCCTTTCTGTCTATTTTTTGAAACGCCTCAATAAGCCGCGACGTCTTGAGATACCCGGAAGAAATTAATTCTTTTATCAAGTTTTTCATTTTAGTTCACTCTCCTAAAAACGGAATGAATTTTCTAAACGCCCTCACTCCCCTTCTTATCAAAGAAATTTTCCTGTCTTTAATTTTCGTGAGCTCTAATTTCATCTCGTCTTTCGCCTTTTCAATGGCCGTGTACAAATCGTCATCAACCGCCTCTGTTCTTACTCCTTTCTCTATATGCGGAGCGGTAATTTGAATCTCGGCGCGGAAAATGTTTCCAGAATGATGATGGCGTGTGGTTATCCCCACTTCCACAAATACTTTGATTGCGTCGTCATCGCGACCGATAAATTTTCCCAGTCCGCTGATTTTTTTCTCCGTAAAATCTCTGATGGCCGACGTGAGCTCCATGTTTGTCGCTTTTATATTTATGTTCATGGCTTAATTATATCATGTTTCGCGCTCCATGCGTAAAGCGCTACGGCGGCGGAGGCCGCCACATTCAGCGATTCGCATTTCGGGTCTATCGGAATGGAAACAAGCGCGTCGCAGAGTTCGCGCGTTTTCTGACGGATGCCCTTCGCTTCGTTGCCGAGAATAAATAAAGTCGGGGTGTCAAAAGATTCATCGGCGATTGATTTCTTGGCGTTTCCATCAAGACCAAGAACCCAAAAACCGCGCTTCTTCAAATCGCGAACCGTGCCATTAATGTTGCCGATTGAAACCAACGGGATACTGAATGCCATGCCAGCGGAGACCTTCACCACCGCGCTAGTGATTGGCGCCTGATTGTGTTCGGGGATTAAGACACCGGAAATTCCGAAAGCGGCAGCCGAGCGGATTATCGCTCCCACATTGTGCGGGTCCTGAATTTCATCAAGAAGAACAAGCGCCGTGTTAGGACTGATCGAAAGCCCGCCGGCAAATTCATCATATTGACGCATTAAGCCCTTCAAAGATATAAGCCCAATAACGCCTTGATGCGCCTCTGAACCGCTGATGTCCCGCAATTCCCTTCCCGACGCAAGCGGCACCGTCGGAACCCCGGATTGGCGGATAAGCTCTTTTAGGTTTGCGTCAGCACCTGCTTGCCCGCCTTTGGAGGGCGATGAGAGAAATATCTTTCTCAACGCCTTCGGCGCGCGCTTAAGCGCCTCGGCAACGGCATGCCTTCCATAAATATAAACTTTATCCTGGGTCATAAGATTAAATAAAATGATAACAAAATCCCGCCATAAATACAAAAAACCGACATCGTAAGTCAGTTTGTGGGTCATATTAAGATTAGTCAAATCCAGCATATGCAGAAAATGACTAATTTGATTTGAGTTTTTAAAAACTGATATCGCAAGTCGATTAATAAATATTGTTGCAAAATTATGCTATCGCTGAAAAATGCAACATTACTTTTGCCTAATTACCTACTCGCTCGCCGAAATGGGTTGCGAAAAGGATAAATTTAATTGTTTAACGAGTAAAACCTTGCCATACCAAAAAAGCTACGAAAATAACGAGTATAGAAATAATCCCTGCTATACACCAAGGAAGATAAGCTATAAAAAAATTGCTTTGTTTTTTTGTTGGTAATTCTTTACCAGTAATTTCTTTTATTTTCTTTTTTGCGTGATTTTCTGCTTGATGTAAAGCAACAAGATAGCCAATAATACTAATTGGTATTAATAAAATAAAAATGATTATCAAGAAACGGACACGATTTGTTAATAAAATAACTTTCTCGTTAAAAGTGGCAATGATTAATAAAGTTGCGGCGAGGGCGCTAATTTGTGGCAACAGCTTATATCGTTCCCATACCGCCGTGATAAGAAGTTCGTAATAAACCTTTATCCTCTCCAAATTAATTTGTCGTAGTTTTTCTTCGTTCATATTCCTTGCCAAAATTTTCTTGATTTTTACAACAAACCTCAACCAGCGTAGATACTACCAAAAAACCAACAAAATTATCAAAAGAATTGTTAATTTTTTGTATTTTTTGGCATGTTATTTATAATCAATTTTTATCTTTATCGTTTCTCCAGCGACCAAAAACGATGTAAAGAAAAACTTTATAATAAAGCACCAAGAGAACAAGGGAGCCGATAGCTATAAAGAATAGCGTTTGCAAAACTGCAAAAATAGATTTGATTAACGATTCTTGCCATACTGCCATTCCATCTGCTTCTAGTCCCCATCCAAGTACTGTTTTTACATTTCCAATTTGATCGCTAGGGTCTAGTTTTCTAACGTCCACACAATTCGCATTAACTTTTAGTAAATATTTTTTAAAATCTTCTAATGAGCCGCCGATGGTGTAATCTTTTGGACCACTATAGTCATATATACCAGTTTGGCGTGAAATCTCTTCAACTTTGTCAGAAATATTTTTTGAGCAATAATATTCTTGTTCCAATAACCAGCCGCCATTCCCGTCATAAAAGCTTTCACCAAGATATGAACCGTATAAATTATGTTCATGAACGGCAATTTTTTCGTCAGGTTTAACTAAATTACCTATGAGGCGAATTTCTGTATCCATGCGGTCAGACAACATGCCGACTTTTGTATATTTCGGCAATTGCGCATCGTTCGACATATTTGAAATACTAAAACCAACAACTACGACAAAAGCTAGAATAAAAGCAACAAACAAAAGTCGGTGCCACCATCTATTTTTAAGGTTTAAATCCTTTCTAAAAAAGTTCATTATCATATTTTCTATTTTATCACAAATCCAAGAATAATTAAATTACCTCTTCTCCTGTTTGCGCAAGCGGATGCTTTTTGGTGTAATTTCCAAGGCCAAACGACAACAGTTGTTGTTTGTTTAAACTTTTCCCGCGGTTTGGCCGGCGAGACGGCCGGTGCTCCAGCAAATTTGCAAATTATAACCGCCGGTCGGGCCGTGTAAATTTATTATTTCTCCGGCAAAAAATAAATTTTCAATCAGTTTTGATTTCATCGTCTTGGCGTCTATTTCTTTCAAAGAAACTCCGCCCAATGTGATTATCGCCGTCTCCATGCCCAAAAGAGAACCAGCGGTCATTTCCAGTCCCTTCAACAACTTAACCAATTTCTGCCTTTCCTGTTTTGTTATTTCGTTAACTTTCTTCAACGCAGGAATTCCTGATAATTCAACAATAACCGGAATCATTTTTTTGGGGAGCAAATCATCCAGGCAATTTTTAAAAAATTTATTGCTGTATTTGGAAAAATCATTCTGCAATCTTTTATCCATTGTTTGAAAATCCAACGCGGGTTTCAAATCAAGAAATAATTTAACGGCGCCCTTTTTCAAAAGCGCGCCGATCTCCCCGCTCAAATCCAAAACAATGGGGCCGCTTAACCCGAAATGAGTAAAAAGAAGTTCCCCAAAACGGCTGGCTTTCTTTTTGCCGTTTTGAAAAACGGATAATCCGACATTTTTTAGAGACAACCCTTGCGCCACTTTCGGCCAACTTTCCTTGATTGCCACGGGAACCAAAGCCGGCCTCGTTTCAACAATAGTGTGGCCAATTTTTCCCATCCATCTATAGCCGTCGCCAGTGGAACCGGTGCCGGGATAGGACTTCCCGCCGGTCGTAATGATAAAATTTTTCGCGTAAATTTCTTCGCCATTTTGTAAAATTATTTTTGAAATCTTTTTTTTGTTTTTATCAACCGCGATTTCCTTAACCTCCGCGCCAAGCATCATTTTCACTTTATTTTGTTTTAAATATGCGGCTAGAATTTTTAAAACGTCGCCGGCCTCGCCGCTTTGGGGAAAAATTCTTTTACCTCTTTCAACTTTTGTTTTCAGTCCGTTTTTCTCAAAAAAATCAACCGTCTCTCTTGTCCCAAAAACAGACAAAGCGTGGCGGAGAAAATCTCCTTCCTTGCCCAGTTCTTTAATAATATCTTTGGGGTCAAATTCCGCCCGCGTGATATTGCATCTGCCTTTTCCCGTCAGTAAAAGTTTTCTGCCCAAGGCGTTATTTTTTTCCAAGAGCGCGACGCTGGCTCCCGATTCACCCGCCCGGCCGGCCGCCATCATTCCGGCCGGCCCGCCGCCCACGACAACGACATCAAAAATTTTTTCTTCCGAGTTCATTTCTTTGCCGTAAAATGCTGTTTCCGCAATCTCACACTCTTTGGCGTGATTTCCAAATAATCGTCTTCCGCCATAACTTCCAGCCCCCGCTCAACAGTGAGAAGAAAGGGTGGCACGAGATTTATGGCGTCATCCGAACCGGATGCCCGCATGTTGGTGAGTTGTTTTCCTTTTGTTGGATTTACAAACATTTCCTCTCCTTTCGCCGTGTTGCCAATCACCTGGCCCTCGTACACTTCCGCGCCCGGGCCGATGTAAAGCATGCCCCGCTCCTGCAAATTCCACAAAGCGTAGCCAAGCGCTTTGCCCTTAATCATGGAAACCATGGAACCAGTCGGACGCTTTTTTATTTCTCCCGCGTATGGAGAAAAATTCGTAAAACGCGAAGCAAGAATGCCCTCGCCTCTCGTATCAATGACAAACTGATTGCGATAACCAAGAAGCCCCCGGGTTGGCCCGCTAAAAATAAGGCGCGTGTTGGCGTCGTGAGCGCGCATATTTTGCAAAACAAAACCGCGCGTTCCGAGCCGTTCAATTATTACTCCTTGATATTCGCTTGGCGTATCAACTATTACTTCTTCAAACGGTTCCATCTTAACGCCGTTTTCTTCCCGAATGATTACCTGCGGCTGGGAAACCTGAAGTTCAAATCCTTCGCGGCGCATATTTTCAAGCAATATCGCGACATGCAATTCGCCTCGGCCCAAAACCCGAAAATTATCGGCAACACTGAAATCAATTTTTAGTCCGACATTAACCTCAAGCTCGCGTTCAAGACGTTCGCGCAGTTGCCGTGATGTCACAAATTTTCCCTCTCGCCCGCCGAAAGGAGAATTGTTCGCCAAAAAAGTTAGCGCGATGGTCGGCTCATCAATGGCGATGGCAGGAAGCGGCTGCGCGTTTTCGTCAGTCGTGATTGTCTCGCCGATATCGATATTTGAAAGTCCCGCGACCAAAACAATGTCGCCGGCGTTGGCGCTTGTTGCCTCAATTCTCTGAAGCCCTTTGAAAGTAAAAATTTTTGAAAGTTTTCCTGCGCGCGTTTCGCCCCGCCCGCCATCGCTACGCTCAGGCGTTGCGGGCGCGGCATTCGGCTTTTTAATAAAAATATTTTGATTCGGCATGACAACGCCTTCATGGACACGGCCCACGGCGAGCCGCCCCAAAAAATTATCATAACCGAGATTAAACGGCTGCAGCATGAGGACTTTGCCGTCCGTTGCCTTAGCAGAAGAAGGAATATGTTCAAGAATTGTTTCCAAAAGCGGCTCAAGATTGTCCGACTTATCCGCCAGTTTTTTCTTGGCGATTCCGGCGCGGCCGTTTGTATAGACGACAGGAAAATTCGCCTGCTCGTCCGTCGCGCCGAGCTCAAGAAATAATTCCAGCACTTGCTCCTCGCATCGCGCCGGATCGGCGGCTGGCTTGTCAATTTTATTTATTACCACAATCGGCTTCAAACCGAGTTCCAATGATTTTTTCAAAACGAAACGGGTTTGCGGCATCGGTCCTTCCTGCGCGTCCACAACCAGTAAAACAGAATCAATAGAACGCAAAACACGCTCCACTTCGGAACCGAAATCGGCATGGCCGGGCGTGTCAACGATATTTATTTTCGTTGCGACTCGTCCCGAGCTTGTCGAGGGATAAAATATCGCGGCGTTTTTTGAATAAATAGTAATGCCGCGCTCAAGTTCAAGCGCGTTTGAATCCATAGAAACGCCTTCCTCACCGACGCCCGTCTGGCGCAACAAAGCGTCGGTCAAAGTGGTCTTCCCGTGGTCAACATGGGCAATAATTGCAATGTTTCTAATTTCCATAAAATTTATTTTCTTGAGCGAAATCTGCTATGGCGGAAATTTCTTTTAGGGCGGCTATACGATGGCCTAGCCCTGTGAGGATTTGAAGGTGGTGTTGGAATTGTCCGCACGACGGGCAGTTCCGGTAATTTTGATACAGGCAAACTTTTCCTGATAAGGCGCTCAATGGCGCGAATTTCTCTGAACTCATCCGGTTTGGCAAAAGTGATGGCGTGTCCGCTGGCGCCGGCGCGAGCGGTGCGGCCGATGCGATGCACGTAATCATCGGAGGTTGAAGGCAAATCGTAATTCACCACCAACTCAATACCGCTTACGTCTATTCCTCGCGAAGCGATATCAGTGGCAACCAGCGTCCGATATCTGCCCGACTTGAATCCCGCCAACGCTTCCCGCCTTTGGTTTAAAGAGCGATTGGAATGAATTTCCGCCGCGCTGACACCGGCGGCCTTTAACTGCTGCATGATTTTTTTGGCGCCATGCTTGGTTCTGGAAAAAATAAGAACCGAGCCCAAATAACTTTCCAGTAATTTTTTTAAAAGAGAGAATTTTTGCGCGCCGGATACGATAAAAAGTTCTTGGGTCACTTTTTCAACGGTTGTGCCCGTCGGCGCGATTTCCACCCGAATAGGCAGCTTCATGTGCCCAGCCGCCATCTTCATAATCTCCGGCGGCATAGTGGCGGAAAAAAGCATGGTCTGGCGCTCTTTGGGCAGTACGCGAAGAATTTGATTTATTTGCGGAGCGAACCCCATGTCCAGCATTCTGTCGGCTTCATCCAGCACAATTATTCGGACGTCATTCAGATGAATATTTTTTTGCTGGAGATGGTCTATCAGCCGCCCGGGGGTGGCAATAATAATTTGCGGTTTGTTTGCAATGGCCCGCTTCTGCGGTCCCGATGGAGCGCCGCCGATTAGCACCGCCGTCCTTAATTTTATGTCGCGGCCGATTCCAATAAGCGCCTCTTCCACCTGCAAAGCCAACTCGCGCGTCGGCAAAACCACCAAACCCTGCCCCTTGATTTGATTCAAACGCTGGAGCATGGGAATGCCGAAAGCCAATGTCTTGCCTGTGCCGGTTTGGGCAATGCCGACAATATCTTTGCCTTGAATCGCCACGGGAATCGCCTGCGTCTGAATCGGCGTCGGCGACTTAAATCCCGATTTTCCTAAAATATCCAAAAGACTGGGGGCGATTCCCAGTCCGTAAAAATTTGCTTCTGTTTTTATTTCTTTATCTTTTGTCATTACTCTGTTGTTTTTCCGTCAAAATGTTCGTCGTCTTTTTCGGCCTCTTCTTTTGTCGCGTGCATGACGCCGTCGCGATGATTCGGCGGAGAATAAACTGTGTAAATTTTCATTTCTTTTTCACTGGAAGTATTTATAATATTGTGCTTCACGCCTGCGGGAACAACGACGGCGAAACCGGCGCTGATGGCATGCTCCACGCCGTCCAAAACCGCCTTCCCCTCCCCTTCTTCAATTCTCAAAAATTGGTCCAAGCCGTGCGTCTCCTCGCCGATTTCTTCTTTCGGCTTCAAGCTCATAACAACCAGCTGGCTGTTTTTTGCCGTAAAAAGAACTTTGCGAAAATTCGCATTATCTATTGTCTCTTTTTCTATGTTTATTACATAACTTGTCATATAAATTTATTATAGCACAGATTATAGCAAAATTGGCGAATTTATGTTAAAAATAAAAAAGGCGAAAATATTGGGGGATCGTCCCTGGCCGGGCAGGCTAATGGTAGGACAGCTATGAATTACTACGTTTATATTTTAAAAAGTTTAAAGGATAATGGTTATTATGTAGGTATTACCAAGGACTTAATAATAAGATTAAATTATCATAATAAGGGTTTTGTAAGGTCGACGAAAAGCAGAACACCATTTATAATAGTTTACAAAGAAATATTTCAGAATAGGCTGGATGCGAGGGAAAGAGAAAAATATTTAAAAAGTTATAAAGGGTCAAAAGAAAAATTAAGTATTTTAGAAAAAATATAGAATTTTGGGGGATCGTCTAATGGTAGGACAGCGGCCTTTGAAGCCGTTAATCATGGTTCGAATCCATGTCCCCCAGTTGGTAAGGTTTTTAACGAATTCAAATAAATGCTCAAACAAAAGAAAAAAAGTGAAAGTAGTGCAATAGTTGATTTTCTCTATGAGAGCGGATTTGTTTTGGAATTAGAGACTGCAGATTTTTTAGAAAAACAAGGATACAAAGTTTTTCCGAGTCAATATTTTTTTGACGCAGACGAAGAAAAAAAGAGAGAAATTGATTTAATTGCCACGAAAGTGGTAAATGGTATCACTCTTTACCTTATCATTGAATGTAAACAAAATTTAGGTGATGACTGGGTTTTTATTTGCACTCAAAAGAGCCCTCGACGTAAGTATAATGAGTTTAAACACTCGCCAGAAATTCCTACAGAAATTTTAAAAAACAAAGAGTATAGTGATTTGCATGTATATAATTTTAAATTTTCTCTAGCACAAAATTATCTTGTTTATAGAAGAGAAAAGGGTAAAAAATCAAAAATAGAACCGTTGCAAATAACAGAGGCTGTGTTCAAGTTGCCAAAAGCAGTAGTATGGTTTGCCCGCAACAAAAAAGATGTTCCTACTATTTACTTACCCGTCACATTGTTTAATGGTAAAATTTTTGTTGCTAATTATGATAAGAAAATAATCGTCAAAGAAAAAAAGCTTGTACAATTTCAAACAGCACTGGAAACACCAGCATATTATGAAAAACTTGATTTTTCATCGCTTTCTCGTCTTACTGGTGGTTATAAAGTAAGTGAGATAAAAAAAATTGACCCTGATAGTAAAATAGCCAAAGAAAGTGCCGAGAGATTAGGTGAGTTTTATATAATAGATTTTATTACTAAAAGAGGCCTCAAAAAATATTTAAATCTAATAGAAAAAGAAGTATCCTCATTAGACTTAAAATTGTGGCCAGTTAAAAATTCAACGATTAGTTAATACCTACAAACTTTTTACAAAGTCCTTTGTTGTCCCCCAGTTTATATAAATCTACATCGCGAACGGCACGGTGAAGAAAAATGTCGCGCCTTTGTTTTCTTCCCCGCCTTGACTCGGCGAGGCAGGGCTCTCCACCCAAATTTTTCCCCCGTGCGCTTCTATTATGTTTTTAGAAATGTAAAGCCCCAAACCCGTGCCTTCCGTTTTTATCCGCACCGCGTTTTTCGCCCGATAAAAGCGCGTGAATAAATTCGCCGCCTCTTCTTTTGGTATTCCTATCCCGCTGTCTTTCACGGAAACCTTAGCATAATTCCCCATTTTTTCCAAAATGATTTTAACCGCCCCGCCTTCCGGCGTGTAATCCAGCGCGTTGTCCACAAGATTGCTCAACGCCAGCTCCATTTTTACCTGGTCAATTTTCACGTCCGGCGTGTCTTCGTCGGAAATGAGAAATTCCAGATTAATTTTTTTCTCTTTCGCCTCAAAAGAAAAATCATGGACGACTTTGGCAATAATTATTCCCAAGGGAATGATTTCAAAATTGTATCCCATGTAGGTGTCGTCTGTCCTGTCTATGTCCATCAAATCGTTCACCAGCTTTATCATCATATTATTCGCCTCCATTCCGACCTGAAGGATTTTTTTCTGCTCCGCGCTTATTTTCCCCCCTTCCCCGCTTACCACCGCCTGAAACGCCCATTTTATTTTGGTCAACGGCGTTCTCAATTGATGCGCCACGGTGGTAATGAAATCCGCCTTTGTTTTTTCCAACTCTTTGAATTTTTTCTCTTCCTCGGTCAACCGCGAATTATTTATTTTGAGTTCCCTGTTTTGTTTCCTTGAATTTTGCAAAGCGACAATAAGAATAATCATCACCAAAAGCAAAACAAAAAGGATAGCTCCGAAAAATTTGAGAGTGGAATCAGATATTAAAAAATCAATATTCATAATTTATTTCAATTTTCTTGGCTGGTTATTCTCATAAGCGCCAACTCCAATGGAAGCTGAGGCAGATAGGAGCGCGACCGCGCGTCATGGGCGTCCAAAAGGATTTTCAGCGCCCTTTCCATCTCGCCCGACTGGGGTTTGTCTTTGTGCTCTTCCAAAAATTTGAATTCCCTTTCGCCCAACGCTTTTTTTAGCTTCTCCTGCATGCCCGGCGCGAGGCGCAAAATGAGCAAGGAGCGCACGCCGCGCAAAATCAGCTTCAAAAAAACTTTTGCGTCATTATTTTGCTCTGCCGTTTTTTGAATTATCTCCAAACCCTTCTCTGTATTCTTTTCAATTATTGAGAGGATAAAATTTTCCACCATTTCCACTGCCGGCACCGCCAAAAATTCCCTTATCTCTTTGCCGGTGATTTTATGGTCGCGGTTCTTGTCACCCAAAGAAAAAACTTGGTCAAGCATGCCTTGGCTGTCGCGGAACGAACCGTCCGCGAAAAGCGCCACCAGCCCCGCCGCCTCCTCATCCATATCAAAACCCTCTTTTCTGGCAATGGAAACAACGGAATCCCGCAAAATATTTTCCGGAATTTTTCGGAAGGAAAAATTTTGGCAACGGGAAATAATGGTTTCCGGCACTTTTTCCAGTTCCGTGGTGGCAAGAATAAAAATGACATGCTCTGGCGGTTCTTCTAATGTTTTCAAAAGCGCGTTGAACGCCTCCTTGGTGAGCATGTGCACTTCGTCAATTATGTAGACCTTCACCTTGCCTTGGAGGGGAACGAAGTGGGTGGCGTCGCGCAGAGCGCGGATTTCGTCAATGCCGCGGGAGGAGGCGGCGTCTATTTCTAGAAGGTCAATGTCGGAACAGCCGATCTCTTTCGCCAGAATTCTCGCCACGCTGGTTTTGCCCGTGCCACGCGGACCGGAAAAAAGGTAGGCGTGGCTCACGCGCCCCGCCTTGACGGCGTTCTTCAAGATGCTCACGATGTGGTCCTGTCCAAGCACCTCGTCAAACCCCTTCGGTCTGTATTTTCGGTATAAAGCTAATTTGTTCATTTAAAATTATTTTATCGCCTCTTTTGGTTTCGTTTCAAAAACTAAAAATTTGTAGCCAAGGAAGTTCCATCCCAGCGCTGTGACGGCGGCAATTATCGCTCCCACTTGCGCCCATGTCTTCGGCAACATTCCCCCCAGCGGGTTTATCATATTAACAGCAACGTAATCCACGCCAAGATTTATGGCAAAGCCGATGAGTGTGACAATAAGAAATTGGGAAAATTCTTTCATCGCGCTTTCAGTTGTTTCCCTTTTGAATGTCCAATATTTATTCAAAAAATAACTATTCCAAACGGCCACCAAAAAAGAAACTCCCTTGAAGCCCGACTGCGGCAGGCCCGCGGAAATGCCGGTGTAAAAAATAAGAAAATTGAGCACGCCCATATCAATGAGGAAATTCGTTCCGCCTACCAGAATAAATTTTCCGAGCTGATAAACAATCGGGATTATTTTGCTGATGAAATAAGCTGCCGCCAATCCAAGCGCGCAAAGAACAGGAAAAACAATCGGCAAATACTTAAAATACGGCAAAGCCACCGCCATCGCCGGATTTTCCAATGCTAAATTCTTTCCTATTAAAAACATCAACCAAGCGCAAACTTCGCCGAGAACTAAAGCCATTACTAAGTCGTTTTTCTTCATGTCTGAATATTATATCTTTTATTTATCTCCTCTTCCACTTCCATTTTTGTCCTGCCGTAGCGCGATGACGACAATTGCGCCATCATTTTGCCAAGCTCGGGGTTGCCTTTTTTAAACGCAACGGTTTGGATGTTGAACGGCCGCGACGTCTGACCCTCCACCAAAAGCTTAAGGTAGGCGTTGTAATTATCAATGTTGAGGAGGTCGTGAGAATTGAAAACCGGTTCGTATTGATTCTTCAAAAATTCCGCGTCCTCCGCACCAATTCTAAACGCCGCCATAGAACCAACGTTGCCGAACACCGCCTTCTTGATGCTCTCTTCCAGCTGGCCGATATATTGATGCGCGATAGTTAAATCCAATTTATATTTTCTCGCCTCGGAAAGAATGGTGGCGATGGAATCGGTCGTCACGTTTTGGAATTCGTCAATGTAAAGATAAAAATCTTTGCGTTCGCTCTCCGCCATATCCGCGCGCGACAATGACGCCATCAAAAGTTTGCCGACAATGATAAGCCCGAGAAGATTTGAGTTGAGGTCGCCGAGCCGCCCTTTAGAAAGATTGACCAGCAGAATTTTTCCTTCGTCCATCGCTTTTCTGAAATTGAATGCCGATTTTTCCTGCGAGATTATCGGACGCATGATGTCGTTGGAAAGAAAATTATCAAACTTGCTGGTGATGTAAGGCACCATGTTGGCAAGCGACGCCTCTCCGCCCGCCTTCTCCGCCACTTCTTTCCAAAATGATTTGGTAATCGGATTGGAACATTTTGATAATTTAAGCTCGCGGAATGCCTTGTCGCTCAAAACTCTGCTCACTTCAAAAAGCGTGTTGCCAGAGGCGGGGTCGTCCATCACCAGCATTACGGCATTTCTAAAATATTGTTCAAACATCGGTCCGCCGGCGGTCTTCATATCAAAAAGTTTATTAAAGATGCCGAGCAGTTCGTTGACAATAAAAGTTTTTTGTTCCGGATAATTCTGGTCGTATTCAAGCATATTGAGTCCCATCGGGCGCTGGACATCGCCGGGATTGAAATAAATCAAATCGTCAACGCGTTCTTTTGGTATGCGCGAGAGAATATCCTGAAGGTCGGAGCCATGCGGGTCAATGAAGCAAACACCGCGTCCCGCTTCAATGTCTTGGGCAATCATATTCTTAAGCAGAACGGACTTGCCTGTGCCCGTCTGGCCGATGATGTAAAAATGCCTTCGCCTGTCGTCTTCATTTATAAAAACATTTTTCTCTTCGCCCCTGAAAACGCTTTTGCCGAGAAGAAGCCCTGACTGCGGCAGATTCAACGGCGGCGCCGCTTCTTTCAGCCGCGAATATTTCAGCTGGGGCGCGACGGCGGAGGTGAAGTCGGATGGAAAATGAAAAAGCGAAGTAAGCTCGGCTGTGTTTAAAAGAATGGCGTCGTCTTTTCGGGGAATCCTGAAAGAAAAATCATGAAAGAAATTTTTGAGCCGGCGGCCGGACGGACGGATGAAATAAAAGCTGTTCCCTTGCGTTTCATTGAACTGCAAAAACGCGCTTTCCAATTCCGATAAAATAAGTTCCGCCTTGGATTTGTCTTCGGCGGAAATGACGAGGCGGACGTTCGCCGGCATCGCCTGTTTTGACGCCTTGCTTTCCAAGAGCTTCACTATTTCGTCGTCCACTGGTTTCGGTTCTTCTTTATTTTTTTTCTCGTTGTGCGGACTGCCAAAAAACGCCGCTTCTAAATCACCTATCATCTCGCCAATCAGGCCTTTGTCGTGGCTTGCCTCTCTGAAACTTTTTCCGCTTTTCATTTTGGACGCCGCCGTTTTCGCTTTTTTAATAATGGAATCGTCGGACGGAGAAACGATAATTTGCAACGCCGCCCCCTCGCCCTCCTTCTGCAGTTTGGAAAAAACATTGACGATAATTTGGAGAGGGTCCAGTTCAAATTTGTCGTAGGTCTTAATCGGCAAAATTGCGTTCTGTTTTAATTTGATAATTGTACCGAACGAATATCCTTGGGGTCTAAAAATATTGTAATCGTCTTTTTTAATTTCCGTTCTTGCTAATGGATAAAGCCCTTGTACCTGTTTTTCAAAAAGTTGGCTTTTGTCTTTGGGCACAGCGGCGTAAAAAACTATTTCGTCGCCAAAATAAGGCAAGCCGATTTCAAGCGCGAAATAATGGCCGAAGGCAGACATGCCGGCGTAGAATTGCTCCATCGCCGCCACCAGTTCTTTGAAATTTTTCTTTTCGCCTTCCTGCAATCCGCCGGTTTGGGGAAAAGTTATTTCAAAGAGAACAAGATTGAGCGCCTTGCTGATATCTTTTTTCTTTTTAAAATAGCCCGCCAAAAGCCACGCGGGAATAACAACAACTAAAAAAAATACCAGCAAGAGAAAAATATAAAAAGAAATTTGGGAGCTAAACATTTTTAACGTTTTGGAAATATTTTACCAGCGCGTCGTGAAATTCGTCTTCAAGGTGCGGGTCGTCTGTCGCCCTAACTACAGAAACGGCGTTCAGGATTCCCTTATCATGCGCGATTTGAAGAAGTTCGGCCACCTGGTCATTGTGTCCCGCCTCCCCCGATTTCATCTCACTTATTTTTTGAGAGCGTGCTTGTATTTCCTGCTGGGAAAATTTTTGCTCCGCGCCGGAAAACTCCTTCGGCTGTTTTTCAACATGCTCATTAATCGCCTCTTTTATTATCTCCGGCTTTTCTTTATTAACGTCCTGCTTCTCCAGCTCCGCAATCCTTTGTTTAAGATATTCAATTTCGCTTTCCATTGTTTTAATTATACGATAAAATATAAATCAATGGAAGAATGGTTGAGAAAAAATAGGACGATTGTTTTGTTCGCCATTTTGGCTCTTGCCGCGTTTTTTCGCTTCTATCAGATAACAACCATCCCGCCGGGGCTTTTTTCGGACGAGGCGGTGAATGGCATAAACACCCTGGAAGCGAATGACACAGGAAACTACAAAGTTTTTTATCCCGAAAACAACGGCCGCGAGGGATTGTTCATAAACATCCAGGCGCTGTCCGTGCAGATTTTCGGCAACAAGCCGTGGGCGTTGCGAGGCGTGAGCGCGATGTTTGGAATTTTTACCATACTCGGACTTTATCTTTTAACGAAAGGGTTATTTAAAAAAGAGTCCGTCGCCCTCTTCGCTTCGTTTTTTTTGGCGACAAGTTATTGGCACATAAATTTTTCCCGCATCGGTTTTCGCGCTATCATGGCGCCGTTTTTTTTGGTTTGGGGATTGTGGCTGCTTTGGCGACTCATTCCCAAAGAAGACCATAAAGATGAATTTCCTGATTCTCTCGCCCAACGGCTTCACTCCCAACAGCACGTGGAATTGCACAGAAAAAAAATAATTTCCTCTGCCGCTCTTTTTTTCGCCGGTCTCATTTTCGGCTTTGGTTTCCATTCCTATATCGCCTACCGCGTCATGCCAATTCTTTTGATTCCGGCTTTTATAATTTTATTAAAAGATAAATATTTTAAAGAGATACTTATTTTTCTGCTGGGAATTTTTATCGCCGTAATGCCTCTGGCTGTTTACTTTTATGTCCATCCCAGCGAGTTCCTCGGCCGGACTTCGCAGGTTTCCGTTTTCACTTCCCCCACTCCCCTCTTTGATCTTGGGAAAAATGTCGTCCTCACTATTGGCATGTTTTTTGTGGCGGGCGATTTCAACTGGCGGCACAACTTCGCCGGCGCGCCCGAACTCTGGTGGCCAGTGGCGGCATTGTTTTTAATAGGGTTGGTAATAAGTTTTAAAAAATTCCTCGTCCCCCGTTACGCGTTACTCGTTTTATGGATTATTCTCGCCCTCGCTCCTGTCATGATTTCAAACGAAGGTATTCCGCATGCCCTGCGCGCCATTATTGTTATTCCTGCCGTTATGATTTTCGCCGCCCTCGGCCTTGATGCTGTTCTTCAAAAAATTCCCCAGAAGGCCGCAGTTCTGGTTATTATTTTATTCACTCTTGTTTCTCTTCAGACATTCAACCAATATTTTATAAAATGGGCAAACAACCCTAATGTCCCGAGCGCTTTTTCCAAAGATGCCGCCGACACGGCCAATTATCTTAATTCCCTGCCGAAAGAAACGCCCAAATACGTTATCATGGAATCGGAAAATCAAAATATGCCAATGTCGGTCAACACGGTTATGTTTTTAACCGACACTTATTTGGAAAAATATCAGAAAGAAAAAAATATCAAATATATTTTTAAAAAAGATGAAGGGCTTGTTCCTTCTGGTGTAATAAAAGTATGGATAAAATAAAAAACAATTTTGTATCCGCCGGCTGGCGGATCGCCGCGGGCGGCCTGCTGGCGCTGATGTTCGCGCTGTCGTTCCTTTCCGCTTGGGACGAAACTGCCACTTTTGACGAAGTGGCGCACATCCCCGCCGGCTATTCCTATCTGACACAGAAAGATATGCGCCTCAATCCTGAACACCCGCCGTTAATGAAAGACATTTCCGCTCTTCCGCTTATGTTTTTAAATCTTAATTTTCCGACAAACATTCCGACTTGGAGCGAAAAAATTTCTAGCCGCCAATGGGATATGGGAAAGATTTTTCTATACCGAGCGGGTAATGACGCGGATAAAATAATCCGTCTCGCCCGCCTGCCTATGATACTGCTTGCCGTTTTGTTCGGCGCGATTTTGTTTTATTGGACGCGAAAAAATTACGGAGATAAAGTTGGCTTTCTCACACTTTTCCTTTTCACTATGTCACCAACCATCATCGCCCACTCGCGCTACGTCACCACGGACATGGCGGCGGCCTTCGGATTTTTTATCGCCATCGCCTCTTTTTTGGCTTTTTTAAAAAATCAGTCGTGGAGAAATGTTTTTATCGCCGGCGCGCTTTTGGGCGTCGCCTTGCTTTTTAAATTTTCCACCGTCATCCTGGCGCCCATATTTTTTGTCCTTGTCGCGCTGTGGTGGATTCTTAACAGGGGAAAAATTTTATCTTTACTCTGGAAAATAATTATGATTGGATTGATTGCTTTGGCGCTTGTTTATATTGTTTATATTTTTCACGTCTGGAATTATCCGAGCGACCTGCAAATAAAAGACATAAGCGACACCCTCTCTTCCAATTTAGGCAGAAAAACAATGCCTGCGTTTGCGTGGATGATAAGAACGAATGTTTTGAAACCATTGGCTGAATATTTGTTCGGCGTCGTTTCCGTGGTTCAACGCGCGGGCGGAGGAAACGCTTCGCATTTTATGGGAACGGTTTATTCCGAAGCGACGCCATGGTATTTCCCGACCCTTTATCTATTCAAAGAAAGTTTGATTTTTCATATTCTCACTATTATCGCCATTTTCTTTGCCATAAAAAGTATTTCTCTTGCCCGCGCAGGAGGGCGCTCAACTTTTTCGCGCGAATGGATGAAGAATAATTTTACCATCATCGCCAGTTTATTTTTTATCGCCTTCTACGTTTTCCAATCAATCACCGGAAATTTAAATATCGGCCATCGTCACATTATGCCGATTCTGCCCTTCGCTTATTTTTTAGTGGCGCTAGTGATAGCCAAATTTAACAAAACCATACTCACGGGGATTTTGCTTGCCGTTATGTTTATTTCAACAATCGTCACTTATCCTTACTATCTTTCTTATTACAATATTCTTGCCGGCGGTACGGCCAACGGTTATAAAATCGCCACCGACTCAAATTACGACTGGGGACAGGATATGAAGCGGCTGCGCGATTGGATGGACGAGAACAGCGTCAACAAAATTGATTTGCATTATTTCGGCGGCGGCGACGGCAAATATTATTTCGGCGACAAATATGAGGATTGGTGGTCATCAAAAGGTCAGCCGTCCGCCGGCTCGTGGTTTGCCATATCCGCCAACGCCCGCGAGGGCTCAATAGCAAAACCTGTGCGCGGATTCACGATAAAACCGGATGACACTTATTCCTGGCTGAAAGGAAAAGAACCGGTTGCTCGAGCAGGCTCGTCAATATTTATTTATAAATTCTAGATTACTTAAATTTGTAGAAAACTTTGTTCGCCAGGCGCAAATCAATGTATTCGAGCTTTGAACGTTTGTCTTTTATTTGGTTATCCAAAGTTATTTTAAAATTGTCAGTCGCGATTTTAAAGTCGTTTCTCTCGCTTAAAATAATCTGCCACCCCTCTTGCGTGTTTAAATTATAAATCCCCTCTTTTTTTAAAATAACATCTGTCACTATTACGCCCTCTCTAGCAGCAGAACCAATAAGCGCCATTAGCCCCTTGAATTGCTCTTCAGAAATCACTTGGAAGCCGGACTTCCAAGTAGAGGATTCTCTTTCGTCTGAAAATTTTATGAAAATATTGCCGGAAAAATACGGCGACTTTTCAAAAGCGAAGCCGTTCTCGTCCAAAAAATAGCATTCGGCGTCTTTGCATAAAAGCGCTGTTGATTTTCTCTCTTCTATTTTTGTCGAAAGGGAGTCGGGGAGGTTTTTTGATATTGAAATTGATTTCACACGAGGAAACTCATTTATTATTTTTTTCTCAATCTCTCCGCTTAAAGCAAGTAAGATGTTGTTTTTTGGAAAAATGAAAAAATAATTTCCCGCCATGGCGCCGAGCACACCCGACATCAATTCTTCGCTGCCTAAAGTGGCGTTGCCTTCAATCGCCACTTTTTTAATTTTAAAATAAGGAATTCGCGCCAAGCCGGCAAAAGCGAAAATTAAAACCAAAACAACGGCGCCAAAAACAGAAAAACCTCTAAGCGTCCTCTGCCGCCTCATTTTTCTGGATGACTCCAAAATATCCTTCCGCATAAACTTATTCTAGCAAAAAATAAAAAAGGCGGGTATTGATTAATCCTCCCCGCCTCTTGTACACACTATTCAAGAATAGGGTCAATTTTGATAACTTCATGCAAGCCGAAGTCCTTATAATGTTTTACGACAAGCATGCCTATCGCTTCAAGTTTGGTTTTCCCATCCTCTCTGCTTATAACTTTCTGAGTATCAATATTTTCTAAGTATGCCTTAAATTTGCACCCCTCTTCTTCAAAAAGAATAATTCTTTTTCTCATTATTTTGCCTCCTTTCTTTTTTTGTTCAAATTTTAAATCTGGTATGAGTGTATCATACCCGCAAATTTTGTCAAATAAAAATCTTACCGTTCCCAAGCGATCGCTTGCTAGTGGTAAGATTTTAAAAAGAGAATTTTGGCGATTTTTTACGAAATTATGTCTTTGCCGAGATATTTTCTCAAAACTTCAGGGACGATGACGGTGCCGTCTTTTTGTTGATAGTTTTCCAAAAGCGAAATTAAAATGCGCGGGACGGCGATGGCAGTGTTGTTTAGCGAATGCGCGAAACGAATTTTTCCCTCCTTGTCTTTATAGCGGATATTCAGGCGCCTCGTTTGAAAGTCATGAAAATAAGAAGACGAATGCGTCTCGCCGTATCTCTTCCATGACGGCACCCACGCCTCAATGTCATATTTTTTCACTTGCCCCAAACCGAGGTCGGCGCCGCAGTTCACCACCACGCGATACGGAATTTTCAGCGCTTGCATGATATTCTCGGAATTGCGCGTAATCTCCTCGTGCCATTTCACGGATTCCTGATGGTCCGCCTCGCACAAAACAATCTGCTCAATTTTCATAAACTCGTGCAAGCGATAAATTCCTTTCGTGTCCTTGCCGTAGCTTCCCGCCTCCCGCCTGAAGCACGGCGAAAACGCGACGTAAGTTTTTGGCAAATCCTCCTCGCGTAAAATTTCATCTTTATGAAATCCCATCATCGGCACTTCGGCTGTTCCCGCCAAATACAAATCGTCTTGCGTTTTATAAATTTCATCTTTTCCCTGCGGCAGCCAGCCCGTTCCCAAAAAACTATCTTCGCGCACAAGCGACGGCGCGATGAACGGCTCAAAACCCTGCTCCGCCAATTTTTCCAAAGTGAATTGCATAACGGCAAACGCGAGCATGGCGCCATCACCTTTCAAAAAATATCCGCGGAAGCCGGCAACCTTCGCGCCTCGTTCCAAATCAACAAGCCCTAATTTTTCCATTAGTTCAATATGGCCTTTCGGTTCAAAATCCCTGGGCGGGGAGCCAAATTTTGTCGGCTCGCCCCACTTGCGCACTTCAACATTATCCGCGTCGCTCTCGCCTTCCGGCACGGAGGGGTCCGGCACATTCGGCGCCAATAACATCATTTCCTCCCATTCTTTTTCTATTATCTTCAGCGCGCCCTCGCTGGTTGTTAATTCCTCTTTTAATTTTTTTACTTCATTAATAGCATCCTGCCTTTCATCGCCCGACATCTGCGCTATTTTATCGCTCGCCGTGTTTTGCCTAGCTCTCATTTCTTCAACTTCTTTTAAAAGCTTCAAACGCCTGTCGTCAACTTCAATAAGTTTATCCACATCAAAATCAATGCGCTTTTTCCTCGCGGCCTCTTTTACTAAATCCAAATGTTCCCTGATAAATTTGATGTCTAACATAATTTTATAATACCAAATCCACCTGTTTTGAGCAAACAAAAAGGCGGTGTATTTCAACCGCCCTTTATTTGCATGGCTGCCAGGGGGCGGATTTGAACCGCCAACCTCCAGATTTAGAGTCTGGCGCTCTTGCCACTTGAGCTTCCCTAGCTACATGTAAATTTTTCTGTCTTAATTCCTACCACCTCCGCAAAATTTTTGCAAGTTTGCCCAATTTTAAATTTTATAAAGTGTTACTATTTTAGGCGATAGCAGATTTTTGCAACATTTTGAGCAAATAAAAAGTCCGCAGTGTATATTTTTTCACTGCGGACAATTATTATTTTATTTCTCAAAAAAACTATTCCTGTAATATTTATGGGCGTACCACTCAGCATCGCCCATTATTTCCCATCCATGGTCCTTAAACCATTTTTCTGCTTCCAACCATGAAAGGAATGGGTCGCCTCCATTTACGGGGTGGATATTTGCCCTAACTTCCACAAAAAACTTTGGCACGACTTTTCTGCCATCTGCTAATTTTTTACCATGGATTGAAGACGGTATATCTCTCCCATACCACCATGGAACAGATTTAAAATTGGTAGATTTACAATTAGGACAAAAATTTCCTATAGCATAACAAGACCAAAAACTATAACCGCAATCAGCGCAAGAAACACGTTCCTTGCGACATGCATTTGCCTCAAGTTCTCTGATTTCGTCACTTAAACCGAACATTATCTTATCCTCCTTTTTGTTTTTTAAAATACCTTTTTCTACCCTAATTTCTACCACCTCCGCCAAAATTTTGCAAGTTTACCTAATTCAGTTAGTCATTTTCCGCATATGCGTGATTTGGCTAACTGGCGGAAGATATAAAAAAGATTTTAATAAAAACTAAGTTGATATGCTAGAATAGTAATTATGCAAAGAAAAACTTTGAAACAAAACCAATTTCCTGCCTTACTTAAAGAAATTCCTTCCCCGCCGAAGGATTTGTATGTCATCGGCGAGTTGCCAAGCGAAGATTTAATTTGGCTAGCGGTTGTCGGCACGCGTAAATTTTCCAATTACGGAAAAGAGGTGTGCGAGAAAATTATTGAAGGGTTGAGAGGTTACGGCTTCGTTATCGTGAGCGGATTGGCGCTTGGCATTGACTCCATCGCCCACCGCGCGGCAATTGAAAATAATCTGCCGACCATTGCCGTGCCCGGTTCCGGCTTGGACGAAAAAGTTCTCCATCCCCATTCTCATAAAAAATTGGCAGAAGATATTGTGAGCGCCGGCGGAGCGCTTGTTTCCGAATTCCCATGGGATTATCCGGCCGGACTCCACACTTTTCCCCAAAGGAACAGAATTATCGCCGGCCTGTGCAGAGGCACATTGGTAATAGAGGCGCCGGAAAAAAGTGGCGCGCTCATTACCGCCAATTTTTCTCTGGATTTCAATAGAGATGTTTTTGCCGTGCCCGGCTCAATTTTTCAGGAAAATTCCAAAGGTACGAATAAATTAATTAAAATGGGCGCAATTCCTGTCACTTCCGCCGATGATATTTTGGACGCCTTTGATATCGTACGCGAAGGAGAAAATTTGAAACTAGACCTTCAATCGCTCTCGCCTCTTGAACAAAAAATTATGGAAGCGCTCACTGACCCGATGTCAAAAGACGAACTCATCAGAAAACTGGACCTGCCAGCGCACGAAATAAGCCCTGCCCTTTCCATGATGCAACTCAACGGCTACATTAAAGAATCCGGCGGCGAAATCCGCAAAATTTGACAAGATTAAAATAATGAAATACTCTTCATAATTAATGAAACTAGTTATTGTTGAATCGCCGACAAAAACAAAAACAATCTCAAAATATTTGGGAGACGAATATATTATCCGCGCCAGCGTGGGGCATGTTCGCGATCTGCCGAAAAGCAACAAGACGGCCATCGACATCCCTGCCGGCTTTGTTCCCCGCTATGAAATCTCTCACGGAAAAGAAAAAGTCATCAGAGAAATAAAAGATCTCTCAAAGAAAGCCAGCGAAGTCATTCTCGCCACCGACCCCGACCGCGAGGGAGAATCGATTGCCTGGCACATCAAAGAAGCATGTGAGCTGAAAAAACCGAAACGCATCGTTTTTAACGAAATTACCGAAAGCGCGATAAAAGAAGCAATAAAACATCCGCGCGATATTGACGCGGATTTAGTGAAGGCGCAAGAGGCGCGCCGTGTTTTGGACCGCCTGGTCGGCTACGATTTGAGTGGCTTGATATGGAAAAAAGTCCGTTACGGGCTATCCGCGGGGCGTGTGCAATCCCCCGCCCTGCGCATAATTATGGAACGCGAACGCGAAATTCGCGCTTTTGTTCCGGAAAATTTTTGGGTAATAAGCGGAGAATTTTCCACTGAAAATAAAGATAAAATAATTCTCACTTGCGATGAACAGCCAAAAAACGAAAAAGAAACGGAAAGAATTATTGAAGCCGCCAAAAAAAATAAATGGCAAATAGTTGATGTAACCCAAACCGAAGCAAAGCGTTCGCCGCGGCCGCCGTTCATTACCTCAACTCTCCAGCAAACCGCCAGCTCGCGCTTGGGATACGCGCCGTCGCGCACGATGTCCGTCGCCCAAAAACTTTACGAACAAGGTCTTATCACTTACATGAGAACCGACAGCGTAAATGTCAGCAAAGAAGCGCTACCGCAAATTTACGCGACGATTGAAAAACAATTCGGAAAAGAATTTTTGTTGCCACGTACCTACGCGTCAAAAAGCAAAACGGCGCAGGAAGCGCACGAAGCGGTACGGCCGACAAATTTCGGAATGAAATCCGCCGGCGCGAACGACGAGCAGAAAAAACTTTACAAACTCATTTGGGAGAGAACTGTCGCCTCGCAGATGGCGGACGCGAAAATTCTGCGGACAAAAGTGAGCGCCAATATAGATGAAGGAGAAATTCCAAATTTTTCCGCAAACGGCAGTATTATGATTTTCCCTGGCTGGCTTGTCGCCGATCCAGCGGCGCGCGGAGAGGATGTGGAGTTGCCGAAGCTGACAAAAGGAGAATCTTTGGAGTTATTGAATATTGGAAGCGAAGGGAAGCAAACCGAGCCGCCGCCGAGATACACCGAGGCGGGCCTAATCAAGGAGTTGGAGAAAAGAGACATCGGCCGGCCGAGCACTTACGCTTCAATAATAAAAACAATCAACGACCGCGGTTATGTCATTAAAGAAGGCAGAGCGCTGAAGCCCACCGACACCGGCGAAGTGGTAAGCGATTTCTTGGAACAAAATTTTGCTCAATACATCAGCGACTCGTTCACCGCCGAGATGGAAAAAGAGCTGGACGAAATAGCCGAAGGGAAAAGAAAATACGAGAAAATGCTGAAGGACTTCTACGGACCGTTTTCCAAAGACGTGAAATTAAAAGAAAAAACGGCGGAGAAAATAACGAACCTTGGTGAGGCCGGCGATGAGCACAAATGCCCCGTCTGCGGAGGGCCAATGGTTATAAAACTTTCCCGCAACGGAAGATTTTTGAGCTGCGCGAAATTTCCAAAATGCTCCGGCGCGCGTAAAATAGACGGTTCAATAATGGAAGGGCCAAAGGAAACAGGCGAGGCGTGTCCGGAGTGCGCGACAGGAAAATTAATAGAACGCGAAGGCCGTTTCGGCAAATTCATTTCCTGCAACAATTATCCGAAATGCAAATTTATTAAAAAAAGCGCGGAGCAGGAGGCAAAAGAAAAAACGGGGGTGAAATGCCCAAAATGCAATCCGCCAGCTGGCGGAGGGGAAATCACGGAGCGCCGCGGCAAATTCGGCCCGTTTTTTTCCTGCAATAATTATCCGAAATGCAGATTCATAATGAAATCACGGCCTACGGGAAATGTTTGCAAAACCTGCGGCTCGCTAATGATGGAGGGGACAAAAACAATTCCGGAAAGGTGTTCAAATAAATCGTGCGCAAACTATAACCCGCATAAAAAATAAAAAAAACTGGCGACTAAGTCGCCAGTCCGGGTTTATAGTAAGATATGAGCCATTTTGCAGCCCCCCAGATTTCTTCACGGTAATTGAAATCTTTTATATCTGCAACTCCCTTAGGAACTTCCATTTCAAGAATTTCTTTCTCAATCTCCCCTTTGTTGCCTTTATGTTTTTCAATCAGTTCCTGTGCCTTTACATCAGCACCAATGCAAACGCTTTGCATGTCAGTCATATCAAATTCCTGCTTCATTGTGGTTTTTTGCTCCAATCTTTGTTTTTGCTTCATTTCTCCCTCCTTACTTAAATTTAAAATGTGCTAAAAAAGGTTTGGTTGGGAATGGCAGGATTCGAACCTGCGACCTCCTGAATTTTAAGTTCAGGCGCTCTAGACCAGGCTGAGCTACATCCCAATATCCTTAATTTTTATTCTAAAAGAGAGTATACTATACAACACAATGGATGTCAACGAAATTATCAACATTCTGAAAAGGCCATCAAGGGCGGATATTGATCTGATTACCCGCGCTTTTGAGTTCGCAAGGCAGGCACATGAAGGACAAAAAAGATTTTCCGACGAGCCGTATTTCGCCCATCCCTTTGAAACCGCCAAAACGCTTGCCCACCTTCAACTTGACGCTAAGGCAATCTCCGCAGGACTTCTTCACGACATCTATGAGGACACGGGAATAACCGAGAAACAATTGAAAAAAGAATTTGGGGAGGAAATTTCTTTTTTGGTCGCCGGCGTCACAAAACTCGGCACGTTAAAATACCGCGGTGAAGAACGGCAAGTTGAAAATCTGCGCAAAATGTTTTTGGCTATGGCAAAAGACATCCGCGTTGTTCTTATTAAACTAGCCGACCGCCTTCACAACATGGAGACCCTTGAGCATGTGCCGAAGGAAAAACAAAAAAGAATCGCTGTGGAAACATTGGAAATTTTCGCCCCGCTCTCAAACCGGCTGGGTATGGGAGAGTTGAAAGGAGAGCTTGAAGATTTGGCATTCCCCTTCGCCCATCCGGAAGAATACAAAGAAATCATAAAAATACTGAAAGAAAAATATGAAGAAAAAGAAAAGGACTTGGAAAAAGTGAAAAAAGAACTGCAAAAGGAGTTTTCAAAAAACGGCGTAAAAGATTTTAAAATGGACTCAAGGGTCAAGCATCTCTACAGCTTATTCAAGAAACTTCAGACGCCGGAAGTGGAAATGAATATAGATAAAATTTACGACTTCATTGCCATAAGAATCATCGTCAAAACCATTGAGGACTGTTATAAAATCCTCGGCATAATCCATAAATTATGGAGACCCTTGCCAGGAAGAATAAAGGACTACATCGCCACGCCGAAACCGAACGGCTACCAAAGCTTGCACACTACCGTCTTCGCCACGGACGGGATAATAATAGAAATTCAAATACGGACGGAAAAAATGCACGAGGAGGCCGAGCACGGCATTGCCGCCCACTGGGCCTACGCGGAATCGGGCAAGCCGGACGAAGGCGGAAAATTTCATCCCCATCTCGCCTGGGTAAATCAGCTTATCGGATGGCAGGCAGGCGTTTCCGGTTCAAAAGATTTTTTAGAAACATTAAGAATAGATTTTTTTAAAGACAGGGTATTTTGTTTTACACCCATAGGTGATGTTATTGACCTGCCGGAAGGTTCAACGGCGATTGATTTCGCCTACGCCGTGCATTCCGACATCGGCAACAGCGCCAACGGCGCCGTCATTAATCACAAATTTGTGTCATTGGATACTACCTTAAAAAACGGAGATATCATTGAAATCAAAACGCAAAAAAACAAAAAGCCGAGCGCCGAGTGGCTTAAACACGCCAAAACCACTTTCGCCAGAAAACAAATTAAATCAAAAGTGAGGTCAAATAGAAAAATTATTTATTAAATCGTCTTCCCCTTCCGGTTGCTTTGATTCGACTGGGACATCTTCTTCGCCTAATTCATTTTGATTTTCAAATTCATCGTAAAAATTATCAGTTTCGCTTTTTGTGTTCATCACTTTTTTTAAAAAGGCGTGGAGTTCCTCGTCGGAGAAAAATTCTATTTGAATTTTTCTTTTTTCTCCGTCGCGTTCAATCTGCACTCTCGTTCCTAAATTTTCCGACAATTTTTCCTCCAAAATTCTAGTTTCATGGTCGGGCAGATTATCTTTCCTTCTCGCTCGCTCCACGGCAATTCTCCTTGATATGTTTTCCGCCTCGCGCACGTTCAATTTTCTGTTTATTATTTCTTGAAACAATCTCATCTGGTCTTCCTTTCTGTCGCTTAACATTAAAAGCGGACGGGTGTGGCCTTCAGAAATATTTCCGTCGCTCAATCCCTTCCGAATTTCTTCTGGCAGATTTAAAATTCTCAAAGTGTTGGTGACAAATACCCTGCTTTTCCCCACGCGCTGGCCGACTTCGTGATGCTTTAGATTAAAGCTGTCAATTAATTTTTTGAAGGCCCAGGCGCGTTCAAGGGGATTTAAATCCTCGCGCTGGAGATTTTCTATGATGGCAAGTTCAAGCTTGACCTTGTCGTCGGAGTCATCGCGAATTATGACGGGAACTTGAAAAAGACCTGCCATCCTGGAGGCGCGAAGGCGCCTCTCACCGGCGATGAGTTCGTATTCAACCCTCGCGCCGTTGGGAATTTCTATTTCTTTTCTTGTGACAACGAGGGGCTGAAGCACGCCGTATTGCCTGATTGATTCCGCTAAATCAGCAAGCCGTTCTTCGTTAAAATCCGAACGCGGTTGCATAGGGTTGGGATTAATTTTCTCAACCTCTATCCAAAATACGCTCATTGGTTTTCTAAGTCCTTCGTTTGGATTTATATTAAGCGCCATAATAGTGGAATTATACTAAAATTGATTTTTGAACGCAAATTTATTAAGATTCAGAAAGTGGCGGAACCCCGAAGTATAATGCTTTGCATTAACTACGGGGCAGGTTGGCAGATTTACCCCGCACTAATTTTGCCGAAGTGGCGGAATTGGCAGACGCGCACGACTCAAAATCGTGTGGAAGTAATTCCATGAGGGTTCGACCCCCTCCTTCGGCATCGGGAAAATTTAGTGCGGGGCGCGCACGACTCAAAATCGTGTGGGAGTAATCCCATGGAGGTTCGACCCCTCTCCCGGGCATAAAATGAAAACCTATCACATCATTACTTTTGGCTGTCAGGCGAATTTGGCCGACAGCGAGCGCATAGCGAGAAAATTGGAAATGAGCGGATATAAAATGACGGCAAAGCCGGAATCGGCGGACATCGTGGTTATTAACGCTTGTTCAGTAAGGCAGTCAGCGACAAACAGAGTTTATGGGAAAATTAGAAATTTAAAAAACAAAAAAATTATTATCGCCGGATGTGTTCTTAAAGAAGATAAGAAAAAACTATTAGCTAAAAATAAAAACATAGAATTCTGGCATCCAGATGAATATTTTGATTTAACACCTATCGCCTCAAATTCTAATGCCACTTATATTCCCATAATGACCGGTTGCGACAATTTTTGCACATATTGCGCGGTCCCTTACACCCGCGGCCGCGAGCGTTCGCGGCCGGCAAAAAATATAATTCAAGACATAAAAAACGCGGTAAATCCGCCAGCTGGCGGAAAAGCAACAGAGATTTGGCTGTTGGGCCAAAATGTGAACAGTTATAAATATGGTTTTCCCGAATTATTGAAAATAATTAATGATATTCCGGACAATTTTAAAATTTATTTTATGTCCAGCCATCCAAAAGATTTTTCAGATAAGTTAATAAAAACAATAAGTGAAAGTAAGAAGGTCTCCAGAGAAATTCACTTGCCAGCGCAGTCAGGAGACAACGCAATTCTTAAAAAAATGAATAGAAAATACACTATCAGCCATTACAAAAACCTAATTAAAAAAATACGCAAGGCCATTCCAGATGTAAAAATTTCAACGGATATAATTGTCGGTTTTCCGGGCGAAACAAAAGAACAATTCCAAAATACGGTAAAATTATTCAAGGAACTGAAATTCAGTAAGGCGTATATAGGCAAATACTCTCCCCGCCCCGGCACCCCGGCGGCAAAAATGAAAGACAATGTGCCAATTGAGGAGAAAAAAAGGAGATGGCAAATATTAAATGAAATCGCAAACAAAAAATTAAATTAAAATGCTTTAATTATTTCACTTAACGTATCGGCACATGCGAAGTTGCGCCGTGGATTATTGATTAAATTTGTTAATTATCGCCTATCTTGATTATATCACTAAACTTACCATTTCGTCAGCGCAATTTGGGTTCAAAAATTTTGCAAACCTTGATTTAAGTGTCTAATAACGCAAAATTTTTTAACCGCATGTGCCGTGTTAGCTGATGTAGCAAAAAACAAAATAAATCGACTGACTGTTGACATTTCTATCAAAATTTGTATACTACTACAAAGCTCTTTAAATTAAACAAGCCATTAGTGAGGTCGATTTCTAAGTTATTTTTGGAAATTTTTTAACAAAAAACTACGAATAGGAGGAACACATGAAAGTTACGATTGGAAAGATGGGTGTTGTAATAGTACAGGGTGTATCTGATGAGCACACGCTTCTATTTTTCGCAAAAATCAGCGAGGATATCGGATACTGTGTAGTGTTCGGATCGCCGGAAAAATGTTTGCCCACAGAAGGAGCTAACTTTTCTGAGCTGTACGACGCCAAGGTCGCGATTGGTATGCTGAACGCTGAAATGAAAGTGATCGATGTTACCCATGGTCACAAGTATGCTTCAGGTGGTGGCTTTGTCGAAACCAAGCAGGATGGGCAAATATTTTTCCGTCTTCACCGCGAAGACCTCCCATGCACCTACGAGGGAATGCCAATCAAAGAGGTTTATCTCGCTATCTAGGCGCGGTTCAGGTTAGCCATTATCAATCCCGAGATGATTTTTATCTCGGGATTTTTTTGTTAAAAAATTTCCAAAAATAACTTTTCCAATTTTGTTTTTTGCTATTTCAGCTAACTCGTTATTATGCGAATAATTGTTTGTTAATATGCTATAATTTGTATATTGTGCGAATACATGATAGCATTTTCTTAAATTTCGACTGGTTTTAATATAATATAAATTTTATGCAATTACAAGAATTATTACAAAAAACTGAAATTGAGCTAAAATTGCGCAATTATAGCCGGAAGACAATTAAGAGCTACCTTTTATGCCTTTCTGATTTTTTTCGTTTTATCGGAACCATTGGAAAAGATCCGAATATTGATGTAATCAAAAAATATCTGTTAGAAAAACAGGAAAGGAGGCAATCATCGCAAACCATCAATCTTTATCTTAACGCGATTAAATATTTTTACCGCGATGTAATGAAATCTGCTATTGCGGTTGATTTGAAATTTGCCAAAACTTCAAAAAAACTTCCGGTCGTTCTTTCTCGGATAGAAATAGAAAATATTATAAACGCAATTTCAAATCAGAAGCATAAATTAATTATCGCTTTATCTTATGGCACCGGTTTTCGAGTTAGTGAAGCAACAAATTTGAGAATTAAAGATATAAATATTGAAGAATTAACAATCCATATTAAGGGGGCAAAGGGAGATAAAGACCGCATAACTATTTTCCCCGAGAAGCTCAAAAATGACATTATAAATTTAGCAACAAGCAGACCGGTTGACGATTACTTTTTTGAGAACGGCAGGGGAGGAAAATTAACGGAACGCACGGCACAGAAAGTTTTTGAAAACGGATTAAAAAAGGCAGGTATTCAAAAAGACGCCACTTTTCATTCTCTTCGCCATAGTTTTGCCACACATTTATTAGAAAACGGTGTGGATGTGCGTTATGTGCAGGAATTATTAGGGCATCAAAATATTAGAACGACTCAACTTTATACCAAAGTCACCAATCCGGCAATTAGAAATATTAAAAGTCCATTGGAAAATATTGAACAAAAATAGTTAGTCAAATTCAGCATATGCGTAAAATGACAAATGATAAAATTATCGTCATTATTGGACCCACTGCTTCTGGTAAAAGCGAGCTGGCAGTTAAGTTTGCCCTTCGACTCGGCTCCCTCAACAATGTTCGGGATAAGTCAGGGCGAGCTGAAATTATTTCCGCTGACTCTAGGCAGGTTTATAAGGGGCTAAATATCGGCTCGGGGAAAATTAGTAAAAAAGAAATGAAAGGCGTGTCACATTATTGCCTTGATATTGCTTCGCCGAAAAAGATTTTTACTGCCTTGGACTTTAAAAGATGTGGAGAGAAAGCGATTGCGGATATTTTAGCGCGCGGGAAAACACCGATCATCTGTGGCGGAACTGGTTTTTACATTGATATTCTTCTGGGTAGAATGCAAATCGCCGAAGTGGCGCCAAATTGGAAATTGCGCAAGAAACTGGAAAAAATGCCTGTGGAAAAATTATTCAAAATGCTGAAAAAGTTAAATTCAATTAGGGCAAAAAACATAGATGCAAAAAATCCGCGACGGCTGATTAGGGCGATAGAGATAGCAAAAACTCTTGGCAAGGTGCCAAAAGTTAGTAGTCAGTATCCAGTAGTCAGTAGTCAGTATCTTTTTATTGGCATTAAATTACCGGAAAAAGAATTGCAAAAACGCATAGAAAAACGGGTTAAAAAAATGCTTCGGCAAGGTTTAATTAAAGAAACAAAAAGGTTGCATGACTCCAAATTAAGTTGGAAACGGCTTTATGAACTCGGTTTTGAATACAAATATCCGGCAATGTTTCTGCAAGGAAAGATTAATAAAACAGAAATGTTAGAAAAAATGATTTTAGAAAACCGCCAATACGCCAAACGTCAAATGACTTGGTTTAAAAGAAACAAAGATATAAAGTGGACTAGCGGGAGATAAGGGAATCGAACCCCTGACGTTGGTTTTGGAGACCAACATTATACCATTTAACTAATCTCCCTTAATTTTCACTATACAATAAAGATTATCTGCTTTCTTTGAATTTATCAAGAACCTCTTTGAATGTTTCCACTCTGCTTTTTATTAACTGGTCCACATGCTTTTCTAGAACCAAAGAATCATACTGGCTTTGAAGCGAACTGGTAAAATATCTGAACAAATTTTTTTCATAATCAGATTTTTCTTCCAATGACAAAGATAGGTTTTTTATACCTTCATTAAGATGTCTTTCCGATAGGGCTATGTAGAAAATCGGCGCGCCTTCCACTGCCCCTTTAGACAGTTTGCCGTTTTCCATTTTTAAACCATATTTCAATTTGCTTCCTTTTTTGTTTTTCTTTGTGATTTTTTCTACTTTATCATGGTACTGTTTACCTTCTGTGTCTGCTACCTCATCAAGAGCGCAAACCAATTTCCCTGTTTCTCTTTCTAAAATTATGGTATCAACTCCATTCTCAATATCGTCATAACGAGAAGATCTTGCCACAATAAATTTATCCTTCAAAAATTTAGAAAACAAAACGACTATTAGCATTTCTAGCTTTTCTCCGTTTGTTTTTTGTTTTTCTTCTTCAATTCTTTTTTCTGGGATATTAGAATATTTGCTCTTTTCAAAGTTCCTTACTTTCTTAATGTCAGTTTCTATGGTTTCTTTTCCGTGTAAATCGAAAAAATCATGCATTTCAATCCTGCAATTTTCATCAACCGGCACTCCTTCGTTTCTCAGGTTTTCCGAGATTTTTTTGAGAAAAGGTAACAGCTTCTCGGCCGAAGATTCTGGATCGGCCATCTCGCGCCCTTGCTCCTCGAAAAATTTTCTACCGAATTTCATCTTTCAGAATAATTATTTCTTCGCCTCTTTGTGCGGTGTTTGTTTTTTGCACCAATTGCAAAACTTCTTGAGCTCGATTTTGCGAGGCTCTCCGCCAGAGGCGGATTTTTTCTTGTTTTTGCGCGACCAGTAATTGATGCGCTTGCACTTTGTGCATTGAAGTTTTATTAATTTATCTTGACTCATATTTTTAAGCGGGTGGGCAGGGAGGGATTTGAACCCCCGAAGGCCGTTAGGCCGCCAGATTTACAGTCTGGTGCGATTGACCACTCCGCCACCTACCCCTAACTCTGCCTTTTGCCGCCGCCCGCCTTGCCGTCGGGCAGGCCTCTATCGCCAAGTCGCCGTTTTTGACATCAACGGAAATAATTCCTCCTTCTCTAACTTTGCCGGCAATGATGAGATTGGCCGCTTGGTTCAAAATTTTATTCTGAATTAAGCGTTTTAAAGGGCGCGCGCCGTAATGCGGATTATAACCTTCTTTTACCAAAAAAGAAAGGGCCTGGTCGGAAATATCAAGACCAATATCTTTTTTTGCCAATTGGCTAACAACGATGCCGATTTGGATTTTTACGATATTTTTGAGATTTTCGTGGGTGAGGCTGTTGAAAATAATTATCTCGTCCAAGCGGTTTAAAAACTCCGGCCTGAACTTATCTTCAAGCGCCTGCGTTATTTTTTCCTTCAGCTGTTTTTCTGTTTCTTCTTCGCCGTTTTTAGCGACAGCAAAACCGAGATTTTCCATTTTGCGCACGAATTCAGAGCCGATATTTGATGTCATTATCAAAACGGAATTTTTAAAATTAACGTGCCTGCCTTTGGCGTCTGTAAGCCGGCCGTTGTCTAAAATTTGAAGCATGATGTTGAACACCTCCGGATGCGCTTTTTCTATTTCGTCAAAAAGAACTATGGAGTAGGGGCGATGGCGGACAAGCTCCGTGAGTTGGCCTCCCTCTTCGTGCCCCACATATCCCGGCGGCGAACCGATAAATTTGGAAACGGTGTGCCGTTCCATATATTCTGACATATCAACCCTGATGAGCGCTTTTTCGTCGTTAAACATAAATTCCGCCAAGGCCTTGGCGAGCTCCGTCTTCCCCACTCCTGTGGGACCTAAAAACATAAACGAACCGATTGGCCTGTCTTCAAAAGAAATTCCCGCCCGCGAACGCCTGATGGCGTTGGCGATTTTTATTATAGCTTCATCTTGACCCACCACTCTTTTCCTCAATTCATCTTCAAGTTTCATTAGTTTGCCCGCCTCGCTCTCCAGCATTTTGGAAACCGGAATGCCCGTCCAGCGCGAAACAACGGCAGCGATATCTTCTTCCGTTATCTCTTCTTTCAATAGGCGTCTTGATATCTGTAGTTTTTTTAATCGCTTTTCCTCTTCCGTTATTTTTTTCTCCAAAGACGGCAAGGTTCCGTAGCGCAACTCCGCCACGCGAGCCAAATCAACTTTTCTCTCGGCCGTGTCCGCTTCCAGTTTAAATATTTCAAAATCTTTTTTCAGCTGTCTGATGTTCGCGATTGATTCCTTTTCGTTTTTCCATTTTAATTCAAGCGAAAAAATTCTTTCCTTGAGATCGCTCACACTCTTCTCAATTTCCTTTATTCTTTTTTTCGCCTTGTTCGCCGCTTCATCTTTTCCTTCCGCTTCTTTTTTTAGCGCCTCTTTTTCTATTTCCAATTTCATTATTTCCCTGTGCGCTATTTCAAGTTCCTCCGGCATGCTGTCCAACTCAAGGCGCATGGCGCTCGCCGCTTCGTCAATGAGATCAACGGCCTTGTCCGGCAAAAATCTGTCCGTTATGTAGCGGCTGGAAAAATTCACGGCCGATTTTATGGCGTCATCCGTAATTCTCACGCCGTGATGAAGCTCATATTTTTCCTTCAGCCCGCGCATAATTGAAACGGCGGAATCAATCGACGGCTCCTCAACGTAAACCTGTTGAAATCTTCTGGTTAAGGCCATATCTTTTTCTATGTGCTTTTGGTATTCCTTTATGGTGGTGGCGCCGATGGCGTGAAGTTCCCCTCGGGAAAGCGCCGGTTTCAGCATATTGGAAGCGTCTATGGCTCCCTCCGCGGCGCCCGCGCCGACAATGGTGTGTATCTCGTCTATAAAAAGAATAATTTTCCCGCTGGCGCGCTCTATCTCGCGCATCACGGTTTTTAAGCGTTCTTCAAATTCTCCTCTGTATTTCGTTCCGGCAACCAAAGCGCCCAGGTCAAGAGAAATAAGTTCTTTGTCGCGCAACGATTCCGGCACATCCGCCTTGGCTATCATTTGCGCCAAGCCCTCCACAATGGCCGTCTTCCCCACTCCGGCTTCGCCGATGAGTATGGGATTATTTTTCGTTCTTCTGTTTAAAATTTGCATCACTCTTTTTATTTCGCCCTCTCTTCCTATCACCGGGTCAAGTTTGTCTTCGCGCGCGAGCTTGGTGAGATTTCTGGAATATTTTTCCAAAATTTTGGACTTGTTCGGCATATCAACGTCCGTGACATTCGCCTGGCGGAGTTCGCTTAAAACGCTCATCGTATTTTCTTTTGTTATTCTGAATTTTGCGAGCATATCTCTGGCACTTGAAGGAATTTCCAGAATGGCCAAAAAAAGGTGTTCGGTGGAAACGTAATCGTCTTTCATGAATCTCGCTATTTTGTGCGAGGCCTCAAGAACTTTCGCCAATTCCGTGGTGAGAAAAATTTGGTAAGAAGGCGTAAGTAGAGACGACTTTTCCGTTTCGCTTATGTGGTCAAGAATAGAATCGGATAAAAAAACGACGTCCACCTGCAATTTGTCCAAAACGGAAAGAACCATGCTTTCGTCTTGCATGGTCAAAGCGGCCAAAAGATGAATCACATCAACATGATTCTGCCCGCGCTCAATCGCCACTTCATGGGCTTTGCGCACCGCTTCCTGCGCTTTAGTTGTAAAATTTCCAAATGGAGGCATTTTATTTTTTTAAAGATTCTCTGGACGCTCTTCGAGAGTAATAAATATTGCTATTTCTTTCCCGTCGCGAATAATTTTTAAATCAACTTTATCGCCCACGCGATACTGATTCAAAAGAGCCGATAAGTCGTTTTTAATAATATCTCCTTCTTTGAGGCCAGCTTTGGCCGCTGGACTATTTGGATAAATAGCCGGTTCGCCGTTCTGTCCTTTTGTTAAAATAACTCCTTGGTCCGTTATTTTATATCTTACGCCCAGATATGGATATTTTATTTTGCCGAAGTCCTTTGTGTCCTGGATGTCTTTTTTGGCAATATTTATCGGCAGGGCAAAACCCATATTTTCCGCTCCGCTTGCCATGGCCGTATTAATGCCGATCGCCTGACCAGACAAATTCAAGAGGGGCCCGCCAGAATTGCCGGCATTGATGGCGGCATCCGTCTGAATCAAGCCCTGCAAGTCCTCCCCGCTCGCAACAATATTTCTGTTCAACCCCGACACTATGCCGACGGAAACGGTATTTTGAAATTCACCCAAAGCATTGCCGATAGCAATTGCCGTCTGGCCTATTTCTATTTTGCCGGAATCACCCAAAGGTATAAAACTAAAATCTTTTCCTTCCACTTTCAAAATAGCGACGTCTTGAAAAGAATCTCTCGCTAAAATTTTCGCATTAATTTTTTTACCGTCATTTTTGATAACCGTGTACTCCGCTTCTGTGTCCTGCACCACATGTTTGTTTGTGACAATAAATCCGTCCGCCGAAACGAAAAATCCCGTACCGCTGGAAACCTGCTTCTTCTCCGTTCCCTTCTGCCTATATTGAGGAATTTGAAAATTAAAAAAACTGTCGTTGCCGAAAGGATTTACATAATATTCTTCAAAAACAGGGACATCTTTAGTGGCTATAACGCTCACCACCGCGGGAGAAATATTCTTAACGGCGTTTGTTATCATTTCTTCTCGCGTGTCGGAAATTATCTGCTGTACTTGCTGTGTCCCGCCCGGGATAACTTTTTCAATTATTCTGCTGATGCTTTGGGTCAGAGGCGGCGGCGCCTGATTTACCAAGGTGACAGTAACAATACCCGTGGCAACTGAAACCACGAAGCTGACCAATAAAACCAAGAATATAGTTTGTGTTCTTGTGAGATTTTCCATATTATTTCTCCATTTTACTATAACTGATTAATGTGTCAATCGTTTCCATTCTTCTATTTTTTTGTGATTGCCAGACAATAAAACCTTCGGCACGCGGTATTTTTTACCGCGCCATTTGAAAACTTCCGGCCGGGTGTAGACCTGTAAACCGAGGGCTCCCCTTTTTTCTTCAAGCGATTCCGCTTTGCCGAGCACGCCAGGGATGTGGCGCGAGACGGCGTCAATAACAACCCCCGCCGCCAATTCCCCGCCCGTCAAAACATATGGGCCGACGGAAATTTTTTCCGCTTTGAAAATTTTCGCCACTCGTTCGTCAATTCCTTCGTAGTGGCCAGAAATTAAAATAATATTTTTGTATTTCTTGGCAAAATCTTGAGCCATTTTTTGTGTAAATTGTTTTCCTGTCGGCGCTAAAATAATAATTTTTGATTTTTGAGACCCGCCTTGCTGTCGGGCAGGTTTTATTTTTGAGATTACAAATTGAATTACTTTAACAAGCGGTTCAATCTTCATTACCATCCCCGGTCCTCCGCCAAACGGCTTGTCATCAACCCGCTTATGTTTATCTTTCGCGAAATCCCGCGGATTGTAAAATTTTATTTTCACCATTTTTTTTTCCTGCGCGCGCTTCAAAATAGAGCTGTCAAAATAACTCTTAATCGCCTCGGGAAAAATCGTAACCAAATGAAAAACCATGCTTGTATATTAGCATGGTTTTTCGTCTTTGATTATATCTTTAGGTCCTCTATCGCTTCGTCAACGCTCCTGGATGCCCTCGGAGGCCTCGTGCTTCCTTCCGGCTCCTCAATCTTGAGATTGACTCTGGCATTGTTCTTAAGACCCACAACCCTCAAAAGGGTTCTGATCGCCTTGGCAGTGTTGCCGTCGCGTCCAATGATCTTGCCCATGTCGGCTGGGTCAACTCTCAAAGTCATGAGAACTCCCATCTCGTCAACCTTTCGGTCAACTTTGACTGCTGAAGGGGTATCAACGAGCGACTTCACGACGAACTCAAGAAAGTCCTTGTCTATGTCAGCCATTGTATTGAACTCTGTAAATTTATCTTATAAATCTTCTCCAGCTTGTCCACCTTGGGCGGACGTTCGACCGTCCTGAATTGCTGGAATTATTAATCTCCATTATAGACGAAAAAATGTGTTTGTCAAGCTGTTGCTGGAGCTGGTGTCGCCGCTTCTTTCGGCGCTTTTTTTGCCAACTTCGCTTTTATTTTCGTGTGATGAAGAACGTCGCGTTTTTCGCCTCCTATTATTTTTTCTTTCACTAAATAATTATGAACCGTGTCGGAAACTTTCGCGCCTTTGGACATCAAACTTTTTATTCTTTCCGTGTTAAGATTATATTTTTTTCTCGTGGCGCTGTAGTCGCCCAAAATCTCCAAGACCGAACCGCTGCTCGCCGCGCGCCTTGAATCAATCAAAACAACCCGAAAACTCGGGTCATGCTTTTTTCCAGTCCGCTGTAGCCGTATCATTAACATAACAAAATCAATATTAGCAAAACCGCATTTTTAAGTCAAATAAAAAAGAGGCTTTTGGTTATTACGCCTCTTTATTACCTCCTATTAAATTTTAAAAAGAACTAAGCCTTTTTTTGAATATTCCGGCAGCTTCTCTGCCACGTTTCCCCGCCATCCTAAGCGAGTCTAACTGATTGGGAAGTACTGAAGCATATACGGGAATTTTTTTGCCCGTAATAACAGGATGATCCTGCACAAGATTATCAAATTTTACGATAATCTCTTTTTGTTTACCCATTTTTATCCCCTCCTTTTTTAAAAAAGTTTCTAAAAGCTTCTAATCTAAAGATAACCTATATTTTATTTTTAATCAACAAAAGCGTCTTAACTCACAATCTTTCCCGCTTCGGTGAATTTTATGATTATTTTATCCCCTTCAAAAGCTTGTTGATTTGCTTTTTGAACACTGGGATATCTTCCTGAATAGTTTTCCACAAAATTTCCTCATCAACACCAAAATATTCATGAATGACTTTGTTCCTCATGCCCTTTATTTCTTTCCACGCCACATCAGGATTTTTTGTTTTTATTTCACCGGGTATATTTATGACGGCTTCGCCTATTATAGAAATGTTCCTAGCCACCGCGTCAATCAATTCTTCATCGCCTGAAAAATCAGCAAAATTAACACCGCGCGTATACTTTTCTATTTTTCTAATAGAATCTTTTATATCTCCGAGATAAAGTTTAATTCCTCTTTTAGACATATTGCACTTCTCTCATAATTTCTTTTTTAACCGCCGGCTTGATAGATTTTTTAGAAACCAAGTCCACTTTCTTGTGTAAGGTGTGGCTTAAGAAATTTTCCAACCGAATAAATTCAAAAAATCCGATAGGACTTTTAAATTCCACCAAAATATCAACATCGCTCCCTTTCTTTTGCTCACCTCGGACAAACGAGCCAAAAACCCCAATCTTTTTTACATTATATTTGCTCTTTATTAAAGGAAGTTGTTTATAAATTTGTTCGCGTATTTTCTCTTGCTTCATATAGACACAAATATAGCTTAAAAAATAATAATCAGCAACCCCTAGTTTACAATTTTTTCCGCTTCGGTGAATTTTATGGAGAGGATTTTAGAAACGCTGTCCGAGCCCATTGTCACACCGTACAAAATCCCCGCCTGCTTCATTGTTTCGCGATTGTGAGTGATGACAATAAGCTGGGTTTGTTTGCTCAAATTATTCAGCATCTTGCCGTACTTCTGCGAATTCGCTTCGTCAAGAGCCGCGTCTGTTTCGTCTAAAACCAAAAACGGCGGCGGATTGACCTGGGACATGGCAAAAAGCAACGCGATGGAAGTGAGCGCCCTCTCCCCGCCGGAAAGCGCATCCAAAGAATGAATTCTCTTTTTCGGCAGATTCACATAAACTTCTATGCCCTCTTCTTTTTCCTCATTCTCAACTTCCCCGACGTCGGACGTCGGGTCTTCGGGGTCTTCTTTTTTTACCCTCTTTACTGGCGCAACTCTTCTCAATTCTGCCTTTCCCCCGCCGAACATCTCGTCAAAAAATTTCTGGAATTCTTTGTTTATTTTTTCTATGCCGACTTTAAAATCCCGGTCAATTTTTTCTTCAAGTTCAAGCAAAAGATTTTTAAGCGAGCCGACGGCCTGCTTGAGGTCAGCCAGCTCTTTCTCAAAAAATTCGTCTCTTTTTCTAACCTCCTCAAATTCTTTCAACACCTCGTTGTCTATGGCGCCGGAATCTTCCACTCTTATTTTCATTCTTTCCACATCGCGCCTTATCTTCGCTCTTTCGTTTTCCCAATCTAGGGGAAACCGAGTTTCCTCTAGGAAACTCGGTTTCCCCTCCATCTCGCCCAACAACGCCCTTGCCTCTCGTGTTTCCATTTCCAACTCGTTTTTTTGCATGTCAAAATTTTCCTTTCTCGCGTTTAAATTTCTTAAAATTCCTTCCAGTTCCTTGAATCGCGCCTCCATTGAATATCTTTCTTTTTCCAAAGAATGAAGCTGGTTTTCTTTTTCTGTAATTTCGCTTTTTAAAACAGAAATTTTCTCTGTTAACTCTTTCTCTGTCTCGCTAATTTTGTCCAATAACTTTCGCGTTTCTTCTTGTTTGTTTTTTAAATCGCCAAGATTGGGTGAAGATGTAAAAATTTTTGAGCCGATTCTGCTCAAAAAATCCCTTATCATTTTTTTTATTTGCTCAAAAGCCAGTCCTTTGTCTATACCGGCTTCTATTTCTTCCGCAAAATTTTTAACTTCTTTCAATGGCACAGAAATATTATCGTCCTGCTTTTTTTCCGCCTCAACGGCCTCCAGTATTCCTTCAATTCTGCCCAATTCCCTCTCTGTGGAATTTCTTTTCAAGCGCAATTCCCCCGCTTCCGCCTCTTTATTGCCCGCCCCATTTCTTAATTCCTGAATTTCATTTTTTAGTTTGACGGACCGGGTTTGAGAACCCTCCGGCGCTCCGTGCAGTTCTTTTTTGATTTCGTGAAATTCTTTTTCTACCGCGCTTTTTTCATCAATTATTTTTTTCTCGTTTGTTTTGAGATAATTATTCTCATTCAAAAAATAAACGGCGTATATTTTTTTCAGTTTGTCCCTTAAAGAAAAAACTTCTTCCGCTTTTTCCACCTGTTTCTTTAAAAATTTCAAATGCGGTTGGATTTCTCTTTTCAAGGTCTCAACCTGGTTCATGTTATCTTCTGTTTTTTCCAGCTTTCTCTCCGCTTCTGTTTTTTTTAGCTGGTAAATTTTCAGCCCCAGCGCGTCCTCTATCATTTGCCTTCTCTCTCTTAATGAGGTGTTTAAAATTCTGTCCGCCTCACCTTGGCTGATGATATAATGGCTTGAAGTTCCAAGGCCAATTTTACTTAAAAGTTCCACGACATCTTTGTGCCTCACGATGGAATCGTTTATAAGATAATCGTTTATGCCGTCGCGGAAAACTTTTCTTGTGATTTTTACTTCGTCGTAATCAATGGGAATAATTTTTTTTCTGTTATCCAAGATAAGGGAAACAGATGCCTTGCCCAGCTTCGGCGCCATCTGCGAGCCATTAAAGATGAGGTCCTCGCCCTTTTTCCCGCGAAGCGATTTCATGGACTGCTCGCCCAACACCCAGCGCATCGCCTCGGCGATGTTTGATTTGCCGGAGCCGTTGGGGCCGACTACAGCCGAAACCGCCGCCGGAAATTCCAATTTCGTCAGCTTGGCAAAAGATTTAAACCCGGATAATTCTAGACGCTTTAGCATAAAAAATTTTTAATCCACCCAGTGCTTGGCTTTAAGCCCGCCGCGGGCGGCATGCTGTTCGGCCTCCTGTTTGGAAAAACCGCTGCCTTCAGCAATCATTTCATTATCAAGATAAACACCCACCACGAATGTCTTGATATGGTCCGGCCCCCATTCACGAATGAGCCGATAGGTCGGCGTGATACCCAGCGCGTCCTGCGCTTTTTCTTGAAACAAACTTTTGGCGTCTATCCATAATTTTTCCTCAATGATTTTCTCAAGTTTCGGAAAAAGAGCCGCGTTCAAAAAAACAGACGCCTTCTTGAATCCGCTGTCCAAATAAATAGCGCCCACCAGCGCTTCAAAAGTGTTCGCCATTATGAATTGCCGCGCCTTGCCTTCATCTTTCGCCTCGCCCTTGGATAAAAGAAGGAAATCACTCATGCCAATTTCATTCGCCACCTCCGAAAGCATCACGGCGTTGACCAGCGACGCGCGAAAGCCCGTCATGTCGCCCTCCGTCTTGTCAGGATATTTTTTGTAAAGATATTCGGTTGTCGCCAATTCTAAAACCGCGTCTCCCAGAAATTCAAGGCGCTCATTGTGACCGATCTCCTTAGACGGGTTTTCATTCAAGTATGACCTGTGAATGAAGGCCTGTTTAAGCAGTTTTGGGTCTTTAAATTTTATCTTTATTATTTTTTCAAATTTTTCAAAGTTTTTCATTTTGCGCTCAATATTTTTATCGCTTTCGCAATTATCGGCCTTATGTCGTCGTAGGTTTTGATGTCCGCCAACTCCCCCATCTGAAACCACGCGGCGTCATCAAGTCCGCCCGTTTCTTTAAGAGAAAGTTCTTTTTCTTTCGTTGAGGCCAGAAAATATTTTACTATTTTTTTAATTTTCCCTTTTTCCGGGTCGGAAGCGATGTATTCGTTTAAGCCCAGCTCGTCTTCAATTTTTATATTTAATCCCAATTCCTCTTTGATTTCTCTTTTTGCTCCCTCTTCCGGCGTTTCCCTTCCTTCCAGATGACCTTTGGATAATGTCCAGTAGCCGAAAACGTCATGGACAAAAGCGAATATAAAACTTTTTCCTTCCGGCCTGTAAACAACCGCGCCGGCAAGTTTTTCTTCCGGCATTTTTTCTTCCTTGTCGGCGCCGATTTCTCTATAAACGGTTCCTAAAACGCCGTTTATGAATCTGCCCGACGATTCGCTGCCGAAACTTTTGGCAATCTCAATCGCCTCGTTGATGGCCACCTTTGACGGCACTTCCTTTTTACTGCAAAACAAAAGTTCGTAGAGGCCGATTCGCAAAATATTCCTGTCCACGACGGAAATCTGGCTGATGGGCCATTCCGGCGCCGCCTTGGTTATTATTTCATCAATTTTTTTCTGATTTTTAATCACGCCTTCCACTGTTCTTTCCGCAAAAGCCATATCTTCCATGCCGGGAGCAAATTCCTCTGTGTTTCTTTTTAAAATCTCCTTTATTTTCGCTTTGTCGTAATTATTAAAATCCAACTCAAAAAGAGTTTGCATCGCTATACTTCTGGATAGATGTCTATTTGCCATGAATTGTAAATTTACTTGGATTCTTTCTTCTTTTTGCGCTGTTTCTTGCTCAATTTTTTAAGGACGTCAATGACCTCCTTGCCCTTATAGGTGCCGCAATTTTTGCAGGCAATATGGGGCTGAACCGGCTCGCTGCATTTTTTGCACTTCAAAAGGACGATTCCCGTCAAAGCATGATGGGAACGCCTGTTGCGCGTATGCGCGCGAGTATGTCTCATTCGTACAACCATGATATTTAGTATGTTAAACTATTTGCTAAAATATTTCAAGTTATTTTTTACCGCGCCCGCCATCGCTACGCTCAGGCGTTGCGGGCAGGCAAAACGATTTGCGGTGGATTTCCAGCAAGCCGTGTTTTTTGATTTTTTTGTAATGGAGTTTTGTGCCGTAGCCCTTATGTTTGTCAAAGTGATATTTCGGATATTTTTTATGCAGGCCCGTCATTTTTCTGTCTCGGCTGACTTTGGCAATAATTGAAGCAGCAGAAATTAAAGAGATTTTCTCGTCGCCTTTTATTATTGTTTTTTGTTTGTATTCCCTCGGCGCGTGGAGAGAGCCGTCAAGAAGAACGAGACCGGGCTTCCTTTTGAATTTTTTCAAAACTTTTTTCACACCAAGTAGCGTCGCCTGATGAATGTTAATTTTGTCTATTGTTTTGTGGCTAATAAAAACGCAAAAAGATTTGAGATTTGATTTTTTAGATTTTATTTTTCTGTACCATTCTTCGCGCTGTTTCGCGCTTAATTTTTTTGAATCCTTAATGCCAGCCAAAATTTTGATTTTTGAGATTTGAGATTTGAGATTCGCCACGACAGCAGCGACGGCCACTGGTCCCGCCAACGGCCCCCGCCCTGCCTCATCAATTCCGACAATATATTTATTTTTCATAATTTAATTATACCATTTGTTTTTTTAAGAAAGGTATGTTACCCTTAAAACAGATAGGAGGTTAAAAAAATAAAAAAGGAGGCTGTATGACTAAAGTAAAAGTTTGTCCGCCTGAGAATTTTGGAGACGATCCGATATATAAGGCATTGGGGATCACTGTTACTTTAAAAAAATTCTTTAAAGTAACAGGAAGAGCGACGGCGATTATTTTGGTTTCATTTTTATTAAGTCTAGCAGAAGGAGGTAGTGGGAGTATGTACGGGGTATTTACAGTCTTGATTTACGAGTTTTTTGTAGTTAATGATATCTAGAGGGGTTAAAAACCCCTCTTTCTTTTTGCTTTTATTAGAATCATTAAAAAAATCTTACCACTGGCCAGCGACCCGCCTGCAATGCCTTCGGCATAGCCGATGGCGGGCAGGTCGCTTGGGAACGGTAAGATTTTAAAGTCTAGAAAATTTAATATAATTTAAATTTGATTTTGAATTGCTCTTCGTTGGTAAAAGAATCCACTTTCAAAAATCGCACGTATGGCCTGATTTCAAAAACTTCCACGATAAAATCTATTTCATCCTCGCATTCGTACGGAAAAATCAAAACGCTCTTTTGCAATTCCTGAAAACCGAGATCTTGCAGTTTGTTTCTTAGCGCCTCTCTCGCCTTCTTTTTCTTTTCCGGTATGTCAAAAACAACCATCCGCCATTTGCCGTCCCATTTTTCCGGCTTTTTTATTTTAATTTCATCAATTTGGTATTTAAGCGCTTTTTGTTTGCCGCCTTTTGTTAAAATAATTTCAACTATTCCGTCTTTATTCTCTTTATAATCCACAATCTTGTCTCTGTAAAATTCGCGGACGGCGCGAATTAATTTATTGCGGTCAATTTCTTTCCATTCTTTTGATATGCCTTCCAAAATTCTGAAATAATTTTTAGGAGACCTAGATAATCCCAAAGCAACACCAGCTAGTAGTAGTAATAATATTTTTTGTTTTGTCTCACTTTTTATGGCCACAAACTCATTATACTCCAATTAAAAAATCTTACCAATCCCATGCGATCGCATTTTATCGGTAACATTTTAAAAATATGATAATTCGTTAATTCTTTGTTATAATGACAATGTTTATGGCATCTAAGTTTGTACATCTTCATACGCACTCTCACTACTCTCTTCTCGACGGCCTTGCAAAAATTGACGAGCTGGTGAACGAAGCGAAAAAACTCGGCATGACGGCGTTGGCACTCACCGACCACGGCAACATGTACGGCTCCATTGATTTTTATAAAAAATGCAAGAAGGCCGGCATTAAACCAATCATCGGGACAGAGGCCTATGTGGCATACGAATCAATGCATCAGAAACGGCCGAACATAGACGACAAGCGCTATCATCTTATTCTTTTGGCGAAAAACGAGACCGGTTATAAAAATTTAATAAAAATCGTCACCGCCGCGCACCTTGAGGGATTTTATTACAAGCCGAGAATAGATAAAGATTTTTTGCGCAAGCACTCCGAAGGGCTCATCGCTCTTTCCGCTTGCATGGCCGGAGAAATTTCCAGATTGTTGGCGGTAAAAAATTTTGAGGAGGCGGAAAAATCTGCGAAGGACTACGAAGAAATTTTCGGCAAAGGAAATTTTTTTATTGAGATCGGCCACCATCCAAGCGTGGAAGGATATCAAGAACTTCAAAAAGAATTAATCAAACTTGCTAAAAAACTGGAAATTCCCCTAGTTGCCACCCAGGACGCGCATTATCTCAAACCAGACGACGCCCAGGCGCAAGATTTTCTTGTCGCCATTCAAACAAACGCAAAAGTTGACGATAAAAGCCGCCTCACTATGAAAGACGACGATTATTCGCTCCGCTCCGGCAAAGAAATGGAAAAGTTATTTGAAGACACCCCCGAGGCGATAGAAAACACCTCAAAAATTGCGGAAGAATGCGATTTGGAATTAAAACTTGGCACTTGGGTTTTCCCTAAAATTGACCTGCCAGAAGGAAAAACAGCTGAAGAATTATTGAAAGAAATGGTTCAAAGAGGATACGAAAAAATTTTCGGCAACAACAGCAACAGTGAAGAAATAAAAAAGAGAATAGAATACGAGCTTGATATCATAAATAAAAAGGGCTACGCCCCATATTTTTTGGTTGTGGCGGACATAATGAAATTCGCCCATGAAAATAAAATAATCAGTAACACCAGAGGTTCGGCAGCCGGCTCGCTCGTTTCTTATCTTATCGGCATAACCAGTGTTGACCCAATAAAACTTGACTTGCCGTTTGAAAGGTTCTTAAATCCCTACCGCCCTTCCCCGCCCGACATTGATATGGATTTTGCCGACAACCGCCGCGAGGAAATTATAGAATATGTGAAAGACAAATATGGCCGCGATAAAGTGGCGCAAGTAGGAACATTCGGAACCATCATGGCGCGAGCCGCCGTGCGCGACATCACCCGCGTTTTGGGAAAGCCGTATTCCCTCGGCGACAAAATATCAAAACTCATTCCCTTCGGCTCCCAGGGTTTCCCCATGACCATAGAGCAGGCCTTAATGATAGTTCCCGAACTTAGAGAAGAATACGAAAAAGACGAAGAGGTAAAAGAAATAATTGATCTCTCAAAAAAAATAGAAGGAAGCGCCCGGCATATTTCCGTTCACGCCGCCGGTGTGGTTATTAGTCCAACAAAGCTTACCGACTACATTCCTCTTCAGCGGGAACCGAATGGAGAGAAAATAATCACCCAATACGATATGCATGCCGTGGAAGACGCCGGACTTTTGAAATTTGATTTTCTCGGCATAAGAAATCTTTCTATTCTTGGAACCGCCGTCAACCTGGTCAAAAAAATCCATAAAAAAGAAATTGACTTGGATAACCTTCCGGAAAACGACAAAAAAACTTACGAACTTCTGGCAAAAGGGGAAACGATCGGCGTCTTTCAATTGAGCGGAGGCGGAATGACAAAATGGCTCAAGGAATTGAAGCCGTCCGACTTCAACGACATCATGGCCATGATCGCGCTCTTCCGGCCGGGACCGATGGCAAACATTCCCACTTACATTAACCGCAAGCATAAAAAAGAATCCGTCACCTATCTTGACCCGCGACTGGAAAAAATTCTGGGCAAGACCTACGGCGTCGTCACTTATCAAGAAGACGTTCTTTTGATTGCTATTGAGATGGCGGGATACAATTGGGAGACCGTTGATAAATTTAGAAAAGCTATCGGCAAAAAAATTCCGGCCGAAATGGCAAAACAGGAAAAAACTTTCATTGAAGGGTGCCAAAAGCACGGCGGGTTGCCGCCGGAAAAAGCGGAGGCGCTGTGGAAATTATTTGACCCATTCAAGGGCTACGGTTTCAATAAGGCCCATGCCGCCTCCTACGCCAAGGTCTCTTACCAAACCGCTTATATGAAAGCGCATTATCCGGCGGAATTTATGACCGCTGTTATGACGGCCGATTCCGGAGACACAGAAAAAATCGCCGAATCCATAACGGAATGCAAAAGAATGGGAATTGAAGTTCTTCCTCCGAATGTCAACGAAAGCTTCGGCGACTTCACGGTCGTGGACAAGGCAATCCGCTTCGGGCTTTTTTCCATAAAAAATCTCGGGGAAGAAATCGCCGGCGGCGTAATTGAAGAAAGAAAAATAGGTGGACACTTCAAATCTTTTTCCGATTTTCTTGACCGCGTGCATCATAAAAATTTAAATAAAAAATCTCTTGAATCGCTGATAAAGGCGGGGGCTATGGACGCCTTCGGTGAAAGAAATCAAATGATTTTCAATATGGAGGAGGCGCTGGAATATAACAAAGAATCAATTAACAAAACGCAGAAAAATCAGGATTCCCTTTTTTCGCTTATGCAAGACCAAACTTCCGTGCCTGTTTTAAAACTGAAAGAAACAACGCCAGCCGCGCCGGATGAAAAACTTTTATGGGAAAAAGAATTGCTGGGGTTGTATGTTTCCGGCCATCCTCTAAACAAATTCAAAGACAAGATGGAAAAAATAAAAACGAAAGTCGGCGACGCCAAAAAACTGCCGAATGGCATGCCGGTGGTGACGGCGGGAATGATTGAAGAAGTGAAAAAAATTATAACGAAAAAAGGCGAATCAATGATGTTTTTAAAACTTTCCGATTATACGGACAGCATAGAGATAGTGGTTTTCCCGCGCGTTTTGGAAAAACATAGCGCCATAATCCGCGACGGCAACTGCGTGGGCGTGAAGGGAAAAATCTCGCTCCGCAACAACGAGCCGTCAATAATCGTGGAGGAAATAAAAGAGATGACAAATTAAAAGGCCGCTCGGTTTTCTCCGATATGCGGCCCTGGTTTTTGTCCTGTTTTGGCAGGACGAGGGTTTTTATAAACCCTATTTTTTGCTGAAAAATTACAACAGAATGAAGTGTAGTATTGGCCATACAGGAGCCCTTTTCCTGTGGCCAAAGACAAAGACAAACAATTTCGTCCTTTTTTGCGTTCACCCCCTTTCTGTAAGTAAAAAATAAGGTGCTTCTTCTGATTTAGAGCTTAGCATAAGCGGGTATTTCCCGTCAAGTGAAAATATGTTATATTATTTACATGCAAAAAGTTGAGAATATCCGCCACTCGCTCGCTCATCTGCTCGCCATGGCGGTTTTGGAAAAATTTCCCAAGGCAAAACTTGGCATCGGACCCGTTATAGAGAACGGCTTTTATTATGATTTCGGTGGCATTTCCCTCTCCCCCGACGATTTGCCAAAGCTGGAAAACAAAATGCGGGAATTGATAAAAGAAAAAATAAAATTTGAAAAAAGCGAAACTGACGCAAAAAAAGCGAGAGAGATTTTCAAAGGTCAGCAATTTAAATTGGAATTGATTGAAGAATTAACTAACAGCCCTCAGCCAACAGCTATCAGTATTTACAAATCTTGTTCTGAAAGCCGAAAGCTGAAAGCTGAAAGCTGTTTCACCGACCTCTGCGCTGGACCGCACATAGAATCAACCAAAGAAATTAACCCCGACGCTTTTAAGCTTATGAAGATCGCCGGCGCTTATTGGAAGGGTTCGGAAAAAAATCCCATGCTCACCAGAATTTACGGCGTGGCTTTTAATACAAAACAGGAATTTGAAGCGCATCTAAAAATGCTGGAAGAAGCGGAAAAGCGCGACCACAGAAAAATCGGTAAGGACTTGGATTTGTTTTCTTTCCATGAAGAGGGATCTGGCTTCCCTTTCTGGCATCCGAAGGGAAAAATTATTTTTAATCTTCTGACTGATTTCATAAGAGAAGAAAATAAAAAACGCGAGTATGGAGAAGTCGCGACTCCTCCCATATTGAATAAAAATTTATGGCTGACCTCGGGACATTGGGAAAAATTCAAAGAAAATATGTATTTCACCGAAATCGACAAGCAAGAATTCGCCGTAAAGCCCATGAATTGCCCCGGCACTATTCTTATATACAAAGAAAATTCACATTCGTATCGCGAACTTCCTTTAAGATTCGCGGAATTCGGCCTGGTGCACAGACACGAACTTTCCGGCGTACTGCACGGCTTATTTCGCGTGCGTTCATTTACCCAAGATGATGCTCATGTTTTTTGCGCGCCAAAGCAGTTAAATGACGAGATTTTGCAAATGGTTGATTACGCCATAGATACGTACAAAAAAACCGGCTTTGGTGAATATGAAATTTTTATAGCCACAAAACCAGAAAAATACATAGGAGAGGATGCGGTTTGGGAAAGAGCGACGGAAGCATTGGCTAGCGCGCTAAAAAATAAAAATATTGATTATAAAATAAAAGAAGGCGAAGGTGCTTTTTACGGCCCAAAAATAGAATTTAATGTAAAAGACGCCATTGGAAGAAACTGGCAGCTTGGCACAATACAAGTTGATTTTTCCATGCCTCAAAGATTCAGCGCGTCTTACATTGACGAAAAAGGAAATAAACAAACGCCCGTAATGGTGCACCGCGCCATTCTCGGCTCGCTTGAAAGATTTATTGGCGTGCTCATTGAGCATTATGCCGGCGCGTTGCCGGTGTGGCTTTCGCCGACACAAGTAATAGTTATTCCGATAAGCGAAAAATTTGAAGATTACGGGCAGAAAGTGCTTGCAGAACTGAAAGAAAATAATATCAGAGCTGAAATAGATAACAGCAATGAAACCCTCGGCAAACGCATCCGCTCCGCCGAAATGCAAAAAATTCCTTACATTTTAGTTGTGGGAGAAAAAGAACAAAGCGTGAACACCATCGCCGTCCGTTCCCGTAAAGGAAACGAAGACCCAACCCCGCTGGAAAATTTTATTGAGAGAATTAAAAAAGAAATTTCGGAGAAAAAGTAAATCTACACATCCAAATTTTGCACCGCTTTAGCGTGTGTCTGGATGAAGAGTTTGCGGGGTTCCACTTCCTTGCCCATTAGAATCTCAAATGTTTCGTCTGCCTCTTCGGCGTCGTCTATGGTCACCTGCTTCAGCACGCGCCTCGCCGGATCCATGGTCGTTTCCCATAATTGCTCCGGATTCATTTCTCCAAGACCTTTGTAGCGTTGAACATTAAACCCTTCCCCTTTGCCTATTATTTTATCCCTCTCCTTGTCGCTGTACGCGTACCAAACTTCTTTTCCTTTCTGAATTCTGAACAACGGCGGCATGGCGATGTAAAGATAACCCGCCTCTATGACCGGCAAATAATATCTGTAAAACAAAGTGAGCAAAAGCGTGCGGATGTGCGAGCCGTCAACGTCGGCGTCTGTGGCAATTATTATTTTATGATAACGGATTTTTTCTATGTTGAATTCTTCGGCAATGGCCGCTCCAAGGGCGATTACCAGCGCCTTGATTTCCTTTGACGCCAGCATTTTGTCTATGCGCGCTCTTTCCACATTTAAAATTTTTCCACGCAATGGAAGAATGGCCTGCGTCCTTCTGTCTCTGCCCTGCTTACTAGAACCGCCGGCGGAGTCCCCTTCCACAATAAATAATTCGGATTCGGCTGGATCTTTTGACTGGCAGTCAGCAAGCTTGCCGGGAAGCGTGAGCCCTTCTAAAATTCCCTTCCGCAAAACGCTGTCTTTCGCCGCCTTCGCCGCCTTTCTCGCCTTGAGCGCCAAAACAACCTTGCCGATAACGGCGCGGGCGTCGCCAGGATTTTCTTCAAGATAAGCGGAAAACGCTTCGCCAAAAACCGTTTCCACCGCGCCTCTCGCTTCCGGATTGCCGAGCTTCGCCTTTGTCTGGCCTTCAAACTGCGGCTCACGGAGAGAAATAGAAACCACGGCGGTCAACCCCTCTCGCACGTCATCGCCGGTAAAATTATCTTCTCCTTCTTTTATTAGATTATTTTTTCGCGCGTAATCGTTAAGAGTGCGAGTGAGCGCGGTGCGAAAACCGGTCAGGTGCATTCCGCCTTCCGGTGTGTGAATGTTATTTGCGAAGCTCACCTCTTTCACCACAATGTCCTCTACATACTGGAGAGAAATTTCTATTTTCGCGATTCCGCCTTCTACATTTTCTTTTTCAACATAAAAAACTTTGCTGTGAATCGGCTTTTCGCTTTTATTCAGAAATTTTATAAGCGACAAAAGTCCGCCTTCAAAATAAAAAGTGTGATAATCAACCGGCAAGTGTAAATCATTTAGGAATAGAAATTTTTCATCGTTTATTTTACCGCTGAAATTTCTTGCGTCTATCACTCTTATCTTCAGCCCCTTCACTAAATACGCCTGCTGACGCAGATGACCTAAAATTTTATTCCAGTCAAATTTTATTTCCTTAAAAATTTCGGGGTCCGGCTCAAAGGTGACAACCGTGCCGTTTAATTTGCTTGAAGCAACTTTTTTCACTTTTGATGCCGGCTTGCCCCGCTTGTATTCCTGTTCAAATTTTCCGCCGTCGCGATACACCTCCGCCTTAAGCCAAATGGAAAGTGCGTTCACCACGGAAACCCCGACACCATGCAACCCGCCGGCGATTTTGTACGACTCACCGCCGAATTTTCCTCCGGCGTGGAGTGTGGTCATAACCGTTTCCAAAGCGGAAACTTTTGTTTGTTTGTGAATATCCGTGGGGATGCCACGGCCGTTGTCCACCACTCGCACGCGGTTGTTCGGCAAAAGCGCCACCTCCACCTCATTAGCAAAGTTGCCCATTGCCTCGTCGCGGGAGTTGTCAAAAACCTCCCAGACAAGGTGATGGAGTCCGTCCACGCCTGTGGAGCCAATATACATGCCGGGGCGCTTGCGCACGGGCTCAAGGCCTTCCAGCACATAAATATCGCTCGCCCCGTAGCTGACTTGTTCCGCTTTGGGGTCAGATGTGTCCTTAGTTTTCACCATAATGTTAGTTATATTTTAACATAAATAGCCATTTTTCTCCAGTGTTTTTTGATAGTTTTATTACCTTCGCACTTCCCATTCTGGATTCGCTTCTATTGCCTTAAAAATTTTATCCATTAAGTCGTTTATTTCTTTTTCTTCAAGCGTTTTGTCGTGCGACTGGAAAATGAGATGAAACGCAAGCGATTTTCTTTCTTCGTTTTCATAAATATCAAACAAATCAGTGTCAGCCAAAAGTTCGCCAGCCGTGTTTTCTATCACATCCTGCACTTCATCCACTTTTACCTCAAACGGCACAAAAAGAGCGATGTCTCTTTTCACCGCCGGATATTTTGATATCGGCCTGTATTCCGCCTCTTCCTCCGCCATTTTTACCAGCATTTCAAAATTTATCTCAAAACTATTGTGATCAATTGCGCCGAGAGAGGTATTGCCGACTCTTATATCAGCCGTTTTATCTGGATGATCTTGGAAGTAGT
>JBAZPC010000002.1:0-99189 GCA_041648395.1 Minisyncoccota bacterium | reverse complement strand
AACATTTTTCTTCCCCTCCTTCATCACATAATTAATAAACTTCTCCACCATTATGGAGTCGTAATTATAGTCGGGTTTTATTTCTATTTTATTTTTTACTTTTCTTCTCATCCCGTTAGAGGCAGATCGCAATCTTAATGTTGCAACCTACGCCTTGTTTAATTTTATAATTATTACCTATCATAAATCTTATATTCCGTCATCACCGCGATCGCGGCCTCTAACGGGACTCATATAAATATAATACTAAATTTGCGAAAATTTTTGCGAATTATGCGAAATTGTTTTGCGGGATTCGCATAGATTTCGCGTCGTTCGCATTATTTCTTCTTCGGCCTCTTCGCGCCGTATTTGCTTCTCTGCTGTTTTCTGTTTTCCACGCCAGTGGTATCCAAAATTCCGCGCACGATATGATAACGCACGCCCGGCAAATCCTTCACCCTTCCTCCTCTTATAATAACGACCGAGTGCTCCTGCAGTTTGTGCCCTTCGCCAGGGATGTATGCGGTCACTTCCATGCCGTTGGTGAGGCGAACTCTCGCCACTTTTCTCAAAGCGGAGTTCGGTTTTTTCGGCGTCACTGTTTTTACATTGATGCAAACCCCTCTCTTAAAAGGAGAGGAATAAAAAACCGGCCGGTTTCTCTTTGTGTTAAAACCGCGCTGGAGCGCCACCGCTTTTGATTTCTTTTTGACCGTCTTTCTCGGTTTTTTTACTAATTGACTGATTGTTGGCATCCCGGTTAGTACAAATTATGATTGCTTTATTTTACAATCAATAACTTGTTTAAACATTAATATAGCTACGACTATTGAGTTATATTGGAAAATTTAGATGCCCAGCAAAATAATCATAATTTGTCCTACCGGGCATGGTCTTCTATATAAATTGCCCGCCTTTAGCGGACATAAATAATATAGCAGAATAGTTTTTATTATGCAATAGGAGTAAGGTTTTAAAAAACAAAAAGAGGGATTAGCTATGAATCGCTACGTCCCTCTTATATGCCAATATTGCAGCTATGCTGTTTTAAAATCAGTAATCGGCATTACCAATTTTTTAAGCCATTTTTGAAAAGAAGAGCGAGGTTCTGCTGGTTCACGAAGATAGGAATACTTGGGAGCAAAATCCATCTCCTCCAGAACGCGTGTTACTTCTTTCACTATCAATTTCCCTTCTTCGCCTGAATGAATATGAATAATTACCGACAGGTGCTGACAGCTTCCATTTGTACTATTTAATGTGAGCTGATAAATTCCTCCCAGATTTCCATTGTTCCATACATTCTTGCTTCCACCGATAAAGAGTGCGTACCTTACGGTCTCGCGCCACAGATCTCCGCTTCTTCCGCCTGAAGTTTGAGATACATTAAATTCAGGATTAAGAAATTTCTTCAGAATTAAAAAGACCTTCCCCCAATCCTTCCCAAAGTCATCTCTTTTTTCAACCGTCTTGTAAAAACACAGCGTAGTTGTTTTTTGTGTTGTTGTCATGCAACACCTCCTTTTTTAAGTTCTAACGATTCTAGGGTAAAGATTAACTCAGAACTTTTAAAAATTCAATAGGTAAGGTTAAAACCCCGTGCCGGTTATCAATCTGAATAAAAACGAGACAATGGGCAGAATCCAGCCGGAGAAGAAAAAAATTATAATAAGAAGGAAGAAAAAACCGAACCGCTCCAAAAAATTCATAATGCCCTGCATGGCGCTCGGCAAAAAGGAAAACAAAACTTTTGAGCCGTCCAAGGGCGGAACGGGAACAAGATTAAAAATTCCCAGAATAATATTTATCAAAACAATCAGAGAAACGATTTCCATAAACGGAGTCGGTATAAAAGCAAATTGCTGGCCAAATCTCAATATTAAACCAAAAAACAAAGCGATAATAAAATTGGAAGCCGGGCCGGCGGCGGCAACCAATCCGGCGTCAACTTTCGGATTTTTTAAATTATAAGGATTGTATGGCACCGGCTTCGCCCAGCCAAAAACAAACCCGCCCGCCATGTAGGTTATGAGCGGAACGAGAAACGAGCCGAAAAAATCCAAATGCTTAAAAGGATTTAGGGTGAGCCGTCCTTCGTATTTTGCCGTCGGGTCGCCAAGATGATTCGCCATAAAACCGTGCGAAACCTCGTGGATGACAACAGACATTATAAGAATGGCGATGGAAAATATAAAATTGATTTCTTGCATAGAGATACCCTATATGATAGCATACCATCATGAAATCTTGCCCGATATGCAAAAAGGGAACAATTATGGCGCGAAAAAGAAACCTTCTGCGCGGTAAATATAATCCCACAAAAAAATCAAGAAAATTCCCAAATCTCCAATGGGCGAAACTTCCTACTGGCGGCAGAATAAAAATCTGCACCTCGTGCATCAAAAAAGGCAGACACTTAAAATAATAAACAAGGAAGCGTGGCAGAGTGGACGAATGCGCCGCACTTGAAATGCGGTAAGCTGTTAAAGGCTTCAGAGGTTCGAATCCTCTCGCTTCCGTTTTTGTTTTTTGCTATAATTAAGGACATGAAACGCGGCTTCACTTTAATAGAACTTATGGTTTCCATCGCCATCATCGGTATCTTGGCCTCTTTGATGTATATAAATATCACGGGTGTAAAAGCCAAAAATCGGGACGCCCAGAGATTGATAAGAGTAAATGAAATAGTCAAAGCGCTCAATATATATTACGCGGATGCCCAACTTTTTCCTATATATAACGGAAATGTTACTGGCTCGGACTCCATGTCTTTGGCGCTTAAAACGGCCGGCTCCATCTCCCAAGCGCCCGTTGACCCGATGAACAGCGGTTCCTATGTTTTTAGTTATCAATCAACGGACGGCACCGACTTTATCCTTTCCTTTTGTTTGGAAACGAATACAATACAAGGTTATTCGCAGGGGTGCGGCAACACCATAAAACCATAATTAAAAATTAAATGCCTGACATTGTCATAAAAAAAATAGAGTCCTCTTTTGAATGGGAGGCGCCGGAATATGAACACCATGAAAGAACAAATGACTGGTATTGGGCGATGGGGATTTTAGTGGTCGCTCTACTTGTCGTTGCCTATTTTTTAAAAAGCATTTTGTTCGGACTTTTGGTTATGTTAAGTGGGTTTTCTCTTGGTCTCTACAGCGCGAGAAAACCGGGGATGGTTTTTTTCAATATCGGGCCGAGAGGCGTGACTATAGGAGATAAAATTTATTTTTTTGAGGACTTGAAGTCCTTCTGGGTGAGATATAACCCGCCCCATACGAAAGAGTTGGTGATAGAATCAAAAAAGGCGGTGATGCCGCACATCACCATTCCACTTGATGACACTGACCCGGTGGGCGTGAGAACTTATTTGCTGAAATTTTTGCCGGAAGAAAAAATAGACGAGTCGCTCATCACAACCGTCGGGAGATTGTTAAAACTTTAAAGCCAAAGCGCCCTCATCGTTCAACGGATAGGACACAAGCTTGCGGAGTTTGAGATTGAGGTTCGATTCCTCATGAGGGCAAAAATTATTTTCTTAAAAACTTGGTGATGCGGGATTTTTTGCGCGAGGCGGCGTTTTTCTTTATCACTCCCCGCTTGGCGGCCTTATCAAAAATTTTGTAAGCCGAAGAAACGAGCTTTTGCGCCTCATCTTTTTTCCCTTCTGTTTTTAACTTTTTTATTTTTCGCAAAACATCGCCCATCGCCCGCTTTTGAGATAGGTTGAATTTCCTTTTTCTTTTTGATTGTCTTAACGCTTTTTTCGCTGATTTTGTAATTGGCATAGAGTGAGTATAACATATGTTATAATTAATTCAAATGATTATCCGCCTAGAGGGGAAAATTTTAATGAAGGGCGAACGGTTCGTGGCGCTGGATGTGAATGGAGTGAGCTACCGTATTTTTTGCGGACCGCAGACCATAAAAGCGGCGCCAAAAAGCGGCGGGCAATTTTCTCTCTGGACCCACCTGCATGTGCGCGAGGACGCCATGGAACTTTACGGCTTTTTGGAATACGCGGAATTGGAATTTTTTGAAATGCTCATTGGCATCTCCGGCATCGGACCGAAAGGTGCACTCGGGGTTTTGGCGGTGGCGCCGTTGGACAATATCAAGCGAGCCATTTCTTCCGGCGAAACAAATTATCTCACCAAGGTCTCCGGCATTGGCAGGAAGACGGCGGAAAAAATTGTTTTGGAACTGCGGGACAAACTCGGCGGATTGGGCGGAGGCGAAGCCGGCGGAATGATGCTAAAAGAGGACCAGGATGTTTTGAGCGCGCTGCAATCGCTCGGTTATTCTTTAAGCGAAGCCCGCGACGCCATGAAACAAATTCCAGAAGGCGCCGAGGGAACAAACAATCGCATCAAAGAGGCGTTAAAAATTTTAGGAAAGTAAGGTTGCGTTTTTACGAAATTTTGATATACTTACAAACATGGAACTAAAAACTCAACAATTCGTGGAAAAAGCGTTATCTAAGGCGGAATATAAATTTGATGAGAGCGTCAAGCAGTGGGTTGGTTGGATAAAAGGATTCCCGGGAATTTACGCGCAGGAAAAAAATATTGAATCGGTAAGGCAAACGCTGGCTGAAATGCTGGAAGAGTTTCTTTTCGCCAGTTTTCAACAGAAAAGAAAAGTGTCTGGTTTTAATATCAAAACCAATCTCTATGCTAAGGCCTGTTAGCAGGCGAGAATTAATTTTTAAATTAAAACGCCTTGGGTTCAATGGGCCTTTTTCGGGAGGCCGACATCAGTTTATGGAAAAAAGCAATTTTAAAATTTTTATTCCAAATCCACACGGTAAAGATATCGGTAAGGACTTGGTTAAACAAATTATTAAAGATTTAAAAATTTCTGAAAAGGAATTTTTTGAGTTATGAAACTCGAAACACTTTTAAGATTAGCTCGGAAAATTATTCCGAAAAAGATTTTTAAGGCGCTGCAGCCGGTTTACCACTGGCTGATGGCTTTTTTGGCGGCCGTGATTTATCGCTTCCCCTCGCGGAAAATTTTCGTGGTCGGCGTCACCGGCACCAAAGGCAAAACCAGCACGATTGAAATCATCTCGGCAATTTTGGAAGAGACGGGATTCAAAACGGCCCTCACCTCCTCTCTCCGCTTCAAGGCCGGCGAGGAATCATGGAAAAACGAATACAAAATGACTATGCCCGGCCGTTTTTTTCTGCAAAAATTTTTGCGCAGGGCGGTGAAAGAAAAATGCCAATACGCCATTTTGGAAATGACCTCGGAGGGCGCCGTTCAGCACAGAAATAAATTCATAAAAACAAACGCGCTCATCTTTACCAACCTCGCGCCGGAGCACATTGAGTCGCACGGCTCCTTTGAGGCCTACCGCGATGCCAAACTCCGATATTTCAGGGACTTGGAAAAATCAAAAGAGAAAATAAGAATCGCCGTTATAAATGAAGACGACCCGGCCGCTCCGCACTTTTTGAAATTCAACATTCCGCAAAAAATAAAATATGGGCTGAAAGATGTTTCAAATTACAATCTGCAAAAAGACGGGTTGAGTTTTAGTTTGGATGGCGCGGAAATAAAAACAAAACTTTCGGGTTTGTTTAATCTTTATAATATTTTGGCGGCTGTCGCTTTTTGTAAAACGCAAAATATCGGAGATGAAACGACAAAAAAAGCCATAGAAAAATTTCAGGGGATAGAAGGGTGGCTGGAAAAAATAGAACTCGGTCCCCTCGACTCTGCTCGGGGCAAGCAAAATTTTACAATTATTGTTGATTATGCCCATACGCCGGATTCGCTGGAAAAAGTTTATGAAACTTTTCAAACTTCGCGAAAAATTTGTGTGCTCGGTTCCGCCGGCGGAGGAAGAGATAAATGGAAACGGCCGGAGATGGGAAAAATCGCCTCCAAACATTGCGACCAAATAATTCTCACCAATGAAGACCCGTACGACGAAGACCCGCAGGCGATAGCTGAAGAAGTAAAAGCGGGAATTTCTTCCGGCAGAGTTGAAATAATTATGGACAGGCGCGAGGCGATCGCCAAAGCGCTCTCCTACGCCAAAACCGGCGACGCCGTGATAATCACCGGCAAGGGCGCCGAACCGTGGCTCATGGGCCCGAAGGGCACAAAAATAAAATGGGACGACCGCGAAGTCGTCCGCGAAGAACTGCGAAAGATATTAAAATAAAATGCCGGAACTGCCAGAGGTTGAGACAATCGTAAATGACCTGAAAAAAGTTTTGCCCGAATTGAAAATCCGGGATGTTTGGAGTGATTTTTTCAGCGCGAAAAAAATTAAAAAAGAAACGGCCAGTAAGAAGATTTTGAAATTAGAACGGCGCGGGAAAAATATTTTGATTTATTTGTCCCCGCCCGCATCGCCAGCGAAGCGTGGCGGGCGCGGTGGCGGTAAAACAATTTTAGTGCATCAAAAAATGACAGGGCACCTACTATATGGGAAATGGGGAAAATCAAACCTGCCCGACGGCAAGACGGGTCTCAAAACTCAAAAATGGATTTCTATTGAACCCGGTCCTCTTCGCGACCCAGAAAATCGCTTCATACATCTTTTATTTTTTCTTTCTAATAATAAGCAACTGGCGCTCTGCGACATGCGCAAATTCGCCAAAGTGGTTATTTTAGAAACAGAAAAAATTCCAGAAGAACTAGCTGGGCTGGGGCTTGACGCATTAGATAAGAAATTAACTTTTGTAAAATTTAAAGAGTTGATAGGGAAAAAATCGGGTAAAATTAAAATCGTTTTGATGGACCAAACGCTCATCGCCGGCATTGGCAACATCTACGCCGATGAAATTTTATGGATGGCCGGCGCGCACCCCTTGAAGCCGGCGAATAAGCTGAAAGAAGTGGAACTGAAAAAAATTTACAGCGCCGTCAAACCGATTCTCAAAAAAGCCATTAAAGCGCGCGGCAGTTCTTATATTGATTATCGCGACGCCCACGGCAGAAAAGGTCATTATCAAGAAATGCATTACGCCTACCAGCAAACGGGAGAAAAATGCAAAAGGCGCGACGGCGGCATTATTAAAAAAATAAGAATCGGCGGACGCTCGGCGCACTTCTGCCCTGTTCACCAGCGGCTGTGATATAATCTTTTTATGGAAGACCATGTAAAAAAGGACTTGATGTGGGCTGTTCTGTTTTTTGTGGCGGTTTTTATTATTTGGCTAACCTTCGGCGGCCCGTCAAGAGAACCGAGAGAAAAAGGACTGTTTTTTGGATCGCCGGTGGATAAAATATCCGAGGAAATCAAAGCGCCGATAAACCAAAGCGGCGGGTCTTCCAGCGGATACGCAGGAAAGGACTCCGTGTACTTGTCAGCCGGCATTGAAACAAAAGAAAATGACCCAAAAAAAGAATTCATATCAATCCAAACATCTTTTTCCAATAAAAACTCGGTGGACATAAGCGGTTGGTCTCTTGAAGGAAAAGGCGGAGAAAGAATAAAAATAGGGAAAGGCGCCCTCGTTCCCTTTCTCGGACAAGACAACACGTTGGACGACATTCTTCTCGCTCCCGGAGAAAAAGCGATAATATCAAGCGGAGAAAGCCCTATAGGAATAAGTTTTAAACTAAACAAATGCGCCGGATATTTCAACCAGCTACAAACATTTATTCCGCCGATTTACGGCAGCTGTCCCGACCCAATAAAAGACGAGGTTCTGCCGGCAACGCTGGACAACGCCTGCATTGATTACATAAATAATAATTTTAAAAACTGCACGGAATATATCACCTTACCATCTTCTTTTACCGACGCCTGCAGACAATATGTTAATGATAGATTGAATTACAATAATTGCGCCAACCGGCACAAACGTGATTCTGATTTTTTTAAGCCAGAATGGAGAATTTATCTCAATAAAAAATACAATCTTTGGAACAACGAGCATGACAAAATAATCCTCTACGACCAAAACAACAACATTATTGACTCCCGGTCGTATTAATGCCTATAATGGGAATATGCTTAGCGTATTTCCAGAACTTTTAAATTTTTCCCAAGTGGCTCCTTTGATATTGAGGGTGATTTTAGCTGTTATTCTTTTGCAAGTTGGATATAAATTATTCAAATCAGCGGAAAAGAGAGAAAAAATTATCGGGGTTATTGAAATTCTATCGGCTATTTTTTTGGCAATCGGAATGTTTACGCAGGTAGCCGCCATTGTTTCTCTGATAACTATTTCAAACAAAACGGAAGAAAAAATATTGAGGTTATTGATGGTTGCCGTAAGTATCAGTTTGGCATTGCTTGGTCCCGGCATATATTCTTTTGACCTGCCGCTATAAATCTTATGTCTGATAATATAAAGTTTTACAACGAAACATTAAAACGCCACATCAAATTCGATGAACTGATTGAGGAAATCGCAAATTATATCAATCAAAAGCCGGAGGCAAAATACAAAATCACCGTCGGCTCCGATTCCCAAGGTTCCAACGAAACTCAATTTGTCACAGCTATCGCCATTTTGAGAGTCGGCAACGGCGGAAGATATTTCTGGTCAAAAACGGAAAAAGTTTTTTGCCCCACCCTGCGCGACAGGATTTACAAAGAGACAATGCATTCCATCACTTTTGTACAGGAATTGAAAAGCAGATTAAAAGATAAATTAGGAGAGGAGTTCTTTTGGAATAATAAAATAAAAGTTCATCTTGATGTGGGAAAAAACGGCCCGACCAAGGATTTCATTGACGGCATGGTGGGAATGGTGAAAGGGTTCGGCTTTGAGGCAATCATAAAACCGGACTCATACAGCGCGTTTGTTTTGGCGGATCGGCACACTTAAAAAAATTCCGCCCGTAGCCCCGCCCGCCACGCAAGCCAAGCAAGCTTGTCTTGCTGGCGTTGCGGGCGCGGTCAGTTGGTCATTTATTTTTAAAAAATTAATGTTTTACACGTATATTCTTCAAAGTCAAAAAGATAAAAAATTTTACATTGGTTTTAGTGAAAACCTGAAACAAAGATTTATTGAACATAGTAATGGATTAGTTGATGCCACAAAAAATAGATGGCCATTAGAATTAGTTTATTATGAAGCGTGTTTAGATAAACAATCAGCATTAAAAAGAGAGAAATATTTCAAGACAGGATTTGGTAGAAGATTTTTAAAAAATAGATTAAAATTAAAAATACTTCCAGAAGTGTAACTTATCCGCCCGTAGCTCAGTTGGTAGAGCAGCTCCCTTTTAAGGAGAGGGTCGCAGGTTCGAATCCTGCCGGGCGGACAATATGAGAATTAAAAATCAAAAAGGTTTTATTCAAATACCAATATTAATCGCAATCATTGCGGGCGTTTTAGTTTTGGGCGGTGGAGGATATTTTAGTATTAAACAATACCAAAAATATCAAGCAGAAAAAATTGAGAAAGAAAAAATAGCACAAGAAACACAACGACTGAAAGACTTAGAAGTTGAAAAGTTAAGGCAAGAAGTAGAGGTGCTAAAAAATCAGAAACCACAAATTATTCAAAAAACGATAATTAAAGAAGCGCAGACACCAAAAAATGATTTGCCGGACATAATCCGACAGTGGAAAAATAAAATAGCTTATGTTGAATGTAATTTTGGTAGCAATATACAAAGTGGTTCAGGAATATTATCAACTTTTGGTTATGGCGACAATGCTATAGTTAGTATTATTACGAACAGACATGTTGTTTTTGAAGATTTTATTTATAGGCCGGATTTTTGTAGGATTGTAATTCCAAATTATAACAAAATTATTAGTGTAGCTATTGAAAATATTGCTTTTTCGTCTCAGGGATATGACTGGGCAACTCTCAAAATTAACAGCCCCGACAAATATCTTGATAACATAGGAGGCGACTATCAGGTTTGTAATACTCAGCTTTCTTTAGGTGAGAGTGTTGTTATATTGGGATACCCAGGAATAGGTACAGAAACGGGTATTACTGCCACTGAAGGTATTATTTCTGGTTACGAAGGAGATTATTATGTTACTTCTGCGAAGATTGAATATGGAAATTCTGGGGGTGCAGCTATTTTCCCGAAGGGCAATTGTTATGTTGGAATACCTACATTTGCAAAAATAGGAAAAGTAGAATCTTTGGCGAGAATTTTGAGGGCACAAATAATTTTTCCCGGACTTTCAAATTAAGTTAATGGTAAAATACAATGAGAGTAAATAAAAAGGATATAGAGGAGTTCCGAATGTGGCGTAAAAGTTTTTTGACCGGGACAGACAAAGAAATAATTAAGAAATGGTTTAATAATTATGAAACTAAAATTAAACAGCTTGAAAAAATAGGCGGAGAATACGAAGAAGAAAAGATTATTTTAGCACTTTGTTATATCGATGGCTTGTCAAGATTTAAAAACGGCTTAACTTCAAAAAGATTGTTTATAAATTTTCTTAGTTCTTATTCTAGTATAAACATAGATTTAGCCAATAAAATATACCAATGGCATAGGTGTTTCGGCGTCCATCACGGAAAGATTCTAGGAATTAGCAAAATCGGAAAATTAGATTTTAAATTAAACCCCCCTCAAATTAGCAGTAATTTTATTTTAGAAAAGCTAAAAATTTGTTTCAATAAACTAAAAAAAGAAATGGTCTGATTTTTTTTATTACTATTAGGGTAAAATAAATTTATGGAAGATAAACAAGAATATTGCGAAAGATTATTTAAAGAATGGGAAAATATTAAGAAAAGGACTCGGGCATATAGAATAACCACTAAAACTGAAGACAAAGAACAATTGTCTCTTTCTCGCGAGGAATGGAAGGGGTTAGATGTAATAAAGGAAAAATTAAAAAAGGAGTGTGAAGATTTTTTATCGCCAGCAGAAATAAACAAACTAGAAAGATAATATAAATATTAGTAAAAAATCCGCTAACCCAAGCGAGGGCGTAATTTGTTTGAGGTTCCCTGCCCGCAACGCCAGCAAGACAAGCTTGCTTGGCTTGCGTGGCGGGCGGGGAATCCTGCCGGGCGGACAATTTAAAAATTAAGAAATTTCTTTTTTAATTCTCTCTACGATTTGATCCAAGTTGACATTCACTTTAATCATAAAGTCCTTCGCGCCCAAGGAAAGCGCTTTTTCAATGTCCTGTTTTTGACCCAGATTACTTAAAATCATTACGGAAATGTCCTTTATACTCTCTGTTTTCTTAATTAGAGAAAGAAGTTCAAAGCCGTCCATTCCGGGAAGAATTATGTCTAGTAAGACAATGTTTGGCTTTTTTGTCTCTAAAATTTCCAACGCCTCTTTGCTGTTCCCAGCAGAAGACACATCAAACCCCTCCCGTTCTAATCTTTTAGCAACAGTATCTCTAAAAAAGTCGTCGTCTTCTACGACAAGAATTTTAATTTTTTCCATGCTGTTTATGATATTAACATAATAAAAGTTAAAAGTTAACTAAAATTTTCTCCAAGCCGATTTCGAAATCGGCCAGGCCACGGCGGGCGTTGTGATAAAGCTCCACGAGTTTCCAGGAAAAAATATCAAGTTCTTTGAAGCTGAAATTTCTCAAGAAGCCGAGATTTTTCTTTACCACATACGGATGAAAGCCAGTTTCCTTTTCAAGATTTTTTACTCCCGCATCGGACGCGATTTTAACGGAAAGCATTGTCTTTGCCTGCCACCAAATTTTCCAAAAAACTTCCTCCGCCGGCACGCCTTTAAAAAGCGCATCTTGGAATAAAAGCCACGCCTTTTTTTTATTTTTCTCGCCGACGGCGTCGCAGATAAGAAAGGGATTATAGTCGCCGTAGTCCTTTCCGCCAAATTTACTTGTTTTTAGTTCCCTACCTGCAGGCAGATTAAATTTCTGAACTTTCTTCGCTTTTTCTTTGATTAAATCAAAATTTTTGTCGTCCACTTCTTCCTCATAAAAAATAAAAATATTTTTGGAAGCGGCGTACACGTCCAAATTTTCCAGAATAATTTTTGAAATATTTTTGTCGTCAAATATCCTATTGAATACCACAACCACCTTTCCACCGAAAAGCGTGCTGGAACGGGACAGCTCTTCTAGTTTTTCTTTTTCAAAATCGTATTCGTCAATTTTAAAAATAGAAACATTGCTGTCTTTGGAACGAAAAAAATACAGAAGCTCATTTAACTTCTGTCTGCTCTTCACTGCATCTTTTCCATAAAGAAGATATATCATGGCTCCTAAATCCTTCCGCTTAAGACCCTTTTGATTTTTTCCACAATCTCATCTGGTGTAAAATTCACTTTGACCATAAAATCAATCGCGCCCAACGACATTGCCCTCTCTATTTCTTCTTTTTGCCCAAGGTTGCTTAAAACTATCACGGGTATGTCTTTGGTCTTTTCGTCTTTTTTTATAATAGAAATAAGTTCAAAGCCGTCCAGCCCAGGGAGAATCAGGTCTGAAATTATGAGAGACGGCTTTTTTTCTTCCAAAAGGGTAAGCGTCTCCTTGCTGTCGGCGGCCAAAAGCATTTCAAAGCCGTTCTTTTCAAGCTTTTTTGAGACCAAGTCCCTGAAAAACTTGTCGTCTTCTACTATTAAAATTGATTCTTTCGCCATATTATTTGCATTCTACCATATCCTCCCAATTTTTTCCCGCAACAACGCGGGTCTCCATGGGTATATCGCCTTCATAGACGCTTTCCATAATTTTCTTTATTTCCGGCGCTATTTCAGAAATACTTTTCTCTTCTATTTCAAAAACAAGTTCGTCATGGATTTGCAAGAGCAGGCGCGCTTTTGATTTTAACGACTTCTTTTCCAGCGCCTCGTTTATTCTTACCATGGCTAATTTAATAAAATCCGCCGCCGTGCCTTGCAGCGGCGCGTTCACTGCCATGCGCTCCGCTTCTTTTCTCACGTATTCAAGAGAAGATTTTATTTCCGGAAAATATCTTTTTCTCCCGAACAAAGTTTCAGTGAAGCCCTTTCTGCGGGCGTCCTCTTTCACCCTTTTAATGTAATCCGCCACGCCTTTGAAGTGCGCAAAGTATTCGTCGTAAAATTTCTGCGCTTCCTCTTTTGTCGTTTCAAGATTCATTTTTAGCGCGTTAATGCCCATGCCATAAATGATTCCGAAGTTTATTACTTTGGCTCGCCTTCTCATTTCTGCTGTAACTTTGTTTTTGGGAACTCCGAAAACTTCAGAGGCGACAGTATCATGCACATCCTCATTTTTCTTGAAAACTTCCAAAAGCTTTTTGTCTTCGCTTAAAATCGCCAGCACTCTCAATTCAATCTGCGAATAATCAAAACTCACTAACTTGAACCCTTTGTCCACGATGAACGCCCTTCGCACGTTTCTTCCCAACTCCGTGCGCTTGGGAATGTTTTGGAGATTGGGATTTTTTGAAGAAATTCTGCCCGTGGTCGTGCCTGCCTGGTCAAAGGTCGTGTGCAGCCGGCCGTTTTTGTCCGCCAACTTCGGCAAGGTGTCAACATAAGTTGAAAGAAGTTTAGCCAGCTCGCGATAAGAAACGATTTCTTCTATGATAGGGTGCGCGCCCTTCAGTTTTGCCAATTCTCCGGCGTCCGTGGAACGATTTTTTGTTTTCAATCCCAGTTTATCAAAAATGATTTCTCCCAGTTGCTTCGGCGAATTAATGTTGAATTCCCGTCCAGCCAATTTCCATATTTTTTTCTCAAGTTTTTCCAGTTCGCCGTGGTAATCTTTTGATAATTTTTTCAAATAAGCGATATCAAGAAGAATGCCTGTTTTTTCCATCTCGGAAATAATTCCCGCAAGAGGTTGTTCTATCTCGTTGAACAATTTTTCCGGCACTTGGCCCTTGAATCTTTCAAAAAGCGAATTTTCTGGTTTGGGCGCCTCTTTTTCTTTTGGGAAATTTTGCTCGCCAATTCTGCCAATCAAACTCCTGAAACCGAATTCGCCGAAAAGCGATTTTGCTTTTTCAATGTCAAACGATTCTTTCCACGCGCTGCCTTCCAAAGAAAATTTTATCGGCGCGTCGCGCCTAATCTCCGCCAAGGTCTTGCTGAAAAGCGCCTCCTCCTCGTTTTCCTTTAAAACTTCTATCGCCTTCGGTTTGAATCCTTCTTTTTTTAATATCTCTGAGTCCTTTTTAATTTCTTTGTATAAATTTTCAATGGTGCCGAATTTTTTTATGAGTTCTGTCGCCGTCTTCTCGCCTATTCCTTTGACGCCGATAATATTATCAGACGGGTCTCCTTTCAGTCCCTTAAAATCTGGCACTAACTCCGGACCGAAGCCATAACGTTCTTTAACTGCTTTCTCGTCGTATATGACCGCCTCTTTTATTCCCTTGCTCAAAGTATAAACGACAACATCATCATCGCTCACCAGTTGCAATGTATCCAAATCACCGGAAGCGATAATAATTTTAAGCTGATGACTAAAAGCTGATAGTTGATGGCTGATAGTGCCGAGTATATCGTCCGCTTCAAAGCCGGGCGAATCGTAAATTGGAATTTCAAACGCATTGAGAATGTCGCGCGAGCGGTTTATCTGCTTCGCCAGAATGTCATCCATCTTCGGCCTCTGCGCTTTGTAATTTTCATAGGCGGCGTGACGAAAAGTCGGCTGAGGCAAATCATAACAGGCGGCGATGTAATCGGGTTTTAGTTCCTTTATTATTTTTATGAGAAAAGCGGAAAAGCCGTAGAGCGCGCCCGTCGGCTCGCCGGACGACGAAGTGAAATTCGGCAGCGCGTGAAAGGCGCGATGCAAAACCGCGTGAGCGTCAATGAGAACCAAATTTTTCCTTTCCGCATTCACATCTTTCGGTTTTGATTATTTTAAACTAAATTTTATCAATTCTTTTTTTATAATTTTATCACTCACTTCAAAGCCCTTCATATATTCAACCGACTCAGAGTAATTAACATCTTTAAAATAAGCCATTTGGGAACGAAATAATTTTTCATTACATTCTCCGCCAAAAATTTCCTCACCCTTTTTAACAATATCAGTAATTGTGTAATGTTCTTTCAAAATAAAATAGACATCAACATAATCTTTCCACTTTGCCCTCATGCCCATAGCGAATAATTTCATCGCCGCTAAAGTCAGAAGATTTGGCAATTTAACAACTTTATCCAATCGTTCTGAAAAAACAATCGGGTAATTATAATGAAAAAAAGTAAGTTTAACTCCTTTAATAAAGATTGTATATTCGCCAGCTTTATTCACTATAACTTCATCAATTTTGAAATATCTGGAAATTTTTTTTTGAAGCGTCAAATTGTTAAATTTTTTCAAACTAAAAAGATCAAAGTCAATTGATCTCCTGTGACCAATATGAAGCGCGACTGCGGTTCCGCCAACCAACCCAAAATTTTTAGAAAATTTTTCCAGCAACGGCAATAGTTTTATCTGTTCGTCTGTTAAAATTTCTTTATGCATTCTATTTGGCATATTTATTAAAATATAGCCCAAAATAATTTTTTGTTTCAGAGCGATAGTTTTGCCTGCCCATTTTTGACGGCTTTGATTTTTCGCGAAAAATTTTTGCCACTTTTTTAATCCCCATAATTTTAATAAGGGTCTGCACATCGTCCCAATTTCCGTAATTCAAAACCGCTTCCACAATAGATTCCGGAGAAAGATTTTCCGGTTCTTTGACATACCAAACTAGGTATCGCCTTTTTTTAATGAATTCTTGGATAGTCATAATGGCATTGTAGCATATATTATAACAAAAATCCCGCCGTGGGCGGGATTTTTGTTACTTAGGAGTTCAACTCCTAAGTGGTTTACACTTTCAACATCTTGGAAACTTTAAGGCGGATGTAGACAACCACTCCGATGACGGCCAGCAAGAGCGCCGACAAAAGATAGAATCCGAAGTTTGAACCACCAAAGGAAAAACCAAGCGCCGCGGCAGTGCCAAAGAATCCGGACTCCACGACAGATGTGACTGAGGCAGAAATATTCGGCTGGGACGCGCCAAAGGCGTCGGTGTAATCAAGAACAGCAGTAGCAATCAACTTTTCTCCGCTTTCGGCAGAGTCGCTCACTTTTACGCTTATGTCAATCGTTCCTTTTTCGTTTTTATTTACTCTCCCGATTTTGTAAAAGAGAATATTTTTCTCCGCGGTGGCGTAGTTGGGCTGGGAATCTTTCAGGGTGACATTCTGCGGCAAAATTATTTTGAGCAAAACATTGTCAACGTCCGCGATTCCGATATTCCTGTACCTAACGGTATAATTGTACGTCTCGTTTTTCTTGACGTTGTCTTTGTCAACGCCTATATCCAGCGCCATCAAAGAAGGGTTAAGAATGTTTGTCGTGCTGTTTGATGTTCTGGTGATTCCGCCGGCAGTGATTGTGAAGTTGTTGGAAATAACAACGCTTTCCTCAACAGTTTTTGTTTTAATTTTAAAAGTAATTGTTTTTGTATCCCCCGAAGCAACAGAATCTATGTTCCACGCCAATGAATTCCCTGAGGAATTAGAACTGATTCCGGGGCTTGATTCCACGAAATCAAAGTAAGAAGAAATTTTGTCTTTCACAATGATATTTCTTAATGTGTCAGAGCTTTTGTTTTTTATGTTTAGAGAAAATTCCAACGTATCGCCGATAGAAGATGAATTAACATAAATCGTGCCGTTGGGAAAGGAAAGATTTTTTGTTTCTTTCCAGACAGAAAAACTGACACCGGGGATAGGAGCTTCTACTTTCCCAGTTGTAAAATTTAAGATTGTTCCGCGCGCGACGCCAAAGGTATTCTGGGCAACGGCGCGATAATAATAAACAGAATTGTTCGCCAAGCCGTAAGGCATTGAACTTATCGCTTTAAACAAATTTCCCGAGCCGAGATTTGACGTAGGGGTAATAGTATAAGCTGATAAAGTCGGATTTGTCCCCCATTCAAACCACGCCGAGACGTCATAATTATTGGGATTAACGTTTCCGTTTATGGTGGCTGATGTTTGAGTTATGTTTGTTGCCGCTAAAGTTATGACTTCCGGCGGATTACCGTTGCCAAGCCCTGTGGTAAAACTCACAATACTGCCGTACGCCGAACCGCAATTATTTTGAGCCACGGTCCTGAAATAATAGCTGGTATTTGATTCAATGCTGGCGAGATATTTTAATATATCGGTATCAACCGAACCGCTGCCGGCTGTTTGCGATTCAGTTCTGTTTGTTAAAGCGTATGATTTGCCATATTCAAACCAACCGCTTGTTGAACGGCCTTGCGGATTCACAAGTCCCCTTAAGGTTGCTGAATCCTTGGTTATAAAGCTGGCAGAATTAGTTGTGACAATAGGCAAACAAGAGCCGCCTCCTCCGCCACCGCCTCCTCCGCCACCGCCGCCACCTCCAGTGGCTGTAAAACTCAAAGTAGAACCAAAGGCCGTGCCAGCGGCATTTTGAGCGACAGCGCGATAAACATAAACAGTTCCAGAAGTGAGTCCTGTTATACCAGAAAGAAATGACACATAAGAAGTTCCGCCCCCTACATTCTGCTGATTTGTGACATTAACAAGACCATCGACAGCCCTACCCCATTCAAACCACGCGTTCGTATCGCTGTTATTGGGGTTAGCATAACCTTTTAATACCGCGGATGTGTCTGTAATATTTGACGCATCCCCTGTATTTACAACAGGGAGGCTACCGCCTCCTCCCCCTCCCCCGCCACCGCTAGAAGTTGTGAAATTAAGCGTTGAACCGTTTACCGTTCCAAAAGAATTTTGAGCAATGGCCCTATAATAATAAGTAGTGTTGTTTTGAAGACCAGTAATGTTTCTGACGAAATTAATATTAGAAGAACCCGAACCTTGAGAAACCTGGGTGGTGGTGCTGCCAAATGATTGGGTAGTGCCATATTCAAACCAAGCGTTAGTATTGCTGCCGTTCGGATTGACGGCGCCGTTAAGGTCAGCGGAAGTTTGGACAATGTTGGTGGCAGGATTTGTGGTGATTGTCGGTAAACCAGTTCCCCCTCCACCTCCTGTGGTAAAACTCAAAATCTGGCCTTGAACGGTGCCAAAGGAGTTTTGCGCGACAGCGCGAAAATAGTAAGTGGTGTTCTGGTTGAGGCCGGAAACCGTCATGGAGGCGTTGACAGCCGAAGCGCCTGCGCCGATTCCGCCGTAAGTGATAGTGTTAGTTAAACTTGATTGCGTTGTTCCCCATTCAAACCAGACGTTAGCGGCGCTGGAATTGGGATTGATTGAGCCATTAAGAGTGGCTGAAATTTGCCCGACATTGGTGGCAGAGTTTGTGTTCACTGTCGGCGCTTGGCCCTGTTGTTGATTAACGTTGACAGTAACGCTATTTGAAGTCGTTCCGCCAGAGCCCGTGCAGGTGAGGGTGTAGGTTTGGGCGCTTGCAAGAGAACCGGTTGTTTCAGAACCAGAAGTCGCTTTTGTTCCAGACCATCCGCCGGAAGCGGTACATGAAGTGGCATTGGTTGAGGACCATGTTAAGTTTGTTGTGGAATTATAATTAACGGGATTCGGAGAGGCAGAAATAGAAACCGTAGGAGACGAGGGAGGAGGATTTGGGCTGCCGCTCACCTGAACTCCAAAAACAACATGGCCTTGAGTGCTCCATCCCGCGGCGATGTCGCCGATATTCAAACCGGACGCAGTGATAATTTCAGCGCCGGACTGCCCGTTAAGAAGCGGAGAAAAAGACGCCGATTGATTGGGATACCATCTGACAGAGCCGGGAATAAACGACAAGCTTTGGCTTGAAGTAAGATTGATAAGAGCGGAACCGCTTATCATGGAAGCGTTTTGCGCCCAAACACTGCCAGAAACCGTAAAAGAGTTTGAACTGCCGGACGGAAGAATGGCGTTGACCATTGTCTGAATGGCTTTCTCACTGGACGTGTTGTGGTAATAAATATCAAAATCAACAATGTCGCCGGCATCGGCCGTGACCGTTGAATTCCAGCAACTGGTGCAAAAAGGATTTTTTGTGGCGTTGGCAACCCTTAATATTGGATGATCCGATGGGTCAGTATTAAAATACGCGGCCTGCGCAAAAACTGTTGGCGCCAAAACTCCGACTAAAATTATCAGCCCTGAAAACAATATTAAATTTTTATTCATAATTTTTTTCATAATCCACTTTTGAATTTTTAATTTTTAATTTTTAAAAACTCAAGAGTAGGCCCGTCCTTGTTTTTCTTTTTTTTGAAAAACAGGACGGGCAAATTTTATCTGTGCGCCGGGGGATTCGGCCCCGGTTTGCCGCTTGGCGGTGGGGATGGGGGTGGAGGTGGGGGAGTATTATAATAATTATTATAATAGTTTTTTACTTTTGTTTTATTATAACCTCCTCCATATCCTCCGCCGCCGCCATAGTAGCCGCCACTATTGCCCTCTACAAAAACCGATTGGTTTTGCGCAGGGGCGGCAAGTCGCGGGTCATAATAATATATGACCACGAACTCCGGAGTGGTTGTTGGCTGCGGCGGCTGTGGAGTTGGAGTTGATAATGAAGCAGCTTCAAAAGCTTTGACGAGAGCCTCAACGAGAACTTCTTTTCTCAAGCTAACATAAGCTTCTCCGACAACAGGATTGGAACATTTTTTAATTCTTGTTATTCTCCCTGTTGTTTCGTCGGCAACCACCAATTCTCCTCTACGAAGCCAGCAAAAGTACGTTTTATCCTTCCCATCTCTTTTATTGGGGAGAAAAGTATCCTCTGTTAAAGAATATTCTATCTCGCCAGATTTAAGAGTATAAGGATTATTGCTTAACTCGCAGTATTTCTTCTCTGCTGCCTCAACATTATCCAGATAAAACAAAACCACTAAAAACACTAAAAAAACCAGTAATTTCCTCATCAGAAACACCTCCTCAAAATTTAAAGTTGCTTACTTTTTTCTGCTCTTGATTATACTATTTTACGGATTTAATGTCAATACCTCTGCTTTTTTTGCCCAGATGGGACATTTTTATCCAAAAATGTTTTTTGGGAAAAACTTTTCTGATATTTTCCGCCCACTCAACTAAAATTATGTTTCTGGAATCAGAAATTATTTTTTTCCAACCGAGAGTAATAATGTCTTTTTGATTTTTAATTCTGTACATATCAAAGTGAAATAATACTGAATACTGGCTACTGACTACTGGATACTTTTTCATAATTACAAATGTTGGGCTGTGAACTTTTTCTTTCACACCCAGCGCCTTCGCGAAACTTTGGCAGAAAGCCGTCTTCCCGCTACCGAGTTCGCCGGACAGACCAATAACAACAGCTTTGTTGAAAAATTTTTTACCCTGAGCTTGTCGAAGGGTTTTTGCTAATTCTTTGGCTATTTTACTCGTCTGCTTTTTTGAAACAGAAATTTTCATAACTTTGCTCCATTATAAAACAAACGGGCAGGAATTTCTTCCTGCCCCTAAAGGACTAATATCTTCTGCGCGCCCGTTCGCGCGCATATTCATTCTCCGCATCAGTTAGGCTCCTTAGGTTCCGCGTCTTCTCGCGAAAACACTCAACCTGGGATTCTATTGTTGGCTGAAAACGACACTCTTCATTCGAATACGGCTGCTGCTGGATATTTGTTTGGATATTTGGATTTTGAAAGGGAAAGGGTATTCCTGTCGGCACCATAATCACTTTTTTGTCGCCGACCTCAACAACTTTCGGTTCGGCGATTTTGTCGCTCTCGGCGGTGCCAAGAAAGCTTCCCGTGAACAGGCCTAAAAGTGTTGCCGCCCCGATGCAATAGGGGTTTTTGTGGCAAAATGCCAGTCCCAACCCTAAACCAACAGCTCCGCCTTGGTTTGTGCGGGTTTCTCCTCTTCTTGTTTCCATGAGACCTGCGCATCCGGTTGCGATAAGAACTATTGCAATAAAAACAACAAAAAGAACCGATGCTGATATTTTTTTCATAAATCCTCCTTTAAAGATCTAGTTTATTTTTCTGTCTAGATTATAGCAGATTGGCATATTTTGTCAAGCTTGAAAACACCGGCCTGCGTGCTAGGAATTAACTAATGCCTGATATTGGTGAAAACTTTAAGGACTTTGATTCAGCCAAGCGCTCCTCTATTCGTTTGCCGAAAGACAGATATAAGGTGAAGGAGGTGAGCTATGACAACGATGATGATTTTTTTGTCATTAATATTGATTACGAAGACCTCTCTGAAGAAGTCAGCGATGAACAGAAAATTCCCTTTGCTCAACTTTTCGGTCGGACCATGGCGCGCACTCGCATAAATGAAGATTTGCAAAGCTCGTGGACTTTCATTTCAGCCGAGGACTTTGAAAAAACTAATTTTCAATACGCTGACAATAAAATTTTCTACAAAATAGCCCAAAAAATAAACGGCTTCTTTCCGCCCCAGCCGCTTTCTTTCGTTTTTTGGCAGGAAGAAAACGGCGTTTACTGCATGGCGACAGAAAACGGCAAGGAGAAGAAAATTCTGCCCTTTCTAGCAGAAAAAATAAACGCTGACATTGAAGAAAAATATTTTATATCCGGACCCTTTGAAAATTTTTCATCGGCGGAAATAAAAATGAAGCAGGCATTGAAAGAAGTTGTTTTATAAGATAATATAAAAGTAAACATGGTCACCTTTTCATCAGAAAAAAAACAAAAAGAGAAGTTGAAAGAAATGCGCGAACAGGAAGCTGAGGATTTGGCCATGATTCTTTCCGAAAAATACAAAATCCCCTATTTAAATCTCGCCACAACAACCGTAGGCCTTGACGCCTTAATCATATTACCGGAAGAAACGGCCAGAAAAGCGAAGATGGCCATCTTCCAAAAAAAAGGAAAGAAACTTGAAATAGCCGTTTTGAATCCCGGCCTTGACGCGACCAGCGGCATTCTTAAGGACTTGGAAGAAAAGGGCTACAAGCCGGAAATTTTCATGGTTTCGGAAATAGGGCTGGAGAAGACCTGGAAAAAGTACGCCGAGGTGCCGGCTTTTACGGAAATGTCAGCTGGAATAATAGACGTTTCGGCGGAAAAATTGGAAGAGTTTATAAAAGAGGCAAAATCGCTGGATGACTTGAAAAAAATTTTTTCATCTATCACACCTTCAAAAACAAACCGCCGCACTTCGGAAATTCTGGAAATAATTTTAGCCGGCGCCATCGCCGTCAATTCGTCCGATATCCATATAGAACCGCAAGAAACGCAAATCCGTTTGCGTTTCCGTTTAGACGGCGTGCTTAACGACATATTTTCATTTGAACCAAAAGTGTTTAATCTTTTCCTCTCAAGAATAAAACTTGTTTCTGGGCTCAAACTTAATATCCACGACCAGGCGCAAGATGGCCGTTTTAGCATTCATATAAAAGAAACTGAAATAGAAATAAGAACTTCAGTCATTCCCGGCTCTTATGGCGAGACAATCGTCATGAGAGTTTTGAATCCAAAATCAATCTCCGTCCCCTTGGAAGAGTTGGGGATAGAAGAAAACTTGTACCAAATACTGATGAAAGAAATTAAAAAACCCAACGGAATGATTATAAACACAGGACCTACCGGTTCAGGAAAAACAACCACCCTTTATGCCTTCCTAAAAAAAATATACTCTTCGGAAATAAAAATAATAACATTGGAAGACCCGGTGGAATATCATCTCAAGGGGATTTCCCAAACCCAAGTTGAAGAGGATAAGGGATACGGCTTTGTTGAAGGATTGAGGGCTATTCTTCGCCAAGACCCGGACGTCATCATGGTCGGCGAAATAAGGGACTTGGAAACAGCCAAAATAGCCATGAACGCGGCCTTAACCGGCCATCTCGTTTTTTCCACTCTTCATACCAACAACGCCGCCGGCACCATTCCCCGTCTTATAGACCTCGGAGTTAATCCGAACATCATTGCTCCGGCCATCAATATTTCCTTAGCCCAGCGACTAACAAGAAAACTTTGCGATTTCTGCAAGGAAAAATCTTCGCCCTCGCCGGAAGAAAAAATAAAAATAGAAAAATGGGCGCCAACCCTGCCTGCGCAGGCAGGTACAGGCGAAGTTTCTATTTGGCGTAGCAAGGGGTGTCCCGCATGCAACAATATCGGATACAAAGGCAGAATTGGAATTTTTGAGGCCATATTGGTAGACGAAAAAATTGAAGAACTTATTATGAAAATGCCGAATGAAACGGAAATAGCGAAAGAAGCGGAAGGGCAGGGAATTTTAAATATGCAGCAGGACGGAATTTTAAAAGTCATCAAGGGTGTGACGTCTCTTGATGAACTGGAAAGAGTGATAGAACTTTAAAAACCGCTTCAAAATCCTCCAAGCAACTCTTTTAACATGGGTGCCAAAAGTTTAGAATTTCTTTATAAGGATAATTCCAGAAATGTCGCCTAAAGGCGCAAACCAAAATGTCCTTCAAAGAGTCCCGATAAGACAATGTCTTGTTGCTTAGAGGATTTTGCAGCGGTTTATCCGTTTTATAGGATTTTAAATTGCTTATTTGATAGTAGCAAACTTTAATTAAAATGTCAACCCCCCCAAATAATCTCAATAAAGAACCTGCCCGCATTGCTATGCAAAGCATTGCAGGCGGGGACAAAGTTCTTGACCAAACGTTACGGCCCCAAAAATGGGACGACTACATTGGCCAAGAATCCACCAAAAACAATCTTAAAATTCTTTTAGGAGCCGCTTTGGAGCGCAACGAAACACCAGAGCATCTTCTTTTTTACGGTCCGGCCGGATTGGGAAAGACAACGCTCGCCTATCTTATCGCAAAAGAAATGAGCGCGCAAATGAAGGTTACCTCTGGCCCCGCCATAGAAAGAGTCGGCGACCTGGCGTCTATTCTTACCAACCTTTCACCCGGTGATATTTTATTTATTGACGAGGCCCATCGCCTAAATAAACTCATTGAAGAAATTCTTTATCCGGCCATGGAGTCGGGTTCACTGGATATAATCATCGGCAAAGGGCCGTCGGCAAGAACCATTCAATTGGATCTTCCGCCGTTTACTCTCATTGCTGCCACCACCAGGGTCTCCATGCTTTCCTCCCCCCTTCGTTCGCGATTTTCCGGCGGAACATTTCGTTTGAATTTTTACGACAAGGATGAGATTAAAAAAATAATCATACGCTCGGCAAAAATTTTGGAAGAGGAAATCAGCGGCGAGGCGGCGGAAGAAATCGCTAAAAGAAGCAGGTTTACTCCGCGCATCGCCAACCATTTGTTAAAAAGATGCAGGGACTACGCCCAGGTCAATAAAAAAGAGTCCATAGATTTGGAAACGGCCAAAAAAGCGCTAGAGCTTTTGGAAATAGACAACGTCGGGCTAACCGGCCACGACAGAAGGATTCTTGAAATTCTTATAGATAAATTCAACGGTGGGCCGGTTGGCCTCCAAACATTAGCCGCCGCCTCTTCCGAAGAGGAAGAAACAATAGAAGAAGTTTGCGAGCCGTATTTGATTCAGCTCGGATTTCTGGAGCGCACGCCACGCGGAAGAGTCGCTACTCCGCACGCTTATAAGCATTTAGGCAAAAAACCGCCGGTTCAAAATAAATTATTATGATTGTAAATCCATTAGACGAAAATAAAAAAAGGATAGAGGAGGAAGCGAGGAAAGAAGCAATGGCATTTGAAGAAAGAGCGCGTCTTCAAAAAGAACAGGCTAAAAAATTAAAAATCGACGCCCGAAAAAGAGAATTAGAAGAAATAAAAAGGAAAGTCGCCTTGAAAACAAGCGAAAAAAACGGACTGACTTTGGCACTGAATGACTTAAAAAACAAAGAAAGAATAGCCGAGCAATCAGCAAGAAATTCAGGCAGAACAAATTTCAAAGAAGATGATATTCTAAACAAAAAACAAGAAAAAGAAAAAATAAGAAGAGAGATAGAATTATTTGAAATGGAAATGGGACAAAAAAAGAGAAGCGGCGCGCAGAAAATCTCACTTAAACAGAACGAAATTAATACCAAGAAAAAAGAGCTTGATAAGTTAAAGCAACAAGTAACGCTTATTACAATAAAATTGAGCAAACTGGAGGAGGAGCTGTCTATTTTAAAAAATCAGGGGCCGGACAGCGCCTCAAAAAAAGAATTAGAGTTGGCTAGAAAAATCAACGCGGAAAAAGAAATAGAGCAAGAGATTGAAGCGCTGGAAAAAAACAAAAATTTATCCCAATCGCAAACTAATTCAACAAAAAGGACAGAGGTAGAATTAAAAAGAAAAATTGAAGGAGAAGAAAGGCGGCTAACAGCTGTCGAGCAGGAACTGCAAAAACTAATAATAGAGCAAAAGCGGCTGGAGCAGGAAATAGGGGTTTTATAGCTTTTTGTTGACAAACAATACGGGAGTTGCTATAATGGAAAAGTTATAGAGATTAGGTTGAGTTTCTTTAATTTATTACAAGCATTTTATCTTAAACCTTAAAAAGATGGAAAAAGGCAAAATAGCCAGATTGGTTACGGAAAAGGGCTTTGGATTTATTTCCCGAGAGGGAGAGCAGAAAGATTTATTCTTTCATTCCAATAACCTTGCCGGAGGTTTGCAATATAACGATCTTAGAGAAGGCGACGAAGTTTCTTTTGATGTTGAAAAAACTGAAAAAGGATTGAACGCCGTGAACGTTACAAAAGCATAATCCCTGCCCCGCTTCGGCGGGGTTGATCTGAGAAAAACCGCCCCGAGCTTGTCGAAGGGCGGTTTTTTGTTTACCCCGCCACTCGCGAGTGGCGGGGTTTACCCACAAAGGATTGACTTCGGGGGGTTAAAGATATAAGATAAAAGCACAAGTGGCTTCGGCCTCGCCCCCCGTTCGCAAGAGCGGGGGGAGAACTTTTTTACTCCTTTTTGCCTGTTTCGCTTATCAACAAATTGCTTTATGGTATTTTCCGTTTCTTGTTCCATTTTTTTGTTTCCTTTGCGTTTTTTAAATCTTCTTTGTTTTTATATGTCGCCTTTGCCATAAATTTATTTTGTTATTTTTTAATTGTTTTTTTCTTTAATGGTTTCGGTGCACACTAATATTTCAATTTGTCGCAACAAATCAATAACTTTCTTGCCATAGAGTACTTTTTTATCGACTGGTCCAATAAATCTTTTGTTGATATGACCAATCCAATTATCACGAGCATGTAAGATTTTTTTTATTTCCGGTATTTTTTTAATTTTGTTTAAATCTATATCGGGATAATCTTTTAGGGATTTGCAAGCAGGACGCGAATCAAAGATATTTGCTATCCTTAGTGTTAAATAATCGCGCAAAGCTCCATTTATTCGAGTAAGCTCATATCCAGATAAATTAATTGTTATTTCTTCGTTAACAACTTTACGATTTTTAATTTCAGTACGCTTTTTCTCATCATAAACACCAAAAATCTCCACAAATTTTTTTAAAATTTTACCAACTTCTAAGGCATCTTGGATTGCGACACTCACAGAGAGTCTAGCTGTCCTTAATTGTTTTGGCTGTTTTTTTTGAGGTGTTTTGTTTTTCATATAAATTTTATTTCCCCTCCACAACTCTTATCTCCTCTTCCGTCAATCCATACAATTTATAAACCTCCTCATCTATCTTTTTGTCCGTTTTTTCTATTTCTGATTTTATAGAATGCCATTTATCAGAATTTTCTTCCACTTTTTGAAGTTCTTTATTTAGATCTAACATTTTATCGGCTAATTTAACTAACTCGTCATGCTTGTCTTTTTCTTTTAGATTTGAAAAATCTATTTTAAAAATTGGGAACTTCTTTAACAAAGATTGTGTTATTGCTATATTAGACACGGAATTTTTAACTATAAACCCTGACAATTTTGAATTTAAAACGGCTAGTAAATATTTAATATTATATTTTTCTTTTGGTAAAATAAGATTATCTTGTAAAAAGTAAAAGCCATTGTCGTCAAAGGTAGCAATAAGTTGTCCGCCAGTTATCATTCTAACCAATAGCTTTTCTTTCGCCTCAAAAAATTTTGCTTCTTTGGGTGCTGCTGCTTGTTTAACCTTCATCATCTCTGGTTTATACCAAACATATTCTCCATTCCATTCTAAACAATAACGGCTTACATTTCGTCCTCTGAGTAATTTTCTATCATCTGGGTCGCTTAATTTATCTTTTAAAAATCTTTTATCGTCTCCCGTTCTTAAGCCACCAACAATTTCACCAATATCATCCAAAACAACAGAATTTAATAGTATTTTATCTAAGATCTTTTGAGGTTTTTGGCTTGTAAAAATATTGAATCCTTTTTCTGAGTCAATTTCTTTTTGCTTAATTTTACTTATCTCATTAATCTTTTGGTTAATCCCGCCTTTTTCTATCTCTATATGACTGCTTCCTATTGCTTTGTTGTCTGCTTCTCTTTGTAAAACAAAAACAACACTCGATACTTGGGCGTCACCAAATATTTTTATCCCCTCATCAAAGGTCAGGATTTTTAATACTTTACTCTCGTCAAAAATCTTTTTTCTAGCAGATTTAAAGCTCGGTGTTTGTAACCATGTATTTGGAGTAATAAAGCTCAAAAATCCTTTCTCTTTCAAAATATCTATTGATTTTTCAATAAAAAATGAATAAATATCAGAATGGTTAGTATCAGTTAAATACTTGCTCCAATAAAAATGTCGCTCGTCGTCATTTAGGTTTCTAGATTGAACATACGGCGGGTTGCCTATTATTACATCAAAACCGCCCTCCTTGAATACTTCCGGAAATTCTTCTTGCCAGTTGAATGGTTTTTTGTCGCGGAAATTTTTGCCGAAATATTTTTGCAGTTCTTCGTCCGTGCCGGAAATAAGCGAATTGCCGTTTCTGATATTTTTTAAAATCGGCAATTTCATCCTTTTCTCCAGCGCGTTTATCAGCAAATTAAGCCGCGCGATTTCTATCGCTTTTTCGTCCAAATCCACGCCGTAGATATTTTCGTGCAATATCGTCAACTTTGTGAATTCGCTATGATTGCCGAACTCTTTGTATTTATCGCTTATCAAATCAACGGCTTTCAATAAAAAAGAACCGGAACCGCAAGCCGGATCTAAAACCTTTATCTTTTTTAAATCGTTAACGCTTTGGCATTTGTCCAAAACCGGCTTCAGCGCGTTTTTAACTATGTAGTCAACAATAAATTCCGGCGTGTAATAAATCCCCTGCTCTTTTCTCTTCTTGGCGTCCTTGTTTATGGTTAGCCCCTTTTTGGCTTTTTGCAGACGATGCCCGAGATAACTTTCGTAGACGCCTCCCAAAATATCCGCCGGCATAACTTTAAAGTCGTATTCGTAATAACCCTCCTCGCCGTAGAGAATTTTTACGACCTTTTTTGTGGCGTCGCTGTGGTCTTCCCATTTTTCAAACGGATGCGGGCTAAATAAGTTGGAATTATATGTCTCGTCCATCTCTCTAAATTTTCCAACCATTGATTCGTAAAGAGTTTCATTCTTGCCGCTGGTTTTCCATTGGTTAATCATCGGTTTGAGAGTTGATAACTCAATTCCCCTGTCTTCCGCCACTCTGATAAAAACCAATCTGTCTAAAATCTTTTGTACGCCTTCATCTAACAAGTCATCCGGCACGTCTTTATTCCAAGTATGAAGGTCTTTTGTTAAAAGTTTTCTGCACTCGTCCAAATCTTCATACAGCTTTGCCCCGACGGAAACTTTTTGCAGTTTTTTGCCGATTTTGGTGGCATACTCATCCAATAAGTCCTTTTCAAAGGCCTCTTTGGATAATAAATAAAGCTGGTCAAATCTCTCAATAAATTCTTTGTAAGAAATATCAAAAAGAAGTTTGTCGTTTAAGTTTTTGTCTATCACTTGGGCGCAAAAAACTTTTACATTTTCAAAGTCAGTTAAAACCGCCCATGTGACGCCTTTGTTCCAAGAATATTTTATGCATTGTTCGGCAAATTTTTCATTCCACAGGTCAGCCGACAACTTTTTTGCTTCAAGATAAAATTTGGCCCGGCCGTTTAAATAAAAGCCATAATCGGCGCGGTCGCCGGAAATCTGCTCTTCTAGGGAAATTTCGTTTTTATCCGTCATGTCCCAGCCCAAAATTTTAAAAAGCGGCTCAATAAAACCATTTTTTGTTTCCTGCTCGGTATATCCCTTTATCTTGCCTGATTTCAAAACTTCCTCGTATTTTTCAACAAGTTCCTGAATTTTTTGTTTGGCTGAATTTTTATCCATTGCGCTTAATTATCCTTCATTTTTAGTGTTTTTTCAATCTGTGCGCCACTCGGTGGCTAACATACTGGCTACTGAATACTGACTGCTTTATACTTAATTATATGTCCGGACACAGCAAATGGTCTCAAATTAAAAGGCAGAAGGGAGTGACTGACGCGAAGCGGAGCCAGATTTTTGGGAAGTTGAGCAAAATTATTTCTCTCGCCGCGAGAAAAGGAGAAAAACCGGATATGAATCCGGAACTTCGCGTTGCTATTGAAAAAGCAAAGGAAGCAAACATGCCGGCCGACAATATTGAACGCGCCATTAAAAAAGGCGCCGGCAAATTGGAAGGAGCGCAGCTGGAAAATGTGCGCTATGAAGCGTATGGCCCCGGCGGAACGGCAATTGTTATAGAAGGAATCACAGATAATAAAAACAGGACGACACAAGAGATAAAACACCTGCTTTCAAAAAACGGCGCTAATCTAGCGCAAACCGGCGCTGTAATATGGGCTTTTGAAAATAAGGAAGGCAAATACATTCCAAAAAACACTATTGAATTAAGCGAGCAAGACGCCGAGGCGCTTGATAAACTTCTTGAAGAATTGGACAACCACGACGATATACAAGATATTTATACCAATGCGGAATAAAATTTTATGATAATTTTAGGCATTGATCCAGGATTTGACCGGCTTGGTTGCGCGGTTTTGGAAAAAACCGCCAAGGGCGAAAAATTAATTTATTCAACCTGTCTTGAGTCAGACAAAAAGCTCGCGCATGAACAGCGCCTTTTGTCGCTTGGCGAAAAATTGGAAAAAATAATAAAAAAACACAAGCCGGATATTGTTGCCGTTGAAAAGCTTTTCCTCTTTAAAAACCAAAAAACGATAATGGGCGTGGCCGAAGCGAGGGGTATGGTCCTTTATCTGGCGGCCTTGAACAACATTCGCGTCAAAGAATTCACCCCCTTGGAAATAAAAATGGCTTTGACCGGCTACGGTAGGGCGGAGAAACCGCAAGTCCAAAGCATGGTGAAAGCAATATTAAAACTCAAAAAAGCGCCTAAATCAGACGACGAAATGGACGCCATCGCCTGCGCCATAACCTGCTCTAGCGTAGGCATGCCCCGAGCATATTGAGAGGTTATCCACAGGGGTGACTTTTCCACTTGCCAAAAAAAATATTTTTGATAAATAGAGAGTATGCAAGATTTATATTTATATGACTTAGAGGGAGAAGAGGATGAACTCAGCGCGGAAACCGATGCGCCGGCTGAAGTGGACGAGGAGGAGGATTTCAGCGACTTCGCAAGCGCAAACGACGAAGAGTAATTAAGCTAAGATAATTTTTACGAATTTTCTTTTGCCGATTTTTATAATCGCGGTTTTTTCTATTTTATAATGAACATCGGTGATTGTTTTTCCATCAACGTCTATCGCATTCTCTGTTAACAATCTTCTAAACTCGCCTTTTGACGAAATAATTTTATTTTCAACAAGAATATCGCCGAGCGCTTCTTCTTTTTTGATTTTAATTTCCGGAATATCAGTAGGTATTTCTTTTTTCTGAAAAAGATTAACAAAATTTTCTTGTGCCTTCTTCGCCTCTTTTTCAGAATGATAAGTTTTTACGATTTCAAAAGCCAAACGCATTTTCGCATCCCGTGGATTTTCTTTTTCATTAAAACTTAAGTCCGTCAGTAATCCAAAGTATTCAGATAATAACTTATCCGGAATAGACATAATTTTTCCGTATTGCGCCTCCGGCGCCTCGGTAATGCCAATATAATTTCCCAAGCTTTGGCTCATTTTTTTCTCTCCATCCAGCCCGGTTAAAATCGGCATAATCACCAAATCCTGCGGCGCTTGATTATATATTTCCTGCAGCCTTCTTCCTTGAAGCTCGTTGAATTCCTGATCGCTTCCTATCGCCGTCGCGTCCGACTTAAGCATCACTGAATCATATCCTTGAAGCACGGGATAAACCGGTTCGTGTAATCCCGTCTCAAGCCCTTTCCCTGCGCGTTCTTGAAACATTTCTCTTTGCATCATTTGGGCTGTGGTAAACTTTGACATCAAATGGAGAAGTTCCTCGGCGCTCATTTTGTCATACCAGTCGCCGTTGTATCTTATCTCAAGTTTTTTAGCGTCAAGAATTTTCCCGACTTGGCTTATATAATTTTTTGCCAGGGCTTTGACTTCTTTTTTCTCTCGCATTTTTCTGGTTTCCGTTTTTTCCGTCGGATCGCCGAAGCGGCCGGTAAAGTCGCCGATTAAAAAAACAACCTTGTGGCCGAGATCTTGGAATTGTTTTAGTTTTCTGTAAATAACCGCGTAACCAAGATGCAGGTCGGGTGTTGTCGGGTCAACCCCGTGTTTGATTCGCAAAATTTTTCCCGATTTAAGTTTTTTTTCCAAACTTTCCCGGCTTATTATTTTTTTTACTCCTCTGTCCAGTAATTCTTTTATCTTTTGCTCGTCTTTCATGTTTAGATAGTAGCATTTAAGGGCTTTTCCGGCACTATTGACAAAAAATACAGAGGTGCTACAATGTAGGAAGAAAAAATAAAGGAGGTGAATTATGTTAAATCTTTTGGATGATTTCGTAAAAGAAAATTCTTTTACGAAAAGAATTGAAAGGAGAAAAAAAGAGATAAGGGAGGAAATTTTCCATGACACTCTGAAAAGGGTGTTTGTGGAAAAACAGCCCACAGAAGCCAAAAAGGCGCTGGCAGCCATAATTGTCGGCTTCTAACTCCTCGCCGTCTCGGGTCCTGTGTTTTCGCATAGGACCTTTTTATTTTGTTTGCCAAAAACAAGTTTTGGAACTAACATATTAGATAATGTTTTCAAGTAAAAGATTTCCTTTCCTTTATAGAATAATTTTTCTCGCCGTAATGCTAGCCGGAATCGGCGCCAGTGTTTTTGCTTATTGGATATCCGCTTTAAAAATGCCGGACTTTGAGGCGTTTGAAAGCCGGAAAGTTGTCCAGTCCACAAAAATATACGATAAGACCGGAAAGGTTCTCCTTTGGGATATCCATCAAAACATCAAGCGAACCTCGGTGCCTTTGGACCAAATTTCCCGGCATTTAAAAAACGCCACCGTCGCCATAGAGGACTCCACTTTTTACCAGCATCACGGTATTGATTTTGTCGGAATAGCCAGAGCGATGATTACCAACATTGGTTCCGGTTCCATTAAGCAAGGGGGGTCAACTATTTCCCAGCAACTTATAAAAAACTCCCTCTTAACTCGCGATAAAAGTTTTTTAAGAAAAATAAAAGAAGTGATACTCACATTAAAACTTGAACGGGTAACGTCTAAAGACAAAATTCTTGAATTATATCTGAATGAAATACCTTACGGCGGAAGCAACTACGGCATTGAGGCGTCCAGCCAGAATTTTTTCGGCAAGCCGGCCGGCCAGCTTGATTTGGCGGAGTCGGCGTATCTCGCGGCGCTGCCGCAAGCGCCGACTTATTATTCTCCCTATGGCGACCACAGAAACGAACTGGAAGAAAGAAAAAATCTTGTCTTAAAAAGAATGAAGGAATTGGGTTTTATAAGCGAAGAGGAGGAGGCGCTGGCGAAAAAGGAAAAAGTCAGCTTTATGAACAAAGGCGACCAGTCGCTTAAGGCCCCGCATTTTTCAATTTTCATAAGATCATATTTGGAAAGCAAATACGGAAAAGACGTTTTGGAGCAAGACGGGCTGAAGGTCTTAACCACCCTTGATTATAAACTGCAGGCGAAAGCGGAAGAATTGGTGGCAAAGTACGCGGCGGAAAATAAGGAAAAATTTAACGCCTCCAACGCCGCGCTTGTAGCTATTGACCCGAAGACCGGCCAAATTTTGGCGATGGTCGGCTCAAAGGACTACTTTAATGAAGAAGACGGCGGAAATTTCAACGTTACTCTCGCTCGTCGCCAGCCGGGCTCGTCTATAAAACCATTCGTTTACGCCACGGCCTTCAAAAAAGGATTTACGCCCGACACCGTCCTCTTTGATTTGGACACGGAATTCAACAGCTCCTGCAATCCCGACCACACGCCCAAGCCCGGGACAAACACAAAACAGGAGGAATGCTATTCTCCGGAAAATTACGACCACGTTTTTCGCGGCCATGTCATTTTAAGAAATGCCTTGGCTCAGTCAATAAATATTCCTTCTGTTAAGACCCTTTACCTCGCCAGCATAAACGATTCTCTAGAAACAATGGGCGACATGGGGATCAGCACATTAACTGACCCTTCCAGATACGGCCTCACCCTTGTTCTCGGGGGCGGAGAGGTTTCTCTTTTGGAAATGACTGGAGCTTATTCCGTTTTTGCCGACAACGGCGTAAAAAATAAAACTACCGGGATTTTAAAAATTGAAGACAGCCGAGGAAATATTCTTGAGGAATATAAATCATCCGCGGACCAAGTTCTGGATAAAAATATCGCCCTTTTAATTACGGACATTCTTTCCGATAATACCGCGCGCGCGCCGGCCTTTGGCCAAACATCCGCCCTTTATTTTCCCGACAGGCAGGTGGCGGTAAAAACAGGCACAACTAACGACTACCGCGACGCTTGGGTTCTTGGCTACACGCCAAATTTGGCCGTGGGTGTCTGGTGCGGAAACAATGATAATTCTTCCATGGAGAAAAAAGTTGCCGGCTTTATCGCCGCGCCGTTATGGAACGCTTTTTTCACGGAGGCCTTCAGCGACCTGCCGAAAGAAGAGTTTGAATCTCCACAAAAAATGAATGAACCGAAGCCGGTTCTTCGCGGTGAATGGCAAGGAGGAGAAACATATAAGATAGATAAAATTTCCGGCAAGCTGGCGACGCAATTCACCCCCCAAGAACTTATCGTGGAAAAACCAATCACTCAAGTTCATTCAATTTTGTATTGGCTTGATAAAAATAATCCGCTCGGACCGAAACCGGAAAATCCGGCAAGCGATTCGCAGTTTGAACTTTGGGAGAAACCTGTCCGCGATTGGGCAGCAAGACAAGGAATTAAAGACCAGACGATTAACGACGCGCCGAAAGAATTTGACGACGTTCACAGGCCGGAATACGCTCCGACAATAAATATAATTTCTCCAACAAGAGAAGGAGTTTATAATTTGAACTCCAACATAAACGTGAGCTTGTCGGTTCAGAGCAGATTCGGATTGGATCAGGTTGATTATTTTTTAAACAACACCTATCTCGGCTCGTTAAACAAAGAACCGTTTAATTTTTCTTTCGCGCCGTCCGCCGTGGCGGGAATCAGCGACAGCGCCACGTTAAAAATTGTCGCCTACGACAAAGCAAGAAACAAAACGGAAGTAAGTGTCCCTATTAGGATTAATTACTGAACCTGATATCTTTCGGCGCCTTATGGCCGAGTTTTTTGCTTAAATCTTCAAGAATTTTGTTTTTTCTTAAAAAAATTTCGCTTTTCATCGCCGGGTTTTTTGATTTTATAAAAAGAGCCATTCCTTTCTGCTCTATGTCGCCGTCTTTCAGGGAAATACCCAAAATATCGTTAATTATCTTAATTGTTTCGTCTTGAGTAAATTTTTTAGGCGGCTTTAAATTTTTGAATTTTTCCAAAAAATTTGATGCCCTGCTCCATGCCATAAATTAATTATACCAAAAAACAAATCCCGGCATAATGCCGGGATTTGTTTTTTGAAGAGAGAAATTATTTCTTCTTTCCTTTCTTCGCTTTCTTTTTCTTTGCCATTTTATTTTTTTTAAGCAGAAACAGAGTCGACCATAACTCTATTTTAATATTAATTTAATTATCCCGCGTATGAAAAGTTTGCGCAATAGAAATTAAGCGCTTTCATAACAAAGGTGTGGATAACTTTTTTACATCATATTCATTGGCATCGCGATGTATTGGAAAGAATTGTCGTCGGTACCCGTGATGATAAGAGGCTTTCCTTCGCCGGAAAAACGCAAAAGAATTTTTTCCGAATCAATGTGCGGAAGACAATCGTAAATATATTTGTGATTGAAAGTCATTTTTAGTTCTTCGCCCGTTACCTTGGCCGGAATGTTTGCTGTATGCTCGCCTGCCTCCGTGTTTGATGTTTTTATTGAAACCGATCCGTTCTTTGAGTTTACCGCCATGTTAAGTTCATTAAGTTTGTTTGAAAAAACAGAAGCGGTTTTTAAACTGCCGATAAAAAGATTTTTGTCCGTAACCACGTCCGTAGTGAATTTTTTCGGTATTATTTGCTGATAGTCAGGAAAAACTCCTTCAGTGAGCCGGGAAATAAATTTTATATTATCCAGAACGACAAAAATTTGGTTTCTATCGAAAATTAATTTAACCTTTCCTTTTCTTCCGTCAAAAATTCTCATAATTTCACTCACGCTCCTTTGAGGCACAAGCACACCCTTAAAATCAGGGAAAGAATATTTGAATTTTTTCTCCGCCAACCTAAATGAGTCAGTGGCGACAAAAGTCAGCGGCGTATTTTTCCCGGAATAAATAAAAACCGACGATATCTCTGGTTTAATATTTGAAAATGAAACGGCGTAGCTAACCGACTTGAGTCCTTTAATAAAATCTTCGACTGGAATTTCAACTTCTCTTTTTTCATTCGTCTTTGGAAGAATCGGAAAATCATCCGGCTTTTGCCCTTTTATTAAAGTTGAGCTGTTTAGTATGGAAACTAAAAGATTATTATTTTGCGATTCAAGAGTTATATTTTCTTCATTAGAGATATTAGAAATAAAACTAGAAAAAATATTCGCCAGTACGGCCACTTTCCCTTTTTTTTCTATTTTAGCTGGAATTTCAACTTCTATTCCAATTTCCAAATTTGTGGCGGTAAGTTTTAAATTTCTATCTTCAGTGGAAATAAGAATATTACTCAAAATCGGTAAACTTAAATTTTTACCTGTGATTTTCTCACATAAATATATAGCTTCTTTAAGATGGTTTTTTAAACAAATAGTTTTCATAGTTTTAATAATATATTATTTATAAATTTATATTTTATTATTTATTATTAGTGTGTGGATATGTTAATAAATTATTTTAATTATTATTTTAATTATTATTTTAATTTAATAAGATGTTAATAAAAATTTTATAAAAACTACATCTTATTATTTTTTTACACATCTTTTCCATATAATATCCCCCTAATATTATTAATTTCATTATTTAATTTTTCATCTTTTTTTATTAACCCACTTATTTTTTTGTAAGCATGAATAACAGTAGTATGGTCTCTTTGGCCGAATTTTTGGCCGATAAAAGGATAAGAAGTATTTAAATCCTCCCTTAATAAAAACATTGCCACTTGTCTTGGTTTAACTATCTCTTTCTTCCTTGTTTTTTCAAACATAGTTTTTTCGTTTATTTCGTAAAATTGAGCGATAACCCTAATAATATCAGAAAAAGTGACGGTTTTCTGTGGTTTTGCGTTTTTCTTTAATATTTCTTTTATTTCGTTAACAGAAAGAATTTTTCCTTTTATTTTTGATTGGCCAACAATAGAATTAAGAGCGCCTTCCAGTTCCCTAATATTATCTTCCACGTTGGCGGCGATAAATTCCATAATCTCCTGGTCCAAAGGAAATCCTTTTGTTTCAACTTTTGTTTTTAAAATCGCCAAACGTGATTCATATTCTGGTTTTGAAATATCAACCATCATTCCTCCTTCAAACCTCGACCTCAAGCGCTCTTCAAGCCCGACAATATGCTTGGGCGACCGATCTGAGGAAAAAACAATCTGGTTGTTTCTTTCATAAAGGGTGTTGAAGATATGAAAAAATTCCTCTTGGATTTTCAGCTTGTCCGAAAAAAACTGAATATCGTCTATTATTAAAAGATTATATTTTCTATACTTCTCTTTAAAATCATAGACGGTTTTATTTTGAACGGAATTAATGAACTCCGAGGCGAATTTTTCCGATGTCATATAATGCACCTTGGCGCTTTGGTTTTGTTCTTTCATTTTATTGCCGATCGCCTGAAGAAGGTGGGTTTTTCCCAAGCCGGTTCCGCCATAAATAAAAAGAGGATTATAAACAGAACCGGGATTTTTTGTCACCGCCGTCGCGGCGGCATGCGCCACTTCATTGAAAGAGCCGACGATAAAAGAATCAAAAGTATATTTCGGATTAAGATTCGCCTCCTTGTCTATATAAAATTCATTAAAACCAAGTTGCTCTTCCTGTTGAACGGGCATAGCTTTCGGAGCCATTGAATTTTTTGGCAAAGCGGAAGAGACGGATGATATTAAATATTCTATATTCTTGATATGAGGATGAATATTATGGACGGCCCTTAAAATAAATTTATGATATTTGCCGGAAAGCCATTCTTTAACGAAGGTATTGGGGACGTTTACGAAGAGCACCCCGTTTTCTTCGCCGGCGATATTGGTATTTTTGAACCAAGTAATAAAACTGGCCCTTGAAACACCGAGCTCTATCTCCACCAAAGCGTCTTTCCAAAGTTTATCAAAATCCATAACCATTAAAATTAATTATACTTGCTCTTTGTTTTCATCAACCTTCAAAGCCAGAGTGAAAACATGCCAATATGTTAATATCCCGTGGATGAGTTGTGAAGATTGTTCTTTTGCTTTTTTATTGTATGATTTAATTAACAAAAATGCTTCCTAAAAAACACAGATTAAATAAAGATATTTTAAAAAAGGTCTTAAAATTTGGAAAACGATTCGACTCCCAAGCCGTTTATCTAAAAGTAATCCACACTAAGGACAACAACCCAACCTTTTCCTTTGTTGTGTCAAAAAAAACAGCCAAAAGCGCGGTTAAAAGAAATACCATCAAGCGTCGCGCCAGGCATATTGTATGGAAAAACATCGGCCTTTTTGTTTCCGGCGCGACGGCCGTCTATTTTTTTAAACCCGGAAGCGAAAAATTAAAATCAAAAGAGCTAGAAAAAGAAATTCTGGGGGTTTCCAGAAAAGCAAATATTATCTAGAATATAACAATGATTTCTTCCGCCTTTAATGCCGCTTTTTTTGAGCCGTTTTTAAACGGGCTTGTTTTTTTGATAAACATCCTGCCCTTTCATGATGTTGGTCTCGCTATTATTATTCTAACTATAATCGTCCGCCTTATTATTTTTCCTCTCAACCATCGCGCCATTATCACCCAGCAAAAAATAAAACAACTGGAGCCGGCGCTCAAGGACATAAAAGAGAAATATAAAAAAGACAACCAAGAGCAAGCCAAGAAAACCATGGAACTTTACCGCCAGCATGGGGTCAATCCTTTTTCCGGTTTTGTCACGCTCTTAATTCAAATTCCTATTATTTTCGCTTTATATAAAGTTTTCATCGCTGGCGTGCATTTTGACCCGGCTCATATTTATTCTTTTTTACAAATCCCGCAGGTTTTTAATATAAATTTTCTCGGACTTTTTGATTTAACCCAAAAAAGTTACATCTTGGGCTTCATCACCGCCGCTACCCAATTTATTCAAATGCAACTGGCTCTCCCGCCGATAAAAAAATTGAACACCGGCGCCAAAAGTTCTTTCAAAGACGACCTTGCCAGAAATATGAATATTCAGATGAGGTATGTGATGCCAGTTCTCATTTTTTTTATCGTCTCCCGTCTTTCCGGTGGCATCGCCGTTTATTGGACAACCATGAACACATTCGCTATAATTCATGAATTCATCGTGAGAAAAAAAGCCGATAAAATTATGCAAAAAAACAATGGAAAAACAGAAACAAATAATAAAATCGCTGATTGAGGAATTTTTGGACAAAATGACAGTTCAAGGAGAAGTGGAAATAATAGAGAGCAGCGAGTGTCCGCAGTTTATTATTAGAACCAGAGAGGCGGGAATATTGATAGGAGAAAACGGCCACAATCTGACAGCGCTAAGCCATCTATTAAAAAAAATTACCGAGAACGAACTTAAAAAAAACGAGCTGGAAAAAATCCAGTTTTTTCTGGACGTGAACGATTATCAGGCAAAAAAAATTGAAGAGATAAAAAATCTGGCCAAAATGAGCGCCCAAAGAGTGAGATATTTCAAGAAAGAGCTGGAGATGGAGCCGATGAGCGCCTACGACAGAAGAATTGTTCACGCGGTTTTGACCGAATACCCGGACATCGCCACGGAAAGCACAGGTGAAGATCCGAACAGGCGCGTGGTTATAAAATTTCTACAATAAAAAACAGATGACTAATTTAGAAATAAAAAAACTTCCCGGATCGGAGATGGAAATTGCCGGCGAGATAGAAGCCGATATTTTTGAAAGTTTTCGGAGCGAGGCGGTGAAAGAAATGTCGGAGGAAATAAAAATAGACGGGTTCAGGCCGGGCAACGCGCCGGAAAAAGTTTTGATTGAGAAAGTCGGTGAAAGCGCTGTTTTGGAAACAATGGCGGAAATCGCGCTCCAAAAAGAATACCAAAAAATTCTTGAAGAAAATAAGATTTTTGCCATCGGCCATCCGCAAATCAGCATCACAAAAATTGCCAAAAACAATCCCCTTGGCTTTAAAATAAAAACGGCGGTTATGCCGGAAATTCAGCTTCCTGATTACAAAAACATCGCTTCTAAAATCGAAAAAGCAAAAGAAGATAAATTGGGTTCGGAGGAAGAAAAAATAAAAGCGCTAGGGAAAAGAAGGGTTGAAATTTTGGAAAAAATAGCGGATGCGACAAAAATAGATATCCCAAAAATAATTTTGGAAGCGGAAAAGAAAAACGGCGACGAAAATAACGCCGAAAAGAGAATAAAATTCAGCATGATTTTGGGAGAGATCGCGAAAAGCGAAAAGCTGGGAGCTTCAGAAGAAGAGCTCATCGGAATTGACGAAGGTCGGGCTAAGGACTATGCTTATGGCATATTAATGAATGAAAAGGTCTTTAAACTTTTAGAATCATGTTAATTCCAACAGTTATAGAAAAATCACAATATGGCGAACGCGCCTACGACATCTACTCCCGCCTTTTGAAAGACAGGATTATTTTTCTTGCCGGCCCCATTACCGACGGCGTGGCAAACTCGGTAATCGCCCAGCTTTTGTTTTTGGAAAAAGAGGACCCGAAGAAAGATATTTATCTTTATGTAAATTCTCCGGGCGGTTCGGTCACTGCCGGATTAGCCGTTTACGACACAATGAATCACATTAAGGCTGATGTTTCCACTATTTGCGTGGGAATCGCGGCCTCCATGGGGGCGGTGCTTTTGGCCGCGGGGCAGAAAGGAAAAAGATTTGCTTTGCCAAATTCCGAGATTTTACTCCATCAAGTGATGGGCGGGGCCGAGGGACAGGCGATTGATGTTGATATTGAGGCCCGCCATATCATAAAAACAAAAGACCGCCTCAATCAAATTATTGCCAAGCACACCGGCCAGTCGGTGGGAAAAATTTCCAAAGACACCGACCGCAATTTTTTTATGGATCCCGACGAGGCGAAAAAATACGGCATCATTGACGCCGTGCTCAAAACCAAAAACGGCTCAAAATAATTCCAGCAAATTTTTACCGGTCATTTCGGCTGGTTTTTTTAATCCAAAAAGTTCCAAAATTGTCGGCGCCACGTCGGAAAGAGTGCCTTTCACATCTTTGTAATTTTTATCTATCTCGTCGCTCGTTGCTATCATTTCTTTTTTGAAATCATTCCCTATTAAATAAAACGGCACCGGATTGATGGAATGCTTTGTTTTTTTCTCCCCCGTCATCTTGTAAAGTTTTTCCTCGGCGTTGCCGTGGTCAGAGGTGATAATTAAGATGCCATCAAGCTTTAAAATTTCTGCGGCAATTTTACTAATACAAGAATCAATTTTTTCCAAAGCCGCGACTGTCGCCTTGAAATCTCCGGTGTGTCCCACCATATCCGCGTTGGCGAAATTGGCGGCGACAAAATCATATTTATTTAATCCCGTGATAATCGCTTCAGAAACTTTTTCCGCCGACATTTCCGGCGCCTGGCTGTAAGATGGCACATGAGGCGACGGCACCAAAACCCTTCCCTCCCCTTTGAATGGCTTTTCCTCTCCCCCGTTGAGGAAATAAGTGATGTGGGCGTATTTTTCCGACTCCGCCACGTGCAGTTGGGACAAACCGGCGTCCGAAATTATTTTTGCCAAAGGCGAACCAATTTCCAGCGATTTGAAAGCGGTGAGGGCGGGAAGCGATTTATCGTATTCGGTCATGGTAACAACTAAAACATCTTCTTTCTTTATAAACATACTGGATAATTGTCTCTCACTATCTTCACGGAAGTTAAAAAAGATTATGGCGTCACCATTTTTGATTCTGCTTTGGCCCGCCGTAGCTTCAGCGAAGGCGGCGGGGACCGCTTCGTCAAAAATTTCTTTTTTGTAATTTTCTTCCATGAACGACGAAGCCGACTTAAACGGCTCACCTACCCCTTCAGTAAAAAGTTTGTACGCTTTTTCCGTCCTGTCCCAATTGCCGTCTCTGTCCATGGCGTATTTTCTGCCTATGACCGAGGCGATTTTTACGTTCGGATATTGCTCGGCAAGATATTTTTCCAAATTTTTAAAATAAACGGCGCCTTCTTTCAGATAGGCGTCCTTGCCGTCGGAAAAAAGATGCAGAAAAACTTTCGGCAAATTGTTTCTTTTTGCCAACTCCAAAAGCGCGTAAAGATGCTCCTCGTAAGCGTGCACCGTGCCGGAAGAAAAAAGACCGAGAATATGCAAAGAAGAACTATTGCCCTGCACATGTTTTACCGCTTTCAAGAACGCCTCGTTCGTGAAAAAAGTTCCGTCTTCAATGGCGGTGGAAATACGCGGCAGATAATTGTAAATTATTTTTCCCGCGCCGATGGTAAGATGCCCGACTTCGCTGTTCCCTTCTTTCCCCCACGGCAAACCGACGGCGATACCCGACGCTTGCAAAGAAGTGAACGGAAAATTTTTTTCTATCTCTTCAAACGCCGGATGCTTCGCCGCTTCCCACGGCGAACCAACTTTATCGGGCGAAACCCCAAAGCCGTCAATGATAACAAGCGCAACAGGTTTATATTTTTTTATTTCACTTATTTTTTTCTCCACTTTTTTAATTGTAGCACAGGAACTTGCCTTTTTCGCATTTTACATTGTCTCCAAAATCAGCGATCGCTCAAAATAGGGACAATAGATTTTTAGGATTTATTATTTAATTTTGTAGCACAGGAAACTGCATTTTATTTTATCTCATTATCATTACCTACTATCCCCTAACCGATACTATCGCCTTTTATAGGGGATACTATATTGGGTTGTTTGGAAAATTTGAAATTAATCATATTCATACGATCGTAAGGATATGATTAGATACTTATAAAAATGGCCCTTATTGAAAACTGAAAACGGACTTCAATTATTAAGCCAAATCATCTTCAATATATTCTTTTTTGTTTGTGGACTTATCATTTTTTTATTTGTAAATAATCCCTTCTGATGATAATTCTTCCTTTAACTTTATGATTTCGTTTTCTAAAAATACAATATGTTCTCCATGTTTTTCTAGTGGTATGCTTTTAGATTCAAATAATTTTATTCTTTCTTCCCCTTGAGATGATACTTTTAAAAGATGCAAGTATTCTGCTTCAAGTTTTTTTAATTTTGAGTAATCCATAACATTCAAGATTTATCTTCTATATTTTTGGTATAAAGTTTTTACTCTTATCCAATAATTCTTTTTTTGCTTTCTCAAAAAGACCACTTTTAATATAGTAAAAGTTTTCAGTCAAATTAAGATTTCTTGGGTCGGCACCACTTTCTAAAATACTTTCAAAAAATTTTACTTGTTCGATAATTATGTCTTTATTGTTTTTCCAACCGATTTCGAGGCTAATTTCATCTAACATTTCAATCTGTTTTTTTGAAAGTAATATTTTAATTTCCTCTTTGTCTTTGGGTATCTCTTGTGCTAATTTTTCTTCTTGAATTCTATCTTTTCCTTCTCTTATTAATTTAAAAGGGATACCTATTATTTTAAAGGGTAATAACAAAACATCTTTGAGAAGTTCTCTCCCGCGTTCAGTTGAATACAGTATCGCAATTAATATTAAAATTAGAACAAATACTAACATAAGATTTATTTTATAAAATACTTTATATCCTTATTATAAATCTTCGCAAAAAATTGAAGTTCGATAACATCAACCCATCACCACTCGTCCCTATGTTGATTTATTTTATCATATGGGCTACTATAAAGCCATAAGTTTATTATTTAATTTTGGCATCAGTTCGAGTTTAAAAAAAATGGAAAATAAGAACAAAATGCTCTACGCATATGAATTTAACCAAAGTTGTGCTTTTGGCGGGCTTTTCGGGATTGGGAGGAATAATCATCGGCTATTTCTTTCACCAGCTCGTCTCTCTTAAACAAAAAAGTTCGGCCGAATTTAAGATAAAACAGCTCCTTCTTGACGCCAAAGACAAGGCGCAAAAAGCGATAGAAGAAGCGACACAAAAAGCAGAATCTATATTAGAAGAAGCAAAAAAGGAGGAAAAAACCGCCCTTGTTCAAGTGCGCAAACTTGAAGAGCGTGCCTTACAAAAAGAAGAGAATGTGGAAAAAAGGCGCGAGGAAGTGGAAAAAGAGGCGCAGAATCTTCAGGAAAAAATCGTTTTCTTGAAAAATAAAAAAGAAGAACTGGAAGCCCTGGAGGCGAAAAAAATGACGGAATTGGAAGAAATTTCTTCCCTCTCGGAAGAGCAGGCCAAAAACGAGTTGATAGAAATGACAGAGAAAAAATATGAACAGGATTTGATGATGCGCATTCAAAAGATGGAAATGACGGGCAGGGAGGAATTTGAAAGGAAAGCGAAAGATATTTTAGTTTCCACCATTCAACGGCTGGCTTCTTCAACCGCCTCGGAGGTTACCACCACCACCGTGCCTATTCCCTCCGACGACTTGAAGGGAAAAATTATCGGCAAGGAAGGAAGAAACATTAGGGCGCTGGAGCAGGCCGTGGGAGTGGAAATTATCGTTGACGACACGCCGGGCGCCGTTGTCATTTCCTCATTTGACCCCGTGCGCAGGCAGATTGGAAAAATCGCTTTGGAAAATTTGATTTTGGACGGCAGAATCCAGCCGGCAAGAATTGAGGAGATGGCAGAGCGGGCGAAAATGGAGGTTGATAAACTCATCAAACAAAAAGGAGAAGCGGCTGCGTACGAAACGGGATTGATTGACCTTGACCAGCGACTCCTTTCTATTTTAGGCAGATTGTATTTTAGGACAAGCTACGGCCAGAATGTTCTCCAGCATTCCATTGAAGTGGCGCACCTTGCCGGCATGCTGGCCTCAGAATTGAAAGCTGACGTGCAGGTGGCGAAAAAAGCCGGACTTCTGCACGATATCGGCAAAGCCATGGACCACGAAATCCAAGGGACGCATGTGGACATCGGCAGGAGGATTCTCCAAAAATTCAACGTTGACGAAAAAATTATCAAGGCCATGCAGGCGCACCACGAGGAATACGCGTATGAAAGCGTGGAAGCGGTGATCGTGCAGGCGGCCGACGCCATCTCCGGCGCCAGGCCGGGCGCGAGGCGGGACACGCTGGAAAATTACCTGAAACGGCTGGAAGACCTTGAAAAAATAGCCAATTCTTTCACTGGCGTGGAAAAGTCATACGCCATTCAAGCGGGACGGGAGATAAGAATCTTCGTCACGCCCGACAAGGTGTCCGATATTGAGGCGAAAAAGATGGCGCGCCAAATTGCCGATAAAATTGAAGACGAATTGAAATACCCGGGCGAGATAAAAGTGAGCGTTATTAGAGATTCAAGGGTAATTGAGTACGCCAGATAAGGGTATTGCATTAAAAAGGCCAATCTATATAATAGAGCCATATAATAACAGGTCGAAAATTAATAATAGTAATCAGTAATCAGTAAAGAGTAGTCAGAATAATTTTTTAAAAAATACTGGCTACTAAAATACTGGCTACTAAATACTCAATTTATGAATAAAAATGGAATTGTGGAAGCGGTGCAAAATGTTCTCGGAGGAACCAAAGTTGACGCGGAAAAGGCGGTTGACACAATGATTGACTCAATCGTTTCTTCTCTCAAAAAAGGAGACGAAGTTTCTATTGCCGGATTGGGAATTTTTTCCGTAAAACAAAGAAAGGCGCGCCAGGCGAGGAACCCAAGAACAGGAGAGGCAGTGAGCGTCCCGGCCTCAAAAGCCCCGAAATTCAGGGCAGCCAAGGCGTTGAAAGAAGCAGTTCGATAAACTCACTGCTTGCAGTCAAATAATTTTTTTCTAGCTAGGAAAAACAAAAAACCCCGAGCTTGTGTCGAGGGTTTTTTGTTTTTTATGTCTTTCTGGCGGCTACCTCGCGGGCTTCTTTTCTTTTTTCACCGAAACAATTGGCAAAATTCGTCTAAATCTAATATAATGACGCCATCTATGGCTGACAAACCAACAAATAGGTTAAATCCCAAAAAACGCTATTTGCAAGTGGCATTAAACGGTACGCTTGAGGACGCTCATGAAATTATCAATCAATTGCCGATAAGCGACAGAATTATTATTGAAGCTGGAACGCCGCTTATCAAAAGATATGGAGAACATGGAATACGGCAAATTCGCCAATGGTACGAACAGCATTTGTCTGGGCAATTTTTAACACCGGCCGTTTCGTCCTCAATTTCTGTAGCCTCGTTACTTTTTCAAACTGCTTTTAACACAAATACAGCACCTTCCACAACAAAAAATAGTACAGAAATTTTTCCCTACATTGTTGCCGATTTGAAAACAATGGATAGAGGCGAAACCGAAGTTGAGATAGCCGCAAGGGGCGGAGCGAGCGCGGCTATTGCTTTAGGAAATGCGCCAATAGAAACCCTCAATTCGTTTGTGGAAAAATGTGAGGAGAGCGGACTGGACGCAATGATTGACATGATGAATGTAGAATTTCCTTTATCGGTATTGCGCTCGCTCAAAAAAATTCCGGCTGTAGTTATTATTCACCGAGGTGTAGATGAGGAAAAATTTAATCGGGAAAAACAAATACCTTTACACGAAATTCGTCGCATAAAAGGCAATTACAACATCATGATCTCTATCGCTGGAGGCGACACACTTCGCGAAGTTCAGCGGTCAATTTTCAACGATGCGGATATTGTTGTAATTTGGAAATCAGTATTTCAAAAGGCGGATGAGACAGTTGCCCTTATCGAAGGATTTTTGAAAGAAATCAAATAGCAACTACTTTTGTTTTTCATTAAAATATTTCGAGAGGCTTTTTATTCCTTCAAAAAACTCAACCGGCAAAGCAAAGATAACCGTCTTGGAAGGATCGGGATTTATTTTCTCTATTGTTTGTAGAGTTCTCATTGAAATACCACCCGGCGTACTACTTAAGACACCAGCCGCTTGAGCAAGTCGCTCTGACGCTGCAAATTCTCCTTCTGCCTTGATGATAACTGCTCGGCGTTCACGTTCTGCCTCCGCTTGCTTTGCCATGATGCGCTTCATATCTGCTGGAAGTTCTATGTCTTGGATTTTAATATCAGTAACCAAAATACCCCAAGACCCCGTTGCTTGGGAAACAATCTTTTGGATTTCTTCGGCATTTTTTTCTCTTTCCGACAAAAGCGAGTCAAGTTCAATACTGCCGATAACATCTCGAAGTGCTGCCTGCGCGTATTGGGAAACCGCGAGCGTGTAATCTTTTATAGTTAAAACAGCCTGCTCGGCATTTTGAACTTGGAAGTATACTACCGCGTTGATACCGACGGGAACATTATCTTTTGTGATAACTTCTTGCTGTGGTATGTCGGTAGTGGTGATACGCAAATCAACTTTGGTCATTTTCTGAATTCCAATTAGAATCCACGTCAAACCGGGCGAACGCGTTCCTGTGTATTTACCAAGAGTAAGCACAACTCCGCGCTCATATTGATCAACTATCCTCAATCCAAATAGGACGAGGAAAAACACGAAACCAACCATCGGCCAAATAAGTATTTCCATAATGTTCATATTATAGCACAAGTCTGGAAAGCACAACGAGTCAACCCCTGTGGATTTCCATTCCTCCCCCAACCTCCTTCCGCCCCGCCGTCCGAGCGGTGAAGCTAGGGGAACCTCCGCCTGCTTGTTCAGAGCGGAACACCAAGGAAAATTTTGTTTGCAGGTTTTGATTTGAATGCGGGATTCTTGAATTAGTCCGAACGCATTTCGCCGCAGGCGGCGAGGAATTCCCCCCGCGAAAATTCGGAAAGACGGCGGAGCCGCACTGCTGACAATTTCAAGTTTTTCTTTGGCGGCATTCAATAAAAGCAATTCAGAGATTAACTAGATTGCTGGAGTTGTTTCGATTTTTTTAGCTGCTCGAAACAAAATCATTGACGTTAAAATATAAAGAGGTATGAGTAGTAAAATTCCAACGATTGACAATATAACCGATAAAAGACTGACACCTGTAATTATTTCTACAACGCCTGCACCAGTGGCGAGAGAACCAAATTGTGGCTTTAGTTTTAATAAAGCAATCCCGAATGGGATATTTGCTGCTCCAAAGATTACTGCGGCCAAAATTTGGATCACAATATTGTCTAGGTTTGGAGAAATTAAAGTGAGCACTAAATAGCCGTAATAAACTATGGCAGAAATTATCAAAATATAAGACGATATTCTCAATAAATTATTTTGATATTTTTCCGCAACAAGTTTAAAGCCATGTATGAAAACAATGTACAAAATCAATGATATGAGGAGAACAAAAATGTATACCGATGTGAAACCACCATCAAGTTTGTTCAAGCTCTTAAGAATTTCAAAAAACGTTACTGGAACGACAAATATTAGAGAAAGTATTCCAGCGACACCCGCATATTTAATAGTTTTGTTCATATGTGCATTATAGTATAGTTAATAATAATTTATTTCGACTTTATGATTAAAAAATTTTCTTCCCCCAAAATGCAGAATCGCCAATTCGTTTTTACCCCCAAAATCCAATACAAATTAGTCGCCGAGCGAAGCGAGGCGAACCAAAACTCTTTGACTTTTCCTGTCTGGTGCGGACAGGGAGAATCCCCGCCTGCCTCGCCTGCCCGCCCGCAACGACTTCATCTTGCGAAGTCGGGCGTGGCGGCTCGCATGGCGGGCAGGGAACTCCAAAAAATGCGGGATAGGGGAATCGAACTCCTAACCTCAGTTTGGAAAACTGATATTATACCATTTAACTAATCCCGCAGGCCCGGCTTCCTGCCGGGTTTTGGCTACTCCGCGTCTTCGTCCTCGGTTTCAACCACTTCCTTTTCGTCGGCGGTTGTTTCGCTGGCATCATCTGCGCCGCATCCGGGACATGAACCGCAATCGCAGCCGTCCTTTTCTTTATCGTCGTCCATAATGCTTAAAATTATATTTTTTAAGGCCAAAAGTCAATCCCATTAGAGGCCGCGAGGGCTCGCAGCGCCTCTGCCTCTAACGGGATCAACCCTATTAAAAAAACAACCCCACTTAAGCGGGGTTGTAGGAATCGCAGGCGTGCATTATTTTATCTCTTCTACTAAGATGTGATTCAAAGAGGGTGCTATAAAAAGAGCAGTTTATTATGTTTTTGCACGCATAATTTTTGGTGTGGGGGCAGATCTCTTTTCCGTTTATTATTTTTGGAACTACGTGGATATCTTTGTATCCTTGTTTTTTTCTATAATCGCAATCAAACGGTTTTCCCTCTTTCATCCCTCACCTCCTTAAAGATCTAAACTACTTATATTTTATCTCTTTATGAAACAAAATTTTGCGTTCTTAAAAAATTCTTGTGGATATCTTATTGCGACATTTCTTTTATTTTTTTCTCGATGAACCAAAGAATTGTAAAAACAAAAAGAGACAGAACGGCGGCGAAAATTGCCAAAGAGAAAAATCCGAAGCCCGCGGCGATGCCGATGCCGGCGGAAACCCACAACCCCGCCGCCGTGGTGAGCCCGCTGACCCTCTGCCCCGACTCCTGAAAGATAATCAAGCCCGCGCCGAGAAAGCCAACGCCGGCGATAACCTGCGAGGCCATGCGCAACGGGTCAACGGAAGAAATGGCTCCTCCGGAGCCATTTCCGAGGTAATTTTTGGCAACCATTTCTGAAATTACCACGAACAGCGCCGCTCCCATACTCACCAATCCGTACGTTCTCATGCCGGCGGTTTTATGCGCCACCGTTCTTTCAACACCGAGAATGACGCCCAAAAACATGGCGACGGAAAGCTTTATAAATATGTCCAAATTGTTACTTATCATTGAGTCCATTTGTTTAATTCTAGCACACCGAATAGAATTATTCTTATGAAGGAAGTCGTTTATTATGTAAAAGGTATGCATTGCGCCTCGTGCGAGATTTTTATTGAAAAAAAAATTTTAGAAATGGAAGGAGTGAAACTGACGGACGCTTCCGTGTCAAACGGAAAAGTTCTAATTGAATATGACAGTGCTCCGCCTGCTGTTGAAAAATTGAATAAAATTTTTAAAGAAAATGGCTACGTTTTCTCTTCCTATCCGTTTCAAAAAGAACATCTCTCTAAAAACAGCATTGCGTCAATAATAATTATTTCGGCGGTTGTAGTCGCCGGAATTATTCTTATTGGAAAAACAGGAATTTCTTCTCTGGTGAACATAAACGCAAAATCGTCTCTCTTTGCTTTCTTTTTATTCGGATTGGCCGCTGGCTTTTCCACTTGTGCGGCGCTGGTTGGCGGGGTAATTCTTTCCATGGCGAAACAATGGAGCGGGCCGCGTCCGCATCTGCTTTTTAGTTTCGGAAGAATTATTTCTTATTCTTTTTTTGGCGCATTACTGGGAGTCGCGGGTGGCAAGTTGCAATTCTCTCTCAAGTCAGCTTCTTTTCTTGTAATAATTGTTTCAGCGCTAATGATTCTAATGTCGTTGCAAATGCTCGGCATAAAATTTTTCCAGAAATTCCAGATCAGGATGCCGAAATTTTTGACAAGGCAGGTGGCTGGCGGCCACCTGCCTCCCGGACATGGCGCGCCGTTTCTTATGGGCGCGTTCACTTTTTTTCTTCCTTGCGGGTTTACTTTAACCGCCCAAGGCGTGGCGATTTTATCAGGCAGCGCTTTGCAGGGAGGTTTGATAATGGGATTGTTTTCTCTCGGCACCTTGCCTAGCTTGCTGGCCATCGGCTTTTCCAGCGTTAAATTTTCAAGTATTCCGCGCTGGTCGGAAAGATTCATGAAAATTGCCGGAATTTTGGTCTTGTTTTTCGCTCTTTATAATATCAACGCGCAACTCAACGTCTTGGGAGTAAAAAACTTGAATGAAAATTTGGCGTCTATTATTGACGGGAAGCAGATTATAAAAATGGAAGCGTCTTCTTCGGGATACAAACCAAATTATTTCAAAGTAAAAGCGGGCATTCCGGTAAGATGGGAAATTACCGACACCGGAACAAGCGGTTGCACCAACGCGGTCATAGCGAGAAATTTGTTTGACGGAGAAATAAAACTATCTCCCGGAGAAATTTCCATGAGAGAGTTTACGCCCCAAAAACCCGGCAGATATAAATTCAGCTGTTGGATGGGGATGGTATCGGGTATAATTGAGGTAGTTGATTAAAATTATGGAAAATAAAACGACATTAAAAATTTCCGGCATGCATTGCGCCTCGTGCGCGGCTTCCATTGAGGGAGTAGTAAAAAAAATAGAAGGCGTAAAGAGCGCCAGCGTTAATCTTGTTTCTGAAAAACTTTTTCTCACTCATGAAAAAGAAATGGATCAAAAAGCGATAATAAAAGAAATTAAAAATCTCGGTTATAAAGTTGAAGAAGAGCATCACGACCACGCGAAAATGTTGGAAGAAAAAAAAATGAAAACATTGAGGAACAAACTCATTTTCGGCGCTGTTGCTTCTCTTATCGCGGTTATTCTCAGTTTTGGCGGCGCTGCTGTCGCTTTTATCCCGAAAAATTTGTCATTCTTGATTCTTTTGGCGTTGGCGACTCCGGTGGAGTTTTGGGTCGGCGCACAATTTTGGAGAGGATCCTTTTATGAATTTAAAAATTTAAGGCCGGGCATGGATTCACTGGTGGCAGTTGGCACAGGAGCGGCATATTTTTTCAGCGCGGCTGTTGTTCTTTTTAATCTCGGATTTAATCTGTATTTTGATGTTTCAGCTGTGGTTATAACTTTTATAATGCTGGGAAAATTTTTGGAGGCGAGAGCGAAAGGCGCTGCTTCGGAAGCCATTAAAAAACTTCTGAAACTTGGCGCAAAAACAGCGCATCTTGTCGGCGCTGACGGAAATATAAAAGACATAGATATAAACAAAGTGAGGGTTGGCGACATTCTTTTGGTAAAACAAGGCGAAAAAATTCCCGTAGACGGAATTATTTTTGAAGGAAACGCTTCTCTTGACGAATCAATGGTTACCGGAGAATCTCTTCCTTCCGATAAAAAAAAGGGAAACGAAGTGATAGGCGCCACCATCAGCAAAGCGGGCGTGTTTAAAATGAAGGCGTTGAAGGTTGGCAAAGATACTTTTCTTTCTCATATTATAAAAACAGTGGAAGAGGCGCAGGCGACAAAGGCGCCGATACAGAAACTGGCGGATAAAATTACGGGTTTTTTTGTTCCCGTTGTCATGGCTGTCTCTGTTTTGACCTTTATTATTTGGATTTTTGCCGGCCCCGCTCCCCGCTTAACGTTTGCTCTAGTTAATGCTGTGGCGGTTCTTGTGGTCGCCTGCCCTTGCGCCTTAGGGTTGGCCACGCCGGTGGCGGTCATAACAGGCACTGGCAAAGGAGCGGAAAACGGAATTTTTATCAGGAACGCGCAATATTTAGAAACAGCCGGCCGTATCAACGCCGTTGTTCTGGACAAGACAGGAACAATAACAAAGGGCGAGCCGGCGGTGACCGATATTATCGGAGATATTCTGCAAATTTCCGCCAGTTTGGCGCAAAATTCAACACATCCGTTATCAAAGGCGGTTGTCATGGAAGCGCAAATAAAAAATATTTCCCTTAAAAAAGTTGCGGATTTTTCGGAAATAATTGGCAAGGGCATTACCGGAACAATCGAGGGGCGGGAGTTTATTTTTGGCAACAAAAAACTTTTGGATGATTTTAATGTGGCGCTGGCGCCGGATATTGAAGAAAAAATTAAAAATACGGAAAGCCAAGGCAAAACCGTTTTGATTCTTTCTGATAAAAAACAAACCTTGGGAATTATCGGCCTGGCCGATACCTTGAAGGACTCGGCAAAAGAAACAATTGATAAATTGAATAATCTGGGCATGGAGGTTTGGATGATCACGGGCGACAACGAGATAACAGCAAAAGCCATTGCCGAAAAAGTCGGCATAAAAAATATTTTGGCTTCCGTTTTGCCTGATAAAAAATCAGAGAAGGTGAAAGAATTGCAGGAAAAAGGAAAAATTGTGGCGATGGTCGGCGACGGCATCAATGACGCGCCGGCGCTCATTCAGGCGGACATCGGCATTGCCATCGGCACCGGTACGGACATTGCCATAGAATCGGCTGGCATCACTTTGGCTTCAGGAGACCCGATGGGAATTTACAAAGCGATTCTTCTTTCCAGAAAAACATTAAGAAATATAAAACAAAATCTTTTTTGGGCGTATATTTACAATATTGTTTTAATTCCCGTGGCGGCGGGCGTTCTCTTCCCTTTCTTTAAAATCCTCCTCAACCCAATGATAGCCGGCGCAGCCATGGCGTTCAGCTCGGTGTCGGTGGTTCTAAACTCCCTCCGCCTCAAAAGAATAAAGTTTTAATTTTCGCAATTACTGAACGAAGCTGAATTTGAAAAAAGTTTAAGTTGGTCGGGCTGCTGGGAATCGAACCCAGTCTACGCCCTCCCGAAGGGCGCGTACTACCGGTATACTACAACCCGTCTCTTAATTTAATCGGGGCGCCGAGATTCGAACTCGGATTAAAACGTCCCAAACGTCTCGTGCTGCCGTTGCACTACGCCCCGCTAATTTGGAATTATACTATAAAATCACATTTTCTGTAAGTCTAAATTTTGCTTTTCTAGTGTTAAGATCAAGAAAGACGGCTAAGATATCTATTTGCCAGTTTGTTTCACCCTCCTCCGTTAAAACTTCGGCGGGCAAGTCTGAAACTTTTTCTAATAAATAAGTCTGAATTGCCCGATAAAGCCGTTTCATTTTCCAAGGATGGACGTTTTCCTCCGGCCTAAACCAGTTATGACAATAACTGGTCGGCCGAACTGATTTTTTAAAATCAGTTTTAGGATTGTATTCGGTTACACGAGAAACTGACTTTACTTCAACAAAATGCAAAACCCCGTCTTTTTTTGCCACAATATCAAGCTCCCCCCACTTCTTGCGATAATTGCGGTCAATAATATCATACCCGTGTTTCTCAAGAAACGTACACGCCACATCCTCCCCTATTTCTCCTACTTTTTGTTTATTAGTTTGAGCCATTTTCTATCGGACATAATTCTATCGGACATCCTTCCAAGGCGGACAAGTTGTCCATTAGAATGTCCATTAGAATCATCTTTTGTTTACTTAACATCCTAACATTTTTATGTTAAATTTGATATATTGCGCCCGTAGTGAAATGGACCCCATACTATACGCCTTCGGTGTAAGTACGGGGCAGGTATCACTCGACGCTTTTTACCCCGTATTATTTGCCCCTGTAGTGAAACGGATATCACGCGACGCTTCGGACGTCGTATTCTAGGTTCAAATCCTGGCGGGGGCATATTTTTAAGGCAAATTAATACGGGGCGGACGCCAATAATAAATACACATAATTATGGGAAGCAAAATTCCTCCAATAATCTCTCAAGCTATTAAAGTTCTTCAAAGTGCTGGTTTTGAGGCGTTTTTGGTTGGCGGATGCGTGCGTGATTTATTGTTACACGCGAAACCAAAGGACTGGGATATAACGACAAATGCCACACCAGAGCAAATTCAGGAGTTATTTCATAAAACAATTTACGAGAATAAATTCGGCACCGTTGGAGTAATAAATGAAGATGTTTCTGATGAAACATTGAAAATTATAGAAATAACGCCATTTCGCTTGGAGTCCAAATATTCTGACAAGCGCCATCCAGATGAAGTCCGTTTCACAAGTAACCTTGAGGACGACCTGAAAAGGAGGGATTTTACAATAAATGCCATGGCGATGGCAGTAGTCAGTAATCAGTCGTCAGTAATCAGTAATAAAATTATAGATTTGTTTGGCGGCCAAGATGATTTGAAGAATAAAATTATCAAAGCCGTTGGTAATCCCGAAGAAAGGTTTGAAGAAGACGCCTTGAGGATATTGCGCGCTATAAGATTTAGCGCGGAATTGGGCTGGAAAATTTCACATGAAACACAGGAAGCCATAAAGAAAAAAGCGCATTTACTTGAAATGATTGCCAAAGAGCGTATCAAAGATGAGTTTGAAAAAATCATTATGTCAGACAACGCGAATCAAGGGATACGCGCAATGAACGAACTCGGGGTTTTGAAATATGTCATTCCGGAGCTGGAAGAGGGAATCGGGATAGAGCAAAATAAAGACCATAAATTCACGGTTTGGGAGCATAATTTAAGGGCTTTAGATCACGCCGTGTCCAAAAAATGGCCATTTTTTGTGCGTTTATCGGCTCTTTTGCATGATGTCGCCAAACCGGCGACTAGACAATGGAACGAAGCAAACAAGGACTGGACTTTTTACGGACATGACGTCATTGGCGGAAAAATGTCCGTTAAGATTTTATCTCGTCTTAAATTTTCCAAAAAGGACATAGAACTTATCGCAAAGCTTGTCCGTTATCATTTGTTTTTTTCCGATACGGACAAGATTACTTTATCTGCTGTGCGCAGGACTGTTCGCAATGTCGGACCGGAAAATATTTGGGATTTAATGAAGGTTCGTTTTAGCGACCGGATTGGCATGGGCGTGCCTAAGGAGTCGCCTTATCGCCTGCGCAAATATGAATCAATGATAGATGAGGCAATGAGAGCGCCGCTTTCCGTGGGGATGCTAAAAATTGACGGAAATCGGCTTATGGAATTGTTGGACGTGAAACCGGGGCCAAAAATCGGCTTTATTTTACACGCTCTTTTAGAAGAAGTGCTTGATGAGCCGTCAAAAAACATGGAAGAATGGCTGGAAAACAAGGCAAAAGAGCTGAACGCGTTGTCTGAAAAAGAGCTTGAGGAGCTGGGCAAAAAAGCGAAGGGAACAAAGGAGGAAGTGGAGAGAAAAGAGATAGAGGTAATCCGCAAAAAATGGTTTGTAAAATAATTATTTTCTTCCTTTTCCGTGGAATTTTTTGTGCACTTCGCGGAGTTGTTTGTCTGTGACGTGGGTGTAAATTTGCGTAGTGGTGATGGAAGAATGGCCGAGGAGATATTGAACGGAGCGCAAGTCGGCGCCATTGGAAAGCAAATCCGTGGCGAAACAATGGCGGATGACGTGGGGCGTCACTTTTTTGGCAATGCCGGCTTTGATGGCGTAAAATTTTACAATTCTTTCAATGGAACGGCGGTCTAAACGAGTTGTGTTTTTTCCGGCGCTTACAAATAACGCCTCTTCCGTGTCCACCCTTTTATTTAGATAGTCCTTTATCGCTTTCTGGGCGCTGTCCGATATAAAAACCACCCTTATTTTGTCTCCCTTTCCGCGCACGGAAAATTCGCCGGCTCGGGCGTCCGTGATGTGGTCGCGGTTTAATGAGCATAATTCGGAAACGCGCAAGCCGGTGGAAAATAATAATTCTAAAATTGCTTTGTCTCGCAATTCTTTCAGGGTGTTTCCTTTTGGCGCGTCCAATAATCTGGCCAACTCCTCTTCTGTTATCAAATCCAATTCTCTTTGTCCTATTTTTGCCAGCTCAATTCTTTCCGCCGGCAATGATTTTATTCCCAGTTTCGCGAGATATTTCAGAAAAACCCGTAAGCTTATCAAATAATAATTCTGCGTTTTTTTCTTCAATTCCTTTCTGTTGAGCCAAAGGCGAAAATTGCGGACGGCTTCGTCTGTAATTTCATAGGGTGCCTTAATTTTGGAAAATTCAAAAAACTTCCTCAAATCTCGGTCGTAATTTTCAACCGTCTTCAAGCTCCTCCCTTTTTCTATTTCCAAGTATTCAAGGAATTGCCGATGCAATTCCTTTATATTGTGCGACATTAGTTTCAGTATAACAAAATTTGCAAAGTTTGGCGGTTTTTGATATATTTGTCTTATGTTAACAGCCAAAAAGAAACAAGCGGTAATCAAAAAAGTTCATCTTCATGACAAAGATACTGGTTCGCCCGAGGCGCAAATCGGCATTTTGAGCGAGCAGATTGAGTCGCTTGCCAAGCATTTGAAAAAGCATCCGAAGGATAACCATTCCCGCCGGGGCCTTTTAAAAATGATTTCCGACAGAAGGGCAATGTTGAATTATCTTTCCAAAAAAGACGCGAAACGATACGATGCTCTCGCCAAAAAGTTGGAGCTTAAGAAAAAATAAAATTTATGTTCTCTCTCTTTAGTTCAGATAAATATAAAAACCAGCGCGTGGCGGTTTTTATTGACGTGCAGAATCTTTATCATTCGGCGCGCGCCATTTATCAAAAGAGAGTTAATTTCAAAGAATTGGTTGAGTCGGTTGTCGGACAAAGACAGCTCATTCGCGCTTTCGCTTATGTTGTTTCCACAAAGACCGGCGAGGAAAAACCGTTTTTTGAAGCGCTCTCAAAACTTGGCATTGAGATTAGAAGCAAAGAACTTCAAGAATATTACGGCGGAATGAAAAAAGCGGACTGGGACGTGGGCATCGCGGTTGATGCCATCAAGACGGCGGAGATTGTTGACACCATTGTCATTGCCAGCGGAGACGGGGATTACACGCCGCTTGTGGAATATTTAAAAAATCAAGGCAGGCGTGTGGAGGTGATCGCCTTCGGGCGTTCAACCTCGGCAAAAATAAAAGAAATCGCCGACGAGTTCATCGACATGGACGAAAACACAAAAAAGTTTTTGATAAAGGGGTAAAATAATTTGATATATGGAAATTTTAACATCAATACCATCAATACTTGTAGCAATACTTATCGCGCTTGTTAGTGGATTTGTAGCTCATCCAATATTAATTGGATTAATAATAATTCTATATGTCTTTAGTTTATTTATCATTGATAATTACACATTAAAAGAAAGTCATAGTAAATATAAAAATTTAGCAACTATAATATTTATTATTTCTCTATTAATACTTACTGTTTTTCAGTGGATAAGTGGCGGGCGTCCTACATTAAAGCTATTATCAATTTAATTTATGCCACAGGTTTCGGGTTGGCAGATAGGTAGAACATGAATTTTAATTCGTGCTCTAAAATCTGAAAATCCGGCTCTCGGCATAGCGAATTTTATGCAAATAAAAAAATACGAAACAAGTTTCGGCGGCAAGAAATTGTCCGTTGAAATATCCGACTTAGCCGACCAAGCCAACGGCTCCGTTCTTGTCCGTTATGAAGACACGGCGGTTTTTGCCACGGCGGTGATGGGAAAAAACAAGCGCGAGGGCTTGGATTATTTCCCACTCTCCGTTGACTATGAAGAGAGATTTTATGCCGCCGGTCAGATTCTTGGAAGCAGATTTATGCGAAGGGAGGGCAGGCCGTCGGAAGAAGCGATTCTTTCCGGCCGCGTCATTGACCGCACCATCAGACCGCTGTTTGACCAGCGAATGAGAAACGAAGTGCAAGTGACTATGCTCATTCTTTCCATTGACACTAAAAATGATTCCGACATTCCGGCTATCATCGCCGCCTCGCTGGCGCTCGGCCTATCGGACATCCCTTGGGGCGGACCGGTCGGCGCCGTCCGTATGGGCTACATTCCGTCAGCTGACGGAGGACAAAATTTTCTCGTCAATCCGACTTATGAAGAGCGTAACAGCTCTATCCTTGATGCCGTTATCTGCGGAACAAATGGAAAAATAAACATGATTGAGGCGGGCGCGAAAGAAGTTCCGGAAGATATTACCATTAAAGGAATGGAAAAGGCGCTTGAAGAAATTGCCATTATTCAAAAATTTCAGGAAAAAATAATTTCGGAAATTGGAAAAGAAAAGGCAAAAGTTGATTTGGATGAAATACTGGCCGACATGCGCGACTTTTTCAAAAAAGAAATTGCCAAGGACTTAGATAAAGCCATTTATGGCGGCGCAAAAGGAGAAATCGGCGACCTTAAACATCAATGGATGAAGACCGCCGCGGAAAAATTCGGCGAGGAAAAGAAAAATCAAGCCGACGATCTCTATGAAGAGGAGGTGAATGACATCATTCATAAAGAAATTTTGGAAAACGACAAAAGGCCGGACGGAAGAAAAATGGATGAATTGAGAAATATTTATGCCAAAGCGGGATTTTTGCCGACCCTCCACGGCTCCGGCGTTTTCTTCAGAGGCGGAACGCATATTCTGTCTGTTGTCACTCTTGGCGGGCCGAAAGATGTCCAATTGATTGAAGGAATGGAAGTGCAAACGGAAAAACATTTTATGCATCATTATAATTTTGCGCCGTTTTCCACGGGCGAGACGGGCAGAATGGGAAATCCGGGAAGGCGCGAAATCGGGCATGGCGCTTTGGCGGAGCGGGCGCTGTCGGCAATTATTCCTTCGCGAGAAATTTTTCCTTACACCATTCGCATTGTTTCCGAATCAATGGCGTCAAACGGCTCCACTTCGCAAGGTTCAATCTGCGCATCAATTTTAGCTTTAATGGACGCCGGTGTGCCGATTAAGGCGCCTGTGGCGGGAATTGCCATGGGATTAATGATGAAGGACGAGAAAAATTTTAAAGTTCTCACGGATATCCAAGGCCCCGAGGACCATCATGGCGATATGGATTTCAAGGTGGCGGGAACGAAGGAAGGCGTCACGGCTATTCAAATGGACGTTAAAGTTGACGGCGTGACTGTGGAAATTTTGGAAAAAACATTGAAACAGGCGAAAAAGGCGAGAGAGGAAATTATGGAAACGATGCTTAAAGAAATTCCGGAAACAAGAAAAGAGCTTTCCGCTTACGCGCCGAGAATCGTCAAAATTATGATTGACCCGGAAAAAATCGGGGCGGTTATCGGGCCGGCGGGGAAAGTTATTAAAGGTATTACGGAAAAAACCGGCGCGGAAATTGATATTGAACAGGACGGCACGGTGCTTATCACCGGAAAAAATCACAAAGATACGGATGCCGCCAAGAAAATGGTTGAGGATTTGACTCATGAATTTAAAGCGGGCGAAACAATCACTGGCCCCGTTACGCGTATGTTTGAATTCGGCGCTATGGTGGACATCGGCGGCGGGCAGGAGGGGCTCATTCATATTTCCGAACTGGCGCCGTTCCGTGTGGAAAAAGTGACGGACATCGTGAAGCCGGACCAAATTGTCACGGTCAAAGTTATCGGCGTGGATGAAAAAGGAAGAATTAATCTTTCCCTAAAACAAGCCGACCCGAACTACAATCCCGAACTTGACCCGCGAGGCAATGGAGGAGACCGAAACGGCGACCGTCCTCGTCCTCCTCGTAGAGATAATAATTTTAGAGGAAGGAGATAATGGTTTAAAATGGTTTAAATATGAACCAGCTAGACATAAAAGAATTTCTAGATAGTTTTAAAGAAAAAAGAGAAAGAACGATTACTGTTGTTGATTATGGCAACGTGGATAAATGGAAGGAAAATCTTGGATGGAAAGTGGGAATTAAAGAACTTGGAAATCTAGTCAAAAACTTTTCTTACGGTAAGAAATTTTTGATAATATTTTATACGTGGATGATTTTGAGTTTAGATTAAATAAAGACAGATTTAATCACTATTAAAGAAGTCAAAAACCCGCTTTTTAGGCGGGTTTTGATCAAAATCAGATAAGCCATTGCTTGTGCCTGTAATATATCATAATTATTTCTTTCAAGCAAGTTTATCCACAGCCACATAAAAGACTAGAAAAACTACAAAATAACGTTTCGGCATCAATAGATTGCCAAAAAAATTTTCCTTGACCTTAAAGGATAGTTTTGCTATTTTACCCTTAGAATAATTTCGCATACGAAGAAGTTATCGGAAATATTGCTCTTTTATAAAATGCTTTTAGAAAAGGTTAAATAAAAAAGGAGGTGTTTGATATGGGCTGTGGCATAGTCAACAGGTTTATTTTAAGGCATTACTATGATCTTTTTGATGATAGTATGCAATATGACGGTATTTATATCTGCAAAAAATGTGGCTATAAAAAACAATGGATGTTAGAAATGTGTGAAACTCTAACTTGTCCAAAATGTGGAGGAAACATGCCCATTCGTATCGGGCACAAAGATACCGTTAAAAAAGTCCTTTGCGGACAAATAGTTCTTTCTGACTTGGCGAGGTGAAACCTCACCTCGCCACCCTTTCTAAAAGTATGAAGAAAAAATTGTAAAATATGATTTAAAAAGGCGGGGAATGTTTCCCGCCTTTAATTTTTAGCTTAGATAATATTAATATATAATTGATTCAATAGAAGAAGAAATAAAAAATTGTGTGTTGTAGAAATTTACTATAATTATGGTATAATCATACCATGATATCACTGCGGTCAAAATTGGTTCAAAAAACACTCAATTTTTTCTTTCTCAATGAAGGCGAAAAGTTTTACGTCAATGAGTTGGCAAAAATAATAAAAGAAAATCCGTCAAATCTGCACAAAAAGCTTTTGGAACTTAAAAAAGACGGCTTGCTCCTAGATGAATTTCGCGGAAAAGAAAGATTTTTCTCTTTGAATAAAAAATACCCGTTTCTCAAAGAATACAAAAAAATTATTTTGAAAGGATTTGGGTTTGAAAAAATTTTGACTGATAAGCTAAAAAAGATAAAAGGAATTGATTCTGCTTACATTTTCGGCTCATACGCCAAAGGCGGGTTTGTTTCGGAAAGCGACATTGATCTTTTGATTATTGGCGATTTTGATATGATAAAATTGCAAAAGGCCATTTTAGAAATCCAAGAATTAACAGGGAGAGAAATAAATTCCATTGAAATGACGGAAAAAGAATTTAAAAGAAAAAAACAAAAAAGGGATCATTTTATAAAAGACATTTTTTCCTCAAAATACATAAAAATAATATGAACATAAGTTTTGACTCAAGATTTTTCCAGAAAAATAAATTTGACAAGAAAATAATCTCTAAATATTTTAGCAACGCGTTGAAAGATTTTCATATTGCCGCCAAAAATAAAAAAGAGGAGGTGATTTTTAATTTCTCGTATAATGCCCTAATAAAAATAGGCATTGCTTTAATAGCGTTGCATGGCCACAGGATTAAAAGCAGAAAGGGCCACCATGTTAAAATTTTAGAGAAATTATCTATAATTTTGAACGATAAAAATGTGGGAATAATAGGCGACAAAATGAGAAGGAAAAGAAATCTAGATTTATATGAAGGCGGAATAATAATTTCCAATAAAGAGGCCAGCGATTATTTGAATTTTGTTAAAATGGTTATACAAAAAGCGGAAAAATATTTAAAGTCGCAAGACCCATTATTTTGATCATGCTCCCAGAAGAGAAAACAACAACAGAAGAAGGAGGTTCTAAACAAGCGGACTCATCTGCGCAAACAGGTCTGCCGGTTTTGCGGACGTTTAAGTCCGATAGTTCGCAGTACATAAAAGATGAAGGCATTTCCATGGTTGACGTGGCGGCGGCGCAGGTAAAAAGGGGCTTCGGCTCTTTCGCTGCTCCAAGCGCTTCCCTTCTTACCAAAAGAAACATAATTTTGGCCGGAGCTGTTTTAATTATTATCGGCGCGGTGATTGGCGGCTTTGCGATTTTTGGCGGGAAAAAAGTTGTACAGCCGGTTGTTTCTTTGCCTAAGCCGGTTCTGATTTCTGATTTTGAAAAAGAAACAACTCTTGGTAGTATTTTGGGTATTGTCAAAGAGCCGGTCAAAGAAAACAAACTCCTCTATATTGCTATCATCAAAGAAGGCGGGCAGACAAAAAGATTAGCGACGACAAAAGAGTTGTTTGATAATTTTGGCGTCGCCTTTCCGGGCGACACGGCCGATATTTTTGAAGGAAGTTTTATGTTGAGCGTTTACAATAATCAGCCATCTTTGATTTTCAAAATAAAATCATATGAAAAAGCTTTTATTTCAATGATGAAATGGGAAGAAAATATGGCTGACAATTTAAAAGACATTTTTATGATAAAGGACATTGTTTCGGCCATGAGTTCTTTTACGGACAAAGTAATAAGAAATCATGACGCCAGAGTTTTGAACGGCTCGTCGGGCATCCCTGTTATTTCCTATTCTTTCATAAATAGAGATTATCTTGTCGTGTCTTCTGGAGAAGATGCCTTGGAAGAAATTATCAGACGTTTTGCGCTGCCCCAATATCTGAATCAGTAAATTTGCAATTGAAATTCATTCTGTTATTATTTGAAACAAATGTTGTCAAAACAGAAAACCGAATATTTTAAAGGAAAACTAGAGAAGAGAAAAAAAGACCTGGAGGAGGCCCTTTCTCATGTCGGACAGAAAAATCCGAAGATAGCGGGCGATTGGGAACTGACCATGGCCGATATGAACGTCATGACCGCGGACAAGAACGAATTGGCGGACGCCTTTGAGCAATTGGAAAACAGGGCAGCTATTGAAGACAAGCTTGAAAGCCAGCTCACTTTTATTAATGAGGCGTTGGAAAAAATAAAAAATGGAAAATTTGGGATTTGCGAAACAGGGGGCGAACAGATTGAAGAAGACAGATTGGAGGCGAACCCGTCCGCCAAAAATTGCATTAAGCACGCGAAGAAAAAATAATTTCGATGGCTGTTAAAGTTTACTCCGCCCAAGTTACAGGTCTAAAAGCCAATATTATAGAAGTTGAAGTTGATTTGATGCAGGGTTTGCATTCTTTTTCCGTCGTCGGCCTTCCGGACAAGGCGGTGGAAGAATCAAAAGACAGAATTTCAGCGGCCATCAAAAATTCCGGATTCGTTTCTCCGCAAAAGAAAAATCAAAGAGTGACGATTTCTCTAGCGCCGGCCGACTTGAAAAAAGAAGGGCCGGTTTTTGACTTAGCCATCGCTTTGGCTTATCTTCTCGCCTCAAAACAAATTTCTTTTGACGTGAACGGAAAAATTTTTCTCGGCGAACTGGCGCTTGACGGAGCGATTCGGCCCGTCAAAGGAACTTTGGCTTTGGTAAAATACGCCCAGAAACAGGGCTTTGGAGAAATTTTTGTGCCGAATAAAAATACGAAGGAGGCCGCCCTTGTGAGAGGAATAAAAATTTTCGGCTGCGATTCATTAAGTGAAATAGTAAATCATTTGGACAGCAAAAAAGATTTTAATCTTAACGAACAACCGGAAACGCAAATTGATTTTAAGGACTTAATTGAAGAAATAAATTTTGATTTTTCTGACATCAAAGGGCAAGAGAGCGCCAAGCGCGGTTTGGAAATCGCCGCCGCCGGCGGACATAATGTTCTAATGGTCGGTCCCGCCGGCACAGGGAAGACCATGTTGGCCAAGGCGCTCGCCGCCATTCTGCCTCCTTTTTCTTTTGAGGAAGTTTTGGAAACGACCTTGATTCACAGTGTGGCCGGCGCGTTGCAGGAAGATTTTTTGAGCGAGAGGCCGTTTCGCAGTCCGCATCATACTTCATCTTATGTGGCGTTGGTCGGCGGAGGAACTTATCCGCGGCCGGGCGAAATTACTCTTAGCCACCGCGGTGTTTTGTTTCTTGATGAGTTCCCGGAATTTGAAAGGCGGGTGATTGAGGCCCTGCGTCAGCCGCTAGAAGACGGTGTTATAAACATTTCCCGCGCCAAAGAGTCGCTCACCTTTCCGGCGCGTTTCATTCTCATTTGCGCCATGAATCCCTGTCCCTGCGGAAATCTGAATTCAAAAACAAAACCTTGCGTTTGTTCGCAGGGTTCTTTGATGCGTTATTCCAGAAAGGTCTCCGGCCCGATTTTGGACAGGATTGATTTATGGCTGGAAGTGCCGCAGGTGGAGCATGAAAAATTGTCGGACGAAAAAATTTCAGGCGAGCCGTCAAAGGCAATTCAAGAAAGGGTGATAAAGGCGAGAAAAATTCAAGGTGAAAGATTTTCCGCCAAGGGCGGGAAAAGTATGAAAATTTTAACTAATAGCGAGATGGGAGTCAGAGATCTGAAAAAATTTTGCCCGCTTTCAGATAGTGTGACCAACATTTTAAACCAAGCCGCCAAACGGCTTGACCTTTCCGGTCGGGCCTACCATCGCGTCATCAAGCTGGCGCGCACCATCGCCGACTTAGAGGGTGCCGAAGAAATTCAAGAAAAACACATTTTAGAAGCATTGCAATACCGGCCGAAGTAAAAATTGAGTAATTTTTTATATTTTTCTAATCTCTGGAAAAATTTTATAGATGCTAACTTTTTTGTGTTTTACTTTCTGTATTTTATCAAAATAATATCCATTTCTATAAACAAATTTATATTTTTTAATATCCGAAGCAATCATTTTTTGTTCTGATTTGTTGTATTCTTTTTTGTCTATATAGCAGTGTGCAAAAATTCCACGTTTTTTATCAAAATAAATTTCAGCTAAACGCCCATTTACTGTAGCAAAACACCAGCCATCATTAAATTTAACAGAATTATTTTTCATTATTTAATTTAGAACCGATATCGTAAGTCGGTTAAAACGGATTTCGGGTGCCGCAGATTTCTAATTTATTTCTTATGGCGTTCTACCCCAAGTAATATATAAGTCTCGCCGTCAATTTGAAAATAAAATCTGATATTTTTATCCACTCTTGCTTGCCAGATACCCTTCGTTTCGTCATATTTCTTGGCGTGAAGCGATGGGTGGCGAATATTATTTAACAGAAAATTTAATTGTTTATAAAATTTATTTTGTGTATCAATTGGGAAACTTTCCAGTTGCCTTACAAAGCGTTCAAGAAAAATATGTTTCATTTTTTATTTTCTCTTGGCTCTGTGACTTTTAAGAAATTTGATACCTTGTTCGGCGGTGGTAAATGGGCCAAAACTTTTTCCAGCTTTATATTCTGAAATCGCCTCGTCTAAATTTCGGTCAAGCGGAGTAAGTTTTTTCCCTTTAAAAACACGGAAAAGCTTTTCATACTCTTTGCGAGGAATGATTATTAGGTCGTCGTTTTTTATTAGTTTTTGAGGAATGGTAATGGTGACCATATAGCGATGATGATACCACGCTTAAATTAAAAATCAAACTAAAACGGGTTCTTTGCTCCACGGATTTCAAAATACAAAAATTTCGTTAGCAATAATGCGCACTTTATCAATATCGTTTATACTTATAATATAGCCTTTAATTTTAACCTCGAAGTTATTGTAGTCATCAAGTGGTTGTTTGCCCAGAAATTTAGTATCGTTTATTATGTCAACTCTAATTTGGCTAGATCCTACATCGAAATATTTCGTTGCAAGATATTTTTTAAATTCAATTTGTGCATTTTTATCTAAGTCAATAAGTTTCCCATAAATGTAACTTTCTCCTTTTTGGTTTTTGTAATAATTTGCTGGTTTTATGGTCATTTCAAAATTTATGACCTGGGGTTGAATTTTAGAATTATTGTTATCGTTTTTTGTCCCCAATACAGAGTTCAGAGCGTTTTTAAATGCGTCGGATATTGGCCTGTTTTCAATATCATTAATAGATAATGTTTCCTTGTTTTCAATTTGGTCGGATAATATTTTTACTTTTGAATTATTTTCTATCTGTTTAATAATTTCAGTTGCCTTAACCGGGTCGTTGTTTAGAAAATAAGGTGTTGTAAAAAGTAATCCAACTGCTGTTGTTTTAGAGTTAATAATGATATCAGTATCTTTTTCTGAGACAATCACAGAAAGTAAAGAAAAATCATTTTCGTTACTCGAAGACACTCCAATTATAAAAACTCCATTAGGAACACTTGCACAAAAATTGCCATCCAGAGAAATTTTGTATGTATCGGATGCAACAACGATTTCGTAATCAGTATAGTTTTTAATACCACGAGGGAAATTTACTTTACCATTAACTATAATGTAATTTTCTTTCGGTGATAAATTGCATTCGAATTTCTGTTGCACGGCTTGTTGCTGACTTTCTATTTGTTGAATTTCTGTATAATTTATATTTTTCTGCCAATAAAAATAAATGATTCCACCAATTACAGTAATTATCATTATTGTTAAGACGATTTCTATAAGGGCAATGCCTGTTTGTGCTTGATTTCGTTTTTTCATAAATTTTAACTAAAACCGACATCGTAAGTCGGTTAAATACTTAAAACGGATTCTGGGCGCCGCGGATTTCAAAATGGACATGGCAGCCAGTTGACTTGCCAGTTGAACCAATGTAGCCAATTATTTGTCCTTGCGTCACATGCCATCCTTCCGTGGCGATGTTTTCGCTCAAGTGCGCGTAGAGAGTTTGCGTGCCGTTCGAATGAACGAGAACAATATAATGCCCGTATCCGGAATTCCACCCCGTGCCTCTGCCTATAAGAACATCTCCGCTAGCGGCGGCCATAACCGGCGTTCCGCATGAATCAGCCAAGTCAACGGCGTTGTATCCATGAATTTTCTGGGACCTTCTTCCCTCCTCAATGGGCCTCATATAATATCCGGCATAAAACGGCGTGTTTGAAATTTTTGGTTTTATGGATTGAGTGGAAGGCGGGCTTTTTTCCGTTTCCGAATAATCTGCGTTAGGAATTATTATTGTTTGGCCTTCAGTTAAATTGTCGTTTATCGCCAAGCCGTTATATTGGAGGATTTCTGTTATGTCACTGCTTAATTTTTTTGCAATACTTTTCACCGTGTCGCCTTTTTTGACCGTGTACTGAATGCCAGAAACAGGAAGAATGACGAGAATTTGACCAGGAGTTATTGATTCCCCGGAAGCTAAACTGTTTGCCCAAATTATAGTGTTTACCGAAACATCAAACATTTTTGCTATTTCGGAAATGTTATCCCCTTTTCTAACCACATAAATGCTTATCTGGTCGGGCGTTGCCCTCCTATCTTTTATGTCGGCGATAGTGCCCAACGGTCCAGAGTCGGGCAAAAGGGCATTATTGACAATTGTTATATCTCCTCCGCCTTTGCCTGTTCCCGATTCGGGAGATAGCGACCCTTCCAAAAGGGAAACGGTTTGTGAATTATAAATCGGTTTTTCTTGGTTTTTTGAACCAAGGATATTATTTAAAAAAGAAAAAAAGCCAGCGTGAGCCGTAGAGGAAAAGACAAAAAAAGCCAAAAGCAAAAGAGCTAAGCCACCATAGGCAACAAAAAATTGCGATATTTGGCCCTGCTTCTTGCTACTTGGAATGTCAGCAGGACTTTGAGAGTTAGTAGAAATATGTTTAAAATGAAGGGTTTACTGGTAATTTCTCTCTATATCAACCTTTCAACAACATTCCTATCCTACCAGAACCGACCCAAAAGTCAACCTTTTTAGCCAAGCCAAAACAAACCTGTGGATAGCGGAAATGGTGCTATGATGGTCGCATGAATCTTTTAGAGGGACTAAATGAAGCTCAAAAGGAAGCGGTCTTGCATAAAAATGGACCGTTGCTTGTCTTGGCCGGAGCCGGAGCGGGCAAAACCAGAGCCATCGCCCATCGGGTCGCCCATTTGGTGGAGCAGGGAACGGAGCCGGAGCGAATCTTGGCCATCACTTTCACCAACAAGGCGGCGGGCGAGATGAAGGAAAGGATAAATAAATTACTGACTACTGACTACTCAATACTGACTACTCCGTTCGTCAGCACCTTCCACTCCCTTGGGGTTTTTATTTTGCGCAATCACGGGAGAGGCCTGGGCATAAACAAAAATTTTTCCATTTTTGACAAAGAAAACGCGCTGGAAGTCATCAAAGAATCAATCAGAGAATTGGGCATTGACCCAAAGCAGTTTCAACCGGATAAAATGCTGAATATGATTTCAAGATACAAGGGCGACCTGATAAGCTGCGAGGATTTTGAAGAAATCGCCGGCCGGGATTTTTTCCCGAGAAAATTAAGCAATATCTGGGATGCATATGAAAAAAAACTAAAGGCTCATCAGGCGTTGGATTTTGACGACCTTATTTTAAAAACCGTTCTTCTTTTTAAAAAAGACAAAGAGGCGAGAAGCCATTACCAAAACTTATGGCAATATATTTTAATTGACGAATATCAAGACACAAACAAAAGCCAATATGAACTTTCAAAAATTTTAGCGGAGAAGCACAGAAATATTTGCGTCATCGGCGACATTGACCAGGCGATTTATGGTTGGCGGGGAGCGGACTTCAGAAACATCATAAACTTTGAAAGAGATTTTCCGGAAGTTAAAACTATTGTCTTTGAAGAAAATTATCGCTCAACGAAAAATATCTTGGAGGCGGCGGCAAGAGTGATAGAAAAAAATAAAATGAGAAAGGAGAAAAAACTTTCTGCCACCCGCGAAGAAGGCGCGGTGATTTCTCTTTTTGAGGCGATGAACGAGAAAGAGGAGGCGGAATTTGTCGTTCATAAAATAAAAGAGCTGATTAAAACGAAGGTTAAACCTTCGGAGGTTGCTGTTTTATACAGGGCGAATTTCCAGTCGCGGATTTTTGAGGAAGAATGTTTGAAGCGCGGGATTCCGTACAATGTTCTCGGCACGAGATTTTATGAACGCAAAGAAGTAAAAGATATTTTTTCTTTCATTCGGGCGGCCTTGAATCGCGACAACCTCCTTGATTTCAAAAGGGTTATCAATGTGCCTCCGCGCGGAATCGGCAAAGTGAGTATCCTTAATTATTTTGCTCAAAAAAAACTGCCGATAGAGATGGAGAAAAAAATAGGGGATTTTCTGGCTGTTCTTGACCAAATAAAAGAAAAGATTGAAAATAGCCGGCCGTCGGAAGTGGTTAAATTTATTATGAAAAAAACCGACTACCAGGATTTTTTGGAAAACGGAAGCGATGACGACAAAGAACGGCTGGAGAACTTAAAGGAATTGGTAAGTATCGCCTCGCGCTATGACTCGCTTGAGACACCGTTGGGAATGGAAAAAATGATTACCGACGCGGCATTAATGAGCGACCAAGATAATTTGGATTTTGGCGACAAAAATAAAAAAGAAGGAGCGCGTTTGATGACCGTCCATGCCGCCAAGGGGCTGGAGTTTGAAAATGTTTTTATTGTCGGGATGGAGCAAGGATTATTTCCGCACTCTGGCTTCGGCGCGAATAACGCGGAAAAAGAGGAGGAAGAGCGAAGATTATTTTATGTCGCGCTCACGCGCGCCAAGGAAAAATTATTTTTGTCGTTCAGTATTGTCCGCACAATTTTCGGCGGCCGGCAAATGAATCTCCCGTCGCGCTTTTTGTCGGACATCCCGGAGCATTTGATGAAGTTGGAGAAAAACGAAAATCAATTAATAGAAGAAGAAATCATTGAAATTTTATGAAGCCGAATAAATTTCTCGGACAAAATTTTCTTAATTCTAAAAAAATTATCGCTGACATCATGAAGACGGCGGATTTAAAGCCGGATGATATTATTTTGGAAGTCGGGCCAGGCAAGGGAATTTTAACAGAGGCGCTACTGAAAGCGGTGCCGCGAGGACGAGTGATTGCCATTGAAAAAGATGAACGACTGGCTGATTATCTGAATGAAAAATTTAAGAGTATACCAAAATCTAGCGATCGCCGGAAAGTGGGATACTCTAATTTAGAAATAATAAACGGCGATATATTAAAATTTACTGACTACTCAATGCTGACTACTGACTACAAGATTGTTGCCAATATTCCTTACTATATCACCTCGCATTTTTTGCGAAAATTTTTGGAAGGGGACCCCTCGACTTCGCTCGGGGCAAAGCAGCCGTCGCGAATGGTTTTGATGGTGCAAAAAGAAGTGGCAGAAAGAATGGTTGCCCGTTCGACTTCGCTCAGGGCAGGCAAAGAATCAATCCTCTCTATTAGCGTTAAAGCATACGGCGAGCCGAAAATTATCAAAAAAGTTCCGGCAAGATATTTTTCTCCCGCGCCGAAAGTTGATTCGGCAATTCTACTCGTAAACAATATCTCCAAGAATTTTTTTAAAGATATTGATGAAAAATTTTTTTTCAATTTGGTTAAACAAGGGTTTTCTCAAAAACGCAAAATGCTGAAAAATAATCTCAAAATGTTGAACACCGAGTGTTCAACAAAGTGCGGGATTAAGGAAAATGCGCGAGCAGAAGAATTGGGATTAGAGAATTGGAAATGTCTGGTAAAACTGGTATAATTTCCTTGATGAATGCATTGATTTTTTTGTTTTCTTTCATTTTTTCAGTGAGCTTGGTTTCTGCCTCGGATTTTTGCTACGACTGGCAGAATAATCTCTATTATGGATTAAGGGAGAATAACGACGTGAGATTTTTACAAACGGCCTTGAATAAAGAAGGACTGCTGGCGGAAGATTACATCACGGGAAATTTTTTTAATCTCACTTTTAATTCCGTAAAAAGTTTCCAAAAAAAATACGGCATTGAACAGACAGGTTTTGTCGGTCCTTTAACAAGAGGGCAGTTAAACAAAATTTATGCCTGCGGGTCTACAGCCGCGGCAACCTCAGCTCCAATCTCAAAAACAGCGGCGCCGAAAATAACGGAAGTGATTCCGTCGTCAGGCCAAATCGGCGCAACAATAATTTTAAAAGGCACCGGTTTTTCAACCTCAACAAATAGATTGTATGTCGGCTATGATGTTCTGGAAAATATAAAATCCGAAAATGGAGAAATAAAATTTGTTTTCTCGCCGCCTATTCCGAAAGATATGAAATCTTTGTCCATGTCGTTAACCTTTGGATTTTATGTAGAAAATATTAATGGTCTTAGTAACGCAAAAACATTTCTTCTGACTTTTTAACAAATTTATGTCAAAAAATTTTTTAATAATCGTTCTAGCAATAATTTTAGCAGGGGGCATCCTTGTTTTATCAATAAACTTAAAAATTAAAAAAGCCGAAGCCAAAGGCCTCATACCTTTTGGCGGCAGGATTTTGTATGTTACTTATTGCACCTGTAGCGGCGGCCTCTTATTAACAATTGGTCCTCCACGCCCGGGGAATTATTATTTTACCGCGGGTTCAAGGGTTTACGCCTATTATCAAATTTATAGGCCTGGCGCATGGGCTTTAGGCGACGCTTTTCCTGGCGGGGCGTGCATGATTTATGCCGGTACGTCCTGTGTTGGTTCCCCCACAACCGGCACTATCCGCCAAGTTGGCACCTCTCTCAGATAATTATCCACAAAACAAAAAAAATCTATATTTTTTCGCTAAAGATGGTATAATGGTAAAGGAGTGAAAGACAAAATTTCCCAATTTTTGCCTAGCAAAAATTTTATCATATCAATTTCCCTGCTCCTGCTGGTCGGCATAGGAGGTTTTTGGGTTCTAAATAAAAAGGGATTTGAAAAAACAAGGGAATTATACCCGGAGAGTAACATTTTTACCGCACTTTTTTCAGGCGACAAACAAAAAGATACCGACAATGACGGTTTGAAAGATTGGGAAGAGGCGCTTTGGAGAACAGACATAAATAATCCTGATACGGATGGGGATGGTACATTAGATGGAGAGGAAGTAAAATTAGGCAGAGACCCGCTCAAAAAAGGGCCGGATGATAAAATATCGCCGTCGGCATTGACCACTGACAGCGGAACCGGAAATTCCCTGACCGAAAATTTCGGCATCAAAATTTTTTCCGATTATATATCAGCAAAGAGTTCTTTTGATTCAATGCTTTCTGAACGAGAAAAAAATAATTTGGCTGACTCTTGGATGTCAGACTTGTCTTCTCTTCAAGAAAAAGAAAAGACAAGTTCCGTTTACAAAATAGGCGATATAAAAATTTCCCAAGATAATTCAACGGAGGCGATTAAAAAATACGGCAACGAAGTGGGGGCGATAATAAATAAATACGCAAAACCGATTCCTCCTTCTGAACACGAGCTTTCTGTATTTCAGGCGGCTCTGGAGGCAGAGAACGGAGCGGGGCTTGAGAAATTGGGAGCCAGAATAGATGTTTATAACAATTTAACAAAAAATGCTTTGGTTCTTCAGGTTCCCAAAAATATTTCTCTTCCGCATCTTTCTTTGACAAACAGCTTTAGCGGCGTTGCCGATGGTTTAAAAAAGATGAAAGAGGTTTTTGATGACCCTGTTTTGGGCATGGCGGGGTTTAACCAATACCAAGATTCAGCTGTTGCGATGGCCGATGCCATCCGTAATATCAATGATTTTTTTGACCAGAGAAAAATTATTTTTAATAAAGATGAGGCGGGTTATATTTTTAGGCAAATAAAGGAAAACTTATGATTTTTAAAAAATTCGAGAAACATATAAGTTTGTTTATCCTCTTCTCTATTTTGGGAGGATTCTTGTTTTTTATTGAACCGCGAAAAACAGAGGCGGTGGCTGGGGCCACAGGAGGAATGGTGTATTGTGTCGCTGGTCTTAAGGCAACCGCAGCCGCCGCGACAGCGGGATTAGCAGAATATGGGACGAAGAAGGCTACGAGTGTTCCGGCTGATACTACTTTGGCAGCGGAGGTTACTGGTACCGCCGGCGCCGCTGGCGGGAAACTTGACACTTTCGCCAATTGTCTTAAACAGCATGTTCTTACTCCTGTCTATCGAATGATTGCCAAAATGATTATCAGAGAAATTTCCAAAGGTATAATTGATTGGATAAATAGGGGGTTTGAAGGTAACCCTATCTTTGTCCAAGATCCAAGCGCTTTTCTCAACGATGTGGCAAATCAGGCGAGCGGCGCCTTCATAAAACAACTGGGCATGGAAGGTCTCCTTTGCAGTCAGTTTAGACCGCAGCTGCTTTTTTCTTTAAAGTATAATGCCGCTCCGGGTATGGAGAGGTTTAGGTGCACTCTGGGAGACGCGGTAAGAAATTGGGAAGGATTTATGAATGATTTCAATCAGGGCGGCTGGAGCTCCTGGCTGAAAGTGACAACAGAGCCGCAAAATAATCCGTGGGGCACTTATCTAATGGCCCAAGATGAAATCGCCCAAAGGGAGGCGGCGGCTCAAGATAGGCAAAAAATGGAATTAAGTTGGGGAAGCGGATTTTTGTCATTAAAAAAATGTTCAGAGGGTACAACTTCGCAAGAAGACGCTTGTATTACTGTATGCGATAATTCTGTAGGAAATTATGGAGAAGAGGACGAGGATTGGAATCAGTGCCATGAAGAGTGTATGGCCGATGAAATGAGCGCAACAGAATCATGCGATGCTTCCGGCGGCCAAATGCTGAACACCACCCCGGGGACGCTTATCTCCGACCAGATCAAAGGCGCGCTCGGAAGCGAGTTAAGGCAACTGGAGGTTGCCAAGGAGATAGATGAAATTATTGCGGCTTTAGTGAATCAATTATGGAAAATGGGAGTAAGCGGATTGGCTGGACATTCTTCAAGCGGAAGCGCAGGGGAAGATGTAGCCACCTTAGAGAATAAAAGAGCAGGAACAATTAAAAACATAAATGACTCTCTTCAATTAGAAGAGGACTATAAAAACATAAAAGCAAAATCGGTCGCGGAACTGGAGAATGGCAAATCTTCCGTCATGACCAAACTTGGTGAATTGCAGAGTCGTTATCAGGAAAGGATAAATCTTACTAATCAGATTCAGACCGGCCTTGCGAATGGCACCATAATGTTACCTCAAAATTATACGCTTGTAAGCGCCGATACTTTGCAGGCAGAAATGAATAATGCCTCAACCACCTATATTGGCACATTAAACAATTTTGATTCCCAAAGATTGGTGATTAAAGATGAAATTAACACAGTGGATGATTTGATATTAAAACTTGAGGCATTGCGAGATAGGGCGTATATAGCGGACAGCACTTCATCTTTGACTGATGTGGATTTGGAGTTTTCAGTGCTGGCTATTAGTTTAAATATAGATAGCACAAGCGCAATTTTAGAAAATTACAATATAAAGAGTCAGGTGGACAACACTATTAAACAGATTCAAGACGCGATAGATGTAAATAACGTAAAAATTCAGGAGTTGAATGACATTCTTCTTAAATGTCAGATACCGTCTGGGTTTAATTGCCGCATCTGATTTTGGTTTTAAAAAAACAATGAAAAAATTTTTACCTTACATTCTAATAACGGTGGTTGTGGCAACACTGGTTCTGGGGCCGTTTGGGGCGCCTAAGGCGAATGCTGAAGACCCAGTACCTCCGCCTGCATCATCTCCTGCTCCAGTACCTCCGCCTGCATCATCTCCTGCTCCAATCATTCCTACTACCGCAGGCGCTGGATCGGGATTAGAAAATGTTGCGCCATCGGGGTGGGCTTGTGCACCTCTTCCGAAGATATTTGATTTGCAAGAATGTATCGCTTCTATCATGTATTATGCCGTTGTCGGTCCTTCGGGTGTTGTTCTTTGGATATCCGGGCAAATTTTTAATTTATCAGTTTCTTTTTCTTTAAGTGGAGAGACATTGAAGCAGGATTTTGTTTCCACTGGCTGGGCCGTCACCCGCGATGTTGCTAATCTATTTTTTATATTTATTCTCCTTTATATCGCCATTGCGACCATACTTCAGCTTTCCGGATATGGGATGAAAGAATTATTGGTGACGGTAATAATTCTCGCCTTGCTCATAAATTTCAGCTTGGTTATTACACGATTCATAATTGATGGCTCAAATATCTTGGCTTTGGAATTTTATAACGAAATGCCTTCCGCCGAACAAGGAAGCGTTACCCAATCTATTTTTGGAGCGGACGCAAAAGATGTTTCCAGTATTTTTATCAGCGGATTTAACCCTCAAAATATATTTGACGTAAAACGTTTTAATGATTGGACAAAATCCGGCAGTAATATTTTGTTTATGATAATTATTTTTCTCTGCTCCATAATTATAAATTTGATTGCTAGTTTTATCCTTCTGGCGGGAGCGGTTCTTTTTATAATCCGAATCGCTGTTCTTTGGATAATAATGATTCTTGCGCCACTGGCGTTTCTGGCCATGGCTCTACCCGCGACAAAAACTTACGCCAGCCAGTGGTGGAAAAAACTTTTTGAACAGGCGTTTTTCGCGCCCGCTTTTTTATTTATGCTTTATATGACGGCCCATTTAGTGAAAAGCGGTTTTCTTAAAGGGAAAAATCTTCCGGGTGGAGGATCAATGCCGGCTGAAAGTTTTTTTGGCAGTCTTGTAATAATTCTTCTTTATTTTTTCGTTGTGGCAGTGTTCCTTGTGGCCTCTTTAATTATTGCCAAACAGATGGGGGCGGAGGGGGCTTCTACGGTTCAAAAATGGGGGCAGAGCGCGAAAAAATGGGGACAAGGACAGGCGGGGAGAATCAGCAGGCGCGGAGCGGGTAAAATGGCGGAGGGGATGCTCAATGAAGAAAGTTGGATTAATAAAAAAACAGGCGGAAAAATGGCTAGATTTGCCAATCTTCCTATTATTGGCAGAGGGTTTGCTAAAGTTTCCAGTTTAGAACAAAAAGAAAAGAAAAAACAAGAAGGGGAATATGATAAACATTATGGCTCATACAGCAACGCAGGATTGCAAGCCGTTTTAAATGATCCTACATTATCCGAAAAAAGAAAGGCGGCGGCAAAAAGGGTGATGGCAAAAAGAGGAGATATGGAGAAGGAAAAGAAAGAACTTGAACAACTGGAGCAAGTTTTACCACATTTAGAAAGTATGGCGCCAGGGTTTGAACAAAAAATTAAAGACACCGATTCAGATCTCGAGCCTATTCTCACTGATATTACGGCTACTGAATATAAATTGGCAGAGGCGGTAAAACAAGGCAATACAGGGGCAATAAATCTGGCAAAAAGCGAGTTAAATATCCTTAAAAAAACAAAAGCACAAAATCTTATAGAAAGACAAAAGGCGGTTGAAGGTCTTAGTGAAATAAAAGAACATAAAGGGAGAAAAGAAAAATTAGTGGAAAAAAGAGAAAGAAGGGGTGAAACAGCTGGACTTCAGGCAAGTATTGGTGGCATAAGAACAGGAGGAGGTGGAGGAAGTAGCACGCCATAATTTATTAAAGAATTACCAGTCAATATGGACATACTTATGATGTGCAACGAGTAACGCGTAACGAGTAACGAGGAAATTTATGAAACTGGAAAAAATTGAATGGAATAAATTGGGAATTAAGGCCATAAAATCACAAAACCCCGCTTGCGCGGGGCTTCAGATGAATTACCTGGTTAAAGAATAACAAGCCAAAATAAAAAGTCAAGAAAGATTAAAATATTTTATGATAAGCAAATTTATTAAAGGTAAGGTTTATGTTTTTATAGATGCTGCCAATATTCTTTATTCGCAACAATCTTTGCGTTGGAAAGTGGATTATGAAAAATTAAAAAAATATTTTGAAAAGGAATGCGATTTGGGAGAAATTTATTTTTATACCGGCCATGTCGGGGAGAATCACAAGCAAGGAAAATTTTTGGATAAATTGAAATCATTCGGTTATCATGTTGTGGCTAAAGAGGTGAAGCGAATAAAAATTAGCAGAAATACTTATGAATGGAAAGGAAATTTGGACGCTGAATTGATTATTGATGCCTTAAAAAACATTGACAATTTTGAAACATGCATCCTTATGTCCGGTGACAGCGATTTTGCCCCACTATTGGACGAATTAAAGGAGAAAAGGAAAAGAGTAATTGTGATGTCCACAAAAAACCATATTTCAAGGGAATTATTGGAACGGGCGAAGTATGTTAATATAAGGAAATTAAAGGACTGGATTGAGTTTAGAAAATAAAAATCCCTCCCTTACGGGAGAGAGGTTTGACACTGATAAGCATAGCAAATAAGAAAACTGTGTCAAGGAATATTAAAAAACCTGTGGAAAACTAAATTATTATGGATATCCTTACAGACGAACAAATTTTAGAGAAATATGAGCAGCTTCCGCACGATTTAAAGGAGGCGATTTTCAGCGTGGAGATGACGGAAACAATAAAAAGCATCGGAGACAAATATAAATTGGCGATTGATAAAATCGGCGCGCTGGCAAACGAGTCCGGAATGGTGATGTTCGGCGCCACTCGGCCGAAGGATTTCGTTCCCAATATAATGAGCCGGCTTGGAGTGGATAAAGACACGGCCAATAAAATTGCCTCCGATGTTAATTTCCAAGTTTTTTTGAAAGTGAGAGAGTCGCTGAAAAAATTGCACGGCGGAGAGGAGATAACCCCCCCCAACCCCCCCTTGTCAGGGGGAGCAACAACTTCCCCTCTTGATAAGGAGGGGCTAGGGGAGGTTAAAAAAGAAGACATTCTCAAAGTCCTTGAACACCCGGAACTCCCGACTATTCTTCAAGGCGCGAATAAGCCGGAAGAGGTACAAAATCTTTTTGAGGTTAAAACGAAAGAGGAGGCACCAAGAGCACCAATGGAAACGACAAAGTATAAAGACGGCGACCCATACAGGGAGCCAACAATATGAGATTTCAAGTCCCCCAATTTATTGAGATAGAGAGCAAAATTTTTGGACCATTGACGTTCAAGCAATTTGTCTATTTGATCGGAGGGGCGGGGATAATTTTTATTTTGTTCGCCCTGCTACCCTTCTGGCTGATGATTATATTCGCCGTTCCAGTCGGAGCTTTCGCTTTCGCTTTGGCTTTTTACAAAATGAACAACCAGCCGTTTATCAAGACAGTGGAAAATGCTTTGAAATTTTTTTCTTCCTCCCGCGTTTATATTTGGAAAAAGGCGCCGATACAAGCCCAAAAAACGGCGGTGGAAGCAATGAAAAGGCAATCAGAGATGGAACAGATTTCCGTTCCCAAGCTCACAGAAAGCAAATTGAAGGACTTGGCTTGGAGTTTAAATATAAAAGAAAAAATTAAGTAATTTTATGGCAGTTTCAACAAAATCAACCCAGGACTTCATACCGATAAAAGAGATTCGCGATGGCGTGGTCATTCTTAAGGACGGTTCAATGCGCATGATTATTATGACATCTTCTTTGAATTTCGCTTTGAAATCGGCGGATGAGCAAAGCGCCATCATCATGCAATATCAGAATTTTTTGAATTCTCTTGATTTTCCCATCCAGTTTTTTATTGAATCAAGAAAACTTGATATCGGGCCGTATCTTTCCACTTTGCAGGATGCGGAAAAAGAGCAGCCCAACGAGCTTCTAAAAATTCAGACGAGGGAATACATAGAATTCATAAAAAATTTCGTGAAGATGAGCAATACGGTCGCTAAATCGTTCTACGTTGTCGTCCCTTATAGTATGGGAGGCGTATCAATTAAAACAGGGCCCCTAGGGGGAGTGTTAAGTTCACTCGGACTGGGAGGGAAAAACACAGCAACAGAAAAAAAAGATATACAGTTTGAAGAGATGAAAGCCCAGCTTCAGCAGAGAGCGTCGGTAGTGCAGAGCGGGCTCACGAGGACAGGGGTGAGAACTGTGGCTCTTGATACCGAGGAATTAATAGAGCTTTTTTACAAACTGTTTAATCCCGGCGGACTGGAAAAAGGCATAGCAAGCTTGGCATTGGGTAATAAATAATTTTATGGCGTTAATGGATTTTTTCAAAAATAAAAAAGAAGAGGAGGTAACGGAAGAAATAACCTCAGTTATTCCGCAGGGGATTTATGAAACCGGAGTTTTGCAGTTGCAGGATATTATTGCTCCTTCAGCTTTGGAAGTGAATTCCAATCATATTAAAATCGGCGAGAAAGTGAGCCGGACGATTTTTGTCATTTCTTATCCGCGCTTTCTGGCGATGGATTGGTTTTCTCCCATTATTAATCTGGACAAAATTTTTGATATTTCCATTTTTGTCCACCCAGTGGATACCTCCTCCGTCTTGCGCCAGCTTCAGAAGAAAGTGGCCGAAGTTCAGTCGCAAATTCATGACCGCGAAGAAAAGGGCTTGGTGCGTGATCCTGTTCTTGATACTGCTCATCAGGACCTTGAAGACCTGCGCGACAAGCTTCAACAGGCCACAGAAAAACTTTTTTCTATAGGCGTGTACATAACAATTTACGCTGACAACTTGGAAGAACTCAACAGAATTGAATCAGAAATAAGCTCCCTTCTTGAGTCAAAATTGGTTTACGTCAAGCCGGCTCTTTTTCAGCAGCTGGAAGGGTTTAAGACGGTGCTTCCGTTTGGCACGGACAATCTGGAAATAAACAGCAGGATGAATTCCTCGCCGGCGTCGTCAATTTTTCCATTCGTTTCCTTTGACCTTTCTTCCGACCGCGGAATTCTTTACGGCATAAACAGGCACAATAACAGCTTGGTTCTTTTTGACCGCTTCTCTTTGGAAAATTACAATTCCGTCGTTTTTGCCAAGGCCGGTTCGGGAAAATCTTACGCCATGAAGCTGGAAATTTTGAGAAGTTTGATGTTTGACACGGAGGTTATTGTGATAGACCCCGAACGCGAGTATGAACATCTGGCCGAGGCGGTGGACGGAAGATATTTTAATATTTCTCTCAACTCAAACCATCATATTAATCCCTTCGGCCTTCCTCCGGTCGGACCCGACGAAGACCCGTCAGATATTTTGCGTTCAAATATTATCAATCTTGTCGGTCTTTTCCGGCTGATGTTGGGAGGGCTTTCTGCCGAAGAGGATGCCATTATGGACAGGGCGATAACGGAAACATACGCCTCGCGCGACATCATTCCGGAAAACGATTTTTCAAACGCTGTTCCACCCACACTTTCCGATTTGGAATTAGTTTTGGCGGGTATGCAGGGCGGAGAATCATTAGCCCAGCGTTTAAGCAAATACACCCAAGGAACTTGGGCGGGATTTTTAAACCAGCCGACCAACGTGGACATCAACAGGAAGTTTATCGTCTTCTCCGTGCGCGACATGGAAGACGAGCTCCGGCCGGTGGCGATGTATATCATTATTCATTTTATTTGGAACGCCATCAGAAAAAATGTTAAAAAGCGATTATTGGTGATAGACGAGGCGTGGTGGATGATGAAATATGAAGACACCGCCTCTTTCCTTTTCGGCATCGCCAAGAGATGCAGGAAATATTATCTGGGGTTGGCGACCATCACGCAGGATGTGAATGACTTTTTGGCTTCTCCCTACGGCAAGCCGATTATCACCAACTCCGCTATGCAGATTTTACTGAAGCAATCGCCGGCGTCAATTGAGCTAGTGAAGGAAACATTCAACCTGACGGACGAGGAAAAGTTTTTACTTCTGGAGTCGGACGTGGGCGAGGGAATATTTTTCGCGGGCATGAAGCACGTGGCGATAAAAATTTTGGCATCGTACACCGAGGACCAGATTATCACCTCCGACCCGGCGCAATTATTAGCGATTAAAAAGGCGAAAGAGGAATTAAATGGCTGACGCATCTACAATTGAAAATAATCACGCCGGCCGTTTGGGTCAGTTGCGCAAGGAAGCTCAATTAGCTAAGGATGTTGCCAAGGCGGCCGCCGGCGGGTCGGCGGCAAAAGCGAAACTAGCCCTCTCTTTCGGTAAAAAAGTTTCCGAACATTGGCTTATTTTGGTTGCGGCAGTTTTGTTTGATATTGTCGGACTGATTCCCGGTTTGTGCATAGTTGTTAATTTTCTTTTTGGCTTAATTTTGTTTTTATATTTTGGGCCGAAAAGCAAGGGCGGCTCCGAGTTTACAAAAATATTTTTACCCATAGCTGGAGGAAGTGTTATAGATTTTTTTATAGGAGTTTTGCCGGTGAATATAGGCGCGGCGCTTTTTAGAATAGCGCTTAGTTAAAAGGAATGGTAAAATTAGAATTAAGAATGAAAAAAGATATTGCGAAAATTTTGTTTGTGGTGGCAGTGGTTTTTACTTTGACTTTGGCTGTGCATCATCAGTCCTATGCTTCCCCGACTGATTTTATTATAGAAATGAGCCCTGAAAATCCCGGGCCAAATGAGAATGTGAACGCCAAAATCATTACTTACAGTTTTGATATCAACAGGGCGGATATCAGCTGGCTGATTAACGGCCAAAAAAAAGATAGTGGGATAGGCAAGAGCAGTTTCAGTTTTAAGACAGGAGAAGTCGGCTCCAAGACAACACTCACTGTTTCCATAATCACGAAAGACGGGTTGCCGGCTAGCAAATCAATTATCATCAGGCCGGCAGATGTTGATTTGCTTTGGGAGGCGGCCAATTACGTTCCGCCAACCTACAAGGGCAAAGCCCTTCCTTCTTCGGAATCAACAATAAAAGTGATAGCCATGCCGAATATTGTTTCTCCTGGCGGGAATAAAATTTTGCCGTCAAATCTTGTTTACCAATGGGAGATTAACAATAAAAAATTTCCAGATGTCTCCGGGTACGGAAAAAGTTCGTTTACTTTCAGAAGCTCGGAAATTTTTAATGAAGATAGTATAAGTATTACTGTCTCCGATTTTAGCCAGACAGTGGTAGCTTCCAAAAGAATTAAGATAAAAATAGAAAGTCCTAAAATAATTTTTTACGAAAACAGGCCGATTGAGGGGGTTCTTTACGATAACGCTTTGAGCGGGGAAACCCAGCTTGGCAGCGACGAGATAAGCGTGAAGGCGGAACCGTTCTTTTTTTCCAAGAGAAATATGGGGAGATTGAATTATGAATGGACGATGAATGGAGAAAAAATTTCACCCGATACGGAGCCAAGTATCGTTACATTACGGACGGGGGGTGGGAGCGGTTCAGCCAATATCGGCCTAAGAATAAGCAATTTAATTAGCATCCTGCAATTTGCGGAAAAATCGCTTATGATAAATTATGGCCAATAAAATAAAAAATAAAATAGCTGTTTTCGGATACGTCCTTCTAGAGAAGTTGCCGAGTGAAGGGGGGTTAAAGACGGAGGTTAGCGGTCTCTCCGATTATCTCTCTTGGCTTTATAAATTCGCTTTGGCGGCGGCGGCTTTTCTGGCGGTGCTGATGATAGTCATCGGTGGCATCCAGATGATTGTCGGCGGAGCGAGCGAGACGGCGCGCAGCGACGGGAAAAAAAGAATAGAGCAAGCGATCTGGGGTCTGCTTTTGGCGATCACCGCCTGGCTCATTCTTTATTCCATCAATCCCGACCTCGTCAAAACCGGGCTCACCATTCCGCCGATAACAATAGAAGCGCCGGTTTCGGCACCGACGGTGGGAGGATATGTTCCTGGAAGGCCGACCACCTGGCCTCCTGGTTCTCCGCCGGCCGGGACTTATTCTGACACTCAGGCCAGGACGGAGCTTGGTCTGGCAGGTATTATTATCAATAAGGCTGACTGTGCTTACTACGGACAAACGAATTGTACCAGTTTGTATGGATTGCCAAGCTCGGCTGTTCAGAATTTAAAGAATCTGTGTACAGGCGGTTGCGAAATAACCGGAGGGACGGAACCAGGGCACCAGACGCACGGACCCGGAAAGCCGATTGTTGATATCCGCTACGATACGGCCTTGCGAGAAAAATTGGATTCATGGAGTTCCCAAGGCAAAGTTTCTTATATATGTGAGCAAGGGTCGCTGAAAGTTTCTTGTAATGGTTCTCTTACTCCTGATCATTTTCATGTTGTTTTCAAATAACCCATGTCTAAACGCACAATCATAATTTTATCGGCAGTCGGAGCGCTGGTTTTGATAATCGGCGGGGTTTATTTTTTTACTTCAAATAAAAACGGAACAACTGGCGAGGGCGGCGGGTTTTTTGCTGATCTGTTTCCCGGCGGGGGCGAGAGAAATATTGAAGAAGAAAAATTGAGAGGCGCCGAGCCGTCTGGCCAAGAAGCAAAAGTTTTTTCCCAACTCACCAATTTTCCGATTGCTAGCGCGACGGCTGTTAACGCCACTTCCAGTGTTCCCATAAGATACGTGGAAAAATCAACCGGCCATATTTATGAAATCAGCCCGCAAGGCAAGGACAGAAATCGCCTTTCCAATACCACTATTCTGAAAATTTTTGAAACGCTTTGGTCGCCGAGCGCCAACAAAATAATAATGAGATATTTCAATGAAAACGCGGTGAGCAACTTTTCCGCCAGATTTTCCACTTCTACCGCCGCCATTGAAGGCATTTTTCTTCCGCAGGAAACAGTCGCCGTTGCCGTTTCTCCTCTTGAGGACAAAGTTTTTTATCTTCAGCAAATGGAAAATACGAATTACGGAATTTTGACCGATTTCACCAACAAAAAGAAAGATAATATTTTTTCTCTGCCTTTCAGTGAATTTAATATTACTTGGCCGAGCAAGGGGATAATCGCTTTTGTTTCAAAGCCGTCATTCGGCGCGGACGGCTACCTGTATTTTTTGGACATCAAAACAAAAGAGTTCAATAAAATTATCGGAAAGGTAAAGGGCTTAACAGCGCTGGTTTCCACAAAGGCGGACAGGGTAATTTACAGCCAAAGCGCCGGCAAGGGATTTAGCGCGTTTGTTTTTAATGTTAAAGATAAAAGTTCTAACGGCTTAGGGCTAACCACTCTGCCGGAAAAATGTGTTTGGAGTAAAATAAACTCCGACGTAATTTACTGCGCCGCGCCGAAATCGTTTCCGTCCGCCGATTATCCCGACGAATGGTATCAGGGGCTAGTTTCTTTTGATGACGCGATATGGCAAATAAATGTCGCCACTGGCGAGACGCAAATTCTGTACGACGAAACGAACGCCGACGCCATAAATCCCTTCCTCACCGCGGATGAAAATTATTTCCTCTTCACCAACAAAAAAGACCTCACCCTTTGGAGTTTGAAATTAAAATAAATTAGATTTATTGCCGGGCTGGCGGTGTCTCTCTGTATTTTTCTTTATAAAGTTTTATAGATTTTTTTATAATTTTTAGAGCTTTTTGTTTTCCTTCCCAATTTTTTACTATAGTATTCTTTTTCTCGTGTTTTTTATAAATACGGAAAAAGTGTTGAATTTCTTTTAGTAACTCCGATTCAATATCAGATATATCGTTTATTTTTTTGAATTCAAAATCTTTAGCAGGAACAGCAAAGATTTTTACATCACTTTTTCCGCCATCAATCATATTGAGCATTCCCACTGGTCTTGCTTCAATAACGCTCTTTTTTGAGTGTGGCTTAGAAGACAATACTAATACATCAAGTGGATCACTATCATACCAAAGTGTGCGCGGGACAAAGCCGTAATTTATCGGAAAACGCATTATTAAGGGAAGTGTTCTGTCAATTTTAATAATGCCAGAATTTTTATCCAACTCATATTTAATGTGGGAAAGTTTTGGTATCTCAATCACAACATTAATATTTTTTTTATTACCAGAGGGTAAATCATGCCACAAGTTCATAGTTTTAAGGGAAAATAAGCAAACGATAACAATAAAAATTGTAGCAAAATTTTCCTCGAGATGCAATTTTAGAGAGTATACCAACTTCTTGCTATCGCTTGGAGATGGAATACTCTCAGATAAAAATAATAAGTTAAAAAATAAAAAAGGCAGACGATACATTGTCTGCCCTTGACCCTCTGGGCAAAGAGCATAATCATTATAAAAACACCTCCTTTAAATTTTCAATTCTAAAATAACTCTGCTAAAAGTATATACTATTTTAATTAAAAAGTCAATAGGCAAAAATATCCTTATTTGAAGCCAAAAAATTACTGACTACTAAATACTGATTACTGATTACTCTCTCCAATTCCTTCTCCCGCCACTTCTCCCTCTTCGCTGGCAGTGGCGACAGAAACGCCTTCGCGGGAACGGATGTCCAGTTTCCAGCCGGTGAGTTTGGCGGCGAGGCGCACATTTTGCCCGCCCTTGCCGATTGCCAGAGAAAGCTGGCCTTCATCAACGAGAACTTTCGCTTCTCTTAACCCCTCGTCTGTTTCCACTTCAATAATTTTTGCCGGAGAAAGGGCGTGAGAGATGAATTGCGCCGGGTCGTCGTACCATTCAATGATGTCAATTTTTTCTCCGCCCAATTCCGAGATAACATTATTTATTCTAACGCCTTTTTGCCCGACGCAGGAGCCGACAGGGTCAATGCCTTCTTCTTTTGAATAGACCGCCACTTTGGAGCGCGAGCCGGCCTCGCGGGCGATGTTTTTTATTTCCACCGCCCCGTTGGCGATTTCCGGCACTTCCATTTCAAAAAGTTTGGCGATGAATTTCGGATGAGAACGGGAAAGATAAATATTTATTCCTCTCGGTGTTTCTTCCACCAAAAAAATGAACGCCTTTATTCTTTCGCCGATGCGGTACCGCTCGCCTCTGATTTGCTCGTCGCGGGGGAGAACGGCCGTCGTCCTACCGAGGTCCACGAAGACATTGTTGTTCTCCATTCTCTGCACGATGCCGCTTATTATTTCATTTTGTTTATTTTTAAATTCCGAAAAAACAGAGGAACGCTCCGCTTCCCTGATTCTTTGAATGATGACCTGCTTGGCGGTTTGGGCGGCGATTCTGCCGTAGTCGCCTTTTGATTCCAAAGGGAAAACGAGCTCGTCTTCCGGCTTGGCGCTTTTTTTAATTTTTTTCGCCTCATCCAGCATTATGTGATGCTCGGGGTTGAAGCGGACTTTTTTCGGTTCGCCTTCAACTTCCTCGGAAGCGGCCGAGCCGCCACTTGGCGGCTCGGCCGCCAAGTCGTCTTCCTCTCCTTCCGGCTTAAGCATTGATTCGTCAACAACGATTTTAATTTGGGAGAATTCCGTTTTTCCGGTGTTCACGTCAAAAACAGCGCGGACAATCTGCCCTTTCTTTCCGTAATCCTTTTTATAGGCGGCGGCCATGGCGTCCTGAATGGTCTCTATTATTTTCTCTTTTGAGATACCTTTTTCATCCTCCAACTGCTCCAGCGCCGATTGCAATGATTTTAAATCCATAAAATTTAGCTTATCTAATAAAATGCCCGCTGCTTGGCAGAACGGGTATGCGTCTATTATATGGGTTGGGAATTCATTGTCAACCCCGTAAATTGCGGGGCAGGGTAAAACTTTGCTATAATAAAGATGTGAATAAAGTTAAAAAAATCTGCTACCAATTGAACGTTTTCGGTCAATGCAAAGAGTATAATGTCGGCCTGTGGCAATGCCCGCAATTTCTTTTTTTGGTGATGGGCCTGATTATAATTTTGAGTATTCTGGTCACCAACGCCGTGGCGCGGGAATTCGCCGACGATTATATTGTGGCGCTTATTGTTCTGGGCGTGACGGCAATTCTTTTTATCATCGGCAACATTATCGTCAATTCATTTGAAAGGATGGCGCGCTCGGCGAAAGAAAAATCCGAATTCATCGGCATAATGTCGCACCGGCTCCGCTCTCCACTCTCCGCCATTAAATGGCAACTTGATTTATTGCTTGGCAAGAGGGTCATACTGGATGTTGAAAAAAACGAAACCGCGATTACCGAAGTAAATTGGCAGAATGAAAAAATGATAAGAATAGTGAACGACCTTCTGGAATTCAACCGCGTTGAGGATAACACTATGATTTTTACCCCCTCCGCTTTTTCTCTGAAAGAGATGGCAGAAGAGGCCGTTGCCCTTGAAAAAAATAACGCCGAGAAAAACAACATCTCTCTTTTTCTGTCGGCTCCGGAGTCCTTGCCCGATGTTTTTGCCGACAAGGTGAAGATAAAAGGGGTCTTATTTCATTTCTTGGACAACGCGATTCGCTACAGCGTAAACGGAGGAAAAATTACGCTGTCTCTAGAAAAACTGGACGGCAAAATAAAATGTTCGGTGAGCGATGAGGGCGCGGGTATTCCAAAAGACGAAGAAAAGAAAATTTTTACGAAATTTTTCCGCAATCACAATGTCACTCGCTATCAGACAGAAGGCAGCGGCGTTGGACTTTTTATCGCCAAGGCGGTTATTGATCGCTCCGGAGGAAAAATCGGCTTTGACAGCATAGAGGGGCGGGGCTCAACATTTTGGTTTACTTTACCGGTTAGCAAAACATTATGAAAAAAATTTTATTAATAGAAGACGAGATGCGCCTCCATAAAATGTTTGAGGATGTTTTCAAACAGGACGGGCTGGAGCTTATTTCCGCCTACGACGGAGCGCTCGGCCTGAAAGCGGCGGAGGAAAATTATCCCGACCTCATAATCACCGATATCGTTCTTCCAAAAAAGAACGGCTTTGAAGTTTTGAAAGAGATCAAAGCAAATCCCAAACTGGAAAAAATTCCGGTGATTGTTCTGACAAACTTGGAAGAATCAAAGGATGTGGAAAAAATGCTTTCCCTAGGCGCGCATACTTATCTGGTAAAGGCGAACTACTCTGTCCCTGATATTTTGAAAAAAATTAAGGAGATTTTGAAATAAATGCGAGTTGAACCGCAACAACTGAAAATGTTTCTTCTGGACTCCGGTCTTGTGACCAGCAAAGAACTCGGGGAGGCGGAGGAAAAGGCGAACAAGAGCAAAAAAAATCTCGGAAGCGTTCTTGTCTCTTCGGGGAAGATTACCGAAGACGACCTACGCAAACTGGAAGCGTATATTTTGGGCGTGCCGTTCGTTGATTTGGAAAAAGAAAAAATAAGTTTTGAAGTTCTTAGCTTAATACCGGAGCCCATTGCCAGAACGCACAACATAATCGCCTACAAAAAAAAGGGAAACGAACTGGAAGTAGCGATGCTTGACCCCGAGGATTTGGAAACCATTGATTTCATAAAAAAGAAATCCAATTTGAAAATTCTTCCTCGTCTCACCGATGTCAAGTCGCTAAAAAACATTTTGAGCCAATATCAAAAAAGCTTGCAAGTGGAGTTCGGCGACATAATTCAGAAAGAGGCGGAGTCGTTGAAAGTCGTTTCCGAAATGAAAGAGGGAGAGGAAAAAAGCGAGGACTTGAAAAAACTCGCCGAAGAAGTGCCGGTGATAAGAATCGTGGACACACTTCTGCGCCACGCCATTCTGCAGAGAGTGAGCGACATCCACATTGAGCCGACGGAAAGGGAAGTGATTGTTCGTTATCGCATTGACGGAATTTTGCACGACGCCATGGTTTTGCCGAAAAATATTTCCTCCGGCATCATCGCCAGAATAAAAGTTATGGCAAGTTTGAAACTGGACGAAAAACGCCTGCCCCAGGACGGCAGATTTAAAATTGAAAAGCCGGATAAAGTTTCTTTTCGTGTTTCCATTCTGCCGGTTTTTTACGGCGAAAAAGCCGTGATGCGCCTCCTGCGGGAAAACGCCAAGGGTTTCAGTTTGGAAATTTTGGGCTTTCACGAATCAAATATAGAAATTTTGCATCGTGCCATCAACCGGCCGAACGGTTTGATTCTGGCGACGGGTCCCACCGGCTCCGGCAAAACCACCACCCTTTACACCTTGTTGGAAATTTTGAACACGCCGGACGTGAACATTTCCACCATTGAGGACCCGGTTGAATATCAAATTCCCCGCATCAATCAGACACAGGTGCGGGCGGACATCGGCTTCACTTTTGCCAACGGTCTGCGTTCTCTCGTCCGCCAGGACCCGGACATTATCATGGTCGGCGAAATTCGCGACAACGAAACGGCATCTTTGGCTATCAACGCTTCCCTTACCGGCCATCTCGTTCTTTCCACCTTGCACACCAATTCCGCCGCCGGCGCCGTGCCCCGCCTTTTGGATATGAAGGTTGAGCCGTTTCTTTTGGCGTCAACTATCAACGTCATCATTGCTCAGCGGCTCATAAGACGGCTTTGCGCGTCCAAAGAAAAATATTTTTTAAACAAAGCGCAGATTGATAATTTGGGAAGTTATATTGATTTGGAAAGAATGCTGAATATGTTGAGGGATGAAAAAATAATCAAGCCGGGCGAGGGTTGGGACAAAGTTGTTTTTTACAAACCAAAAGAATCAAAAGAATGCGCGGACGGCTACATGGACAGAATCGGCATCCACGAGGTCTTAAAAGTGACGGAGTCAATAAAAAATATGATAGTCGCCAGCGCCACTTCGGACGACATAGAAAAGCAGGCGAAGAAAGAGGGAATGATGACTATGCTTGAAGACGGCATCATCAAAGCCGCCAAGGGTATAACCACCATTGAAGAAATCCTAAGGGCAACAAGGGAATAATCTAATCTTAATCTTGTAGCTTTTCTCCTCTTTTTTGCTATCATTAAAAGATGGAGACAGCAGAAATAAAAAGGAAAATAGTTCCGATTTTGAAACGCCAAGGGGTTCTCAGGGCGGCCGTTTTTGGTTCGGTCGCAAGGGGTGAAATGACAAAAAAAAGCGACATAGACATTCTTGTAAAGCTTGCGAAAAATAAAAGCCTTCTTGATCTTGTGGGCCTCCGGCTCGAATTAAAAGACAAATTAGGCAGAAATGTTGATGTTGTTTCATACGGCGGAATACACCCGCTTTTGAGGGACATAATTCTAAAAGAGCAAAAAGTAATTTATGAAAGCAAAAAAAGATCCTAAAATTTTTCTTGAACACATTCTTGAAAGCATAAGGGAGATAGAAAAGAATATTCATAGGATGCCGGAGGTAAAATTTTCTCGATCAATTGCAATTCAAGACGCTGTCGTGAGAAGGCTTGAAATTATCGGCGAAGCGGTTCGGAATATTCCGGATGCTTTCAGGAAAAATTATCCAAAAATTCCGTGGAAAAAAATTGCCGGTTTGCGCGACATTCTTATTCACGAATACTTTGGAGTCGATATGAGCCTTGTTTGGAAAATTGCAAACAAAGACATCCCGAAACTCAAAAGGCAAATTACAAGCATTCTCAAAAAAATTAGGACAAGGGAAGTCCCTCGGGCAACAAGGGAATAAAATTTTTTGAGCTTGACAAATAAACTGGTTCGTGTATAATATAACCAGTACATTAAAAACCCCTTTTTAAGGGATAAATATCAAGATTTAAGGAGGCTGACTATGGACAAGAAAGAAACCATGCTCGGCAGGATTTTGGGAAAGATTGTCGGGTTACCCTTGGAGGTTTTAAGGGTTTTCTACGATCTCGTTGAAAAACTGGCAGGCGAAAACTGGCAGGAATGGCTCACTGAACTCAAAAAGTTTCTCCGCAAGGAGAAATGTTGGACAGGAGTTGTTATTGACTCCATCCTTACCCTCATCACCACCGTCACTATTCCCGCGAGAACCGGCAGATTCGTCGCCAAAGACCACTTTATCGTGGACACCGGCAAAAAGGCAAAGGTGAAGATTTCCTTTCTGGGAGATAATTTCAGAAACAGTTTTCTCAGCAAAACCGAGGAACCGGCTCCTGAATTCACTCTCTGCCAGTATGAACTCAAAAGAGGATCGAGAGACATCCCGATCATCAGCGAGCTCGGCGGCGAAAACAAAGCGGAAACAACGCTTTCCGCAATGTTCGGCCTTATGGAAATGCAACCGAAGGGTGAAACAGGAACACTGCTTACCAACGGCTACGCCAACATATTCTATGTTCGTGACCTCGGTGGTGTGCTGTGGGCGGTCCTCTGCCGCTGGGGTGGCGTTGGCTGGGATGTGGGTGCGAGTTCCGTTGACATTCCGAATGATTGGGGCGCGGGCCTCCATGCCTTTTCTCGCAATTCCTGAAAACTTAAAAACTTTAAATCTTTAAGAAAGGAGGATTAGACACTTAGACCCTTGGAAACTTTGAAAAAAGTTTTCCGGGGTCTTTTAATTTTTGGGAAATGATAAAATAAAATCGGAATCATAAGAACGCAACGGTTACGGCTTTTGCGCCGTGGTTTCGGGATATTTTTCGCGAGAGTCGCGCCGGTTACGGCTTGCGCGAGAGTGCAGAAATAATCTCCAAAAAATACAGGAATTGGTGCAAAAAACTGGCGGGCTTCTAGGCCCCAAGCAAGATTCAACCCCGAGAGTTCGCCAGTTGGCGAATCAAGGGGTGGTGGTATGGATGGTTTTTTGTACAAAATCGATGGTGTGCTGTGGACGGTCAACTGCAACTGGAATGACGATGGCTGGAATGTGAATGCGAATTCCGTTGACAATCCGAATGATTGGAACGCGGGCAACCATGCCTTTTCTCGAAACTGCTGTATTTCTCCCGTCACCTGGCGGGAGTTTTATTTTCCAGCCCCTTTCTCCATCCCCCGAACATTTTACCCACTTCTTCTAATTTCAGAGCCAAATCCTCACAATGTTTATTGGAGATAAGTTTCCCTTCCCATGCGACGGAAACAAGAAATTTTAAAGTATCCAAAACTAAAATGCATTCCGTAATCTTTTCCATTTTCTTTCTTTTTCGGTAAAATAGGCGATATATGACAATTCCAGTAAATCAAGAAACTTGTTTTCAATTCTGGCGCCGATTGTGTATCGGCTACTTCTAGGGATATGTTGGATAATATCAACCCACATCAAATATCCCTCTTTGATTCGCTGAAGGATAGACGCGTTATCGAGAGAGAGAGAGAGAGAGAGAGAAGGGCTTCGCCATATTTATAATAATATCATATCCGTTGAAAACCTGCTTGTTTCCTGGCGGGAATTCCTGCGCGGAAAAAGAAAACGAAAAGATGTGGCGGAATTCTCGTTGCATTTTGCGGACAATATTTTATTGCTTCATCGGGAACTGGCGGAAAAATCATACAGCCACGGCGGATACGAAGCGTTTAAAATAAACGACCCGAAGCCGCGCGACATCCACAAGGCGAGCGTGCGGGACCGGCTTTTGCATCACGCCATTTACCGGAAACTATATCCGCTTTTTGACAAAACATTCATCGCCGATTCTTTTTCCTGCCGATTAAAAAAAGGAACGCATAAGGCAATCAACAGATTTAGAGAATTTCATTACAAGGTCGGGAAAAATAACACGCAAACATGCTGGATTTTAAAGTGCGATATCAGAAAATTCTTCGCCAGCATTGACCACGAAATTTTAATCAACATCCTGCGCGAACATATCGCGGACGAAAATCTCATGGAACTTCTCAAAAACATCATCGGAAGTTTTTCATCAATAAGAGATGGCGTTGGCCTTCCGCTTGGAAATTTAACAAGCCAGCTTTTTGTAAATATTTACATGGATAAATTTGACCAATTTGTAAAGCACAAACTAAGGGCGAAACATTACATCAGATATTGCGACGATTTTGTCGTTTTCTCGGAGAGCAAAGATGGAGCGCAAAAAATAATCCCGCTTATTCAAGAATTTCTAAACAAAGAGCTCAAATTAGAACTGCATCCTGATAAAATTTCCATAAAAACCGTAGCTTCCGGTGTTGATTTTCTCGGCTGGGTTAATTTTACCGACCACAGAATTTTGAGAACCGTCACAAAGAGAAAAATGTTTAGGAATATCAAAGAGAAGGGAGGTAAGGTGGAAACAATCCAGTCATATTTAGGGCTGATAGGGCACGGGAATAGTTTTAAGCTAAAGAAAATGTTTTTTTAAAGGAATTTTGATAGAATAAGATTAATGCACTTTTCTTATTATGCCAAAAAGATTTCTGGCGAGGAGATGAAAGGCGTTTTGGAAGCCAAGGATAAATACGACTTGGCGCGGGTTTTGCGCCAACAAGGGCTTGTGCTTGTCTCCTGCAAAGAAGAAGGCGAGAAAAAATCATCCTTCCATTTGCCGTCAATTTTCGGCCGCATTCCTGTCACGGAAAAAATGTTTTTCAGCCGGAATCTTTCTGTGATGATTTCCGCCGGCGTTTCCGTTTCCCGCGGGTTGGAAATTCTCGGCCGGCAGACAAAAAACAAGAAATTCAAAAAAATTATTGAAGATTTAGTGGAAAGCATCAAAAAAGGAACTTCCATGAGCGAAAGCATGAAGCAGTTTCCGGATGTTTTCACCCCCATTTTTATCGCTATGGTAAAAGTGGGCGAGGAAAGCGGACGATTAAGCGATTCACTTGGACTGGTGAGCGATCAAATGGAACGCGACCACAATCTCATAAAAAAAATCAGGGGCGCCTTGATGTATCCGTCTATTATTGTTATCGCTATGATATTAATTGGCATTCTTATGCTTATCTATGTGGTGCCGACTTTGGTTTCCACTTTTCAGGAGCTCGGAGCGGAACTCCCGTTGAGCACAAAAATTATTATCGCCATAAGCAATTTCCTTTCCCAAAATACACTCGCGTTTTTTGGGATTGTTCTTGCTGTGGTGGCCGGCGCCGTTTTATTTTTTCGCTCTCCGGGCGGGAAAAAATTGGTCGGCAATGTTTTATTGCGCCTGCCGATTTTTTCCGAACTCACAAAGAAAGTCAATTCCGCCCGCACCGCCCGAACCATGGCCTCGCTCATCAGCGCCGGAGTGGATGTTTTGGAATCGCTCAACATAACGAGAGAAGTCATTCAAAATGAAAATTTTAAAAAAGTGCTGGAAGAAGCGAGGGGCAGTATTCAAAAAGGCGAGCCCGTTTCGGAATCATTCAAGCGGGCAGACAATCTTTACCCGATTCTTGTCGGCGAGATGATGGCCGTGGGAGAAGAGACGGGAAAATTTTCAGACATGCTTATGCGGGTGGCGGTCTTTTACGAGGACGAGGTGACGGAAACGACCAAAGACATGTCCACGATAATTGAGCCGATTCTTATGGTTATTATCGGAGCCGTGGTCGGTTTTTTCGCCCTCTCCATGATTAAGCCGATGTATTCAATGGTTGATGCGATATAATATGAAAGGATTTACTGTCATTGAAATAGCCATAGTCGTCGTGATTCTTGCTGTTTTGACGGCGATGGCCATTACTTCTTTTTCCGGCTTTAGGCAAAATCAGCTTTTGAACAGCGATGTCAATAAAGCAGTTTCCATAATAAACGAGGCGCGGTCAAAGACGCTCTCCTCTCAAGATTTTTCCCAATATGGCGTACATTTTGAGACAACAAAGTTAGCGCTTTTCAAAGGCGCTACTTATGTCGCATCCAGTCCAGATAATGCCTCCTCCACCCTTTCCTCTTTCATAGAAATTTCCGAAATTTCTTTGGCTGGCGAAGGAAGTGATGTTATTTTTCAGAAACTTACCGGCAAAACTGACCAATCCGGCGCAATAACTTTTAGGGTAAAAGCGGATACGAGCAAAACAAAAACAATTAATATTAGTTCAACGGGAATAACAAATGTCCAGTAAGATTAAAAAAATAAAAAATAATAAAGATGGCTTCGGTGTCGCGGAGATTGTGGTGGCGGTGGCCGTCATCGCGCTCTCTGTTTTTGGCCTTTTGTCCGTGGCCGGCGTTTCTTTGAAAATGTTGCGAGGCAACACAACTAACATACAAGCGGCATTTCTGCTTGAAGAGGGCGTGGAGGCGGTAAAAATTTTAAGAGATTCGGGCTGGGGCGCGAACATTGCTCCGTTGAACGCCGGAACAAATTATTACTTTGCGTTCAACGGCACAACCTGGAAGGCGACAACCACAAATACTTTTATTGACGGAATTTATGAAAGAAAATTTGTTTTAAATAATGTTAGCCGAAATGGCAGTGATGATATTGCCGCCTCCGGCACGCTTGATCCCAACACAAAAAAAATAACGGTTTCTGTCTCATGGCTTTCTTCGGCTGGTACCACTACGAAAATCATTAGCACTTATATGACAAAATTATTTTAATGAAAAAAGCGGGCTTCAGTTTAATAGAGATGGTCGTCTATATTGCCATCGCGGCGGGTATTCTGGCGGCGTCGGTAAATTCCATCAGCTCTTTAATGAAATCATTTAATAGCGCCAGAGTAACGAGTAAAATTAACAACTCTGCTGAGGCGGGTATGGAAAGAATGACAAGGGAAATAAGAACCGCCTATGGCGTTAATTCTTCAAGTGTTCTCGACTCTTCCCCGGGTCGGCTGAAGCTTGATACTTATAACGCTTCCGGCGCGACTACTACCTTGGAGTTTTATTTAAATAACGGAGTTTTAATGGTGGTTGAAGGAGGAGGAGCGGAGAATCCTTTGACGCTCAACGGCGTTTCCGTATCCAATCTTGTTTTTTATCAAATTGCCAACGCTACCACTTCAAAAGCTGTAAAAGTCGAAGTAATAATTAATGGAAAAAATTTTTATGACACAGCGATTCTGCGCAACAGCTACTAACACCGGGCAGGCCGTCATCACTTCCGTCGTTCTTATTTCTCTTGTCTTTTTGATTATCGTTTCCGGGTTTTCTTCCGTTGTTTTGAAAGAGGCGAAAATTTCCAGAAACCTAATTGATTCCAAAAAAAGTTATTTTTTGTCCGAGGCGGGAGTAGAAGACGTCGCTTTCAGAATAATAAACAAAAAACTTTACGGCAATGAGGAAGTCCTGAACCTAGACGGATTTTTTGCCACTACCACAACATCAAGCGTGTCCGGCACCACCAAGGAAATAACTTCTTTGTCTAATTTTATGAATGCCGCGAGAAAAGTTAAGACAATATTATCAACCGATGTCGGCGTTTCTTTCAGTTATGGCGTGCAAGTTGGAGCGGGCGGTCTTGATATGGACAATACTTCTTCCGTGGAGGGGAATGTTTACTCAAACGGGCCGATAGAAGGGGAAAATAAAAACGAAGTGAACGGCGATGTTGTTTCCGCCGGTCCCTCCAGCCTTATTGATAATTCCCACACTACCGGCAGTGCTTATGCCCATACCATTTCCGATAGCCAGGTGGGCAAGGACGCATATTATCAGCACATCTCCGGCACCACGGTGAGCGGAACATCTTTCCCGGGAAGCAGCGACCAAGCCACGAGCTCCCTTCCCATTTCCGATTCAATGATAAACGACTGGGAGGCGGGAGCGGCGGCGGGAGGAACAATCAGCTCTCCTTGCCCTTCCGGCACTTACACCGTTGACTCCGATGTCACTCTCGGGCCGATTAAGATAAATTGCGACTTATATATAAAGGGCGACCCAACTATTATTTTGAAAGGACACGTGTGGGTTGTCGGAAGCATAGATATGGAAAATACAGCCATTATAAAACTTGATCCGTCTTTGGCCGGCCAAAGCGTTGTTGTTGTTGCCGACAATCCTGCAAACAGGAGCTCAAGTAGTAATATTAATCTTCAAAACAGCGTGCAGTTTCAGGATTCCGGCACGGGAGGGTATATTCTCCTTGTTTCTCAAAATAATAGCGCGGAAACGGGCGGCGACGAGGAGGCGATTGAGATTAAAAATTCTGTTACTGGCCAACTGCTTTTATATGCCGGCCACGGAGAAATTCAGATGGAAAACAGCGCGAACTTGAGAGAGGTTACAGGATATAAAATTCATTTGAAAAATAGCGCGAAAGTGGTTTACGAGACGGGATTATCAAGCTTGCTCTTTGAGTCGGGGCCGAGCGGCGGTTATTCCATAAGTGGCTGGAAAGAAGTTTCCCAATAGACGGCTTGTTTCTAACGGGATATAATAAAATTCATGGCAAAAAAAATTATTGTGGCGAACTGGAAAACAAATCCGCAGTCGCTCAAAGAAGCGAAGGAAATTGCGGCGGGAATAAAAAAAGTTGCAAGTAAACTATCAAAAGTAGAGACGGTTGTTTGCCCGCCGTTTGTATATATATCAAATCTCAAATCTCAAATCTCAAATCTCAAGTTGGGAGCGCAGAATGTTTTTTATGAAAAGAAAGGGGCGTACACCGGAGAAATTTCTCCCGGCATGCTAAAAAATTTTGGAGTGAGATATATTATCATCGGCCATTCTGAACGCCGGGCGCTGGGAGAAATGGACGAAGTAATAAATAAAAAAGTAAAAGCGGCATTGGAAGAGGGATTTAAAGTAATTTTGTGTGTTGGAGAAAAAGAACGCGACCTTAACGGCGAATATCTTAATTTTTTAAAAATGCAGATGAATGAAGGGCTGAAGGGAATTTCAAAAAAACTTTTAAATAATTTATTAGTTGCCTATGAGCCGGTTTGGGCCATCAGTTCCAACGCTGGCGCCAGGGCGGACAATCCGGAATCAGCTATGCAAATAGCCATCTTTATCAGACGCGAGCTCTTGCCCGTAATCGGCAACTATGCGGCGCGAAATATTCCCATTCTCTACGGCGGTTCGGTGAACCCGGAAAACGCAGGCGGATTTTTGGAAAGAGCGGGAATGCAAGGGCTTCTCGTCGGCGGTCAAAGCTTGATTCCCAAAAACTTCGGAGAGATACTTGCGATTGCAAACAAAACAAAATAAAATAAAAATGAAGAGTATCAGAAATATTAATGTAAAAAGCAAAAGAGTGCTTTTGCGCGTTGATTTTAATGAGCCGATAAAAAACGGGAAAGTGGTTGATGATTTTAGAATAAAAAAAACTTTACCGACCATAAATTTTTTAAAAAGAAAAGGGGCAAAGGTAATAATAATAAGTCATCTCACAGACGGAAAAATAAAAAGTTTGACGCCAGTGGCGAAATATTTAAAAGTCGCGTTTTCTTCGCAGGTTCTCGGAAAAGAAACGGAAAAGAAAATCGCTGAAATGCAAAACGGCGATGTTTTGCTTTTGGAAAACTTGCGAAAGGAAAAAGGCGAAGAAAAAAACGACAAAAATTTCGCGAAGCGACTGGCGAAACTGGGCGATATTTATGTGAATGACGCATTTAGCGCGTCGCATAGGAATCACGCCTCCATTGTCGGCATTCCGAAATATCTGCCTTCTTATGCCGGTCTGCTTTTTGAAGAAGAATTCAAAAATCTGCAAAGCACTTTCAAGCCGAAACACCCGTCCCTTTTTATTTTAGGCGGAGTAAAATTCAGCACCAAGATTAGTGTGCTGGAAAAATTTGTGAAAATTGCCGATAAAATTTTTATTGGCGGAGCGCTGGCGAACAACTTCTTTTGGGCGGAAAAAATAGACATCGGCAAGTCGGTTTTTGATAAGAATATAAACATAAAGAAATTTTTAAGAAATCCGAAAATAGTAGTTCCTATAGACGCTCAAAAAAGCGGCGGCAGAATTTTGGATATAGGGCCGTTGGCGGTTAAAGAAATGTCTTTTTTAATTAAAGATGCGAAATTTATTTTATGGAACGGGCCATTGGGAAATTTTGAAATAAAAGGATTTGAAAAAGGGACGGTCGCAGTCGCAAAAGCAATCGCAAAATCGGGCGCGAGATCGGTTATTGGCGGAGGTGATACAATTACGGCAATTGACAAGGCGAAAATTCCTCTGAAAAAGTTTTCCTTCGTTTCCACCGCCGGCGGGGCTATGCTGGAGTTTTTGGCAAAAGGCACTTTACCGGGAATCGAAGTGTTAAAAAAATCTAAATAAACTTTTCTTGCAAAAATTGTTGGCTGGTGGTAAGAATTAAATCAGAAAGGAACTTTAATTTAATCTATAAAACATAGGAGGTAGAGAGATGTTGGAGACAATCATTATTTTGTTTGGCTTGTGGCTGTACCAGTATATCGGAAGATTGCATTATCAAATAAGGGGTGCAAGCTCCGAGTACGAGAAAACGAGAGTCAGTATGCCAAGTACTCCCAGATTATGGATGTTTTTATTGAGTAAGATTTCTCGCGGCAGGTTGCATGGACTTCTTGGCACTTGTCCGGGTGGTGTCTGGTGTCTCGGTAAGTGGAGTGATAAAAAGTATAGAAAATGGATTATCAAAGAGTATCAGGAAATCTGGACATGGCCGATTACAGAAGGAAAAACTTCTTTTAAGGAATTGAAATTTAGAATTTTACACCTGTAGGGTGGATAATTAAAGGCTATAGTATCTATAGCCTTTTCATTTTTATAAAAACTTTTTTATTTTTCCCGCTGTTTTGGCGGCTTCGCCGTCTTTGTAGGGTGCGCCGTGCCAGTGGGTGTGGCCGTCGGTTGAGAATCTCGGCATGATGTGAAAATGGGCGTGGAAGACAAGTTGTCCGGCGGGGCGGTCATTGTTCATTCCTATATTTATTCCTTCGGCATTAACGGCGCTTTTTATAGCAATGGCAAGTTTTTTAATAACCGGCGCCATTTTGGCGAGCAGGGCGTCCGGCATTTCGTAAAGATTTTCATAATGCTCTTTCGGAATAAGCAGAACATGGCCGGGATTGACGGGCGTGATATCTAAAAACGCCAAAACATTTTCGTCTTCATAAACAATCTCCGCCGGAATTTCCTTTTTAACAATTTTACAAAAAACGCAGCTTGTCATCTTTCTTATTTTATTTTAAAAGGTGACAGAAACAATCTTGACAGAAACATATTGCTGGTGTAGAATATAAATAAATTGCTAACCGCTACCCCTACCCCTCAAGCCGAACACTTTCATTAGCCTTTAATACTTGATTCATGGTACCACAATGTGGTATTTTTTTATCTTCAAATTTTCTCATCTCAGCTTCAAATGCTTCCTGCGGTGTTTT
>JBAZPC010000001.1:0-110246 GCA_041648395.1 Minisyncoccota bacterium | reverse complement strand
ACAAAGTTAAAGAGCATTTTTTGCGCCCGAAGAATTTTTTGGGGAAAGAGCCGAAAAAGGGCGAGTTTGACGCTTATGGTGAGGCGGGAAGCGTCGTCTGCGGAGACGTAATGAAGGTATGGCTCAAGATAGATAAAAAAATGGAACGCGTGAAAAAATTCAAATGGCAAACATGGGGATGCGCTTCGGCAATCGCCGCCACTTCCATGTTTTCGGTGATGGTTACGGAGAAAGGCGGGATGAAAATCAAAGACGCGTTGAAAGTAACGCCGAAAGATATTATCACCCGCCTGCACGGCCTGCCGCCGCAAAAAGTCCACTGTTCCGTCCTCGCCGACCAGGCATTCAAGAAGGCTCTTGACAGTTATTACAGGGGTCGTGTATAGTAGTTATCAACCCCTTGTCATTCGCGAATGACGGGGTCAACAGTGAAGATTGAGTTAAGGCGATTCCAGTGGTATTATTAGAATCTATATTTTGTGTCAGGGTATAAAGTTTTGAATAATTAACCGAAACAATAAGAAGTTACCTCTTAAGATAATAACGGAGGGAGGTTATTTTTTGCGTTTTTCGCTTCATGCAAAAAAAATATTTTTCTAAACACAAGGAGTCATCTGTCGCTCTTCCCAATCTGGTCGCAATCCAGCTTGATTCTTTTAATTGGTTTTTAAAAATGGGATTGAAGGAAATTTTTGAAGAATTTTTTCCAATTCTTGATTATACCGAAAAAGAATTTGTTTTGGATTTTTTGGAATCTTCGGTGGGCGAACCGAAGTATGGCGAACATTATTGCAAAATAAACAACCTCACTTTTGATGCCCCTTTGAAGATAAAAGTTAAACTCACCAACAAAGAATTTAAATACGCGAAAGAACAAGAAATTTTTATTTCCGATATGCCGGCGATGACTCCGCGCGGCACCTTTATCATCAACGGAGTGGAAAGAGTTGTTGTTCCGCAATTAGCGCGTTCTTTCGGCGCCTACTTTATAGCCGAAGAATCAAAGGGAGAAAAATATTTCGGAGCGAAAATAATTCCCAGCCGCGGAGCGTGGATAGAAATACAAACGGAATCAGACGGCGTTATTTACGCAAGGATAGACAGAAAAAGAAAAGTGCCCATCTCTTCGCTCTTGAGGGTGTTTGGAGCGGAATCGGCAAAAGAGATTGAAGACGCCTTTCATAAAATAGACAACGGAGAAATTTCTTATATTAAAAAAACACTTCAAAAAGATTCAGCAAAAACAACAGAAGAGGCGTATATGGAAGTATACAATCGTCTTAGGCCCGGAGAGCCGGCGAGCTTTGAAAGCGCGAAAGAATATCTGGACGCCATGTTCAGCCCTCTTCGCTATGACCTTTCTTCAGTTGGAAGATACAGATTAAATCACCGCCTCGGTCTGTCTTTGGACGACATAAAATCAGCACCAAAGACGATAACCTTGAGCGACCTCACAGCAATAATTTCAAAAGTCATTGATTTAAATAATACGCCTGGCGCGGAAGAGGACGACATAGACCACCTTGGCAGCAGGCGCGTGAGGGGAGTGGGAGAACTTCTCCAACAGCGGCTTCGGGTGGGAATGGCAAGAACCAGAAAAAACATTCAGGACAGAATGTCTACCTTAGATTCCGCCACTCTCACCCCCGCCCAGCTTGTCAACAACAGGCCTATTATGGCCGTGTTGAAAGAATTTTTTGCCACCCACCAACTTTCGCAATTCATGAGCCAGAAAAATATTTTGGACGAACTGGAGCATTTAAGACGGCTTTCCGCCCTGGGCCCTAGCGGCCTCACCAGAGAGCGCGCCGGTTTTGAAGTGCGCGACGTGCACTCTTCGCACTACGGAAGAATTTGTCCCATCCAAACACCGGAAGGTCCGAATATCGGTTTGGTTGTTCATTTGGCGGTGCATGCCCGCCTCAACGAATACGGCATCATGGAAACGCCTTACAAAAAAGTTGTTAACGGAAAAATTACGAATGAAATAGTTTATCTGAATGCTCTTGATGAGACGAAATACAATATTGCCCATGCGGGAATCAATTACGATCAAAGGACTGGAAATATTTTGGATAGGGAAGTTGAGGCCAGGGTCAATTCCCAGCCGGGATTAATTGCCAGAGAAAAAGTTGATTTCATTGATGTGGTTCTAAATCAGGCGTTTTCCATGGCGACAAGCTTGATTCCTTTTCTTGACCATGACGACGCCACGAGAGCGCTTATGGGTTCCAATATGCAAAGGCAGGCGGTTCCCTGCATTCTTCCGCAAAAACCGCTTGTGGCCACGGGATTGGAAGGAAAAGCGGCGAATGATTCAGGACGGCTTATTCTTGCGGAAGAAGACGGCATAGTGGAAGGAGTTGACGCTTCAAAAATTACAATTAAAGACAAAAAAGGAAAAAAGAAAACTTACGAACTCATAAATTACACCCGCTCCAACGCTTTTACCACGGTGCATCAGAGGCCGGCGGTCAATGTCGGCGATAAAGTTTCCAAAGGGGATTATTTGGCGGACAATTTTTCAAGCGATAGAGGCCAGCTTTCTTTAGGCCAGAATGTTTTAGTCGCTTTTCTCTCGTGGGGCGGAGCGAACTTTGAAGACGCCATCATTCTTTCCGACCGCTTGGTCAAGGATGAAAGTTTTTCTTCCGTTCATATTGAAAATTATTCGGTCAACGTGCGTGATACCAAGCTTGGGCCGGAAATAAACACCTGCGACATTTCGAATGTCGGCGAAGAAAAATTAAAAAATCTTGACGAGGAAGGAATAGTGAGAGTCGGAGCCGAAGTGAGGTCGGGCGATATTCTTGTCGGGAAAATCACGCCAAAAGGAGAAACGGAACTTACGCCAGAGGAGCGCCTTTTACGTTCTATTTTTGGAGAAAAGGCGAGAGACGTAAAAGACACTTCCATGCGCTTGGAACATGGCAAGCAGGGGAGAATAATAAGAGTGAAGATTTTTTCAAGGGACAAGGGCGACAAACTTGAACCGGGAATTATAAGGAAAATAGAAGTTGAAATGGCGCAATTAAGAAAAGTTTCCGTTGGAGACAAACTGGCCGGCAGGCACGGAAACAAAGGCGTTATTTCCAAAATTCTTCCGGTTGAAGAAATGCCTTATTTAGAAGATGGGACCCCTGTTGATATTATTTTGAATCCTTTGGGTGTGGCTTCTCGAATGAACTTGGGACAAATTTTGGAAACCCATTTGGGTTGGGCGGCCGACAAGCTCGGATATCAGGCGATCTGCCCCGCGTTTTCCGGAGCGACCGAAGATGAAATCAGGGAAGAATTGAAAAAGGCGGGATTGCCGGAAAGCGGGAAAGTGAAGATGCGTGACGGCCGAACAGGCGAAATGTTTGACCAAGAAATCACGGTTGGAAAAATTTACATGATGAAGCTTGACCACATGGTGGAAGACAAAATTCATATGAGGTCAATCGGCCCGTATTCTTTAATTACCCAGCAGCCGCTTGGAGGAAAAGCGCAGGGTGGAGGTCAGAGATTCGGAGAAATGGAGGTCTGGGCGCTGGAAGGCCACGGCGCTGCTCATACTCTTCAGGAAATGCTCACCATAAAATCAGACGATATTTTTGGAAGAGCGGCGGCGTACGAATCAATCATTCGCGGCGAGGAATTTAAGAGCCCTAATCTTCCCGCCTCTTTCCATGTTTTACTGAATGAATTGCGCGGGTTGGCGTTGGACATAGAACTAAAGGGGCTTAAAATCAGCGAAAATAAAAAATATGGAAATTAAAGTTACTGATTTTAAATCAATAGTGTTAAAACTCGCTTCACCCGAGAAAATTTTGTCATGGTCTCACGGCGAGATTACCAAACCGGAAACGATAAACTATAGAACCCAGCGTTCCGAAAGGAACGGCCTTTTCTGCGAGAAAATTTTCGGACCGGAAAAAGACTTTGAATGCTACTGCGGAAAATACCGCCGCGTGAGATACAAGGGTATTATCTGCGAAAAGTGCGGCGTGGAAGTGACACGCTCCATCGTGAGAAGGGAAAGAATGGGGCATATCGCCTTAGCCGTTCCGGTTTCCCATATTTGGTTTTTAAGAGGCATCCCGTCAAGAATAGGAACTTTGTTGGGAACGCCTCTCACGGAAATTGAGCGTGTCGTTTATTTCAACAGCTACATAATCACCAAAGTGAACGAAAGCGCCAAAAACGCCGTTATCAAAAATCTGGAATCGGAATACAAATCAAAATCAAAAAACGCTGAAGGCAAAGAAGGAAAGGATAATCTAAAAGACGCGATGCAAAAAACAAAAGCGGAAATTGGAGCAATCAGTTTGTATAAAGTTCTCGGGGAGACCGAATATTATCATATGAGCATGAAATATGGCGAGGTTTTTGAAGCGGGTATCGGAGCGGAGGCAATCCATAATATTTTTAAGGGGATGAATCTTGACGAGGAAATAAAAGCCATAGAAAACAGAATTGATGACGCTTCGGCCCAGGAGCAAATAAAACTGGGAAACAAGCTGAATATTTTTAAATCAATGAAAAGAGCGGGGGTGAGACCGGAATGGATGTTTTTATCCGTTATCCCGGTGATACCGCCGGCCCTTCGGCCGATGGTCGCCTTGGACGGCGGACGCCACGCCACTTCCGACTTGAACGACCTTTATCGCCGGGTGATAAACAGAAACAACCGCTTGAAGAAGCTTATTGAAATCAGGGCGCCGGAGGTTATTTGCAGAAATGAAAAAAGAATTTTGCAGGAAGCCGTTGACGCGCTCATAGACAACTCTATCAGGCACGGGCAGAATATCGCGCTTTCGCAGGCGCAGAGAAGGCCGCTTAAATCACTGGCAGACATGCTCAAAGGAAAGCAGGGAAGATTCAGGCAGAATCTTTTGGGCAAGCGCGTGGATTATTCCGGACGTTCGGTAATCGTTGTCGGCCCCGACCTCAAAATGCATCAGTGCGGGTTGCCGAAGCACATGGCGTTGGAGCTTTTCCGGCCGTTTGTCGTTTCAAAATTAATCCAAAGAGAAATGGCATACAACATCAGGGGAGCCAATCGCCTCATAGACGATAAAACGCCGGAGGTGTGGGCCATTCTTGAAGAAATAATAAAAGACAAATATGTTTTGCTTAACCGCGCGCCGACTTTGCACCGCCTTGGCGTGCAGGCATTCCAACCGATTCTTATAGAAGGGAATGCTATTCAGGTCCATCCTTTGGTGTGTTCCGCCTTTAACGCCGACTTTGACGGCGACCAGATGGCCGTGCATGTTCCGTTGAGTAATGAGGCGCAGAGAGAAGCGAAAGAAATTATGGCTTCCGTAAAAAATCTTTTGAAGCCGGGTAGCGGAGAACCGATAACTCAGCCGACGCAAGATATGGTCATTGGCTGTTTTTGGATGACAAAAACAAAAGACGGAGTGGAAGGCGAAGGTAAAATATTTTCTTCACCGAACGAAGCGATTTTGGCGTACGATTTCGGATATGTTAACCTGCGGGCCAAGATAAAGGTCTTGGCGACCGATACTCCGAAATATAAAACGTTTGACCAGAAAGTTTTTGAAACGACCGTAGGCCGTCTTCTTTTCAACAGCGTGCTCCCGTCTGATTTTCCCTTCGTGAACGAAGAGCTCGGCAAAAAACCGCTGGCAAAAATTGTGAGCCGGATTATGGAAAAATACGGAACCGATGCCACGCCGGATGTTTTGGACAAGATAAAAAAATTCGGTTTTGAATATTCCACCAAATCCGGAATCAGCTGGGGTATTAATGACCTCGTGGTGCCGAAAGAAAAGAAAGGAATTATAGAAGAAGCAACCAAAGAAGCCAAAAAAACAGATGAGCAATATAAGAAAGGGCTAATCACAAAAGAAGAAGCATACGACAAAGTTATAGAAATTTGGGAAGAGGCAAAAAATAAAATTGAAGGACTTGTTCCGGGAGCGCTTGACCCCGAGAGTTCTGTTTTTCAGATGGTTTCTTCCGCTTCCCGCGGCAGCTGGTTGCAGGTGGCGCAGATGTCTGGAATGAAGGGCTTGATGGTTAATCCAGCTGGAAAGATTATTGAGTTTCCCGTTATTTCAAGCTACAAAGAGGGGTTGAGTGTTTTGGAATACTTCATTACCACCCACGGCGCGAGAAAAGGAGAGGCGGACACGGCTCTTAAAACAGCGAAGGCGGGATATCTCACCAGACGCTTGGTTGATGTCGCTCAAGATGTGATTATTACAGAGGAAGATTGCGGAGAGAAAAAAGGAGTGAGAGTCGGAAAAAAAGATCTTCAGGATTACAACAAAAAATTATCCGCGAGAATTACGGGAAGAATTTTGGCGGCTGAAGCGGCTGGTTTCAAAAAGGGCCATCTTTTGAATGCCGAGGATGCGAGAAAAATTGATGATTCAAGCGTGGAGGAGGTTTATATTTATTCTCCGCTCACTTGCCAGTCAGTCAAGGGAATTTGCCAGAAATGCTACGGCTACGACCTCGGTCATAATACTCCCGTTAAAATAGGAGAGGCAGTTGGCATCGTGGCGGCGCAGTCAATCGGCGAACCGGGCACCCAGCTCACCATGAGAACTTTCCACACCGGAGGCATCTCTTCGGGAGGCGACATCACTTTGGGTCTTCCCCGCGTTGAAGAAATTTTTGAATTAAGAACTCCGGCCAATCCAGCGGTTCTTAGCGAGATAGGCGGCAAGGTAATTGACATAGAGAGCAAAGGAAACGAAAAAGTTGTCACTTTGGTTGGCGACGAAAAAGGGGAAAAAGGCCCAGGCCGGGCAGGCAAAAAAGAATATCTAATTCCTTTCGGCAGGCATTTGATTGTTAAAAAAGGAGATGAAATTAAAAAAGGAGATTCTTTGACCGACGGCGCCTATGATATTGATAGTTTTTTTGCCATTGCAGGAAAGGAGGCAGCGCAAAATTACATCTTGAACGAAGCAAGTAAAGTTTATTCTATGCAGGGAGCGTCCATAAACGACAAGCATGTGGAAGTTATCGCCAGACAGATGTTTTCAAGATATAAAATAAAAGACCATGGCTCTTCAGATTTTAACAAAGGGGAAGTTATCGCCAAGTCGGAACTTGATGAAATGAATAAGAGAATAAAAGAAAAAGGGGGAGATGAGATAAAAGCGATTCCGCTCGTGAAGAGAATAAGCGAAGTGGCTCTTTCCGCGCCTAGCTTCCTTTCCGCCGCTTCGTTCCAAAACACGGTAAAAGTTTTAGTTAGAGGCGCCATTGAAGGGGCGGAAGACAAATTGCTTGGCCTCAAGGAAAATGTCATTATTGGCAGAATAATTCCAGCCGGCACGGGTTTCCGCAAGGACTTCGCCAAAAAAGAAAAGGAAGAAGAGGAAAAGATAGAAGAGTAAAACCCACCCAAAACCCCTCCTAACCTCCCCTTGTCAGGGGAGGAAGAGAAAAAACTTCCCCCTGATAAGGGGGTTAAAATATGAAAAGATTATACATTCCTTACAATCCGAAGTTGGTTGAAGAAGCCAGAGAAAACAGAAAAAATAAAACTGAAGCAGAAGATAAACTATGGAATGAAGTTTTAAAGGATAGGCAACTTAAAAATTACAAATTTCTTCGCCAGAAACCGTTGGACAATTTTATTGCTGACTTTTATTGCGCCGAATTGATGCTGGTTATCGAGGTGGACGGGGATTATCATAAAAGAGAAAAAGAATATGATAAATTAAGGTCAGAGAGATTGGATAAATTTGGAATAAAAGTTATACGCTATTCAAACAACGAAATAATGTTGAATATAAAAAACGTAATAAATCAATTGGAAAAGGAAATAAAAAATCAAAAAAACTTCCCCCTGATAAGGGGGACAAAGGGGGTTTTAGGGGGTTGTCTCCCCCTGATAAGGGGGATTGAGGGGGTTTAATATGTCATCTTCAGTAGAACAAATAAAGGGTCGGCTTAATATCGTTGATGTGGTATCCGGCTACCTAAAGCTTCAGAAGGCCGGCATCAACTTTAAGGCGAATTGTCCTTTTCATAAAGAAAAAACTCCGTCGTTTTTTGTTTCTCCAACGAGGGATTCGTGGCATTGCTTCGGTTGCAACCGGGGCGGGGATATGTTCAGCTTCGTGATGGAGATGGAGGGCGTGGAATTTTACGACGCGCTGAAAATTCTGGCATCCCGCGCCGGAGTGGAACTCACGCCGGTGAGTCGAGAGCAAACAAGCGAGCGTTCCCAACTTTTGAATCTTTTGGAAGATTCAAAAAAATTTTACGAAAGCGAACTAAAAAAAAGCGAAGCGGTAATAAATTATTTAAAAGAAAGAGGAGTAAAAGGAGAGACGGCGAAAGAATTCGGAATCGGATTCGCGCCGGATGGGTGGAGGAATTTGCACAGCTTTTTAAAAAATAAAAATTATTCTGATGCAGAAATGGAAAAAGCGGGAATGGTTGTGAAAAAGTCGTCAGTATCCAGTAGTCAGTCATCAGCTTATTATGACAGATTTCGCTCGCGCATAATGTTTCCATTGAGTAATTCCGCGGGGCAGACAGTCGGTTTTTCCGGAAGAATTTTTGGCAAAGACGACGGCATGGGGAAATATATTAATACTCCCCAAACAATTTTGTACGACAAGTCAAAAATTCTTTACGGCTTTGACAAGGCAAAAACGGAAATAAGAAAAAAAGACGGATGCATTTTAATGGAGGGTCAGATGGATGTGATAATGTCGCATCAGGCGGGGGTCAAAAACGCGGTGGCGGTTTCCGGTACGGCGCTTACCTCCGAACATCTTACAATTATCAAACGCTTGACCAATAATCTTTTGATGTGTTTTGACAAAGACGAGGCCGGCTTCTCGGCTTCAAAGAGAGGAATAGATATGGCGTTGGCGGACGGATTTGAGGTGAGAGCCATATCAGTTATGTCGGGCCCCGACACTTCGGTCGGGGTAAACAAAGATCCCGCGGATGCCGTCAAGGAAAATCCGGAAGCGTGGCGGAAAGCCACGGAGAGTGCGAAAAATATCATAGAATTTTATCTGGAATCACTTGCGGAAAAAATAACGGATTCAAGAGAGTTGAAAAAGAAAATAGAAAGCGCCGTTCTCCCGTATGTGGCTCTTATCCAGAGCGAAATGGAAAAAGCGCATTGGGTGGGAAAGATAGCGAGAATGCTAAATATGAAAGAAGAGCCAATCTGGGATGAACTTAAAAAAACAAAGTTGTTGGAAATTAATTTTATTGAAGAGATGGCATCAACAAAAGAAAAACCAAGAACCCGGCTGGAATTTTTAAAAGACCGTTTGAGGGGATTGGTTTTATGGAGAGAAGAAAACAAAAGCAAAGAGTTAAGCGAAGAAGAAAAGAAACTTGTTTTTGAAGCGGAACTTTTTTACAGCGGAGTGGACGATTTGGAAGAGGAATTGAAAAATTTATCCCGTGACGTGGGAAAAGAGGAAATAATATTGGAAAGAGAAAGGGCGTCCGCTTTAATCAGAAAAGCGGAATCATCCAATGATGAGGAGAATTTAAAAAAATATTTAAACGAGCTTAACGAGCTTAATAAAAAATTAAACAATTTTAAATAATAAATAATATGGCAAAAAAAGCAAAAAAAAAGAAGAAAAAAAATATGTCAAAGCCAAGGCTAAAAAAGAAAGCTAGCCCAAAACTTATCCGCCTAGGGCGGAAACAATCGGCTATAAAAGACAAAGTAGCGGTTCTTATGGAAAAAGGGCGGATGCGCGGTTTTGTCACATATGCCGAAATATTGAAGGAATTTCCTCATATAGAAGAAGATGTGATGTTTTTGGACGACCTTTATGTGAAGTTTCAGGAAGCGGGCATAGACGTTTTGGAAGGAAAAGAACTCATCTCTTTAGTTGACGAAAAAGTTAGCAAAAAAATGGATGCCGGGCTGGACCATACAACCACAGATGCCGTGCAAACATATCTGAAAGAAATAGGAAAAATCCCACTTATCAAAGCCGATGAGGAAAAAGAGCTGGCGAAAAGAATTGAAAAAGGCGACGAGGAGGCGAAAAATCTTCTGATTAAAGCGAACCTGCGTCTCGTTGTTTCCATCGCGAAAAAATACGTGGGCAGAAGTCCGGATTTGACGCTTCTGGATCTTATTCAAGAGGGGAACTTCGGGCTTTTCCGGGCAACTGAAAAATTTGATTGGAGAAGGGGATATAAATTTTCCACTTATGCCACATGGTGGATTAGGCAGGCCGTCACTCGCGCCATTGCTGACCAAGCGCGCACTATTAGGATTCCAGTGCACATGGTTGAGACCATCACGAAATACAAGCAGGTTTTGAAGCGTCTGGCGCAGGATTTAGGGAGAGACCCCTTGCCGGAAGAAATTGCTTCAGAGATGAATATGGAAGTGGAAAAAATATATCATATTCAAAAAATAGACCAAGATACTGTTTCTTTAGAGGCACCCGTTGGAAGCGAAGATGAAAATTCAACTTTGGGAGAGTTTGTAAAAGAGGATAAAATTCCTTCGCCTGACCAGCAGGCGTCGCTTCAACTTTTAGGTGACCAGATAAGAGAAATAATTTCTGACTTGAGTCCGAAGGAGCAGAAGATTCTGGCAATGCGTTTCGGTTTGAAAGACGGCATCACCCGCACTCTTGAAGAGGTCGGTAATGAGTTTGGCGTCACCAGAGAGCGTATTAGGCAAATTGAGGCGAAGGCGGTGGAAAAAATCCGCCAGCACGAGAAAATAAGGGAACTGGAAAGCTATTAAAATAATATGCGGTTAATAAAATTTTTTGACAAATTGGAAAATAAAATAAGGATGCGGTTGAGCCGTTATCCTATTTTGTACGCGCTCATTGGCAGTATTGGCATTATTCTTTTGTGGAGGGGAGTGTGGATGATTGCCGACACGCTCGGCATAGGCGGCTTTACTTCGGCCGTCTTAGGCGTCGTCCTTCTTCTGCTTATCGGCCTTTTTGTTTCCTTCTTCGTCGGCAGCGAGATAATAATTTCTGGCATAAAAGCGGAAAAAAGAACGGACGAAAAAACCGAAGAAGAAATAAAACAAGAAACCTCAATTCTCAAAGAAATAAAAGAGGACTTGAAAGAAATCAAAAAAGAGATAAGCGATAATTCTAAATAAGCTCCAAAGCTCCGCAGGTAGGATTCGAACCTACAACCAACTCCTTAACAGGGAGCTGCTCTACCATTGAGCTACTGCGGAGCCCTGCGGCCTATTTCATTTTATTCAAATGTTAAATTGCTTCTTGTTTATTATAGTATAATTACATGACAAAAACAAGATTTCTTTTTGTTTTACAAAACAGCTAAAATTCGCTATTGTTAGGGGTATAAAAAGGCGGATAAATCTGGAGGGCGTGTCCAGTGGAGTAAAAAATGTTAAAATAAAACCATGCGTAATGTAACAACAAAAATACTGCTTGGCGATTCGCGTGAAGTGCTTAAAAAAATTAACGATAATTTGATTGATTTGATTGTTACTTCACCACCTTATGCAGACAGAAGAAAAAAAACCTATGGCGGTATTAGCACTGAAGAATATGTTGAGTGGTTTTTACCCGTCAGCGAGCAATTATTACGCGTATTAAAACCGACTGGCACCTTTATTCTAAACATCAAAGAAAAAGCAGAAAATGGTGAGCGTAGTACCTATGTACTTGAGCTTATTTTGGCATTGCGTAAACAGGGGTGGCTGTGGACGGAAGAATTTATCTGGCATAAAAAAAATAGTTATCCTGGTAAATGGCCAAATCGTTTTCGCGACTCGTGGGAACGAGTATTGCAATTCAATAAGACACGCGATTTTAATATGTATCAAGAGGCAGTAATGGTACCAGTTGGTGATTGGGCGAACGGTCGACTAAAAAATCTAAGCGAGACAGACAAAATACGAGATAATTCTAAAAGCGGTAGCGGGTTTGGCAAAAACATCTCTAACTGGTTGGAGCGGAGCATGGTGTATCCTAATAATGTTTTGCAATTCGCGACCGTTTGTAACAACAAAAATCACAGTGCAACTTTTCCAGAAGAATTGCCGGAATGGTTTATCAAATTATTTACTCAAGCAAACGATTGGGTTTTAGATCCATTTCTGGGTTCTGGAACTACTTCGGGAGTATCACAAAGGATGGGGCGTAATTCTATTGGTATTGATATAATGCCAGAGTATGTTGAGATGGCTAAAGAAAAAGTTGCGCAAAAAGAATCGTCTTTATTCAGCCATAGCAAAATCGCTGTATGAAAAAATTTAACTTACAAGAAATTTATAAATATGTAGAAAAACATATTTCGATTTTTCATCAAAGGAGGCTAAATTATGTGCAAAACAAAGTTGATTTGCTCAAGATTCTGAAACAGAAAAATCCCTACCTCTTCAGGGCCAAGAATGTTTTGACGGCTCAGGATTTAATCAAGGGATTTTTGGATGCTTTTCTGCAATCTCAAGAGGAAACATTATTTGGTGATTTTATCGAGGGTCTGGCTATTTTTGTTTGCGACAAAGTATATGGAGCAAAAAAATCAGAATTAACAGGTATCGATCTAGAATTTGAAAAAGACGAAGTAATTTATGTTGTTGAAATCAAAGCGGGCTGGAATTGGGGCAATTCAAGTCAAATCCGCCAGCTTAATATTAATTTTGCAAGTGCAAAAAAATTGATGCGAGCAAAAACTGGCAAAAAAGTCATTGCAGTAAATGGGTGTTGTTTTGGTAAGGACAATAAACCGGACAAGGGTGGTTATTTAAAATTATGTGGGCAACAGTTTTGGGAGCTTATTTCTGGGGATGAAAAATTATACATAAATATCGTTGAACCGATTGGTTACGAAGCAAGAGAGAAAAATGAGGAATTCACTGAGAATTATGCTCAAATAATAAACAAACTCACACTGGAGTTTTCACAGAAGTTTTGTGATGATGGAAAAATTAATTGGGAAAAGTTGGTTGAGTATAATTCTGGTTTTGCGAAGGTAATTAAAAAATAAAAAAATATGGAAACTCAAGAAAATATACAAGTAATATATCCAATAACGATTGAAGATTTGCAAAATGATGCCATTAGAAGAATTGGCAGAAAACTAAATGATGATGAATTATATACTGCTAAAAAATGTGTCGAGTGTGGCTTGTCGTCAATAGTGGATATTACGCTTAAATCTGCGATTGAGGAGGCTGTTGATAAAAATCAACACATATAATCCTTATGCCCCGCAAGAATACCAACGATGGACATGTATTAAATTTTTCGATAAAGGTAATGACTTCCTCATTGGAAAAGATTTTTGGGATTATTTTGGTGGGGCTGGGACATTTGAGGATTTGATCAAGATTTATGAGGAAGTTGGTGAAGAAATAAGACTAGAGTTAGAAAAGAAATTTAAAAAGATAATTGAAACAAAAATAAATTAAGTGCTGCCTATGAACACATACAACTGGTATTCGCAACTTATCAAACCCTCATGGTCGCCGCCGAGCTGGCTTTTTGGGCCGGTGTGGACGGTTTTATATGCGATTATTGCGGTCTCTTTTGGCGCGGTGTTTTACAAAACATTCACCAAGCAAATTCCGTGGATTGTAGCTTTGCCTTTTGCGCTCAATCTTATTTTCAACTTTGCTTTTACGCCAATTCAATTCGGTCTCAAAAATAATTTACTGGCGGCGATTGATATTTTGCTTGTTTTCGGAACGCTTATTTGGGCAATGACTGCGATTTGGCCGCACATGCGCTGGGTCGTTTATGCGAATATTCCGTATTTGCTTTGGGTCGCATTTGCAACTATTTTGCAATTAACTATCATATATTTGAATAAATAGGCGGTTTATGATATAATGTAGTTAATGAAAACGCTGGAAAAAACGAAGAATGGTTTGGATGAAAAGTTTCAAAAGATTTCAAAGACCCCGGCGGGGTTTGATTTTTTCATGGCGATTCATGACTTTGTTGAACTTATTGAGCTGGATAAAACCCTTTCCAAAAATCTCTCGTCTTTTATGAAATCTAACCAGGAACTAAGGATTTCCGGCAAGTATGATTATTTGAAAAAAATCCATCAAGGAATGAAAGACGCCAGCACAAAATCAAAAGCCGATTTAGGGCATGACAGAATGATGGTGCTCGTGGAGTTGAACAAAATCAAGAACAATGATGTTTCGGATAATAATTCGTTTTGGAAAAAACGGGAGATAATCAGAAAATCAACAGGCGAAATTTACGAAATCCTAAACCCAAGTTTGGCATAAATTTACAATATGAATAAAGCAGTTTTTATTTTTATTGCGATAATAATTACGGCGGCAATTGGCGCCGGCGGATATTATTTTTTATTCCTAAAATGTCCTGCGTCCTGCGACGACAATAATTCCTGCACCGCGGAATCTTGCTCAAAAGAAACCAGTTATAAATGCCAAATAAAACCAATTCCCGACTGTTGCGGAAATAAGTCCTGCGAGCGTCCGGAAAATTATGAAAACTGCCCGCTGGACTGCCCCAGTTGCGATGACAGCAATAAGTGCACAAAAGATTCTTTTGATTATTATAAACAAAATTGTTCTAACGCGCCGGACTTAGGCACTATTTGCTGCGGCAATACCGCCTGCGAGACGGGTGAGACATACGGAAACTGCGCGCGCGATTGCCAAAATTGCAATGACGATAACAAGTGCACAAAAGACAGCTATGATTATCATAGACAACAATGTTTGAACGAAATTATTATTCCCTGCTGTGGAAATAAAATTTGCGACAAAGGAGTGGAGACAAACTTAAGCTGTTCAGTTGAATGTCCTAATTGTAACGACGGCAATAAATTAACATCTGATAGTTTTAATTATGAAACGCAAAAATGCAAAAATATCGTTACGCATTATTTTATAAATGATTTTGAAGCTGGCACCCAAGGGTGGATTTTTTATAACGCCGTTGACGGCGGATTAAATCCAGATGCGTGGACTTTAGTCAAAGAAGGCAATAATACGGCGTTGAAAGGCGTAAATCATAATTTTGCCGATCTAGCCCAGTCAAATTGGGACGATTATATTTTAAAGCTAAAATTCAAAAAAATAAGCGGCTCATTGCAGATTAATTTCAGAAATAATTTTTTTATGCCAACGGAGATAACGCGCAGATATATACTTAGATTAGAAGAAGGGGGCAACCATATCTCCCTCGCCAAAGGTCTTAATGAAAACAAGGGAATATACCAGGAGTTGGCGGACAGCCCCGCCTCGTTTGAAGGCGGCTGGCACACATTGGAGATAAAAGCGTATAATAATATTTTTAACATCTACCTCGACGCAAATCTGCTGATAAAATATAAAGATGCGCAATCCCCGTTTTTGTCAGGCAAGATAAATTTTGAAACATCTGATGACACCGCATTTCTGTTTGATGATATTGAAGTTAAAGTCATTTCCGAGAAAGATATAATTTCCCCTTAAAAATAACCTCCTATGAAAACATCGGAGCCGTTAGCGTCAAAAATCAGGCCTATTAATAACACTCCAACATTCTCCCTCCTCCGTTAAAACTGCGGGCGGGCAAGCAAGAATGTGAGAATGTTAAATAGTGTGGTAAAATGAATCACAATCACCAACATCATGAGTCAAATAAGCCCTCCATTGTGGTGGGCAAGCCCTCTCCAACGGCGGGCAGGCACGCCGGGCATCATACCGAATCATTTCTAAAAAAATTTTGGGTTGTACTTGCGCTCACAATTCCGATTCTTGCGTATTCGGAGATTATTGAAAAAATATTTGGCTGGCAAGCTCCCCGTTTTCCCGGATACGAATACGCCGTTTTATTTCTTGCCTCGATTGTGTTTTTTTACGGCGGCTGGGTTTTTATTCTAGGCGCGTATCGCGAACTTCGGACAAAACTGCCCGGCATGATGACGCTTATTTCGCTCGCAATCACAGCGGCCTATTCATTCAGCGTCTTCTCGGTATTGACTGGCAGGAAGGAAACGCTTTTTTGGGAACTTTCAACATTAATCGCCGTGATGCTCCTCGGCCATTGGATAGAAATGAAGGCGGTTGCCGGAGCGCAAGGCGCCTTAAAAGAATTGGCAAAATTTCTGCCGGACACGGCAGATGTAATTCGTCCGCCGGCTGGCGGAGGCAAGACGCAAACAATTCTAATTTCAGAATTGATAGCCGGAGACAAGGTACTCATCCGTCCGGGAAGCAAAGTGCCGGCTGACGGCGTCATTGTTGAAGGCCAGTCCGATTTAAACGAATCAATTATCACCGGCGAATCAAAGCCGGTAGGCAAAAAAATCGGCGAGCGCGTCATTGCCGGATCAATCAACGGAGACGGAGGACTTACCGTTCAAGTGGACAAAATAGGCGAAGCCACATTTCTCGCCGGCGTGATGCGCTTGGTGGCTGAAGCCCAAGCTTCCAAGTCGCGGCTTCAAATGCTTTCCGACCGGGCGGCGTTGTATTTGACAATCATTGCGGTTTTAACGGGCGCGGCCACTTTTGTTGTTTGGCTGTCAGTTAAAGCTGGCGTTGTGTTTGCCACCGAGCGCCTGGTTGCCGTTCTTGTCATCGCCTGTCCGCATGCGCTCGGTTTGGCAGTGCCGCTCGTTGCTTCCATTTCAACGGCAATGGCGGCAAAAAACGGGCTTTTGATTAAACAGCGCTTGTCACTTGAGGTGGCGCGGACAATCAATACCGTATTGTTTGATAAAACAGGAACGCTAACAAAAGGAGAATTCGGCGTTAGCGAAATTATTTCCGCGACGTCGGCCAATCAGGAAGAAATTCTTGCCGCGGCCGGGGCGGTCAACGCTCTCTCTGAACATCCGCTTGCCAAAGCGATTATGAAAGAAGCAGAGAGGAGAAAAATTTTATTGCGCGAGGTAAAAAATTTCAAACGAATTCCCGGAAAAGGCGCGCAGGGAATAGTGAACAGAGAAACGATATTCGTCGGAAACATCGCTCTTATGCAAGATTTGCAAATATCAATTTCTAATGATGTAAAAAATAAAATTGACGCGCTGTCAAAAGAAGGCAAGACCATTAATTTTGTCGCTGTCGGTAATCGTTTACTTGGCGCCATCGCTCTGGCTGACATTATCAGAGAGGAATCAAGGGAAGCCGTTGCCTCGCTTCGGCAAGCCGGCATTCATACCGCCATGATTACCGGCGACTCGGAAGATGTTGCCGAATGGGTAGCAAAAGAATTAGGCATTGATGAATATTTTGCAAAAGTGCTACCCAACGAAAAGTCCGAAAAAGTAAAAGCGCTTCAGCAAAAGGGTTATAAGGTTGCAATGGTTGGCGACGGTGTGAATGACGCGCCGGCTCTTATGCAGGCGGATTTGGGCATTGCCATCGGCGCCGGAACAAACGTCGCCATTGAATCGGCGGGAATTATTCTGGTCAAAAACGACCCTCGCGACATTCCGAAAATTATCAAACTCTCAAAACTCACTTACGCAAAAATGATTCAAAATCTTTTTTGGGCGACCGGATACAACTTGGTGGCGTTGCCGTTGGCCGCCGGCGCGCTGGCCTCGCAGGGGATTATTCTTCAGCCGGCCGTTGCCGCGGCGCTTATGAGCGCGTCAACAGTTATCGTCGCTTTTAATGCGGTGTTATTAAGAAAAAAGATATTATAAATAAATTTGAAAATGATTAAAAAAGTAAAAAAATTTTTAAGTTTTGACGCCGCCATTGAGTCGGCTAACATCGCCTTGATGAAAGATGACCTTTCAATGAGATTATTCAGATAAGCTATAATAAATAAAATATGGATATTTTTTCGCATGGCCTTTGGGCGGGAGCGGCGTACAAAGCGGCAAACAAAAAAATAAAAAACCAGCTGAATGTTTACTCGGCCGTTTTTTGGGGCATGTTTCCTGATTTGTTTTCATTTTCCATTCCTTTTGTCTGGCTGGCGTACAATTTAATTTCCGGCAACATGAATTTTTCCGATTTTCCAAGGCCGGAACACAGTGAACCGATGCCACCCGACACTCTGCCAATTTTTCGGCTCACTTCCGTTCTTTACAGCGTCAGCCACAGCGTGGCGGTGTTTTTTGCCATCTTCGCTTTGATTTATTTAATCAAACGTAAATTCGTTTGGGAAATGGGCGGATGGCTTATTCATATTCTCATAGACATCCCCACGCACTCTTACAAATTTTACCCTACGCCGTTTCTCTGGCCGTTTTCCGAATGGAAATTTGACGGCTTCTCATGGGGCCAACCGTGGTTTATTATTTTAAATTATTCCGCTATAATTCTCATTTATTGGCTGATACGCAAGAGGAAGTAATGAACTAGCGCGAAAATCGTCTATAATGTAAAGAAGAAACAAAAGGTCGTTATATTATCAACATAATTATCTGAAAAAAAATATGAAGAAATATTTAATTGCGTTTGCAGTTGTTGCCTTGGTGGCAGGGTTGACAATTGCGACTGGAGTAGCAAAAGCGAACGAAAACGAGAACGATAACAAAATAGAAAAGGCCGAGAAAGTAAAACCGAATGTGAAGGATGTCGCCAAGAACGATTTGCGCCAGGAACTTTCCATTAGGGAAATCGTCGGACGCGTCATTTGTCAGGAAGTCGGCAATTGTCCGACTGACAAACCATCCACGGAAGTTTTAATCAAAGCCGCGAAGGTGACGAGTGTCGGCACCGATACTTTGGGAGTATCCGTGTTCAGCTACGCTTACACGATTGACACAAAAGGCGCGAAAATTGTCCGACAATTCTGGGGCACTTCTAATGTGACGGAGTTTTCCGTTGGCGATGTCGTGAATGTTGCTGGTTCTTTGGACGCAAGCAATAATTTTCTTGTCCACGCCAAGACAGTGAGAAACGTTTCAATTCAGGCGAAGCACGGAGTGTTTAAAGGAACAGTTGAAAGCGTAAACGCTTCTTCAAGCAGTTTCGTTCTAAAAACAGAAGAGCGCGGAAATCAGACGGTCAATGTGACGGCTGACACCAAGATAACAAAAGGAACAACAACCGCCGCTTTCGCCGATATTCAGGTTGGGACCAAATTGCTCGTGAGAGGAATTTGGAACAAAGCGCTGGCCAAAATCCAGGCAATCCTGATAGATATCAAGAAATAGAAGATTAGATATAAATAAACGGCTCCGACCTTGTGTCGGGGTTGTTTATTATGTAAAATAATAGAAATGGTCGAACTTGCCTGCGCAAGCAGGTCAAAAAAATTAAAATTTTATTATTATGAATTTAAATAGAAATGCCTTGGGTCTTGCAATCGGGATAATCTCTGCGCTGTGCATGTTTTTAATAGCGCTTACTGCTAAATATCTCAATTGGGGGGTGGGATCAGTGATGATTGCCAGCGATTTTTATATCGGATACGGTGCTTCCATTTTGGGAGGAATCATCGGAGCGGTTTGGGGATTTGTTGATGGGTACATTTTTGGGTTTGCCGTCGCATGGCTGTACAATCTCCTGTCTAAAAAATCATCGGCGCCGCAAATTTAATTAATTTATGAAAAAAATGATATTTATTTTGTCGCTGGTCTTGATATTGGGCGCGATAGTTATTTACGGGTTAAAAAATAACAAATCTGGCAATAACAATAATATGAGTAATGAAACTAATAATAAAAAAATCTATCTCGCCGTTTTAAAAACATCAGAGGGTGATATCACGATTCAGTTGAATGAAAACGAAACGCCGAAGACGGTGGAAAATTTCATTTCGCTTGCCGGTAAAAATTTTTATGACAACACAATTTTTCATCGTGTCATCAAGGGGTTTATGATTCAGGGCGGAGACCCGAAAGGAGACGGCACCGGCGGACCGGGATACAAATTTGACGACGAGCTGTTTACCGGAGAATACACCAGAGGTGCCGTGGCCATGGCCAATGCTGGACCGAACACCAACGGCAGCCAGTTTTTCATCATGCATCAAAATAATTCTCTGCCGAAAAATTATATTATCTTTGGACGCGTGGTGAGCGGAATGGAAGTTGTTGATAAAATCGCTGGCGCGCCGGTTGAAAAAAGCAATTCCGGAGAATTATCAAAACCAGTTAGTCCTGTCGTAGTCAAGTCCGTGGAAATAATAAAAAAATGAGAAAACGAACAATTATTATTATCGCAGTCGTTGTTGTCCTACTAGCCGTTGGCGCTTATTTTCTTTTTAGAGGAAAAAAGGCGCCTGTTTATGAATTTGTCTCGGCTCAAAAAGGAGAAGTGGTGCAGGAGGTGAGTGTAACGGGTGCGGTTAAGCCGGCCCAGGATGTTGATTTGGCGTTTGAGAAAGGAGGAAAAATTTCTTTGGTCAAGGCGAATGTCGGGGATAAGGTCGTCGCAGGACAGGTTTTGGTCGCGCTTTCCAATTCCGATTTGGTTGCCCAACTTGACCAGGCGAAAGCGAGCTTGAAAGTCCAAGAAGCAAGCTTGGATGAATTAAAAAAAGGAACGAGGGCGGAAGAAATAAGTGTCTATCAGACGAAAGTGGACAACGCCGCTGTGTCTTTGAACGAGGCGAAGAAAGCGGTTGTTGATAAAATCAATGACGCTTACACCAAATCAGAGGATGCTATAAGAAACAAAGCAGACCAATTTTTTACCAACCCGAGAACATCCAATCCCCAGTTTATTTTTAGCAGTGTGACTGGTCAATTGAAGACAGATATAGAATGGAAAAGATTTTTAATAGAAAGCGTTTTGAATTCTTGGAATTCTTCATTAAGCGTTTTAACTGTTTCAAGCGATTTGGATTTCAACATTAACATCGCCAAAAATAATTTGAACCAAATCAGGTTGCTTTTGGATAATATCGCGCTGGCGATAAATTCTTTGACACCGAACGCCGCTTTGACTCAAATAATCATAGATGGATATAAGGCGGATGTTTCCACGGCGCGCGCCAATGTGAATACCGCCGTTGCCAACCTCACCGCTGCGCAAGACGGATTATCAAGCGCGCAATCGGCTTTGACTTTGACTCAACAAGACCTCGCTCTTAAAAAAGCCAGTTCAACGCCGGAGCAGATTGCCGGCCAGGAAGCACAGACGGAGGCGGCGAGAGCCAACGTAAAAAATTACGAAGCGCAAGTCGCGAAAACGATTTTACGCGCGCCGATAAACGGAATTGTCACCAAGCAGGAGGCGAAAGTCGGAGAAATAACGGCGGTCGGCGCGGTTATTGTTTCTCTTATTTCCGAATCGCAATTTGAGATGGAGGCGAATGTGCCGGAGGCGGATATCGTCAAAATAAAAATAAGCGACGGCGCCAAAGTTACGCTTGACGCCTATGGCAACGACGTGATTTTTGAAGCGAGAGTGACAAAAATTGACCCGGCAGAAACAATGATAGAAGGCGTGGCGACTTATAAAATCACTTTGCAATTTCTTAAAAAAGACGAGCGCTTAAAATCAGGCATGACGGCCAACATAGATGTTCTCACAGACAAACGCGAAAACGTAATTTCCATTCCGCAAAGAGCGGTGGCGTCAAAGGACCAGGATAAAATCGTGAAAATTTTACTGAACAAAAAAACAGGCGAAACATCAGAGGTAAAAGTTAAAACCGGCTTGCGCGGTTCTGACGGCAACATTGAAATCCTTGAGGGAATCAAAGAGGGAGATAAGGTCGTCACCTTTGAGAAATAATATGTCGCTTATTGAGGTAGAAAACCTCGAGAAAATTTACGGAGATGAGGAGGTAAAAACGCCGGCGCTTTGCGGCGTCAGTTTTAATATTGAAAAAGGGGAGTTCGTGGCGATTATGGGGCCGTCTGGTTCCGGCAAGTCAACTCTTCTCCATATGCTCGGATTTTTGGACGAGCCGACAGGAGGAAAATATAAATTTGAAGGCAGGGAATTGAAGGACTACTCTAAAGAGGAAATTTCCCAAGTGAGAAATAAAAAAATGGGATTTGTTTTCCAGATGTTTAATCTACTTAGCCGCACCTCGGTGCTGGAAAACGTAAAACTTCCTCTTCTTTATTCAGATGTAAAAGAATCATTTTGGGAAGAAATGGCGCTGAAGGCCATTGAGCAAGTCGGTCTCTCTCACAGAATCAACCACGATGTATCAAAACTTTCCGGCGGAGAAAAGCAAAGAGTGGCCATCGCTCGGGCACTCATAAATAATCCGAACGTTATTTTTGCCGATGAGCCGACCGGCAACCTTGATTCAAAATCAGGCGGGCAAATTATGGAAATAATAGAAACATTAAACGACAACGGCCACACCATAATTCTCATCACCCACGAAACATACACCGCCGAATACGCCCAGCGCATCATCACTTTCAAGGATGGCTTAATTGAAAGTGATAAAGAAGTCACCAAGCGTCGCCACACTCACAAAGATAATTTTGTTAAGTGATCTTGAATCATGAATCTTGAAACTTAAATCATAGAACTTATGGAAACATTTCATCAACAATTAAAAAATAAAATAGATAAGTATGTTCATCTAGTTTATAGATTAACCAAGAAATTTCCAAGAGACGAAATTTACGGGTCGGTTTCCCAATTACGCAGAGCTGCATTATCGGTAGCTCTTAATTATATTGAAGGATATGCGCGGAATAGACAAAAGGTACACAAAAATTTTCTTGAAATTGCCTATGGATCATTGCAAGAATCAAAGTATTTACTGGAATTTGCATTAAAGGAGGACTATATATCAAAAGATGATTATAATGAGGTCAACAAATTTGCTGATGAAATTGGAGCAATGTTATGGGGTACAATATCTAAGCTTGAAACATAAAAATATGGAATTAAATCAAAGAAAATTTATTGAATCTCTAATAAAAGACGGGCAATATCTTTTTGAAAAACAAAGAGAAAAAATTTCTTTTGAAACCGGCGTACAAGAAGCGGAATCAATACTTAATAATATTGAATTATACCCACACATTTTGTTTTTTGGTTGTATTATGCAAAGAAGGATAAAAGCAGGTAAAGCGTGGCTGATTCCATATAAAATAGGTAAAAAAATAGGCGGATTTGAATTTAAAAAATTTTTAAAATTAAATAAACTATCTCTAAAGAAAATTTTTCTGGAAAATAAAAATTTACGCCCAAGAATAAAAAACCCAGAACAAATATTTTATTCAGCTATTAATGATATTCATAATAAATACCAAGACGATGTTTCAAAAATATGGGCTGAAAATCTTAATAGTGCCGTGATAGTGAGAAGGCTTTTAGAATTTAAAGGAGTAGGTATAAAAATAGCAACCATGACGACTAATATTTTAGCAAGAGATTTCAAAATTAAAATGAAAGATTATTCTTCTATTGATATATCTCCTGATGTGCAGGTAAGGAAATGCTTTATTGCAAACGGACTTTTAAGAAAAGATGTCAGTAATGAGGAAATAATTTATTTCGCCAAAGAAATTTATCCGCAATATCCTGGTGTTTTAGATTTGCCTGCGTGGAAATGCGGTCGGGAAATTAAATCAAATAGAGTAAAATAATAAAAGTTTCAAGGTTCAAGTTTCAAGATTTATGACGATAGCAAACAATTTCAAAGCGGCGTTAAAAGGGCTAAGGACGCAAAAGTCGCGGTCTATTCTCACTATTTTAGGAATTGTCATTGGCATTACCGCCATAATGATGGTAATGTCTTTAGGGCAGGGCGCGCAAAATCTCATCCTTTCTCAAATTCAAAGCATTGGAGCGAAAACGATAGGCATCGTGCCCGGCAGGCATCCCAAAGGTCCGACAGATGTTTTTTCCACTTTTACCGACTCTCTGAAAGAAAAAGACCTTGAGGCCTTGCAGAAAAAAAGCAACGTTCCGCATTTGGCAAAAATAATGCCGATTGTCTTCGGCAGCGACAGTATCGCCTACGGAAACGACACTTATCGGCCGACCATTTTCGGAGTGAACGAAAGTTTTTCCGACATATATAATTTATCAGCTGGAAGCGGTCGTTTGTTAAATGAGGAAGACATAAAGTCATACGCCGACGTGGTTGTCATTGGAACGAAAGTCAGAGACGAACTTTTTGGAAACAGCGACCCCGTGGGCGAGAAAGTAAAAATTAAGGGAAGGAATTTCAAAATCATCGGGATAATGAAGCCAAAAGGGCAGGCGTCGTTTTTGAATTTTGACGATACGGCGGTGATTCCATACACCAGCGCCCAGCGTTACGTTTTTGGCATTAAATATTTCAATCGTTTTGCGGTTGAAGCGGACAGCGAGGATAATGTCGCGAAAACCGTGGAAGACATAAAAATAACTTTGAGAAACTCGCACAATATTGAAGACCCGAGCAAAGATGATTTTTTTGTTGAGACGCAGGCGGACGCGTTGAATACAGTGAGCACCATAATGAATATTTTGACTTTGTTTTTGGCGGCTGTCGCCGCCATATCGCTGCTTGTCGGCGGTATCGGCATCATGAATATAATGTTGGTTTCCGTGACGGAAAGAACGAGAGAAATCGGACTCCGCAAAGCACTCGGCGCGACGGAGAAAAATATCCTCACCCAATTTCTTTTGGAAGCGATGATGCTCACGGTTGTTGGCGGAATCATCGGCATTTTGCTGGGAACGGCGTTGTCGCTCGCGGTCTCTCTAATTTTGACGAATGTCGTTAATTTAAACTGGCCGTTCACTTTTCCGGTTCAGGCCGCGCTTTTGGGAATAGGCGTGGCGGCCGTCGTCGGTTTGATTTTTGGCATTTATCCGGCGCGCAAGGCGTCGCGCAAAAGCCCGATAGAGGCGTTAAGATATGAATAAAAAAACATTTGCAATTATTTTTGGGATTATTATTTTGTGCCACGGCGCAACGGCGGAGGCGAAGACTTACAGTAGTTTGGGTTTTGCGCAAAACGGAATTTGGTATTCCACTGATAAATTTTTAGAAGGGGATAAAATTAAAATTTATTCAGCTGTGTTTAACAGCAGCGCCTATGACCTTCTCGGCGCGGTTGAGTTTTTTGACAACGAAATTTCCATAGGCAAATCGGGATTTTATGTAGGCGGGGAAGGGAAGATAAAAGAAGTGGGGATAGATTGGACTGCCGTCAAAGGTCAGCATAAAATATCGGCGAAAATTATAGAAGCAAAAATACGAATGGCCGACGGCCAGGAGGAAGCCATAATTTTGGAAAATAGCCAGACGGGTGTCAGCGATATTTTTGTTGAGGCCTTACCGCCACCCTTACCTGTGAAAGAAAAAATTGTTTCTACTCTCGCAAATATAACAAACAAGTCGGCTGTTATTGCAACTGATTCCATTACATATGTTCTCAAAAAAACAAGCAAGCTGGCTGATAACGGCAAACAAATTATTGATGAGAAAAAAACGGAAATAGAGCAGGAAATAAAAGAAATTCCAGCTGACTCAAAAACAATGGAAAGGCCGTTGAAATCGTCATATCTTTTGGCGCTTTCTGCCGCCTCTTTTATTTTTAGCAATAAAATATTGTTTTATTTGCTGTTCGCGGCGGTATTGTATGTTTTGATAAAATTTTCTCTCAAAATTATTTCCCGAAACAGAAAGTAATTTTTTTATAGTATAATCGTCTATATATATGAACAAGGTTGAAAGAAATTTTTTATCCGCCTATGACAGCTATTCAGCCGCCATTTTAAGGCACATTTATTTCAAAGTGAGCGATATGGATGTTGCTGAGGATTTGACGCAAGAAACATTCTTTAAAACATGGCAATATGTCGCGGCCGGCAAGGAAATCAAAAATATCAAGACATTTTTATATACGGTCGCCGGCAATCTGATAATTGACCACTACCGCCAGAAGCCGAGAGCCGCGATAAGTTTGGATGATGTAAGCCAAAAGGAAATAAGTTACGAGCCACAACAGGAAAAAGAAACGGAGCAGAAAATCGCGGCGGTTCTTGCGAGAAAATATTTATCTTGGCTTGAAAAAGAACAGCGGGAAATAATTTATTGCAGATATGTTGACGAAATGAGCATAGAAGAAATAAGCGAAATTACCGGCAAGACGCCGAATAACGTGAGAGTGAGCGTTCATCGGGCGATGAAAATTTTAAGGGAAAAAATAAAAAATGTTTGAAAATTATAAAATCAAAAGAGAAATCAGAAGATTGAAGAATGCTCCGATAAGTAGGCAGTTTTTGCTTTCTTTAAGGAACAAATTAACGGCTCATTTGGACTCTGGCATCGTAATGAAAAAAGGGACAGAGCGTCTTACATTACAACAGGAAGAAAGGTCGAATTTTATTATTTTAATCAACAAATTAAAACTTATGCCAATACCATTAATTATCGCTTTAATCGTGGCTCTCGGAGGAGGTGGAGCAGTAGCGGCTTCACAGAACAGTTTACCGGGAGGCATTCTTTACCCAGTCAAACAAATCACTGAGGATGTGCGTTATACTTTAACGATTAATCCCGGTTCTAAAGCCATACTTCAAGTGGAGTTTGCCGCTGAAAGGGCGGACGAGATAAAGGCCATTCTTGAAGGGAAAGACACCAATGAAAAAGGTCTTGCCCTTGCCCTTGGTCATTTTAAAAACAATGTGGCAAAAGCCGCCGACGTTATTGAGAGAGAAAAAAACAAAGGCAAAGATGTGAAAGATCTTGCAAAAGAAATTCGCAACAAATTGGATGTTAGTAAAGATGATATTAAAAGAATGTTAAAAGGCAAAGACGGGGAGATAGAAAATAAACTGGATGAAATTGAAAACGAGCACGAACGCATCGTGAGCCAGCTTGACGCAAAAGAAGAAGCCGAGAAAGCGATAAGCGAGGCCAAAGAAGATAAGCAGGAAGTAATTGATGAAGCGAACGAAAAGAACATAACCATTTCAGCCGATTCCTTCAAGCAATACGACGACTTTATTGTCAAGGCGCAAGAGGCGTTTGATAAGAGTCAGTATGTGCAAGCAAGACAGCATGCCAGACAGGCAAAAGACGCGTTGAAGCATGTTGAAAGAGATATAGAAAAGGCAAAAGATGAGTCGGAAGGCGAAAATAACGATAGAAACGCGACGACAACTCCCAAGGAAGGTCAGAAAGAAAACAAAGAAAACGGAAATAAAGGAAGTAACGATTAAGAAAAGCAACCCAAAAAACAACCCTGCTAAAAACAGGGTTGTTTTTTGTTTACGAACATTATATTATTGATATGGAGTTTTTAAAAATAAAAGGAGGACGAAAATGATAGTGATAGGTAAAAGAGGAACAAACATAATTTCGGTTTTGTTTCTTGCGGTTGTAGTGGCGGTGTTGTTTTATATCGCCCTTTCTTAATCCTTAACGCCACGGGAATAACCTGTGGCTTTTTTCTTTTTTACTTTTTTGATATAATGACGGGATGAAAAAACTTTTTTTGGACATAGAAACATTGCCGGTGGAGGAATCAAAACACCATATCTTGAAAGACATTTACGAAAAGAAAAAAGAGAAAGGCAAAAAAATAAGCGACTCTTTTGATGAATATCTTGAAAAGACAAATTTTGACGGCTCTTTTGGCAGGATTCTTTGCATTTCTGTCGCAGTAAACGACGAATCCGTAAAATGCCTTTACGGCGAAGAAAAAGAAATTTTAAAAAACTTTTGGGATATCGCCAGAGACGCGGACTTGTTCGTCGGCCATACTATTTTTGATTTTGACTTAAGATTTATCTACCAGCGCTCGGCGATTCTCGGAGTGAGGCCGACGAGGGACTTGAGTTTTGCCAGATACAGGAATAATCCGACCTTTGACATCATGTATGAATGGTCAAAATGGAACATGCAGGACAAAATCACTTTGGATAAAATGGCAAAAGCGTTCGGGATAAAATCATCAAAGGAAGGGGGATTGGACGGCTCAAGAGTGCATGAGTATTACAAAAAAGGCAAACTGCAAGAAATTTACGATTATTGCAATGCCGACGTGGAAGTTACCCGCGCCATTTACAAAAAAATGACGTTTGAGGTATAATCATTTTATATTCATATTCAGTAAAAAATAAAAAATGGACGATTTAATATTAAAGGTCAAAAATCTTTCCGTCAGTTTTAATGGCGACAAGATAATAGATGACCTTAGTTTTGATTTAAAAAACAAGGAGAACCTTATTATTGTCGGGCCCAACGGCGCCGGCAAGTCCGTCCTTCTGAAAGCGCTGCTCGGCATCATTCCCTTCTCCGGAGAAATAAAGTGGCGGGAGGGACTGAAGGTCAGCTATTTCCCGCAGAATTTTTTTCCTGCCAAAGAAATTCCTTTGAGCGTCAGGGAATTTTTTAAATTTAAAAAGGCGCCACAAAATAAAATTGAAGAATCGCTCAAAGCAGTCGGACTTGACGACTTGTCCGTCTTGAGTAAAAAAATCGGCCTTCTGTCGGCGGGCCAATTTCAAAGAATGATGATTGCGTGGAGCTTGGTTGATGAGCCGCATATCCTGCTTTTTGACGAGCCGACCTCCGGTATAGACATCGGCGGGGAAGAGACAATTTACAATCTTTTGAGTCAGATAGAAAAAAAAATAAATTTGACGATGATTCTTATCACCCACGACTTGAATATCGTTTATAAATTTGCCGACAGCGTGCTTTGCCTCAATAAAAAAGCGGTTTGCTACGGCGTTCCGCAAGAAGCGCTTAATTCGGAGAGTTTACGCAAACTTTACGGAGGAGAGATGAAACTTTATCAACACAAACATGATTGAAAGCCAATTTTTTTACAGCTTAATAACGGCAATCTTTGTGGGAGGAGCGGCGGGATACCTTGGCACTTTGATGGTGACGAAGAGGATGGCTCTTGTCGGAGACGCTCTTGGCCATGTCGCTTTGCCGGGAATTGCCTTGGCTCTGATTTACAATTTCAGTGTTGAGGCAGGCGCGTTTGCGTCTCTTTTTGTCGGAATCGTTTTGATATGGATGTTTAAAGGAAAAACTGAGATTTACATGGAGACCCTGACAGGAGTTGTCTTTGCTGTCAGTTTGGCATTGGCATTTTTAATTATTCCCAGTGAAGATATTGAAACGGCGCTTATTGGCGATATAACCCGGATAAATTTAACCGAGGCCGTTGTTTCGATCCTTTTGGTTATTGCTGTATTTTTTACAATCAAGAAAATTTTTTCGGAAATGATTTTATCAACATTATCAGAAGACCTAGCATCATCTTTAAAAATAAATGTGAGAAAATACGACCTCGTTTATCTTTTGGCGATAGGAATAATAGTGGCATTGGGAATAAAAATAGTTGGTTCGCTTTTGGTCGGCGCCCTCGTTGTGATTCCGGCGGCCGCCTCCAGAAATTTCAGCCGAAACCTTTTTCAATATTCTTACGGAGGCATGTTTATTGGAGCGGTGAGTTGCATTTTAGGTGTTATAATTTTTAAGATTGCCGGTTTTGGCGCAGGGCCTTTTGCTGTTCTTTCCAGCGCCGCAATATTTCTAATCTCAATTTTCTTCAGGCAAAATTAATTTTTATTTATGAATTACAAAGATGGTATTCCGCATCATATCGCGATAATTATGGACGGCAACAGGCGCTGGGCGAAGAAGCGCGGTTTGCCGGCGTCTTTTGGTCACAGAAAAGGCTATGAAAATTTCAAAAAAAATGCCGAGGCCTGCTATAAAATGGGGGTAAAAATTTTAACGATTTACGCTTTTTCTACGGAAAATTGGAAAAGAAGCAAAACGGAAGTTTCTTTTTTGATGGGCTTGTTTGAAAAGGTGCTAAAAAATGAACTTAATTTTTTTAGAGATAAGAAAATAAAATTTAACGCCATAGGGCAAATTGAAAGGTTGCCGAATAATCTGCGGAAACTTATTTCCGAAGCCATGAACGACACAAAAAATAATAAAGGAGGTGTTTTAAATCTTGCGGTGAGTTATGGCGGAAGAGCGGAAATTTTAGATGCCGTCGGGAAAATAGCGAAAGAAAAAAAGGCACCGAATAAAATGAATGAAAAATATTTTGAAGAGCATCTTTATACCGCTGGCCAGCCGGACCCCGACCTCCTGATCCGCACAGGCGGAGAGATGCGCTTGTCAGGGTTTTTGCCGTGGCAATCCGTCTACAGCGAACTTTATTTTTCGGAAAAAATGTGGCCGGATTTCAGCGAAAAAGATTTGATGTCGGCGATAAAAGAATTCCAAAACAGAAAGAGAAGGTTCGGAAAATGATTTAAGTTTCAAATTTTATGTTTTACGTTTTCATTTTTATCGCTCTTCTTTTGACCGGCGTAGGTCTTTTCCCTATTCCTGAAGATATAATTGTCTTAAGCGCGGGCATAGGCGTTCAGCAAGAAGTCGGCAACTCGATAGCCGCTTTTTTTGTTATTTTAATCGGCATTATCATAAGCGACGCTGTAATATTTTGGATCGGGAAAAACATAGGAAGAAAAGTTTTTAAAATGAAGTTTTTTTCTTTTTTTCTGCCGCAGGACAAAGTGGAGCGAGTCCATAAGATTTTCGGAGACCACAACAAAAAAATCGTTTTCATTGGGCGATTCACTTCCGGTTTCCGGCCGGTGATTCTTTTTACTGCCGGAATGTCCGATTCACGTTTTTCTGATTTTTTAATTTACGATATTGCCGCGAGTATATTATATATTCCTCTTTTGATGTTCTTGGGATACAGGTTTTCTTATGACATTATCAGTTTTTTTGAAGACACTAGACGCATTTATCACATTATTGAAGTGGCGATAATTTCCGCAATAGTTATTTGGTTTGTTTTTAGATTATCTAAAAAAATTTTTAATAACAATGGCAAAAAAAACAACTAATAATTATAACAAATTACTTACTACCTATTCTATGCTATCGCACCAGATAGGTAGTATAGTTAAATTAGCATAAAAAAAGAAAAATATGAGTAAAGTTAAGAATAAAACAAAAATATCAATAAGAGATAAATATGCAAAAGGTGAATTAGCTAAAGATATTTTAAAAGGATTGGCTATTGGCGGTTTAATTGTCGCCAGTTTCGCTTTACCTAATCTGCCGCAGGTTTTTAATTTTTTTGGGATAAAAAATTCCAAAGAGAAATTTAAATTAAATCGCGCGCTTCGTAATCTTCAAAGCCAAAAACTGATTGATATTTATAAAAAGGGGAATGATATGGTGATGGAAATTACCGAGAAAGGAAATAAAAAAATATTAAAGTACAAATTTGACGAATTGGAATTAATAAGACCAAAAAAATGGGATGGATACTGGAGAGTTATAGTTTTTGATATTCCTGAAAAATACAAAAAAGCCAGAAGCGCGCTCACTAATAAATTAAAGGAAATGGAATTTTATCCGCTGCAGAAAAGCGTATTTGTATGTCCATTTGAATGCGATGATGAAATAGATTTTATTACGGAATTTTTTAACGTGAGGCGATTTGTCAGATTTTTATTGGTAAAAGAAATAAATCAAGATAATTTTCTTAAACAATTTTATAATCTATAATCTACTACCTATTCTATGCTATCGCACTAAATAGGTAGTGGGTTTATTGTGTTTATTTTTTTGTGATAAAATTAGGATGTGCCACAAAGAGTTAATTTAAAAACAAGCGATAATATCAATATTGCCGGCGATTACTATCCAACAAAAGAAAAAAACGCGCCGGCGATTATTCTTCTCCATATGATGCCCGCGACGAAAGAGAGCTGGAAGGACTTTGCGGAGAAATTAAACAATACCAGCTTTCAGTGCCTTGCCATTGATTTGCGCGGACACGGCGAATCGGAAGGGAATAGAAATTATCAAGCAAGCATAAAAGACGTTGAGGCGGCGGCTGACTTTTTTGTTTCTAACGGCGTTTTGCTTGAAAATATTTTTTTATGCGGCGCTTCCATAGGCGCCAATCTCGCTCTGCAGTTCCAGTCGGAGCATCTGGAAATTAAAGCGAGTGTTCTGCTTTCTCCTGGCCTTGATTACCAAGGCATGCAAACGGAACCGGCGGCTGAAAAAATAACCGAAAACCAAGCCGTGTTTTTGGCGGCGGGCGGAGAGAGCGACGAGTATTCCACAGAAACCGCCAAAATATTATTTAATATGCTAAAATCAAAGAATAAGAAACTCAAGGTTTTAGAAAACGCCGGTCATGGGACGGATATTTTTGACAGCAATCCGTCTTTGGCAAATGAAATAATATTATGGATCCAGTCATTAAACTAGAAGACGTAAGTTTTTTTTACGACAAGGGCAAATACTCGGAAGTCCAGGCGCTTAAGAGTGTGAGCATGGACATCAAACAAGGAGATTTCGTGAGTTTCTTCGGCCCTTCCGGCTGTGGAAAGTCAACTATTCTCTACATTATTTCCGGCGTTGAACGGCCGGACGAAGGAAAGGTTTTTATCAACGGCCAGGATATCATGGGCTTTTCGCAAAAAGAATTGGCCATTTATCGCCAGATCGGCATCGGAATCGTTTTTCAAAATTTCAATCTCATCCCGTCCATCAGCAACATAGATAATGTTTCCCTACCCATGGCCTTTCTCGGCATCTCTGCGGAAAAAAGGCAAAAAAGGGCGATGGAAATTTTGGAACGGCTGGGCATCGCCCAGTTCGCCAACCGCTATCCGCACGAACTTTCCGGCGGCCAACAGCAGAGATTCGGCATCGCCCGCGCTCTCGCCAACGACCCGCCGATAATTCTCGCCGACGAGCCGATCGGAAATCTTGATTCTGTTAACGCTAATAATGTTTTGGATTTATTAAAAGAATTGAATGAAAAAGACGGCAAGACCATCATAATGGTGACCCACGAAGCGTGGAGTTTGCGCGACGTCAAAAAGATTTTTTACATGCGCGACGGCTCCATTACCAGAATAGAATCAAAAGAAAAACCGACTTTGTTCAAGAAAGTCGGGACGGGATATTATTATAAAAATCTTTTTCCGGAATTGCCTCCGATTGAAAATCGCGCCAAGATGATAGCCGCCATGGCAATGAGAGGATATTCCCAGCCGGAACAGAGGCGACTGGAGTCATTTATCTTCCAGCGGCTGAAAGAAGAATTGGATAAAGACGGATTAATGCTGGCCTTGGACAAGCCCTACGCGCAGGGCGGAGTCGGTTTGTGGAGGCAAAAGGCGAAAAAAATTACGGATTACGTTGAAGATATGATAAACGGAGAAAAGAAACTCAGGTTATTTTATCAAAAAATAAAAGAAACGCCGGAGGCGCCGTTTTCAAAAGATGTGGAGGACTTGCGCAACTGGGTGCTGGAAGAATACAAAGGCGCTTTGACCCCTCTGCAACTGGAGCGGCTGGATGAAGGAATAGGCGAGAGAGTGAGAAACATAATTACCACCGACCATTTCAGGAAAATTCTTGATTTACCGAAAGAAAAAGGGGGACTGGGCCTCAAAATCAGAAGCAGTTTCAAAATGGCCGAGAAATTAGAAGCGATTATCGGCGGCGACAATAATAATACGGAAGAAAAAAATGAATCATGAATCCTGATCCGGAAAAAATTTATACGCCCAGGTATGTCGCTCTTAATGAAGAAGGGCATCGCCTTAAGTTTAGGGACCTTTTTAAGTTGTCTCTAAGGGTTTTTAAGGTTAGGCCGTTGAGAACGTTTCTCACTGTTCTGGGCATTTCTCTGGGCATCGGCACCGTTCTTTTTTTGGTTTCTTTGGGATACGGCCTCCAATACATATTAATAGGCAAACTGGCCGCGACCGAGGATTCCCTCATAAGCTTGGACGCTTTTTATCCGTCAGAAAGCGGAAAAAATATTGATTCAAAAAAAGCGGAACAAATAGCTTCAATTCCCGAAGCGGAGGAAATAAGTCCGGTGGGGGAATTTTCCGGCGAAGCCAAAATGGATTCCTTATCCGGTTTTCTTATAATAAAAATAATAAATCCGAATTATTTTCGTCTTTCCGGTTTGAAGCCGGATTTGGGTTCGGCGTTCACGGAAAATGAAAACTCGGTCGTCATTTCCAATACTGCCCTTCGTCTCCTTAATATGAAAGAAACGGAAGAATCCCTAAATCAAAAAATTGCGGTAAACATTACTTACCAGGATGAGAGCGGAAATAATATAAAAATTGTTGACATCCCGTCCTCATTAACCATCAAAGGCATCGTGATGGACGATATGCAGCCGCCGTTTGTGTTTATTCCTTTAAGCGCCACTCCCGAAAAACCGCCGTTTTACCAGCATATTTTTGTGAAAGCGAAGGGCATAGACAACGTTGAGCCGTTAAAGGACAAGCTTCTTGGCGACGGCTTTCTGATTTCCGCGCGCATTGACTTGGTTAATCAGGCGAAAAAAATAATGACGGCCATCACCATCATGCTTGGTATTTTTGGCGTGGCGGCGCTGGTCATTTCCGCCATCGGAATGTTCAACACAATGATTATCGGATTTTTGGAAAGGATATTTGAAATAGGTATAATGAAATCACTGGGCGCTTCGGTGGCCGACATAAGAAATTTGTTTTTGATGGAATCGCTGATTATGGGATTGCTTGGCGGGATTGGAGGAATTACCGTCGGTGTTCTTGGCGGGGAGATGTTTAACCTCGGTTTGAATTTTTTGGCTAGCCGTCTGGGCGGGAAGCCGATTGACTTGTTTATTTATCCTCCGGAATTCCTTATTTTTATCGTTGTCATCTCGGCGCTGGTCGGAGTCCTTTCTGGCTCGTGGCCGGCGCGCCGAGCGGCAAACTTATCGCCGAAGCAGGCATTCATCAGGAAGTAATCACAAATAACGCGAATAAAAATTAAATAATGCGAATATTAAAGATTAAAAAACATGATAATTGCCAATAATGTGAACGAAAATAAAGTAATACAGATAAAAGACAATGACAAAATGATTGTTTTTCCGGAATTGAGTTTTAAAATAATAGGAGCCACATTCAATGTTTTCAATAAATTAAATTGGGGAATGCAAGAAAAATATTATCAAAGAGCATTGGCAAAAGAATTTTCAGATTTAGGATTGCGTTACGAAAAAGAAAAATTTATTCCATTAGAATATAAAAATGAAAAAATTGGCCACTATTTTGCAGATTTCATTATTGAGGGTAAAATTTTATTAGAATTAAAAGTTGTGTCAAAGCTTGGTTACATTCACTGCAAACAGGTTTTGGAATATTTAAAAAATGCAAATATAAAACTTGGAATTTTGATATATTTTACAAAAGATGGCGTTAAATATCGTAGAGTATTAAATTCAAAAATTAATAATAATTAGCGTTATTTGCAGAAATTAGCATTATTAGCGAACACTAATGAATAAGTCAATCAAAATACTTTCCATAGAAGACGACGAATTTATGAGAATTTTTCTTAAGGATGTTTTTTGGATTCACGGCATGAAGGGTGATGATAATTTTGAATTTTCCATTGTGGGCGACTTTAAAAAAGCCAGAGAAATTTTGAGCGACCCCGCCAACAGGCCGGATGTAATTCTTCTGGACCTCATGATGGCCGACAAGGAAGGGGGAATGGTGGACAGGGAGGCGGGCTTTCATTTTTTGGAGGAGCTGAAAGGCGCGGAAAAAACAAAGGGCATAAAAATTATAATTTTTTCCGGCTTCAGCGATAAGGAAATAAAAGAAAAAGCGGAAAAGCTCGGGGCGGATAAATTCCTGGTGAAAGGGGAATACATGCCGACCGAACTCATCCGCGCCATACACGAAATAGCCAAAAAATAGGCTGCTATTTGGTTATCCACAGGAGATGCAATAGTTTTAATTTTAGGATAGAATAATAAGCATATGGATAAGGAGATAAAACAGGAATTTGAAAGTTTTGGAGAGCGAATTGATAAAAAATTTGATGGTTTGGCGGTGATGGTTAAGAAAGGATTTGACGGAGTATATAAGGAGTTTGGCAATGTTTATAAAGAAATTAGAGATTTAAAGCAAGAAATGAATAATCGTTTTGACACCATAGAATCACAAATTAGAGACATAAGAGCGGAGATAAAACAGATTTGGAATAAATTAGAAGAAATAGAACAAAAACTTGAAAAAATTTCACAAACTTCAAAAGAGGATGTGGATGCGATAGTTGGCGATGTCCTTAGCCTAAAGCAAAGAGTGGAATTTTTGGAAAATCAGGTAAAAAGTTTGCAAAAAGCGTAAAGTGAAAAATTTTTGGAAAAAAATAAAAGTCAAAGATGTAATCTCCGGTTTTTTGGCTGTTGTTGTTTTGTTATCCCTTGTTTTTTACAGTTTTGGTCCCGGCAAAGTTTTGGGCGCCACTTATACTTTTGTTCAGAATAGCTGGACGACAGAGTCGGCTGATACTGCCGTCCATCCGACCAACCAATCAAGCTGGGCTAAATATTCCGCCAAAGACGCGAACATCACCGCCGGCGCGAGCGTGAGCTTAACCGCAACCGCTGCTTCGGCCACGCATACAACCGACACCGATTTTTCGGGAGGAACACTTTCATCAACAATAGTTTCTGGAACAGGAAGCAATGCGAGCGTGAAGCTTGGGAAAACAAATTCTACTTCTTGGACTAATCTCACCGCAACGGTTCCTCCTCCATTTAATTTTTTAAACTATTCCGGCTTTGATTCTGACGGCGCGGGCAATTTTTACGCGATCAATCAGAGCGGATATTTTGCCAAATATAATACTTCCGCTGGCGCCTGGACCAACCTTACTACTGCGCCGTCTGGCATCTACGGTGGTCTTGCTTATGACGGCGCGGGCAATTTTTACGCTTCGGGGTCAAATGGCACGGTCAGTTTTGCCAAATACAATACCTCCACCGGCTGGACAGACCTCACCGCCACCGCTCCCTTGCCGTTTCTCACTTGGGGTAATGACAATCTTGCATATGGCGGCGATGGCAATTTTTATCTTATAAGAGATAATACCTATACCAATTTTGCCAAATACAATACCTCCACTGGTTGGACAGACCTTTCTTCCACCGCTCCCGTGCCAGTTGGTACTATGAGCATTACCTCTGACGGCGCGGGCAATCTCTACGCGACAGCATTTAACAATACCAACTTTGCCAAATATAATATCTCCACCGGTGCTTGGACCAACCTTTCTTCCACCGCTCCCGTGCCATTTAGCCCCAGCGATATTACCTCTGACGGCGCGGGCAATCTCTACGCGACAGGATGGGACAATACCAACTTTGCCAAATATAATATCTCCACCGGTGCTTGGACCAACCTTTCTTCCGTTGCTCCTACGCCATTTAATGTTGGCTGGGTTGGTGGCGGCATTGTCTCTGATGGATTAGACCCGGGTAATCTTTATGTTTTAGGGGGAAATAACACCAATAACTTTGCTAAACTTCCCCTACTTTCTCTCTCCTCCGGCACTTATACTTCGGCCAGCGTTGATTTGGGGCAAAAAAGCGGTCTAACTACATTGAGTTTTACCAAAACCACTAACGCCAGCACTACTTTGACAGTTGACATCAAGGCAGGCAACACGGCAACGCCGGACGGCACATGGACCGAATGGCAAACAAATATTTCAACAGGCGGAAGTATTTCCTCCTTGACCGGCAACCGTTATGTCCAATATCGCGCTAATCTTTCCACTTCCGACACCGCCTACACTCCCTCTCTGGACGACATCACTATAAATTACAATTATTATCCCGCTTCTGTTCAAACTTTGACTTCTTCAATTTATAATACCACCGACGCCACTAATTTTATGAGCAAAATTCAATGGACGGGCGCGACCACGACCACGGCGGGAATAAAATTTCAACTCCGCACTTCTCCCGACACCGTCACTTGGACCAATTGGCTCGGGCCGGACGGCACGACGGGAACATATTTTGAAAATTCCGCCGGAACGGAATCAATGCCAGCCACTTTCACTTCCGGCAATAATGACAAATATTTTCAATACAAAGCGTTTTTAACTTCCGACGGCGCGAGCACGCCGACATTAAGTAGTGTCACCGCCACTTATGTTGTTAATGCCACACCGCAGTTTGATTCCACTTTTGGCACAAACGGCGTTTCCGTTTCGCAGATTTCAAATTCAAGCGACCCGAATTTTGCTAAGGCGCAAATTCAATACGCCGTAAAAGATACCGACACGACCACTGGCACAAACAGTCCGAATTATGTTACGCCCACTTTTGAATATAATATTGGGGGCGGATGGGTGGCTGTTAATTCAGCCAATATCACTTGGGGTGACGCCCCAACGGGGGGTGGATTTAGTACCTACGGAGGAAATACGACCAACAAGGTCTTAAACGGCAGTTACCTCACTTACACCACCTATTGGGACGCGAAAACGCAGATACCGGAAACATATTATGCCACTGCGCAAATCAGGGTAACGGTAAACGACAACGAAGGCGCGAATAACACAGCAACAGCAACGGGTGGAACTTTCGCCTTGGATGTGAAGAATGTGACAATGACCGCCTTCACTTTGGACTCCGCCGCCGACACGATTATTTTAAATCTTTCCGATGACAATAATATAGAATACAAGGTCTCCAATAACGCCGACTCCGCCGGAAGCGACTGGCGGGCGGTTGGGGGAACTTCCACCTCTACGACATTTGCGTGGACTTTTTCGGGTACGCCGTCTTTTGAAACCGTTTACTTAACAACAAAGGACGCTTTCGGAAATACCGCCACAACTTCGGCTACAGCCCCCTCCATGCCGCAGAACTTTATGCTTTATGATATTAGCAATCCAGCGATTAACAGCTATAAGGAAATGATGAGTTGGGAAGTTTATACCGCTTCCACCACAGCCGCTTTTAGCAGTTATAAAATATACCGTTCCACCAACGGCGTGGATTATTCTTTACTAACCACCATTTCCGACATCAACACAAACTCTTATACCGATTCAACTGTCGCTTCAACCACGACATATTATTACAAGGTGAGGGTGACGGACACGGGCGGCGATATTTCCAGTTATTCCACTCCTCAAAACGACTTGCCGGACGGCCAGGGCGGGAGCGATTTCACGGCTCCGGTTATTTCCGCGGTGGCAATAGCGGAAACACAGGCAACCTGGGCAAAAATCACTTGGGCCACGGACGAGATGGCGGATTCAAAAGTTGAATTTTCCACGGCCGCGGCCGGAAATTATGCCAGCAATGCTTCCAGCACCGCTTATGTGACGAGCCACAGCGTTACCGTTACCGGCTTAACTCCAGCTACTGATTATATTTTCCGAATAAAATCAAAAGACATTATGGCGAACGAGGGAGCAGCGGCCGGAATTCCGTTTACCACTGCGAGCGGACCGGCGATTACTGACGTCGTCACTTCTTCCGTCACCAACAACAGCGCGGAAATTACTTGGAACACAAACAGCGATTCTAATTCATATGTTATCTATTCCACAAACACCAGCAACTTGACTAGCGATTCGGGTGTGAGCACGGCGGGGAGCGCGGATGCAGTTGGCGGAAGCGGGCCTTTGTATTATCACAAAGTCACTCTTCCTAATTTGCTTTCAAGAACGACATATTATTATTATGTTAAATCAATAGCTGGCGGCGATACTGTCACCGACAAAAACAGCAGCAACTATTATACTTTCACCACATCCTACGATAATCAGCCGCCAGTAATTTCAAATATTTCCACGCCAGTGAGGACGGCCGATACTTTGATTGTTTTTTGGAACACGGACGAACTTGCTGACAGCCAGGTTGATTTCGGTTTGGAAAACGGCATCTACACCAATTCCGGCACGCTTAACCCCACTCTCACTATGGGCCACGCTCTTACTTTGTCGTCTCTTACCTCTGAAACAATTTATCATTATCGCATTAGGTCCGCCGACTCCCAGGGGAATATCGGTTACTCTTCCAATAAGTCGGCTACCACAACTTCGGCAAAAGATGTCGTTATCCAATATGTGGGAGGAGGGGGAAGTGTGGCGGCAAGCGACACGACTCCGCCTTCAATTTCCAATATCAAAACATCTTCCATAAACGCCTTTGATGCGACTGTTACTTTTGACACAAATGAAATTTCCACTGGCTACGCGCTGTATGGGAAAGATAAAACATACGGCAATGTCGCCGCTTCTCCCGATTTGAAAACTAGCCATAGCGTGAAAATGTCGGGCCTCGTGCTGGGAACGGAATATCATTATAAAGTGAAGGCGCAAGATAAATTCGGCAACTTCAGCGATTCCGAGGACAAAATATTCACCACAAAATTTGCCACGGAGGCGCTGGACAATTTAATCACCCTGGAAAACGCGGAAAGTTTCCAGACCCAATTGGAGGGAATAATAGAATCAATAATGCCTAGTTTGTCTCCGCCGTTTATCAGCAAGGTGGAGGTTTCCGATGTGACTGAAAATTCAGCTGTCATTAAGTGGTTGACTAATATTAAATCATACGGTTCAGCGGCCTATGTTGCGGATAAAGATTATGACGGGAAAAACGAGAACCCGTACAAATCGGAGATTTCAGATACGCAGGAAAAATCCAAGAGCCACGAAGTCAATCTGACTAATCTTTCTCCGTCCACGAAATATCATTTGCAGACGAAGTCGTTTGCCATTCCGGGCGTTGTTGGCAAATCAAAAAATATTGAATTTATAACCAAGTCCTCCAAGATTGCGCCGGAAGTGACGAAGGTGGGCAATACTCAAATAGAAATAAGATGGACCACCAGCGACGAAACTAGCTCTTTTGCGGAATACAGAAATATGATTACGAGGCAAGTCGGCCAAAAGGGCGACAACGCCATGGCTAAAGTCCACTCCGTCGTCTTGGACAATTTGACGCCGGCCACTTCCTACGAAATTAAGGCCTTCGGCTACGACGTCAACAATAATATTGTTGAAGGCAATACAATAACGATTAGAACCAAGCAAGACGTTGTTCCGCCGGAACTTTCTTCAATAAAAGTTGACAACGCATTGGTGCCGGGCAGGACGGACCGATTGCAGACGATAGTATTCTGGAAAACAAATGAGCCGGCCAACTCCATTGTCTATTATGAAGAAGGAATCAGCAATAAAGAGGACTTGGCAAATAAAGCCGGAGATGAAAAAGAATATACCACCGACCACGCCGTTATCATCGCCAATTTCAAGCCGTCAACGGTTTACAGAATTAAAGTTGTTTCCGAAGATGAGGCGGGTAACAAGGCGAGCTCTCCGGTTCGCGCCATTCTCACTCCGCGCTCGGCTGAATCAATAATTGACGTTATCTTTAAGAACTTCCAGGAGTCCTTCGGCTTCTTGAAAAATTTACAGAGATAACGATATGTTGTTTGTATGTTGAACACCGAGTGTTCAACAATTAAAATGAAATCTAAAAGAAAAATAAAAGTCGGCGTCCTGCGCGGCGGGCCGTCCGACGAGCATGACGTTTCCCTGAAAACGGGAAAAAGCGCGCTGGATAATCTGCCGGAAAATTTTACCGGCTATGATATTTTTCTTTCCAGGGAAGGCGATTGGTATTTTGAAGGGAAATTATCCCATCCGGAAAAAATTTTCCGTTCCATTGATGTTGTTTTCAATGCCCTGCATGGAAAGTACGGGGAGGATGGAAAAGTTCAGCAGTTGTTGGAAACATACAAAATACCGTACACCGGTTCGGGAATTTTTGGTTCGGCGCTGGGAATGAATAAGGCATTGGCGCGGGAAGCATTCGCGAGAGCCGGCCTGAATATCCCAAAAGGCATCGTCATTAACTTAGAAGCTGAACTCCTAAGTGGAGTGGCCGATAAAATTTTCAAGGCAATGGGGCCGTCGTGGGTTGTGAAGCCCGTTTCTTCCGGCTCTTCCGTCGGCGTGTCCATCGCGCATAATTTTGACGAACTAGTTGAGGCGGTTAAAATCGCATCCGCCTTTGATTCAAAAATATTGGCGGAAGAATACATAAAAGGCAGGGAAGCGACTTGCGGAGTCATTGAAAATTTTAGAGACCAAAAACATTATTCTTTGCCGGTTTTGGAAAATTTTGATTTGAAAATAAAGAAAGAAATAGAAAAAATGGCGATAACGGCGCATCAAGCAGTCGGTTGCAGGCATTATTCCAACGCTGATTTTATTGTTTCGCCTAAAGGTCCCGCCAAGAACGGGGTAAACATTTATATTTTGGAGATAAACACTTTGCCGGAGCTCACGACGGAGTCGCTTCTGCCGAAGGCGATAAAAGCCGTCGGCTCGTCGTACTCCGAATTTCTGGAGCACCTCATAAATCTTGCTTTAAATTAGTTTTGGACCTAGCCAGAATCGAACTGGCGTATCCGCTATGCAAAAGCGGTGTTCTGCCACTAAACTATAGGCCCTTAATTGTGATTGAATTTTAACATGTTTTTCAGTATTATCAAATTATGAATCCCGTTTTAAAAGCTCACATAGAAAAAAAAGAGTTCCAGCACGCTTATTTGTTGGCGGGGGATTATGATGCTTCGCGCAAGATGGCGTTTGAAGCGGCAAAAGTTTTACTGGAAACGGAACCGACGCCCGGCGTCGGTGATTTCACCGACGCCGGGCGTCGGTTAGAGACGCATCCAGATTTTTTTTATGAAAAATTCAATCTTTTCGGCGTAGATGAAAGCAGAAAGCTTTTATTGTGGGCCAGCCAAAGACCGTTGCTGGGGAGCAATAAAGTTTTTGTGGCGGAAGTTTTTTCTTTCAGCGTTGAATCGGCCAACGCTCTGCTTAAAACATTTGAAGAGCCGTTTGAGGGAACGCATTTTTTTATTCTCGTGCCGTCTGCCGATGCTGTTATCCCGACTCTTCGTTCCCGTTTTGTGGTTATAGAAGAATCGGGGGGGGAAAAAGAAATTACTGAAGAAACAAAAAAAGTTTGTCTTGATTTTTTGGGGAGCTTGCCCGCCAAACGGGTAAAAATAGCCGAAAAATTTTTTAAAGACAAAACGGAAGCAGTTGAATTTTTGAATGGTTTAGAAATGATAATAAGAAGTTCGGCTTCTTTAAAGAAGCCGAACTTCTTGGCGCTGGGAGTAATACAAAAAGCGCGGGAATTTCTTTTTGACCGTTCGCCATCGGTAAAAATGATAATGGAATATCTTGCTTTAACTCTGCCAAAGATATAGAATGAAAACAGTCAGCTTATGTACGATTTTTCCCAAATAAAAAAGAAAGGAGAGGAAATAAAAGAATGGATGAAAAAGGAATCATCTTCTCTTCGCACCGGCCGGGCGACTCCGGCGCTGGTGGAAAATCTTGTTGTCGATTCTTACGGCTCGCGCGTGCCGTTGAAGCATGTCGCTTCAATCAGCGCGGAAGACGCGAGAACTTTGCGTGTCACGCCGTGGGACGCGGGAATGCTGAAAAATATTGAACACGCCATAATCAGTTCTAATCTCGGCATTCAGCCGATCGCGGACAAGCAATCGGTGCGCGTGACGATGCCCGAACTTACCGAGGAAAGAAGAAAATCACTTATAAAAATTCTTTACGATAAATTAGAAGAAGCAAAAATTTCTTTGAAGTTGGCAAGAGAAGAAGTTTGGAAAGACGTCCAAGAAAAGGAAAGAAACGGGGAAATTCCCGAAGACGACAAATTCCGGCTCAAAGACGAATTACAGAAAATCATTGACGGATTTTCAAAAGAAATTGAAGAGATGATAGAGAGAAAAGAATTAGAAATTAGAAATTAGAAATTTTTTAAATGTCTTTTATTTTATTTTTTGCGGTTTTAGCTATTTTAGTTTTATCCCATGAATTCGGGCATTTTATTGTCGCCAAAAAAAGCGGAATTAGAGTTGACGAGTTTGGTTTTGGCTTTCCTCCGCGGCTTTTCAGCTTTAAAAAAGGCGAGACGATTTATTCAATCAACCTTATTCCTTTCGGCGGATTCGTAAAAATTTACGGCGAGGATGGTTCGACAAGCTCACCACAAGAGGTTAATGACCAAAGAAGTTTTGCGTCAAAATCAGTTGGCATTCGCGCTTTGGTTATTATTGCGGGTGTCATTTTTAATGTTATTTTGGCGTGGTTTTTAATATCTGTGGGGTATCTGGCGGGAATGCCGACCAGCGTCGGAGCTGTTCCGCCTGGCGCGGAAATAAACGATAAAAAAGTGATTATTTTAGAAGTTCAAGAAAATTCACCGGCAAGGACGGCTGGCTTGCAGCCCGGAGACGAACTTGTTGGTTTTAATTCAGTTGAAGAGGCGCAAAAATTTATTTTGGAGAATAAAGGAAAAGAAACTGGTATAAATTATAAAAGAGAAGACAAAATTTCTTCTATAAAAATAACACCGAGAGTGAACCCGCCCGCCGGCCAAGGGGCGATAGGCATAGCTATGGATGAAATCGGAACGATAAAGTTTTCATGGTACAAATCAATTTGGGAAGGATTGAAGACAACTTATTTTTTGCTGATTGCCGTGGCCCAGTCAATTTTTTATTTTATCTACGGCGCCATAAAAGGGACAAGCGGACTGGACCAGGTGATGGGACCAGTCGGCATAATCGGCATCACGAGTACGGCGGCAAAATTCGGTTTCGCTTATATTCTCGGATTTATCGCTATGCTCTCGGTTAATCTTGCGGTGATAAATATTCTCCCGCTCCCGGCGTTGGACGGCGGGCGATTACTTTTCCTTTTGATAGAAAAAATAAAAGGCTCGCCGGTGAGCTCAAAAGTCAGCAACATAACTCACGGTATCGGCATGGCGTTACTCTTAATTCTTATGCTGGCGATTACCTACCGCGACATTTTGAAGTTAATATAGGAAGGTGCTAGAATTGGGGTAATATGCTTCAATCTAAACTTTTCCCTAGAACCGCAAAGGAGGCGCCGAAGGATGAAATTTCGGCGAATGCCATGCTTTTGGCGCGCGCCGGTTTTACGGACAAACTCATGGCCGGCGTCTACACTTATTTGCCTCTCGGTCTGCGCGCGCTCAAAAAAATTGAAAACATTATCCGCGAGGAAATGAACAAAGCCGGCGGACAGGAAATTCTGATGCCTGCGCTTCAGCCGAAAGAAAACTGGATAAAAACCGACAGATGGGATTCACTCGATTCTCTTTTTAGATTCACGAGCCATTATTCAAAAATAGAATTTGCTCTCGGTCCGACCCACGAGGAAATTGTCTCGCCGTTGGCGGGAAAATTTTCACTTTCTTACAAAAATTTGCCGTTCTCTCTTTTTCAAATTCAGACGAAATTCAGGGACGAAAAACGCGCGAAATCAGGCATTTTAAGAGGCAGGGAATTTGTGATGAAGGATCTTTATTCTTTCCATGCGGACGAAAAAGACCTTGAAAATTATTACGAAAAAATGAAAACGCATTACAAAAATATTTTTGATAAATGCGGAATAGGCGATAAGACCCATCTCACTTTTGCCTCCGGCGGGACATTTTCAAAATATTCCCACGAATTCCAAATGTTGAGCGAGGCGGGCGAAGACGCTATTTTTCTGTGCGAAAAATGCAAGATAGCTATAAATAAAGAAATATTTAATGAACAGAGTGTTTGCCCAACTTGTGGCGGTAAGAATTTTCGGGAAGAAAAAGCCATTGAAGTTGGAAACATATTCAAGTTAATGACCAAATATTCAGATCCATTCGGTTTAAAGTTTACAGACAAAGATGGCAATCAAAACAACGTTATCATGGGCTGTTACGGAATGGGTCTGACGCGGCTTCTGGGAGCTATTGCGGAATTAAATCACGACGACAAAGGCATAATTTGGCCGGAATCGGTGGCGCCGTTCGCAGTACACCTACTTAATCTCAAACCTCAAATCTCAAACCTTAAATCTTATGCCGACAAACTTTATGCAGATTTACAAAAAACTGGTGTTGAGGTACTTTATGATGACAGAGAGGATATCACGGCTGGCGAGAAATTCGCCGACGCCGACTTAATCGGCATTCCATACAGGGTGGTAGTGAGTGAGAAAACAATAAAAGAAGATATGGTTGAACTTAAAAAGAGAGGGGAGCAAAAGGTTAAATTAATTACAAGAAAAAAGTTTTTCGCGTTATTCGCATAAAATTAGCATTTTTAGCATTATGCTTAATAAATTTTACGGATTATTTTCAACCGACATAGGAATTGACCTTGGCACCGCCAATACTCTTGTTTATGTGCGCGGGCGCGGTATTGTCATCAATGAGCCGTCAATTGTGGCGTTCAATAAAAAAACCGACCAAGTGGTGGCCATAGGAAACGAAGCGAAAAAAATGGCCGGCAGGACGCCAGCGCACATTTCTGTTGTCCGTCCACTGGTTGAAGGAGTCATTTCTGATTTTGAAATCACTGAAGAAATGCTTTCTTATTTCATTAAAAAAGTCCATCAGGGCTCGTCAAAATTTTTTATGAGGCCAAGAGTCGTGATAGGCGTTCCTTCGGGCATAACCAACGTGGAAATAAGGGCAGTGAGGGACGCGGCAAGAAACGCCGGCGCTCGGGAAGTTTTTATCGTGGAAGAGCCGATGGCGGCGGCAATTGGTGTTCGTCTACCTATTCACGAGCCGATTGGAAATATTATTATTGATATCGGCGGAGGCACAACCGATATCGCCGTTATTTCGCTCGGGGGCATTGTTGTTTCAAAAAATATACGTATTGCCGGAGACAGATTTAACCAAGATATTATTGATTATATGCGCGATGAATTTAAAATTTTAATCGGCGAAAAAACGGCCGAAGACGTGAAAATTGCCATCGGTTCCGTGTCAAAAAATGGAGAAGGGCTGGAAACCGTTGTCAGGGGCAGGGACTTGGTGAGCGGCTTGCCGAGGGAAGTGGCAGTGACGGACGTTGATATTCGCGAAGCCATCATAAAATCCGTTCGCGCTTTGATTAAGGCGACAAAAGAAGTGGCAGAAGACACTCCTCCCGAACTTTTGGCGGACATAATGCACAGGGGTATTATTCTTGTCGGAGGAGGGTCGTTTTTGAGAGGGCTAGCCCAGCTTTTTGAATCTGAAATAAAAGTACCAGTTCAAGTTCCGGAGGACCCTATGACTGCCGTGGTGAGAGGCACGGGCATAGTGCTTGAAGATTTGGAAAAATTTAGAAATGTTTTAGTTGACCATGATGATGAAATCCCGCCAAAATAAAAAGTTTCTTGTCGGGCTTTTTTTATTTATTCTTTTTTTGCTTGCGGTATTTGTCGGTTCTGCAAGAAATTTTGCCGTTAATTTAGGAACTGCTGTATTCCGGCCGTTTTTGAATTTCGGCAGTTCAATTGTAAATTGGGCGGATAACAATTCTTATCTTTTGAGCGGCAAAGAAACGCTCTCAAAAGAAAATCTTGTTTTAAAAGATAAGTTGGCAGAAATGGAAACGAAATTATTGGCCTATGAAATTTTAGAGAAAGAAAACAAAGAATTAAAAGATATCATGTCTTGGTCGAATAAGAATGAATTTTTTGCCGCCCGCGTGATAAGCCGTCCGCCAAAATCGCCATACGACATTTTAATCGTTGATGCTGGCTCCGAAAGGGGGATAAAAAACGGCATGCAGGTTTGGGCCTACGATAATATTTTAATCGGTTATGTTTTTGAGATTTTTAGCGATTCAAGCAAAATAAAACTTATTTCTTTCCCGGGCGACGAAACGAATGCCGTTTTGCTTTCTTCCAATAATCAGGTAATCGCTGCGGGAAAAGGAGACGGTAATTTTGAAATAAAGATACCGAAATCAATTGAGGTTAACGCGGGAGAAAAAGTGGTGACATTTGATGTTAAATCCATACTTATAGGGATAATAGATAAAATAGAAATAAATCCTTCGGACCCGTTTCAAAAGCTGTATTTCAGATTTCCGTTCAATCTGCAGGAACTTAAATACGTGGCAATAAAGAAATGATAAAAAGAATTATTGCCGACGTTATATTTTTTTCTTGCTTGTTTATTTTGCCGTGGCAATGGACCGCGGTTCTGGCGGTTGTTTTCATAATTTTATTCGGGAATTTTTGGGAAGCGGCGCTGGCCGGTTTAATTTTTGATTCATTATACTCAATACCCGGCGCAAAAATTTACGGCCGATTCGGAATTTTTACGGCAACCGCGCTGGTTTTGGTTTTAGTGTCAAAAATAATAAGAAAAAAAATAAGATTATTTTCCTAAGATGTTCAAGAAAAGAAAAAAAGACCCCTCTATTTATCCCGACGAGATATTCATGGATTCAAAAAATATTCCCGGCTTTGACGTTCAGCAAATGGAAGGGAAGATAGAGAGGCCGATAAGCAAGAGATCTTTTTACGGCGCGGTTTCCGTTTTTTTGGCGATAGGGCTTCTTTTCGCGACGAAGATTTTTTTTCTGCAGGCGGTGCACGGGGAGGATTATGCCAAGAGGAGCGAGAGCAACAGCTTGAAGAAAATTTTTATTATTCCGAACAGAGGCATAATTTACGACCGCAATAAAGAAAAATTGGCGTGGAACGATATAGATTTAAGGAAATACGCGGAGGCCGGCGGATTCGGCCATGTTTTGGGATATTTAGGCCTTCCGTCGGAAGAAGATTTAGCAAACAACAAAGACGCAATTAGGGAAGCCGTGACCGGTAAAAACGGCATAGAAAAAATTTACGAAAAAATGCTTTTCGGCGAAGCGGGAGTGAAAATAAGCGAAGTTGATTCTCAAAACAATGTCATTTCTGAAAGCTTGCAAAAACAACCGGAGCAAGGCAAGGACGCGATTCTCACGATTGATTCAAAAATACAAGCGCAGCTTTTTAATTCCATAAAATCAACAGCCGAAGAAAGGGGATTCAAGGGGGGCGCCGGCATTATCCTTGACGCCAACAATGGAGAAGTTTTGTCTTTGGTAAGCTATCCCGAATACAATTCCGAAATTCTCTCCAAAGGCGAGCAGAAAGAAAAAATAAAAGAATTTATCGGTGATACAAACAAGCCGTTTTTGAATCGCGCCATTTCCGGCTTATACGCGCCCGGTTCCATCATAAAACCGCTTATCGCCATCGCCGCTTTAAATGAAGGGGTTATAACGCCGGAAAAACAAATTTTCAGCGCCGGCTTTATTTCTCTTCCTAATCCGTTTTTCCCCGACAAAAAAAGTATATTTAAGGATTGGAAAGCGCACGGCTGGGTGGATATGAGAAGAGCTCTCGCCGTTTCTTCGGATGTTTATTTTTATGAAGTCGGCGGAGGATTTGAAGGGCAGAAGGGGTTGGGTATAAAAAAAATAGAAGAATACGCGGAAAAATTCGGTTTTGATTTAAAAACAAAAATTGACCTGAATGGCGAAACAAACGGGACGGTGCCGAACGCGGAACTTAAGGCGAAGAGCAGTCCCGAGGACCCAATATGGAGAATAGGCGACACCTATAACGCGTCCATCGGCCAGGGATATTTTCATGTCACGCCGATTGAAATGGCGGTTTATGCCGCGGCCGTGGCGAATAGCGGAAAAATAATTCAACCGCACTTGCTTCGCGACAATTCTAAAAATAATTTGCAAATAATTCGCGACTTAAATATCCCTCAAAATTATTTTCAAGTTGTTCACGAGGGGATGAGGATGGGAGTGACGGAGGGCACAGCGTCGGCGTTGAATATTTGGGGCGTCAATATCGCGGCGAAAACGGGGACAGCCGAGGTCGGCGCGGCGAAGAAATATGTTAACTCGTGGATTATCGGTTTTTGGCCTTACAATAATCCGAAATACGCTTTTGCGCTGGTCATGGAAAAAGGACCTTACGCCAATCTTGTCGGCGCGCCTGCCGTCATGCGCCAGCTTTTAGATTGGATGAGTGTGAATACGCCGGAGTATTTAAAATAAAATTAAATAAAACGAATAAAATCAAATAATAAAAATGTTACCATTCCCAAGCGATCGCTTGCCAGTGGTAAGATTTAAATTTGACAAATTATAGCAGATATGCTAGGATGAAATTGGCTTAGAAAAAGGGTAAAACAACCTTAAAAATAAAAAACTTTTGAAAGGAGGTAGTAATGGAGAAGATAATGGTTCTGGATGATTCTGTTGGCAATATTATGTTGCAGTTAAGCTTTTCAAACCCAGCATTGATTCCGAGGTGGGTGTATCACCGCAATGTGGAAAAATATGGCCAACACAAGGAAAGAAAAACGTTAAATGGGGGCGTACAATTCATTCAGCAAACTCAAAATGTTTCTGTTGCCGATTTTCTCTCGGACCTTAAATTGGAAGGTTATGTGTTAGTTGACGCGTCTTATCAAGAACGCGTTGACTCGAACGACCACACGAGAAGAAAAAAGTATCATGCGGTAAGGTACATTTTTTCTCGTCAAGATGGCGAGGAGATAAATTCTAACATAGTTACAGAATTGCACGAAATATGCAGAGTGGCTATGTGGAGAGTGCGGGCGTATGTAAATCCCGCTGATGTCGGCAAAAACAACATCAGCATAAATTGCGAAGTTCGGATACCGCTTTTTTATCCCGATGGCCAGCCAATAACGCAATGGCAAAAAGACGAGAAGGGTAAAAAGACAGGCGACGCGCCAGTTCAACTCAAACCCACTTATTGCATCCGCATCAAAGAAAAAAATATCCAGCTTATCTAATCTAAAGTTGTAATTCAAAGGGCTTATGGCACAAAAACCAAAGCCCTTTTTTTATTTACAACAAAGTTTTTATTTTATATAATTAAACCATGAGTTTAAACGACATTCGCAACGAGCGGGTTAGGAAATTGGAGATTTTAAAAGAGAAAGGCGTTGACCCTTTTCCGGCTTCGGTAAAGCGGGATTTTTCTGTTGCCGAGGCGCTGAAAAATTTTTCTAAGCTAGTAAAAAGCAGGAAGCCATCGTATCTTGTCGGCCGGATTATGGCCGTTCGCGGGCATGGAGGCGCGGTTTTTTTTGACATTAGTGATGGTTCGGCATCACTCACCACAGGTGGTTCGTCCTCCATTCAGGCGTTTATAAAAAAAGATGAGGTTGGCGACGAGCAATTTTCTTTATTTCGGGATACAACCGATATTGGTGATTTTGTGGAATTGAAAGGAAACTTTTTTCTTACTAAGAAAAAAGAAAAAACATTAAAAGTTTTAAGCTGGAAGATGGCGGCGAAATCACTTCGTCCTCTGCCGGAAAAATGGCACGGCTTGCAGGATGTGGAAGAAAGATTCAGGAAAAGATATTTGGATTTGCTGGCGAACGAGGATATCAAGAAAAAATTTGTCTTGCGTTCAAAAATAATTTCGGAAATTAGAAATTATTTGGACAAAGAAGGTTTTTTAGAAGTGGAAACGCCGATTCTCCAATTACTTGCTGGTGGGGCTTTGGCGGAGCCGTTCAAGACGCATCATAACGCCCTTGATTCGGATTTGTATTTGAGAATAGCGCCGGAACTTTATCTTAAAAAATTACTGATTGGCGGTTTTTCAAAAGTGTACGAGTTGGGAAGAAATTTCAGAAACGAAGGCATTGATGTTACCCACAATCCGGAATTCAGCATGCTTGAGATGTACGAAGCGTACAGAGACGCTGAGTATTTAAGAAATTTCACGGAAAAATTTTTAAAGGCGATTGTCAAAAAAATTACCGGAAAAACGGAACTCCAATTTGACGGCAACAAAATATCTTTTGCCAAAAAATTTGAAATCGTTTCTTATTACGATATTTTAAAAAAATACGCGTTGATAATAAATTCGGAAAAAGAAACGCGCGACGACATGGCCCTGAAGGCCCAGCAATTTGGCATCAAAGTTGAAAAATTTGAGGACAAGGAAAAAATAACGGACAACATTTTCAAAAAACTTTGCCGTCCGAAAATAATCCAGCCGACTTTTGTCGTTGATTATCCGGCCGGTTCGTCGCCGTTAGCAAAAAGAAAATCAGATAACCCCGACCTATTGGACAGATTTCAGCTGATAATCGGCGGGGTGGAAGCGGTGAACGCTTTTTCCGAACTTAACGACCCGCTTGATCAAAAACAGAGATTTAAAGAGCAGGACAAGGCGCGAGAGAGGGGAGAGAAAGAGGTGTCTCCGAGCGACGAGGATTATCTTGAGGCGATGGAATACGGCATGCCGCCGGCGGCCGGTCTGGGAATCGGCATAGACCGCCTTGCAATGCTTTTAACGGATACGCATAACATCAGAGAAATAATATTATTCCCGACATTAAGGCAAAAATAAGATATAATAATATTGTGGCTAAATATATATTATCTGACATTATAAAAAAGAAAATAATAAAAGCGCCGGAAGTTAAGGCGCCTGTGCCCGCGCCTGCAAAAAATCACACTCGGGGTAGGAAGGGTAGAATTAGAATTTTATATTGGATTATTGGCGTTGTTGCTTTCTTTATTTTATTCTTATGGCTTTCATCGTATTTTTCTTCGGTCACCGTAAAAATAACTCCGAAACAGGGATTCACAAATATTGATTTTAATTTGGAGGCAAATAAGAGCGCCGCAACTTTAACTGGTTTGGCGTTTGAGACGATACAGATGGAATACGAGCAGTCGCAGGAAGTTACGGCGACCGGCTCGGTGGACGGCGGACAAAAAGCGAGCGGGGTAATTGCTATATATAATACTTATCCTTCAAAATCACAGAAACTTATCGTTCAAACGCGTTTTGAATCGCCGGATGGAAAAATTTACCGAATTCAGGAGGCCATTATCGTCCCAGCTAGTGGCTCCATTGAAGCAAAGGTTTACGCCGATAAGCAAGGGCCGGAATACAATATTAAGCTTGTTGATTTTACGATTCCGGGGTTCAAAGGCGCGCCGAGTTACCAAAAAATTTATGGCCGGTCAAAGACGGAAATGACAGGAGGTTTTTTAGGCAAAGCGAATGTGGTTTCCGAAGGAGATTTGAATAGTGCTAGAAATAATTTAAAACCGATTATTGAAAAATATCTAAAAGAAAATATTGTAAGGCAAAAACCGGAGGGTTATATTCTTTATGGCGGAGCGATTAAAATAGATTTTGCCGACGACCCAGCTGGTCCAAAAACGGGGGATAAAATTGATTCCCAAGACAAAAAGTTCATCTTCAAAGAAAAAGGCGCAGCCACGGGTTATTTGATAAAAAAAGACAATCTGTCCAAAGAAGTGACCGTAAGATATTTAAGCAGCGAAAAAAATCCCGACGCGCGAATGGAGGATCTTGAAAAACTTGATTTCAAGCTGATTAACGACTTTGGTGACAGCGGGAAAATATTTTTTAATCTTAAGGGTGCGGCGCATATTATCTGGAATATAGACAAAACTTCTCTGTTGAATAATCTTATTTCTGCCGATAATAGCGATTACGCGTCAATTCTTGCGAAATATCCCCTTATTGAACAAGCGGAAATAATTTTCAAACCGTTCTGGTGGCGCAAAATTTCCACAAATCCGTCCCATATCCGTTTTGAAGAAGTATTGAAAGAGAAATAATTAATTTGACTCTTTGGTCTTTTTATAATATGATGATATCAGACGATTTTTGATGTTTAAAAATTTAAAAAAGGGAGGTATTGCTGCATGATAACATTAGGAGACAAAAATTATCAATTTTTTCTTTCTTCCGGCATGATGGGGTTTGATGGTAGGGGAGCGACTATTGCGCACAGAATTCTTTATGATTTATTAAAATTATTGAATTTGTATGACCCCAATTTGTTTGCGATAGTCACAAAAACAATAACGCGATATCCGCGGAAAGGGCCTAAAAAAATAAGGCCGATCAAAAATGGGTGGTGGAATAATTTTGGGCTGGATAATACGGGTCTTTTGCAATTTATCAGCAAATATCAAAAAAAGATATATAAAGATAAAAATCTTATCTTATCTATAGCAGGCAAAGAAAAGGAACAATTAAGGGTGATGCTTATAGAGTTAGAATCACGTTTACCGAATATTCTTGCGTTTGAATATAATGCATCTTGCCCGAACGACATAATAATCGGCGAGGAAGAAACGATAAGAAATTGCGAGACCATAAGATCTTTAGTAAATACTCCACTTATTGTTAAAGTTGGACACGCGAACAGTCATTATATGAAAATAGCAAAGAAAACAGAAGGACTAGTGCAAGCAATAAGCATCAATAGTGTTCCTGCACTAATAGGCGGAGCGAGGTCTGGTAAAACAGCACAGGAAATAAATTGGCGGATTCTCAAAGAACTAGCAGATACCGTTTCCACTCCTATTATCGCCCCTAGTATTTGGGAGTATGAAGATATAGGAAAAACATTAGCAATGGGCGCAAGAGCGATAAGTTTTGGGTCGGTGAGTATGATTCATCCCAAGAGACCATGGGGCCCAGTATTGCCAACCTTGTGGGCGAGAAGATACAGCAAAGAGCAGAATAGAAAAGATTGGGAAATGAAGGCCTGCGCAAGGTCAAACGCGAGGTCAAAATAATCGCAAAGGGCGGGAAACCGCCCTTTTTTGTTTAGTAATTTTATGATAAAATAATGTTAAGTATGGTTGCAAAAGAAAAAATAATTACCCGTTTTCCTCCGAGCCCCACGGGGCCGTTCCATGTCGGCAACGCCAGAACCGCGCTTTTTAATTATCTCTTTACGAAACAAAACGGCGGAAAACTTTTATTCCGGCTTGAAGACACAGACAAAGAAAGGTCAAAAAAAGAATACGAAGACGATATTATAAACGGCTTGAAGTGGCTCGGTATTGATTTGAATTTTTCAAACATGGTCAGGCAATCGGAGCGCGCGGAAATTTACAAAAAATATATTCAAAAAATGATAAACGAAGGCAATGCTTATATGGCTGAAGAAGCCCATTTGAGGAGCTCCCCTCGGCCTGAGCTCGGGACGAAGGCAGGGCAAGTAATAAGATTTAAAAATCCGAACAAAAAAATAAAATTTAACGACTTGATTCGTGGAGAGATAGAATTTGACACAACGGAACTGAAAGATTTTGTCATAGCTAAAAGTTTTGATGAGCCGGTTTATCATTTGGCGGTGGTTGCCGACGATTTTGAAATGGGCGTGACGCACATTATCCGCGGAGAAGACCATATTTCCAACACTCCCAGGCAAATCCTCATTCAGGAGGCAATCGGCGCTCCTAGGCCTGTTTATGCCCATTTACCGCTGGTTTTGGCGCCTGACAGGTCCAAGCTTTCCAAGCGGAAGCATGGCGAACATGTTTCTCTTTCTTATTACAAAAAGCTGGGATATTTGCCGGAAGCAATGGTAAATTTTTTGGCGCTTTTAGGCTGGAATTCCGGCACTGACCAAGAGATTTTTTCCATGGAGGAATTAATAAAAGAATTTGATATTAAAAAAATACAAAAAGCAGGCGCAATTTTTAATATTGAAAAACTTAACTGGATAAACAGTCAGTATATAAAAAAGATGGACACGGAAAAGTTGATGGAATTATGCGCGCCATATTTGGAAAAAGAAAAAATAAAAAAAATTATAGGAATACAAAAGGAAAGGATGAATAAATTGTCTGACATAAGCGAAGACATCGATTATTTTTTTGAACAGCCGGAATACGAGAAAGAAAAACTTTTATGGAAAAATGAGGATAATTTAAACAAAACAAAAATTCATCTTCAGAAAGTCGCGGAGTTAATAGGGGACAAGAAAGCGATTCGCGATTACGCGGAAAAAGAGGGGAGAGGGAACGTGCTTTGGCCGTTTCGCATGGCGCTCACTGGCGAGGATAAATCACCAGACCCTTTTATCGTTGCGGAAATTTTAGGCAAAGAAGAAACTATAAAAAGATTAAAAAATGCAATCAAAAAAATATAAATATAAAAAAATATTTTAATTGCGATTTTATTACTCGTTACTGGTTACTAATGCTCGCGCTTCTCGCTTGGATGATTTGCAAAAACAGATAGACGAAAAAAGCGCGCAAATGGAGCAGATTGAAAAAGAAATCGCGGAATATCAGGCGCAGGTTGATAAAATCTCCGGCGAAAAAACAACCCTAAAAAACGAAATTACCCGCTTAGAGGCAAATGCAAAAAAACTTAATATTGAAAAATTGGAACTGGAGTTTTAAAATGGCCATTGGACGGAAAAATATTCATTACCCAATATTTTGGCAACACGGCTTTTGCCACCGCCAACCCTCAGGTCTATAATGGAGCAGGGCACAATGGAATTGATTTCAGAGCTGCCGTCGGCGCTCCAATCAAGGCGGCGAAGGATGGTGTGGTGAAAGGCGTGGGCGATACGGATAAAAATTGTAATGGCGTTTCCTACGGAAAATGGGTGCTTATAGAACATCCGAACAATCTATTGTCATATTTATAAGAGATAAGGTATAATTAAAGCAATATGGCGCATCAAGCCGGTTTTATAAAATTAATTATTTTAATAGTCGTCCTCCTTGTCATTTTGGGTTATTTCGGCATAAATATAAGATCTATTGTGGAAAACGACACAGCCAAGTCAAATGTTGGCTACGTTTGGAATTGGTGCAAAAGCATGTGGGGAACTTACCTTGCCAGTCCAGCAAAATATTTATGGAATGATGTTTTTCTTAATCTTCTTTGGAATTCTTTCATTGACAGCATGAAAAGGATAAAAGCGGGTCAAAATCCAAAGATGTTTGAAAGCGGGCCAACTGCCTTACCGCAACAATCACAATGACCGAGAAGGTATATTGTGCGACATTGTATATTTAATCCCCCATGCGTACTTCCTACTCAAATTTGGACACATTTAAAACGTGTCCGCTCAAATATAAATTCCAGAACATAGATAAAATTCGCGTCCCGAAAGGCGTGGAGATGGTTTTTGGTTCGGCAATCCATTCAACTTTGAAATTTATGTTTGAAAGGACGCCCCTCTACCCCACCCTTGACCAGATTATTGACTTTTTCCGCGATGTCTGGGGTCAGGCAAATTTTTCGGACGAAGAAAAGGACGCGTACCTTAAAGAAGGAATTTCCATTCTGGAAAAATTTTACAAACAGAATCCTCCTTGGAATTTTAATGTGGTTGATTTGGAATCGCGTTTTGAGGCGGAGCTGGAAGATCCTGCAAAAAAAGAAACGCATGTCTTGGCCGGCATCATTGACCGTGTTGACAAGAATGACGACTCCTATGAAATAATTGACTACAAGACGGCAAAAAGAATGCCGGCGCAAGAAACTTTAGATAATGATTTGCAGATGTCTATTTATCATATGGGCTTAATGAAGCGCTGGCCGCAGCTGGATGTTTCCAAAATAAAATTGAGTTTGTATTTTTTAAAGCACGGAGAAAAAATTTCAACTTCGCGCACAAAAGAGCAGCTTGAAAATACAAAGAATAACGCGCTTGAAACAATAAAAGATATTCAGGAGAGAATTAAAAACAACGACTTCCCTCCCACTCCCTCGCCTTTGTGCGATTGGTGCGGCTATCGGCAGATGTGTCCGATGTGGAAACATTTGTACGCCAGCAAGTACGAAGCGCAAAATTCAAAATCAGAAGAAGAAATAAAAGAAATTATAAAAGAATATTTTGGCTTGAAAGCGCAAAATGATAAAAACGACGACCGCTTGGATGAATTAAAAGCGGTTGTTTACGGCTTTATGGATAACCAAAAAGTGGAAAGGGTTTTCGGCGCCGAAGGTTATCTGACCCGCAAAACGCAGGAACGAACCTCTTACGATATGGATAAAATAAAAGAAACCTTAGGAAAAAAAATAGCCGATTTCATGACCAAAAAGCAATTCACCACTCTCACGGCTTCAAAAAACAAGAAAGTGCAAGAAGATTTGGAAAAATAAAAAAATGGCAGTATGTTTCAACTACCATTTAAACTCCCCTTTATTACTGATTCAAATTTATAAAGATTACAACCCTTAGGATGTGGTTTGGGGCAGATAGGATATTTACCATCAAGAGCATCTTTTGTATTTACTATAATCCCGCACGTTTGGCATTTCAACATTAAGTAACCACAAGCGCCAAAACCAAGCCATCTGTGTGCCGTAGGTGATTTAGGTAAGTTTTTTGGTTCAATCATTATTATCTCCCTTCAAGGTTCAAAATTCTATTTTTAAAGTAGCATTTCAAGCCAAATTTTGCAACTATCCCCTATCTAATGCTATAGCAACCTATAGGTGATACTTGTAAATAAAATTTGTAAACAAAATGTTACCGTTTACCAGCGATCGCTTGGGAGTGGTAACATTTTTATTTTAATCCTTTGCAATTTGAAGCTGGTTGATAGCCGGCCTTTCTGGCTTCTTCTATTGTGGAAAAAGTAATTTTATTCTCTTCTTTTATTGTCGCGGCGCCGGGACACCACGGATAATGGTATTTTGTGCCGTTTTTTGAAGCCACAATTGCTCCCTCTGCAGTTGTACCTGATAAAGAGGGGGTTTGTGCACTCGCATCATTTTGCGCATTTTCTATTATTAACGGCACTCTCCCCTCTTTTATTTTTGACAACCTCCCTAAACCAAAACTAATCAGGGCAACCAAAATAATAATAACGGCAAGAATAACGTCTTTCTCATATAACTTGATTAAATTTTTTAGTTTTGCTAGCATATAAACATTGATTTATGGCGCATAGGAAAGCTGGAGGAACAGCCAAAAACTTAAAAGATTCCAATCCTAAATATCTGGGAATCAAACTTTACGACGGGCAGAAAGCGCAAGCCGGTTCTGTTTTGGTGCGCCAGAGAGGCACCAGGATATTGGCCGGTGAAAGCGTCATGATTGGGAAAGACCACACCCTCTACTCCATCAAGAAAGGCACGGTTAAATATGGGGTTCAGAAAAAAACTAAATACGACGGTCAAATTAAAAAATACAAAGTTGTTAATATTATCTAGCCAAACAGGCCTTAATAAATTCTCTGAATAAAGGATGGGGATGAAGCGGCCGCGACTTGAATTCCGGATGGAACTGAACACCCACGAAAAACGGATGATTTTTATATTCAATAATTTCCACAAGATTTCTTTCTTTGTTTATTCCCGCCATCAATAAGCCGGCCTTTTCCAATTTGTCCCGATAGTCGTTATTTAATTCATACCTGTGCCTATGCCTTTCCAGAATGGTTTTTTCTTTGTACGCCTTCATGCTTAAGGAATTTTTTTTTAATTCACAAGGATAAGAGCCGAGCCGCATGGATCCGCCGTACCGGTTATTTTTTACGTTTTCTTTCTGGTCTTCGCTGATGTCTATGACTGGAAACGGCGCGCTTGGATTTATTTCCGTCGTGTTGGCGTTTTTCATTCCCGCCAAATGTCGCGCCACTTCAATAACGGCCAACTGCATGCCGTAGCATAATCCCAAATATGGAATGTCGTTTTCTCTCGCAAATTGGATGGCTTTAATTTTTCCTTCCACGCCGCGGGAGCCGAATCCGCCCGGCACTATGACGCCGTCGTATTTCGCGAGGTCGTTCAATTTTTTTTGATTTTTTTCGTAAATTTCCGAATCAATCCAGTCAATTTCCGCCTTATACCCCGTCGGCCAAGACGCGTGCTTTATCGCTTCAATGACGGAAATGTAAGAATCGCTCAAAATAAAATCACCGGTGGCGAAATATTTTCCTATCATGGCGATTTTTATTTTCTTTTTGTTTGACGCCTTGTTTGCCTGCTTCACTATTTTTACCATCTCTTCCCATTCTTGCGCTCTTTTTTTATTTATTTTCGCTTTTAGGCCAAACTTTTGCAGAATCCTCTCGCCCAGATTGTCTTTTTCAAAATTGACGGGCACTTCGTAAATGCTTTCTATGTCCGGCGCGGAAATAACGTCTTCTTCTTTGATGTTGCAAAAAACGGCCATCTTCGCTTTTCTTGGCTTGTCCACCGCGACTCTCGCTCTAGCAATTATTATATTGGGCTGGATGCCGGCGGAATTGAGGGCGCGTACGGCGTGCTGGGTCGGTTTCGTTTTCATCTCCCCTATTTTGTCCGGAATCGGCAAATAGCTCACCATCACAAAAAGAACTTTTTCCGGATATTTCAATTTCATCATTCTGCCCGCTTCAAGAAAAATAAGATTTTCATATTCTCCCGCCGTTCCTCCTATTTCTATCAAAACGAAATCGGCTTTTGTTTTTTTTGCGCAATTTTCAATGCGATGTATAACCTCCTCCGGCACATGGGGAATGACCTGCACGCACTTTCCTTTGAATTCCAAATTACGCTCTTTGTGGATAACCGATTCGTAAATTATTCCCGTCGTCATGTAATTAACGCGGTACATGTCTTCATTTAAAAATCTTTCATAGTTGCCGAGGTCCTGGTCGCTTTCTAAGCCGTCTTCCGTCACAAACACTTCCCCGTGTTCAACGGGATTCATGGTGCCGGCGTCCACGTTTATATACGGGTCAATTTTCATGGCGGAGACCTTGTAGCCGTAATTTTGGAGAATTCGGCCGATAGAAGAAGTGGCCACGCCCTTCCCCACTCCGGACATCACGCCTCCAACTACAAAAATATATTTTGTCATAAAATTTCCAAAATAAACTCTTTGTTTTTTACTTTTATCTTATACTCTCCTTTTTCTTTTATCGGTTTTTCCAGCCCTATCATTTCTTCGGGGATTTCTATCTGCTTTTGCTCTTTCAGCGCTTTTGCTATTTCTTTGGTGTGTATAGCCGCGAAAAGGTGGCCTTTCTCGTTTGTCTTCTCCTTTATTGAAATTTTAACTTCATCCAACGCCGCGATATTTTTACCCAAAATATTTTTATCTACTTCCTTTTTTTGCTCGTCTTGCTTCTTTTTTGTTTCAATGTTTTGGATTGTCTGAGTGGTGGCAACTTCAGCGAGCTTTTTGGCAAAGAGAAAATTTCGCGCAAACCCGTCGCTCACGTTTTTAACTTCGTATTTTTTGCCCACATTTGGCACGTCGTGAAGAAGAATGACTCTCATTTTAATAATTCCACCGCCTTATCCATCTGCGGGTCTTTGTTGGCGTCTATGTCTTTTTTTGTCATTTCAACTTTTACATCCGGTTCCAGCCCGTTATCTGAAAGTGATTTGCCGTTCGGCGTGAGCCATTTGGCGATAGTAAGCTTTAAAGAAGTATCTGGCGTAATCTGAATCAGTTCCTGCACCGAGCCCTTACCGAATGTTTTTATGCCGACCAGCTTGGCGATGCCGTGCTCCTGCAACGCTCCCGCCAAAATTTCCGAAGCGGAAGCGCTGCCCTCGTTCACCAAAATCACCATAGGCAGTTCGCCAGCTGGCGAATTGAAAATATCATAGCCCTTGCTTCTGAAAATATTTTCTTCGCCACTGCCGAATTTTTCTCTGGCGACAACATCGCCGATGGGTAAAAACCAGCTCGCCATATCAACCGCCGATTCCAAATATCCTCCGGGATTATTTCTCAAATCAAGTATTAATTTATTGTTTTGTCCCGAAAGAACGAATTCCCGCAAGGCGCCTCTGAATGCGTCAGCGGAACCGTTGGAAAAATTATAAAGCTTGATAATGAAAATTCCACCCGGTTTCGTTTCCGCGTCCAAGACCGGAACAATTATTGTGTCTCTAGTTATTTCAAATTCCAAAGGTTCGTCGGCGTCTTTTCTTAATATGGTCAGCTTCACTTTCGTTCCCTTCTCGCCTCTTATTAAACTAGCCGCTTCATCGGCGGTCATGTCTGTCGTGATGGTGTCGTCAATCTTTATGATTGTATCCCCCGCTTTGATTCCCGCGCGGTATGCCGGCGTGTTTTTAAGCGGAGAAATTACTATGAGAACGCCTTTTCTGATTCCTATTTCCATGCCGACCCCTCCGAAATCACCCCGAATGTTCTCTTGGAATATCTTTGACTCTTGGGGCGGGAAAAATGTCGTGTAGGGGTCGCCAAGCCCCTTTACCATGCCTTGGATGGCGCCCCAGACCATGGCTTGGTTGTCCACAGTGTCCTTTGAGACGTATTTTTGTTCAATTGTACTCCATGCCACCCAGAACGGCGAAAAATCAATGTCAGCCGGTTTGGTCGCCTCCTTATTGAAAAGCGTATAAACCTTTTCAACCGCCGGCCGTTTGTAATAGCCAAAAATGGCGCCACTGGTAAAAACCCCGCCAAACAGCGCCAATACAATAATAAAATAAAGAGATTTTTTTAACTTACTCACTTAATTATTCTAGCAAAAATAAAAACAGGTGCAAGCACCTGTTTTTCTTGTATTTTTTACTGAAATTTGAATTTGAAAGGATTACCCTCCAGCTCTTTTAACGCGACCAAAACGTCACCAAGCTGAGCAACATTCATTTGATAGTTAAATTTGCACTTGTCTTTTCCTCTTATCACGCGAGAAAAAGTAATCCAACATCCCAAATCGGGAATAAAATCAGCTCTCCACTGCTCTACCCTCCCAATTTTTTCATTTACAACAGCTAGTTTAATAACTATCTCCATCACCTCATCGGGGCCGTTTGTTGTACGCCACTCGCAGAAGTTGCAAAAATATACAACCTCTAAACACACAGGTACAACCTGTTTTTGGTGGACCTCGGGGTGAACTCCAAAAATAACTCTACTATAAATCCTTTCTGGCGATAGAGATGAAAAAAACGGGCCATCTTTTCCGGGAGTAAAGAATTCTTGTCCGCAACAACTCCCGCAACTCTGGCAATAACAAAGAGTTGCTTCTCCGTTGTTCATTTTGTTTCCTATTAATCTCATTTTCAACCTCCTATTTTGTTGTTAATATTCAAAAACCTAAACTAAATGATACACCCTTTATATTCTTTTTTCAAGGCGCTTAGGTTTTTGCCCTTTCTTATTGTTTTGCGAATTTCGCTGAATAATTCCTTGTAAAATTTGATGTTATGAATCGTGGCGAGTTTCATCGCTTTGATTTTGTCTTTTTTGTAAATGTTGTGAAATTTCATTCCTTTTTTCCTATAATTTATTTTTCCGTCTTTTGTGTAAATGGCCCCGTGCCTTGCTTCGCGCGTGGGAATGGCGCAGTCAAAAAGGTCTATCCCCTTTTCTACTGCGATAAAAATATCTTTTATTTTGCCAATGCCAAGCAGGTGGCGCGGTTTTTCCTCCGGCAAACCGCTCAACGCCCATTCCAAGACCATTCCCATCTGTTTTTCTCCGAACGAACCGCCGATACCGAAGCCGTCAAAATCAAGCGCGCCGACAAATTTTGACGACTCCTTTCTTAATTTTTCATAAACGCCCCCTTGCACTATGCCGAAAAGTTGTTGCTTGTATCTTGAATCATGAATCATAAATCTTTTATGCGCCGATAACGACTGCTTGGCCCACCTGTGTGTCCTCTTTAAAGATTTTTTATTGTAAGCAAAATCGTGCAAAGGCGAAGTGCATTCGTCAAAAACAAAAATAATATCGGCGCCGATGTCGCGCTGAAGCTTGATTGATTTTTCCGGCGTCAGTTCGTATTTTTTGCCGTCATATTCAAAAACCACGCCGTTATTGTTTATTTTCACTTGCGATTTACCGTCAGTTTTGATGTTTGAGATTTTAGATTTAACTTTTCCTATGTTGTGGGTTTTCCCCCATCCCAAGCTAAACACCTGGAAACCCCCGCTGTCGGTCATTGTCGGAATTTTTAATCCGTTCCATTTATGGATTCCTCCGGCCTTTTTTATTTCGCCGACTTTTTTATTCACCCAAAGATGAAAAGTGTTGGCTATTATCAAATCTGGTCCGGCTGTTTTTTGTTCTTTTTTGTCCAGAATCCTTATATTTCCGTGAGTTGCCACAAAAGCCAGATTCGGCGTCTGAATTTTGCCGTGGGGCGTCGTTAAAATCCCCAGCCGCGCCTTTTTATGCCTTTTTTTAATTTCAAACATTTGCAGTCCTATGCTATAATAAAAACGTTATGATTTCCACGTTTAAACACAAAAAATTGAGTTGGATTGATTTGGAAAACCCGACAAACGACGAGGTTAAACAGATAATGCACAAATATTCAATTCATCCCCTCGTGGCCAACGAACTTTTGAAGCCGACTTTTAGGGCCAAAGTAGACGTCTTTGAGGAATTTATTTATCTTGTCATTCATTTCCCTATTTTTGACAACACCACGCGCAGTTATAGCGATTGCGAGATTGATTTTGTTGTTGGGAAAAACTTTCTCATCACCACTCATTACAAAACCATTCCGCCTCTTTATGAAATGACAAAGATATTTGAAGCGGACGCCATGCTAGGTGAAAGATATCTGACGAAAAACACCGGAATATTAATGTTTTATATCGTCAGGCAATTATACGATTTTTCTTTGAAACAATTAGATACCGTTCAGGCAAAAATTGCCGACATTGAACAAAGAATGTTTGAAAAAGGAAAAGGTGCCCAATACGATTTAGTAAGAAAAATTTCTCACACAAGGAGGGATATTCTTGATTTCAGAAGAATTATTCACCCTCACAAGGAAGTTTTTATCTCCCTTGACCACGCCTGCAAAAGTTTTTTCAAAGACGGCTTTGACCATTATTTGAGTAATATTATTGGAGAATACTACAAAATTTGGAACATTGCTGGCGGATATAGAGAAACAATTGAATCGCTGCAGGAAACGGTTGACTCCCTTCTCTCGCATAGGTCAAACGAAATTATGAAGACCTTTACAATCGTGGCGTTTCTCACTTTTCCTCTCATGCTTTTTGCCGGACTTTTTAGCATGGATACCAAATTCACGCCGATAGTTGGAACTCCTGGCGACTTCTGGATAGTGATAGGAATTATGGCAATGGCAACGACGGTTATGTTTTTCTTTTTCAAAAGCAAAAGATGGCTGTAAAAATATACAACACACTTTCTCTCAAAAAAGAAATTTTTAAGCCGATAAAAAAAGGCAAAGTCGGCATGTATACTTGCGGGCCGACTGTTTATGATTTCGCGCACATCGGCAATTTACGCACTTACATTTTTGAAGATATTTTGCGCCGTGTTTTGAAATTCAACGACTATCAAGTAAAGCAGGCCATGAACATTACAGATATAGAAGATAAAATTATTAAAAAAGCGCAAGCAGAAGGGAAGGATATATATACTGTCACCAAACCATATACGAAAATATTTTTTGAAGACCTGAAAAAACTAAACATAGAAAAAGTGGAATTTTATCCCAAGGCCACCGGACATATCAAAGAAATGATTGATATAACAAAGAAATTGCTCACGAAAAGAATTGCCTACCGAGGAGAAGACGGGTCAATTTATTTCAGCATTAAAAAATTCAAGAATTACGGAAAGCTGTCGCAGCTTAAAAAACGCGAGATAAAAATTGGCGCGAGAATATCCGCCGATGAATACAATAAGAAACAGGCGCGGGACTTTGTTTTATGGAAATCGGCAAAACCAAACGAGCCGTCGTGGCCAAGTCCATGGACTAGCCCGGGTCACCCTAGGGGCAAGGGCCGGCCGGGCTGGCACATTGAATGTTCGGCGATGAGCATGAAATATCTCGGTAAGACATTAGATATTCATGCTGGCGCGGTTGATTTGATATTCCCCCACCACGAAAACGAAATAGCCCAATCCGAAGGCGCGACCGGAAAAACATTTTCTAAATATTGGGTTCATGGAGAGCATCTTTTGGTTGACGGGCAAAAAATGTCAAAGTCGCTCGGCAATATTTTTACGCTCCGCGATTTGGAAAACAAAAAAATAAATCTGCTTGCCTTTCGTTACCTTATTCTAACTTCTCATTATCGCTCAAAATTAAATTTTACATGGAAGTCGTTAGAGGCGGCGGAAAAGGGGCTGGAAAATTTATATAACCAGCTTTCAGCTTTCAGCCTGCCCGACGGCAAGGCGGGCTTTCAGCTTTCAGCTAACAAAAAAGTTGATAAAAAGTTTAAAGAAAAATTTTTAGACGCTATTAATGACGACCTGAATACCCCCAAAGCGTTGGCTATTGTTCAGGAATTATTAAAATCTCGTCTGACTACTGACTACTCAAAACTGACTACTATTTTAGATTTTGACAAGGTCTTAGGATTAAAATTAAAAGACGCGTTTAAATCAAAAACAAAACAAGCAAAAACACCAAAAGAAATTGTAGCCCTCGCCGAAAAACGCGAACAAGCGCGAAAGGCCAAAAACTGGGCTGAAGCGGATAAACTCCGTGAGAAAATAAGGCAAAAGGGCTACGAGGTTGAAGACACCGCCAAAGGTGTGTTATTATACCCGTATGTCGCCGGAGAAAAGCGTTAAATCTAATCTTAGAATCCCGCCTCAGGATATTGAAATGGAACGCTCGGTTCTGGGTTCTTTGATGCTTGACCACAAAATTATGAATGTCATTGTGGATATTTTAAAAGCGGAAGATTTTTACGACCAGAAAAACGAGCAGATTTACGAAGCCATGCTGGACCTCTATAAAAAAAAGGAACCCATAGATATTCTTTCTATCACCTCTCGGCTAAAAGAAAAAAAGATACTTAAGCAAATCGGAGGAAATTCCTATCTCACCGAACTCGTGAACAGCACTCCTTCTTCCGCCAACGCCAAACATTACGCGGAAATTGTGCGCAAGAAAAAAATTTTAAGGGACTTAATAGAATCTTCAAGCCATATTTCAAATTTGGGTTATCAGGAAGAAGACGATGTGGAAGTCCTTCTTGATGAGGCGGAAAAAAAGATATTCAGCATCGCCAGATATTCTATAAAACAAAAATTTCAAAATATCAAAACCGCTCTTACGGAAGCGTGGGAAAGAATTGACCGCCTGCATAAATCAAAAGAAGAAATGCGCGGCATTCCGTCCGGTTTTCGCGAGCTTGATGACAAGCTTGCTGGATTTCAAAAATCAGACCTTATTATTTTGGCAGCCAGGCCTTCTATGGGAAAAACCGCTTTGGCTTTGGATATTGCCAGAAATGTCGCCAAAAAAGGCATCCCTGTCGGCGTCTTCAGTTTGGAAATGTCCTCGCAACAGCTCATTGACCGCCTCTTGGCGGCGGAGGCGCACGTTGATTCATGGAAATTGCGCACAGGCCGACTCTCCACGGATGATGAGTTTCGACGCATCAGCGATGCCTTGGACACGCTTTCCAAAATCCCTCTTTTTATTGACGACGAGGCATCCAACAACATTATGCAAATGCGCGCCATGGCGCGCAGAATGCAAGCGGAGCACGGGCTTGGGCTTTTGATTGTGGATTATCTCGGCCTTATGGTTCCCCGCCAAAAAACAGACAACCTCGTCCAGCAAATGACGGAAATTTCCCGCTCGCTCAAGGGATTAGCAAAAGAACTGGACGTGCCGATTTTAGCAATCTCGCAGCTTTCCAGAGCCGTGGAATCGCGCCACGACAGAAGGCCAAAGCTCCACGACCTGCGGGATTCCGGAAGTATTGAACAAGACGCGGACGTGGTTATGTTTATTTATAGAGAAGATATGTATAATGAAAATTCAGACAAGAAAAATATTGCCGAGATACTTATTGAAAAACACAGAAACGGACCGACAGGAAAACTTCAGCTTTATTTCAACCCTGACAAAGTCAGCTTTATGAACATAGAAAAGGGTGACTTTGGCGACTTATGATTTTTGAAAAACTGACCGAACTTTTTCTCAAATTTCCCGGCATTGGGCCGAGGCAAGCTAGGCGTTTCGCTTATTTTTTAGCGGGCGAAAATAAGGACTTCGCCAGCGCCCTTGCCGAGGCGATTTTGGAAATCAAAAAAAACGCCAAGCAATGTTCAAGCTGTTTTCGTTTTTACGAATCACTGACGCCAGGCGTCGGTTCGCCGTTATGCGGTATATGTTCAAGCCCGAACCGCGACTCTTCCCTGCTTATGGTGGTTGAAAAAAATGTTGATTTAGATAATTTGGAAAAAACAGGCGTCTACAACGGAAAATATTTTATTTTGGGCGGAACTATTTCATTGAACGGAAAGAATAATGCCAGCGAGTTGCGCTTCAAGGACTTATTTGAAATGCTTCGACAAAGCTCAGTACAGGGAGAGCCCCTGGAAATTATTTTGGCGTTGAGCGCCACAATAGAAGGCGAAAATACTAGTCGTTATATAGAGAAAATTTTACAGCCATTATCCTCCAAAGGCGGACAAGAAATAAAAACATCAAAGCTCGGCCGCGGACTTTCCACTGGCACCGAATTGGAATACATAGACAGCGAAACATTAAACAACGCGCTAAAAAATAGGAGTTAGAAAATACTGGATACTAAATACTAACTACTTTTATACTGGTATAGGTTTGCCTATGGCCTTTTCTGGTTTGGGTGCGGGTTTTTGCTTTATATCGCATGGCGATTGTTTTCTTTCCTCTTATCTCGCCTTCCGTTTTAGCGGAGACCTTGGCTCCTGCAACAAACGGCGTACCGATTTTAATCCCACTTGCCCCGCTATCGGCGGGGTCGGCCGTCAAAAGCACTTTATCAAAATCAATACTGCCGTCTTTCTTGGCAGCAATTCTCTCAATATTTAACACATCCCCCGGCTTGACCACATACTGCTTCCCGCCGGTCATAATAACCGCAATTTTTGTCATAATGTTCATATCTTAGCAGAACAAAATAAAAAAGGCAAGGTCATCTCGCAACAACCTTGCCTCACAAAAATAAACTAAAACTTTTCAATAATTTTCTCGGCCATTTTTTTAACCTCTTTCTCCCATTTTGGGTTAATGGTATTTATTTCCGCGAATATTTTGAACGGAAGTTTTCTGAGGATAAATCTGCCGCCAGTTTCGTTGACCCAACGATAATGGTGAAGAATTCGCCTTATCATTTCGCGCAGTTTAACAACGGAGCCTTTTTGCTGAGCAGTCCCTTCCCACGACGTCGATGCCTTACTAAAAAATTTATCGGGCGGTGCAATCATATTCCTTCCTATCATCTCATCAAGATTATAGCCGGGAATTTGCGGATTGTCGTTGCTGTCGGTAAATGTGCGGATAAAAATCAACTCGGCGCCGACTTCTTTCGCTTTGGCTTTCAAGCTCGCGCGCTTGGCAGGGTCAATATGGTCGGAGTCAAAAATTACGTTGGCGCCGCGCCCCAGAAGATATAAACCGGCATCTTCAGCTATTCTTCTTGCTTTATCATATCTTTCTCCTTCTTTGCGAAGAAAAACGCGGATTGCGTCTCCTTCAATCACCGCTGCGCCTATTTCAGGTGCAAGTTCATGTGCCACTGAACTTTTTCCAGACCCCACAAGTCCCACTAATGCAATCATCACTCTTTTTTTAGTAAGGCGCTTAGTCAACATTTCTATTGAGGAGTGGGCAAAAAAATCCAGTACGTGTTCCTCTTTCGCGGTCAATTTTTCTCTTTTGTGCACCATTGCCTTTACTATACAAGGCAACAAAACTTCCTGCAACCGCGCCAGCGCTCCAAAATACCTTTGGATTGCTCCAAATAATCTTATAAGCATTTCAATCCTCCTTCTTAATTGGTTTTAGTTTTTATTTTTAAATCTAAAAATAGTATATCAAACCTCCTCTGGTTTGTCAAGCGCCATTGGTTCCATGCCGACGGCTTCGCCGGTGATGCGCAAGACATCTTTGTCTATTTTATTCAGCTCTTTATAAGACGCGTTATAAGCGTTGACGGTAGTTGTTAAATTCACGCCAAGCTTTTTCATAAACTGCTCATAGTTGCCCAAATGCCTGCCGAGCTCCTCAACTCTCTTCCTTATCTCTTTCGCCGATTCCTCTATCTGCAACGCCCGCAATCCCTGCAAAACTGTCTGCAAATATGCCATAAACGACGTGGGGGAAACAATAATGACATGCTTCTGCTGGAACGCGTATTCTATGAGATCGCGCGTGTTGGTCTTTACCGCGCCGACTTGGTTAATTAGCAAGTCGTAATAAATCGCCTCCGAGGGAATAAACATAAAAGCGAAATCCATCGTCCCCTCTTTTGGTCTGATGTATTTTGAGGTTTCGTCAATTCTGTTTTTCAGATCCTGCTTGAACGCTTTTTCAAAATTTTCCCGCTCAGTTGCGTTTCTCTCGCCCAGAATGCGATTATAATTTTCCAAAGAAAACTTTGAATCAATGGGCAAGATTTTATCTTTATCCAAAAAGATCACGGCGTCAACGATTTCTCCATCAGAAAATTTATATTGCATTTGGAATCTGCCCGGCGGAAGGACATTTTTTAGCACGGTTTCCAAATAATATTCGCCCAGCACTCCTCTCTGCTTCGGATTCTGTAAAATATCCTGCAAATTTTGAAGTTGATCGGCGAAGCCGACAACCTGCTTGTTTGTTTCGTCAAGCTTTGTGAGTTTTTCCGTGACGTCGCGGATAATTTTGGCGCTCTCACTGAATTGATGTTGAACGGCCTTTGTTGACTCCCCCATTTTCGTGTCCAAGGTATTCCTGATTTCCTTCAGCTGTTCCTGCATCATCAAAATGGCGCCGTTGCCGTCGCCCTCCTCCTCTTTTTTGCGCGTCGCCAAAAGCCAAACGACAACCGTCGCAAGCACTGCAATTATAATTATCTGCGCCGTGTCCATTTTAATTATTATACATTTTTAACCGGCAATTTCAAAATTTTATCTATTTTAGAATAATTTGACGAAATAAAAAATATAATATACTCTAGAGATGGTTTTTAAATAGCACATTAAATAATACATAAAAAGGAGATAAGTCATGAAAAAGCACCAGCGTATTTGGAGCAGAAAAATTTTGAAAGTTGTTGAAACCTACGACCGCGACCAAGATATGTTTCTGTTCGGGGTCACTGGAGACCTCGATAACCTTGGGGTCTTTGTCTCGCGGTATGGACGTCCATTGGCGGAGAATCTTGTAGACATCTACAATCGCCTAATTGGTGCGTTCATGTACGGATTTATCAAGAGGCACTCGAAAGCGATTCCATCCTTTTGCATGATTCCTTCGGGAGAAGAAATCTTTGCTATCGGAGTAGCAACTGACCAATCGGTCGTGAACAAGTTTTTCTTAATGTTGGGAGATGAAGTAAATAACTTCATCAAGGAGAATACTCACCTCGCGGACGAGAATGTTACCGTATCGTTCGGCTGTAAAATCTTCTCGGGCGACATGATAGGTACCGCAATATCAAGTTTCGTTGAGTTGGTAAGAGGACGGCGGGTTCAAGAAGCTTCATCGGCATATCTTGAACTTATGTTTACTATGCGTCGCGAACTCGCTTACGAGCTTGACCGAGCAAAGTTTGACTCCCTCAACGCCTCTGACCTTGATCTTGTTATATTCTTTCGGAACGTGGTGTACACCAAACTCCAGAACTACAAGAAGGAAACGAGGGAGGCACTTGTAACGTTTGCTGATCAGTTGAGTCACGATGTCGAACTTCGGGAACGTCTTCAAGCCACGGTGTTAAATTCCGAATACGGTATAGCGGACAAAGACGCTCAGCTCATCAACAAACTCCTTGCAGAGAAGTAAAAAGGCTGAATAGAACTTGTTCTATTCAGCCTTTATTGTTGGTACGGAGACTCCACGAGTAGCAAGTCGCCGGTTTCAACAACGATGGAGGCGGTAATCCCAATCGGCAAAGTGAGCTTGTACGCACAGTGTCCGACAGGAAAACCATAAAAGAGAGGCAGTTTTCCTCCGAGCAATTCAGAAACTTCCTGAAGGAATCCCTTCACCCGATCCATGTCTCGTAATTCCGGATACAAAAGATTCTCTCGATCCGTTCTCTCGGCGAGCGAGGAAAAGACGACTGCCGTGGCATGGGAAAGATCGCAGTGAGCATTGAAACGCTGGAGTAATTCGGCAACCGTCCCAAGAGACATATCCAACGAATCAAGCATGACAATCTTATCCGTTATGTCAGGGTTCAATCCCTCCTCACAAAGACGTATTAGCACCGCAAGTGACCCAATCAAGAGCTGTCCGGTTACATTCTGATCCGAGATAGGAGTGTAGTAGAAGTTGTCTCTGTAGCGATTATTTGTAATACGTGTCGGATCACGGTAAATGTTATGAATTACCACCGGAAGAGTTGGCTTTCGAGGAGCAACAAAGAAGTGATGCGCCTCGTTTTTACTTAGGCCGTTTCTTCCGTGCCAGTCCCACTGGAGCATATTCCAAAAGCTCCTCACCGTGAATCTGTTCTCAAGTTTTGACGCCTTGGGGTTAAGAAAGTTGAGATGCGGACCAAAGAACGTTACCATACCCGCCCGCTCAGCGATTGTTACCACAAGAGCCGAAAGCTCGCTCGAACCGCAAATAATCTTCGGATGACTGGCTAACACATCGTAATCAATCAGCGGAAGAATGTCGTAGATTCTCGCGCCACCACAGAGAGGCAGTATCGCTTTCACTTGCGGGTCGGTAAACGCCGCCTGCAATGTTTCACTACGCCTTCGCGCGTCCTCCCAACCACTTTCAATTACGAAGTCTCTGACAGTAAATCCAAGTTCCTCAAGATGAGCCTTGACATATCTGTATTGGTTTTTGAACCGCTCCGGAAGTACGCCAGCCGGATTGACCAAAGCTACCCCATCTCCATACTGGAGGGGGCGTGGAATTTTCGAGATCATCTGCCACCTCCTTTTTAGTTTAATGAGATTTGTGAAAGTACAAAGTTACCTGCTTCTTTTTAACATAAGGAGGGCGAATTGTAAAGGCCTTTTCTTTACTTGCTGGTATAGAACCTCTTAGGTGCTCGTTAGTGTATATCACGGCACATTTGTCTTCAATGCCAGTAACGATGATTTTTGTCTTGCGAATCTCGAGAGAAAGTGGATCCTCGGTTCTATAGTGAGGAATTACGACACCTTCAAGTATGCCGAGCCCTTTTTTGAGGCGAGTTTTTTTATCCTTATCGCTATCTATGAGATATTCATACCAGACGGCACATCCCGCGCTTAACCCGGTGAGAATGGTTCCTTGTTGGTATGCTAACCGTATGAGAGAAATAATTTTGTGTTTCCTCCACATCGAAAGCAGAATATCATAATCACCGCCACCGACATAAATAATGTCGGCACTTGTGATGAGTTTTTCTAATGTTGTTTGAGAAAATTTTCTTTTATTAAATAAACGCAAGATTTTTACTTGGCACCCTAATTTTTCGTACACACGGCGAAAGACGTTGGAGTATGCCAGTAAATCTTTGCTTGCGGTGGGTATAAATAAAACTTTCGGATTTTTTTTGCCGCTTTCTTTGACAATAAATTTATCTATGGTAATTGTTTCGTCCAAACGCAGTAATCCACCGCCAATAGGAATAATTTTACGTTCTATATTTGATTTATTATCTTTTTTAGATTTCATTATGATATAACATTTTTAACCGGCAATTTCATGTAGAAAGCCGAGCCCTTGTCCAGCCCCCCGCTTTCCGCCCAAACATTACCGCCGTGCGCCTTGGCAATCTCGCGCGCCACGTAAAGCCCGAGGCCGGTGCCTTCCACTATCTGCGCCGTGTCCATTTTAATTATTATACATTTTTAAATTGACAAAAGCTATTAAAAGTATAGGGTTAAAAGCAGAAAACAAGACCACAGGTCTTTAAAAAATAAACAGAAAGGAGGAAAAAATGATGGAAATAATTGAGATAAATTCAAGAATTGGCTGGCGACTCATTAACGACAACGTTGTTGCTTTTAACTGCAAAAATCAAAAAATCGTTATTTGGAACGAAGCTGCATCAATTATCTGGCAAAAGCTAGTATCCGGACAAAAGTATGATCAGGTTATTAAATGGCTATCAACCGAATATGATCTCAGTGTAAAAATTGCAAAAAAAGATGTTGACACCTTTCTTCAGGAAGCAGTGCAAATGGGATTTTTAAAACTTGATAATCGGCATCTTCAAGTTGACAAGCATAATAATGCCCTAGGCACAGAAACAGAAGGAGAAAACGTGTTATTGGCTATAGAAATGGAAGCGATTAAACATCTTATTCCTTTTGCAGCTACATTCGAAACTACTTACACCTGCAATGAAAAATGTATACATTGCTATATGGAAAGAAACTTGCCTTCCTTAAGACTATCTGAGATCAAAAGGATTTTAGGCGAATTAGCTAAAGAAAGGTGTCTCTTTTTGTCGCTTACTGGTGGAGAATTCTTTATACGCAAAGATGCGATTGATATCGTAAAATATGCCAGCAGTCTCCATTTTGTTATCGACATACTAAGTAATGGCACACTAATAAGTGAAGAAACAGCAACCACGCTAGCAAAGTATTCTGTAAGAAGGGTGCAAGTAAGCCTTTATGGGGCAACCACCGAAATCCACGATTCTATTACACGCCTTTCGGGGTCATTTCAAAAAAGCTTAGATGGCATTAAGAATCTTAGAAAAGCAGGGGTTAAGGTTGAAATAGCGTTTCCGATGATGCAGATAAATTTTAATGAGCGCTATAAAGTAAAAAAACTTACGGAAGAATTAGATTGCGTACTCTCCCCTAGCCCGATTATTACTGCGCGCAACGATGGATCGCAAGATACGTTTAACTTGCGGTTGAGTGATAGGCAGATAGAAGAATTTCTTGCGGATGAAGATTTTTCAGCCCTCTACGCTGGGCGAAAACCGTTTCAGGATCATCAATTTTATCTCGGACTTTCTGATATCTCAAATGCTCCTCCGTGTTATAGCGGATTTAATTCGTGCGCCATCACTCCCTCTGGCAAAGTATTGCCCTGCAACCAACTTCTTTATGAAGTCGGTGATTTAAAAGGAGATAATTTTTCAGAAATTTGGCACAACTCTCTTGGTCTCCAATACCTACGCAGTTTAATTATCAGTAAATTAACAAAGTGTTCAAAATGTCAACTGCTTACTTCTTGTGCTCGTTGTCCGGGGCTGGCCTTTCTAGAAGGAAGCGATCTTTTGGGCCCGTCACCAGAAAATTGTCGGATAACAACCTTAAACCATTTAATTCAAAATAATAAGGAAAGGAGGTGAAAAAAACAATGAAGAAAGAGAAACAATATGTTCCTCCAAAAGCTGAAGCAAAAGGTAACACAAAAAATCTTGTCGTTGGCGCGATTCATAAAAGTTGTTCTTCGTCTTCGGCACGAGTAAAGAAAGGGTAAGAAATCCCCTTTTTTGCCCCAACTAATTAACTTTAGTTGGGGCTCTTTATATTGGGAAGTAATTTTATGCTGTCTAAAAACACTACTTTTTCTTTAGATGCAAAAACTAACGGCTGCAAAACCTGAACAGATGCATTTGTTAAAGGTAGTCCTAAATTATTCCAATAATCTATTTTAAATTTATTCGGAATTTTTGGATTAATTTTTATATTAAATCCTTTTGTAAAAGATAGAAAATAATTTTTTTGGTGATATAAATACTCTTTATTTATTTTTTCAGATATATTATTAGCCAACGGATCAATATCTATCCACCCATAAGGTTTTAAATAAATACTTCCCCATCCATGTTCGTATATGTTGTTTAATTCATCGCGATATATTACAAAGCCAGTGTTGTTTCGGGCTGGAATACCTAAAATTCTGCACATTGTTACAAATAAAGCACCCACTTCACCACAATCGCCTTTTAGATTATTAATATCTAAATTTTTAACCCCCCTATTTTTGATAGGGTAAGTATATTTAAAATTTTTTTCTAAAAATTTTGTTATTGAAAAGATTTTATCTAAAATAAATTGGTCATTTCTAGTAATTTGATTAGTTAAATTTTTTATTGTCAAAGTTTGTTCTAGAAACTTTTCATTTTTTGTATATTTTTGAAATATTTTTGAAGAAAACGACGGTAATGATATTTTTTCTTTTAACAAATTTATTTTATTTTTCCACAGGATTACCTTAATATCCATTTGTACTTTTATACTTTTTTGGTTCTCGAAATTAAAGTATAAAATTTTATTTCCTTGTTTGTCATTATAATCAGAGTGTGGTTTTGGTGAAATCTTTATTTTTTCTATTTTTTGACATTCGGAATCAGTCGGTCTTGCAAACCAAACCTTAATATCATTATTTTTATATTTTGAAGTAAAACTGGCTGTATATCTTATATTAAATTTTTTATATTCGTATTTCATTAACGTAAATTTATACCTCTTTAACCGGCAATTTCATGTAAAAAGCCGAACCCTTTTCTAACCCCGCGCTTTCGGCTCTTCTCCCCTTTTTTGCGCGTCGCCAAAAGCCAAACCACAACCGCCGCGAGTATTACAATTAAAATAATTTCATTCATTTATATTTTCTTGGGATGGTTTAGGTAATAATACCGGTATAACAAAAAATACACTGGCAAGGCCATGGGAAACAAAAGCGATAATTACCAATAATACAGTTCTGGAAACAAAATAAATAGACGAAATAGCTACCAATACCGCAGCCGCAATATAAAGGTACGTTTTTAATTTATAAATAAAAATTAAATCCTTTGGTATATTCTTTAAAAATGTTATAGCCCAGAAAACACCTGCTTCTAATCCTAGTAAAAAAATTATTATACTGCCTATAATATTTCCATTCCAAATAATGAATCCCGGATTAACGATATAAGGTGTGCGAAAATCATATATGTATATAATTATAGTCGTAAGAATAAGAAGTGTTGTCAGATATATCACTAATTTGATTTTTTGTTCTGAAACACCCCAAATTTTTAATGTAATTTTATAGACGCGCGGAAATAAAAATAACAATGATATCATGGCCAAAATATATCCCCATGCCATTAATGTTAAGTTCTCTCCAAAAATTATATATGGCAACGAAAGCGCAAGATGATACAGTGAAAAAAAACTTAAAAAGAAAAAGTAATCCATAATATAATTCTTTGGAGAACCTTGTTTCTTCCATAAAATATAAAGAACAACCGAGGAAACTAAAAATATTATGGCTATAATAAAATGAAGCGCTATAGATATCATAATATTTATATTCTATATCTTTTTTATAAATTGTTCCACCTTCTCTTTTTTTGCTTTTTCTTCTTCCTCTTTTTTCCTGCGCTCTTCCGGAGTAATAAAATCCATAGGCAGTTTCAAAATAAAAGCGCTTCCCTTATCCAGCCCCCCGCTTTCCGCCCAAACGTCTCCGCCGTGCGCCTTGGCGATCTCCCGCGCCACGTAAAGCCCGAGACCGGTGCCTTCCACTTGGTATTTTTCGCCGTCGCCCTTGGCGCGGGCGAATTTCTCAAAAATGTTATCTAGTGTTTCTTTTGACATTCCCTTGCCCGAGTCCTCAACTTTCATGATTATTTCGCCCTCGCCATCGTCTTTATAAAGGGAAATTTTCACGAATCCTTTTTGAGTGTATTTTACGGCGTTGTCTATCAAATTATAAATTGTCTGTCGTATCTTGTCCGAATCGGCGCTCGTGCTGAAGTCGCCATCGTTAATTTTTAAACTCAAATCTAATGGTGTCTTCTTTTTTACATTAATTGTCTTGAATTCGTCAAAAATTGTCTCAATCATTTCTTTCAAATTCACTTTCGCAAACGCGTATTCCATCTTTCCTCTCTCTATCCTGCTTAAATTAAGAAAATCATTGATGAGCGCCACCAGCCGGTTGCTTGATTCAAATATCTTGCTTACGGCAACCTTCGCTTTTTCCGGCACCGCGCCGAACGAGCCCTCCAGAACCATGGAGGCGTAGCCCTTGATGGCGGTGATGGGCGTCCTTAATTGGTGTGAAGCGATAGTCACAAAATCCGACTTGGCTTTATCCAACTCCTGCAATTTGATATTCGCCTGTTCCAACTTCCATGCCAGCCCCTCCATCTCCTCGCGGGTTTTAACCTCCTTGAGAACGGAGCGGATAATAAAAATACCAAGAAAAGTAGATGCAATAAAAATAAATATTTTAAAACTTAATTCAAAAATACTTGTGTAGAAAAATATATTTACAAGGAAGATAACCAACAAGAATATTACTAAAAATTCCGTAGCAACTACTTTTATGTTGAATAAATTATGTTTTAAAATTCCATAAGCCCAAAAGATAGGATGAAAAATAGTTGTCAATGTTAAAGGCATAAGCGGAACCCCGTACATTAAGGGAAAATTAAAAATTCCGCCAATGGCACTAATTATAGACCCTAAAAAAATATACTTTATCTGAAGAATTCTTTCCTTATTATTAGATTTATCTTTAATAAATCCGTATAAAAGTATAAAACCATAACCAAAATAAATTACAAAAGTTGCTAAAAATATAGAATACAACCACCCAGCTTGAGGCCAATAAGAAAAAATTGACACTTCCTTTACTTTTTGTATATAAAAAGAAGAGAAACTAAAAAAAGAAAAAATTATTGTTGAAATATAGGCGAATATTAAAAATTTTTTTCGCACTAACCCCAAAAAAGCAACAACCCAATGTAAGAACAGAACGGGAATTAGGGTGGCGCCTAAATTGAGCATACGCGACCAAAAAAGAGCGCTTACTTCATTGTCTTTGGCTAACCATATTGCATAAGAAAAAAGCCATAAAACTATAGAAAGCTCCAATAAAAGAAAAATAATGTTTTGTTTTTCTTTTTTATTTTTAAAATATATTATCAACCCAAAAAAAAGATTAGAAAAACCAGCTAATATAGTTCCTAATACAAATATTTTAATAATTGCTGGCATATTTATTTTTTAATAATTGATTTCAAATTTTTTATTGCAGTATCTATATCACTCACAGTATTATATTTTCCCAAAGAAAATCGGAGGCTAGAAAATGCTTCATCTTTTGAAAATCCCATGTCTGCGAGAGTTGCTGATACAGAAAATGATTTAGCGGAACACGCGGAACCCCTGGATATTGCTATCCCCTTCTTACTTAATCCTATTACTAGATCTTTTTTATTTTTTAAAAAAGTAAAATGGGCAATATTAGATATACTGTTTAATGGAGTGTTTAACCGGCTACTGGGTATCTCTTTTAAAATTTTTCTTATTAACCTCTCTTTTAAATAATTTATATACTTTACATTTTTTGTCCTTTCCTTAGCAGCCAAAGAAACCGCCTCCCCTAAAGCCACTATGGCAGGTATATTTTCTGTGCCACCTCTTAAATATCTTTCTTGGCCTCCACCATGAATTTGCGTTGCAAGAGGTGTTCCTTTTTTAATAAAAAGAGCGGAACATCCCTTTAGACTATACATTTTTGACCCGTTTATGCTCAATGAATCAATTTCTAATTTTTTTACATTACAATCTAAGTAAAACGTTCCCGCCTCCGCATCAATATGAAAATATATAGGCGATCCGCCTTTTAATAATCTCTCTTTGTTTTTCTTTTTTATTATTTTACTAATTTCTGAAATTGGTTGAATTGTGCCTATTTCATTATTAACCAACATCACTGAGATCAATATAGTGTCGTCTTTTATTGATGATTCTAGTTCTTTAAGATTTAAATTACATTTTTTATCTACTGATATTTTTGTTAATTCAAATCCATGCTTGGTGAGAAATTCAGCACTTGAAGACACAGAAAGATGTTCTATTTTAGAAATAATTACATGTTTACCAAATTTTTTTGACGAAAAAGCTATGCCTTTAATAGCTAGATTTTCTGATTCTGTTCCCCCACTGGTAAACATGATTTCTTCTGGGCTACAATTTAAAAATTTTGCAACATTTTTTCTTGCCTGCCCTAATTCTTTTTTAGCTTCTTGGCCAATAAAATGAATTGATGAAGGATTGCCATATTTTTCTGAAAAATAAGGCATAGCCTTTTTTAGCACCCGGGAATCAACAGGGGTAGTTGCGGCGTAATCTAAATATATCCTTTTATTTTTCATATTGTTTATTATACTTTAATTGCGGAATTTAAAATACCCTGTTCCGCATAAACCATCTTTGTTTTAGAAATATTATTAAAACCAGCTTGCTTAAGTAATTCTTTTTGTTCATTTAAATCAAAAAGATTGTTTTTGCTGAATTTATACTCTTTTTGAATAAAGAAATTATAATAAAACATTTCAACTGCTGGTATAAACATTTTAATAACTAGTTTTAATGTTTTTAAAAACCCAAACCTTTTTAAATTTTCTTTTATTGTTGTTAAATAAATTTTTATCGGTCTAAACCCCCTATGGAGATTTGATAGAATGACCTTACCGTCAGGCCTTAAAACTCTTTTTAATTCCATCATTATTTCTAAACGTTTTTCTTTTGGGAAATTATATAAAACATTATTTGAAACTATTTTATCAAAATAATTGTTTTGAAACGGTAATTTCCGTGTTAAATCGTGCAAAATAATTCGTGCCTGAGGATTTTTGTTTTTATAAATATCTAATGCTTCTTGAGAAAAATCCAGTCCTATTACTTTTGCTCCCGCTCTTTCCATTAAAATAGCGAGATTCCCCGTTCCTACCCCTGCGTCTAAAATAAGTTCTTCTGGTTTTACTTTCAACTCTGTAATTATTTCTTGCAAAAGCTCTTGATAGGGAATGACAAAATTTAAAACATCATAAACCCTAAAATATTTATTCCAAAATTTACTATTTAGCATATCTCATTATCTTATAAAGATGAGGTTTTAAACTTATATTGTTCAGCTAATTTTGAAATATTCATTATTTTTTCTGTATCCAAATCCCCTATTGAATAATGATTATCCATATTTTCGGCCGCTAAAATCATTGTTTCTCCTAAACACGCAAACGCAGTTTCTTTTTCAATACCAAAATTGAAATGATAATTAACTCCTGGAGTTTTTACTAACCCTCCTTCTATGTATTTTATATCTTTTCTTTTGTTTAAAATTTCTTCAGGAATACTTTTGGGTTGAGAAGTATCATAAATAACAGCATTAATTTTAATATATTCTGATTTAATTCCTATATTTTGAGCGCTAGTGGCAATTACAATAATATCGGCTTGAATAATATCTCCTATATTAACAGAAGACGTAGTTTTTAGTGATTTATTCACTTCGTTTATTTCATCTTTTAGTTTATTAATGTGTTCTATGGTTTTACCAATAAGAATTAGAGAATCAAAATTATTTTCTGCTAACAATTTTGAAACAGCACTACCAATAAAAGTGGTGGCACCTATAATCGCTATATTTTTTTTATCAGGATTGTTTTTTAAAATATCTTTTATAGCAGAAACTGTTATTCCGGCCATTAAAGAATTACCAGTCGTTATAAATGTTTTTGTATGATTAATAATGTCTTTACCTCCATTGGTTATACTTACAATGAAAGCCCCTAATCCTATTATTTTCGCCCCCATTTTTTCTGCCAATTTTATTGCTTGTAAAATTTTTTTCTTTGCTAAATTTTTATCCTTCAGCATTTGTTCAGCGGTTAAGGGAATTGTAATTATCCAACCTGAAACCTCTTTGTCGTTTTTATCTTTTAATCCTTCTGTTTTTGATAATATTACGGGCCAATAGTGTCGTAAGAACCATTCAAGAAATGATATTGGTAAAATTTTAAAAAACGGGTATTTGCGATAAACATCGGGCATATTTCTTGGGTGCACAATAAACGCAAACCCGCCTTTTTTGCGCATTCTAGGCAAATACCTGATAATCAAATCTCGAAAAGCATTGAAAATTAAAATTATTATTCTCATTGGTTTTAATTATATCATAAAAAGAAAATAATCAGTTGTTTACTACATCAATCGCGCGATTTCGGACATCACCTTTGCAACCCCGTCGTCTAAATCGCAATTTTCCTGATTGCAATTTTCCAACGAATAGATTGGTTTGCCAATTCTTACTATCACTCTGTTTTTTCTCAATAAAGTTTTAAGCGACAAGATTTTGTGTGTGCCAATCAAGGCCACCGGCACAATCGGTATGCCCGTCTGTTGATAAAGAAAAGCGATTCCTCTTTTGCCTTCCTGTAATTTGCCGTCTTTTGTTATTCCACCTTCGGGATAAATCCACACCTTAGCTCCTTTTTTTAGTTCCCCTAGAACTTTATCTAGCGCTTTAAATAAATTTCCCCCGGCTCTTTCAACCGGAATGGAACCATTAAACCGCACATACAACATGACTGGAATAGAAACAGGAAACGGAAACTGATTAAAGAGCCCGAAAAACTTTTTCCATGCCGTAAATCTTATGGGGAAAAATTTGCAGGGGTAAAAACCATTTCTAGGCATTGAGGCAGCTGAGATCGGCCCGTCAATATACGAGGCGTGGTTTGAAGCGAAGATCACCCCCTTATCTTCCAGCCCCTTTAAATTCTCCTGTCCCTCTACTTTATAACCAACAAAGAATTTTAGGGCCAAATAAACTGGCCAATAAGTGAGAAATTGAACAATTTTGGCTGTTTTCATTTCCCCCAACTATACATCATTTCCCTACAAAAAACAAGGGGAGGAGATTAGATTAAATTTTCCCGCTCAATGGCGGGGCAAGTGGATGTAATCAGTTGTGTAAAATAAAAATCGCCGGATTACTTGTTCCTTATTGTCTAGCATGACAATTAAAACTTTTTGTGGTAAAATCGATTATATGAAGTTAAATTTTAAAATCAATAAATACTATCTCTTGGTTCATTCTTTGGGTCAAAGAGATTTGCCATTTCCAGAATGGAAAAATTTACAAAATAAACTTTGGAAAAAATACCCGGATTCTTATCTTTTACTATCCCGCATGCCTGAATTAGCTTTTATTAAAACAAACTCTTCAAAAGAATTGTCAAGGATTTGCAGTGGAATAGAAAAAATAATCAGTATCGCCTCATCTTCAAGAGAATTTACAAGGCTTTTGAAGGAAACAAAAAAGTATCTTGAATTTGTCAAAAATCAATGGAATAAAAATAGAGACATAGTATTAACGACAATCGAAGAATTATCTGGCTTAAAGATCTCCAATAAAACCATTGAAGTTCTTATTACTCATCCTAAATTAAGAAATGGTATAAATTTTCCTCAATTTAATGCTATAGGGTGGGGTCATATAGAAGATTGGGAAAATTACACCACAGTATATCTTGCTCATGAATTAACGCATATTTTGACCTCTAATAAATATAAAGACGAAAATATTATTCATGCTTTAATAGAAATGATGACTGATAATGAATTACGGATTAGATTAAATCGCAATGGCAAATATTTTAAAGAAGGGAAATTTGAAATTGGGCATACTTTTCTAAGAAATCTAGAAAAACAGATATTGCCATACTGGAGACAGTACCTCAAAACAAAAAATAAAAACATATTTAAGTTTGAGAAAAAACTAATAGGAATACTTCCAAAAAAATAGGACCGTCGTAGTATTGACGGTCCCTATAGTTTTACTGCTTTCTTTACGGCTTTGCCGGACTGCATCCATAAGGCAAACACATCGTTGGATTGCATACAGAAGAAGGTGGACATCCTACACCCTTTTGTTCCTGATTTTCTTCTGTCTCATTCGTCACTTTTTTTAGCTCGAACATAATTTTTTTCACCTCCTTTATTCGTTGATTCTCTTACTTACCCTCATAGGGATCATACAAACAATCTGCCGGTTTTGCATAAAAATTACTGGCTGTTTTTAAATTCCTGGCTTTTGGCCTGCAATCAAAACAACAATATCGGTATTCACAGTCTCTGCATATTTCTATTCTATCTTTATTGGCATGGCGAATTTGTTTTGCCATTTCGCTTTCAAGAATATTTTCCAGTGGGGCATTTAAAATATTTCCTAATGCTATCTCTCGTTCCATTATACATGGAAGGACATCGCCACTTGCGGTAATACATATTTCTTTTGAGAAGCAATTGTGTCCATACTTTGCGCGCCGAAAGGTGTCTAATGAACATTTAGGAAATTTTGTCTCGTGAATTTTATATTCTCTAGAAATACCCACAGGAATCAACTGATCATTACAGCCACGACCAGAAGGGCGGACAACATCAATTTTAATATTATTCACACCAACTTCGTTTCTTAAAAACTCAATGGTCTCTTCTACAACATCTTCATTTATACGTGTTACCGTAAGACCTACGCGGGTTTGGATGTTTTTATGCACCAGTTTTTTAAGATTAGTGATGGTTAAATCAAAGCTCCCATGTTTTCTGGTAATCCTTTCATGGATTTTTTTGCGATCACTATAAACTGACACAGCAATAGCAACATTATTATCAGCAAAAAATCGAATATCCTCTTCTTTAATCAGAGTAGCATTTGTGTATACTTCAATAAATTCATATCCTGTAAGTCTGCAAACTGTAATAAGTTTCCGTAATTGCGAAGCATGCGTAAGTGGCTCACCTCCAATAAATTGAATGGATCTGCATCCTATTTTATGGGATTCTTTTATCACGCGAATCCAGTCTGATATTGCCATCTTTTCTTCTACTGCTACAGCAGACGGGGTACTACTTGAATAACAGTGAACACACTTCAAATTGCAGCTTACCGTTAATTCTAACCAAATGAATTCAAGTGGGTGAGGTCTCTTGATCTCAATTTTCGTAATCTTCCTGTCACCACTAACAAAATAAGCTAAATCAGATTTAACTAGTTCCTCAAGATATTTGATTGATGCGATTTTAATATCTTTTGGTCTAGATTTTAAAATTTGCTCGAGTCTTAATCCTATTTCGCATTCTTCAAGAAGACTTACTGCATGCTCATCTACAGAATAAACATTCCCGGTTTTTAAGTCGTAAATGGCTCCTCTTTTAGCACCTTTGACTAAAAAAGTCTCCGGGTTTAAGGAAAATTTCTGTGTTAGGATATTATTTATTGTCATTTTTCTCGTCCTCTTTTTGCTAGTTTTTTTTAAAGACCGAGGGTCTTTCTGCCCCTTAATATACTCTCCTTGTCCGCTTTTGTCAACTCCGCGCTAGTATCTTTTTCTTTATTTCCCTACAAAAAACAAGGGGGAGATTAAATTAAATTTTCTCGCTCAATGGCAGGACAAGTGGATGTAATCAGTTGTGTAAAATAAAAATTTATTTATCTTTTATCCAATCAACAACTCTAATTTTCTTAGGTAAATCACGTAAGGAAACTTCTATGATTTCACTGGGTATCATTTCTTTTCCGCTACGCCACTCCATTCCCGAAAATTTTAAAAAGTCTTTTTTATTTAAAACATAAACATAGCCCCTATACTCCTCGCTCTCAAGTTTCTCTAAAACTTCTTTTGATGCTTTAAATATTGCTTTATCTCTGTCTACGTCAAAACTAAAAGAAGACGCGTACTCGCCAGAAGGAAAGTTTTGCTTATTAATTATGGCCCTAAATATCGCCACTTCCGCCAGTGGTGTTGCAGAAACACAGGGCTCCCCATGCGTTTCTCTTTTTTGCTCTTCTATATTAAAAATTTCCGGCTGTCTTGGTTCCAGTTTTTCTATTTTTGCTGCCGATCCATGAAAAACAAACCTGCCCTCTCGCTCCAGTGCGAGCAACCTTTCTTTCTCCGGTGATATTTCTTGTTCTCCCGCGTTAATTTTTTCATGCCCTTCATTCATGTTTCTTTAGGAAAATTATAGCAATTTTTGAAGAAAAAAGGTATAATTTATCCATTATGGAACTTAATTTTTCAAAATTGATAACAGAATCAGGTGTACCTTTATGGGTGTTAAATTTACCTCATTCAAGAACAGTGGCAGCAGGTGTGCTTGTGCGCTCAGGAACCAGGAATGAAGTTTGGCCCAAAGAAGCTGGAATAGCACATGCGTTAGAACATATGCATTTTCAAGGTACAGAGGGGTTTCCTTCCGGTCAAAAAATTACCGAATATATTGAGGAAACTGGCGGAAGAATAAACGCTTGGACACATAAAGAAATGACCTTCCACTATATCAAGGTGCCGGCAATATATTCTGAAAGAGCGGTCCATATTTTAAGCGAGCAATTAAAAAAATCAATAATACCGGAAGAAAAAATACCGATAGAAATGAAAAATGTTGTCCAAGAAATTCACAGAAAAAATGATAATCCCCAAAGATTTATCTTAACAACTAGCGATCAATTTGTTTATAAAAATCACCCGCTATCTAGAGACACTCTTGGGTTGGAAGAGTCGGTCCTTTCTTTCACAAAAAATGATTTCCTCTCTTTTAAAAATCGTTGTTACGATCCATCTAATTATGTTTTTATTGTCGCTGGAAAAATTACCGAACAAGAGGCATTAGAATTATTTAATAAATATTTTCCTGAAAAACCGAAAATTAAACAAAATATTTTTACCCCCCAAACCATAGAAATAAATAACAATCGTCAGTTTGTTAAAAAAAGAGATATTGAACAAGTGCATCTTGTTTTAAGCGCAACCACCTGCATGGCTAAAGATAAAGACGCACTCTATCTGGATTTTTTTACAGATATGATATCCGGCGGTATGTCTTTTCCTTTATTTCAGGATGTGAGAGACAAGCTTGGTCTTTGCTATGAAATCTGGGCTGATCACACAAAATGGAGTGATGTAGGAAAATTTGATATTTACATAGGAACCGACTCTTTGCGCTACAAGGAGGCAATAAAAGCGTCATTGGCAGTCATTGAAAAATACAAAAAAGATGAATCTCTTTTAGAAAAAGTAAAGAAATTAAAAATTGGTCAGCTTTCTATTTGGTATGAAGATACTGCTAGAATTATCGATATGGCCGCTCAGGATATAGCTTTTACGGATGAGCCAAAGGGCTACAACCAGATACTCAAAGAAATTAAAGAAGTTGATATAAAAAACATTAATGACGTTGTGGAAAAATATTTAAAACCGGATTTAATTTATACCTCTATTTTGGCTCCAAATTATTTCGATTTAAAATAAAATCTCCACGGGGATATTCTTTTTCCTCAATCTATTTCCTTGCGAAAAACAAGGCGACGAGAGGAAGGATTAGCCACCAGAAGAAGGCGTTGTTTGAAGCGAAAAGATTTTGAATCAAAGGAGAAAAAGTGAAAATGCCCCTACTGGGAAAAATATGGAAAATGTAACTGAACAAAAGGCCGGAGGTGGAAAAACTTATCAAAAGCGCGTGCCACCATTTTTTGTCATCGGCGCCGGAAGTTATTATTTTTGAAAACATGATATTGAGAGCCAAAATAAGCAGAAAGAAAACAAAAACATTTGAAAAAAATCTTTCGGTAATACTGCCGCTTTTTATGATTTCATTAAGAAAGGAAAAATTGCCGAATAAAAACCCGCCGACATAAACCGACAGCATGAAGGAAATAAGCTTCGCCCGCCCGGCCGAAATGCCGTAGAAAAATCCCACGGCAATAAAAAAGAAAAGGACGATTATGTCCCATGAGGGATTAGATAAAATCCGCGACACTTCCTGAAAATTAAAGCTCATAATTTTATTTTTTCTAAAATTAATACTGTCGTTTTATCTGCTCCGATTTTTTCCGTATTTATGACAATAAAATCTTTTTTATCAAGATATTTTTGGCAATAATTATAAAGTTTTTTAGTTAATTCTTTACTCAAATTTCCCTGCCCAAAATCCCCTTTCCTTTCTTTATTTCTTTTTAAAACCGATTTTAACGGCGCATCTAAAAGAAAAACATTGGCTCCTATTTTTTTTAATGAAATGGCTAACCATTTGTCTGTTTTTCCTACATCAAAAACAGTTGGTGGCGCAACTTCAATTACGACATTGTATCCCAGTTTTAAATATTCTTTTGTTAAAGGTAAAACTACCTTTTTCGCGGAGGTTATATATTCATCACTTTCTTTCCAGCCACCCTTAAGGCATATACAAGTCATATCTCGCATAATATCTACGGAAATTCTCGCTGTTCTGCCAGATAACTTTCTGCAAAGCTTCCCCGCCACCGCGGTTTTTCCTGTTCCCGCTGGCCCATACAGCGCAATTATTGTTTTATTTTTTCTTGCCATTGTTTTTTAAATTATTCTTAATTTCTTTATCAGAAAATTTTAACATATTTGGATTATCTAGTATAACCTCCCATTTTCTTTGCGCTATTTCCAAGTCCTTTCCTTTCCGATAGTCAACACAGAAATCAAACAAGCCCTTTCTGGCGTTCCTTACGTATTCTATGTGTCTAAATTGATCTGAAAGTTCATTCCAAGGATATAAAACCAGTCCACCGAGTCCGTAATGCTTCATAAGAGCGGTATCCGCATCGCTTATAATGGCAACTTCTTCATTTTTTACTTTTATTTTATTTTTCTTGAAATAATCTTTTATGGCGGTAATTTTGGTCATAAATTTTACGCCTTCATAAACAATATCTTTGTGACTAATTATCATTTTTACTTTTGTTGCCTTTCCTTTTCCTTTTTTATCAAATTCCTTCTCCTCTCCAACACAACCATCAAATTTACCTTTTTCTCCTAATAATCTTAGGACATTATCAGCTATAATTTCGCCGTAAATTTTTAAATTTGAAGTTAAAAAAATTACCTTAAGTTTGTTTTTTCTTTTTAAATTACCGAGGGCTCTCACTAACGGTTCATTGATAAAACCCCTTTTTACCAATCCAAAAAAGAAATCTTTGTAGTCCTTGTATGATTGGCCCAGTTCTATGTTAATTTTTGAAAGTTCTATAAGATATTTTTCAAAGCTGATTTTTTCTTTCATCATTTCTTTTCTTAACGGCCTGATTCTTTCCTTTTCAATTTCCGCCATCACTTTTTTGCCGAATTTTTCTTCAGCCAGTGTAAACATTTTTATCTTGGGTTTTATGATTGTGCCGTCTATGTCTACAAGTAAAACCTTTGGTTTTTTATAGCCGTCTTTTTGGGCGTTGGCTCGCCTTTGCTTAAAAAAAACTAAATCCTTTGAGATTTTAGTCACATTTGTTATTGTTTTTACAGCCCTTCTTTTTTTAGCTCTTCAATTATTTTTTTAGTTGAGGAGTTTATTTTTCTTGGGGTGCGGACGACGGCTTTTATCATTAGGTCGCCTCTTGCTCCATGTTGCGCTGAAGGCACGCCTTTTCCTCGCACGCGCAAAATTTCTCCCGAATCGATCCCTGCTGGAATTTTTAATTTGATCGCTCCGTCAAGCGTTTTTATTTCTTTTTCTGCGCCCAGTATAGCGTCGGAAATTTTCACATCCATATCCATAAAAAGATTATTCCCTTCTCGCCTAAATTCATGATGAGGCCTCACATGCATTTTTATATACAAATCGCCGGCGATTCCGCCCGCCGCCGCTTCTCCCGCTCCGCTCATTTTTATCATCTCGCCGTCATAAATCCCCGCCGGCGCTTTTATCGTCACTTCTTCTTTTTTCATCGTCACGCCAACGCCTCTACACGCGGAGCATTTCTTGGACGGAATTTTTCCTTTGCCTAAGCACCTTTCGCATTCTCTCACGGAAGTAAACGCGCCGAAGAAAGATTTTTTTGTCTCGTGAACTTTACCCGCGCCGCCGCAAGCCGTACATTTTTCCATAACCGCTCCCTCTTCCGCTCCGCTCCCTTTGCATTTATCGCACAACCCCACCTTAGTAAGAACAACTCTCCTTTCTGTTCCAAAAATAGATTCCTCAAAAGAAATTTCCAAATCAATGGAGATATCCCGTCCTCTTTTTTTGCGGCTTCCGCGGCTCGAGTCGCTCGCCGCGCCGTTGAAAAAATTTTCAAATATGTCATTCAAGTCCCAAGTGGTTTGGGCGCCAAAATCCCAATCGCCCGCGTTAAAACCGCCAAAACCGCCTGGTCCGCCTTGGGCGCCGTCGAAAGTCCTGCCATAGGTGTCGTATTCGTTTCTTTTTTTCTCGTCTCCCAAAACTTGATACGCTTCGTTTATTTCTTTGAATTTTATGTCTTCCCCTTTTGTTTTATCAGGATGATGCTTGTGGGCGAGCTTGTAATACGCCTTCTTTATCTCCTCTTTTGAGGCATTTCTCGCCACACCCAAAATTTCATAATAGTCATTATTCATTGCAATAATTATAGCACTTTATTTTTATTTCGCCAAATCCACTTCAAAAGTATCGTGCTTCTTCATAAATTTAACATTAAAGCTATCAAAGAATCCATTTTGACCAAGCAATAAACCAACAGAATCGCTATCAATAAAACATACCGGTATTTTTACTTTTCTATCAATGTTTTCAATTTTAATTTCAACATCATCTAAAAAATATGTCGGCATGCTTTCATTGCCACCTATCCCGATAGTCGGCTTGATTGGCGAATTAGATAAATCAAACCCCATCAATGTCGCAATTTGAATATTAAAAATACAATAATCGGCTCCGGAATCAATAAGCGCGTTAAATTTTTTACTGCCATTTTTGCCAAATATCTCAACATTTACCATTGGCCTTTTAATCCACTTTTCGCTTGGATTTTGTGGCCACAAAGCAGAGTATTTGTATTTCATAGAGAAGTCGGGGCGTATGCCGAATCAAAAGGCAATACTTTCATATAGACAACTTCTTTCCCTTTTACCTTAACAGAAGCATCAACCAAGGTTTTGCCGCTTGAAACCACCTTTTTATTATCCACAGTAAGAGCCACCCATTGATTTTCAAATGGCTTTAAAAGCTTTCTGAAATCATAGTTTTTTTCTGCTTTTGTTTTCATGTCTATATATTAGCAAAATGTTCCAACAAGGGCAACATTAATTCTTTGATTGTTGTTTCTATTTTTTCTCCTCAAACTCGGCGTCGCGGGGGCCGTTGTCTCCGCCAGCTGGCGGATTCTTTTCTTCTGCGTTTGGCTGCTGATTTTGTTGGGTTTGCTTGTAGAGAAGCTCGCCGATTGACTGCAACGCTTTAGAAAGCTCGTCTGACGCCGTTTTTATTACGGAAACATCATCGCCGTCTTTTACTTTCTTTAATGCTTCAATTTTTTCTTCCACACTTTTTTTGGTATCAGCCGGCACTTTGTCGCCGGCGTCGCGCAATGATTTCTCCGCCGTGTAGACAAGCGTATCAGCGCCGTTGCGCGCTTCGGCTGTTTCTTTTTTCTTTTTGTCTTCGTCCGCGTGCATCTCCGCGTCCTTTTTCATTTTTTCAATATCTTCTTTGGATAAGCCGGATGACGCCTCAATGCGGATTGATTGCTCTTTGTTTGTGGCTTTGTCTTTCGCTTTCACGTTCAAAATTCCGTTGACGTCAATATCAAATGTTACTTCCACCTGCGGAAGGCCCCTCGGGGAAGGCGGAATGCCGTCCAAGATAAATCTGCCCAGCGCTTTATTGTCAGCGGCCATTTCTCTTTCGCCCTGCAAGACGTGAATTTCCACCGATGTCTGATTGTCGGAGGCCGTGGAAAAAACTTGGCTCTTGCTCGTGGGAATGGTTGTGTTTTTGGTGATAATTTTTGTGCTCACGGCGCCCAAAGTTTCAATGCCCAATGAAAGCGGCGTAACATCCAAAAGCAAAACATCTTTCACATCGCCTTGCATTATGCCCGCCTGCACCGCGGCGCCAATCGCCACGACTTCATCCGGATTGATTGTTTTATTTGGCTCTTTACCGAAGAAGTCCTTTACCGCCTTCTGGACCAGCGGCATTCTTGTCTGTCCGCCGACGAGGATTATTTCATTTATGTCGCCTATTTTGAACCCTGAAGCATCCAACGCCCTTTTAGTTATCTCAATTGATTTTTTGACGAAATCGGCGGTGAGTTCCTCAAGTTTCGCTCGGCTGAATTTAAGCAAAAGATGTTTCGGGCCGGAGGCGTCCGATGTTATGAATGGAATATTTATTTCCGACTCCGTTGTGCTGGAAAGTTCGTGCTTGGCTTTCTCCGCCGCTTCCTTAAGGCGCTGAAGCGCCATAAAATCCTTGGAAACGTCAATCCCGCTTTCTTTTTTAAATTCGGTGACTATCCAACTTATGATTATCTGGTCAAAATCATCGCCGCCGAGATGCGTGTCGCCGTCCGTTGATTTAACTTCAACCACATCGTCGCCTATTTCCAAAACGGAAACGTCAAAGGTTCCTCCGCCCAAGTCGTAGACAACAATTTTTTCGTTTTTCTTTTTATTCAAGCCGTAAGCGAGAGCGGCGGCCGTCGGTTCGTTTATTATTCTGCGCACTTTGAAACCCGCTATTTCACCCGCGTCTTTGGTCGCCTTTCTTTGGGAATCGTCAAAGTATGCGGGAACGGTAATTATCGCCTCTTCAATTTTTTCTCCCAGCTTGGCTTCGGCGTCATGCTTTAATTTTTGCAAAATCATGGCGGAAATTTCTTCCGGCCTATAACTTTTTCCGCTCATTTTAATCATCACTCCGCCGTCGCTTGATTCCTCAATTTTATAAGGAAGCAAAATCTTATCTCCTTTTACTTTTTCGTCGCTGAATTTTCTGCCGATGAGGCGCTTCACGGAAAAAATCGTGTTCTCGGAGTTGGTGACGGCCTGCCTCTTCGCCAAAAGACCGACAAGGCGGTCGCTTGTTTTTGAAATGGCAACGATGGACGGGGTTGTCCTGTTGCCCTCGCTGTTTTCCAATATTTTCGGCTCGCCTCCCTCAATGATTGCCATTGCGGAATTAGTTGTGCCGAGGTCTATGCCTATTATTTTGCTCATATTATTTTTTATTTATTATATTTATTTATTTTAACCTGTACTGCCCTTATAATTTTATCTTTTAATTTATAACCCTTTCTCATTTCTTCTGCAACTATACCATCTTCTTTTTCGTCACTGGCGCTAATCTCCCCCACCGATTCATGTTTTGACGGGTCAAATTTATCGCCCAGCGCCTTTATTTCTTCAACGCCATAGCCCTTCAAAATCTCAACAAATTGGTTATGTAGGCATTTTATGCCATCCTGCCATGTTTTGTCAAGCGTTTGCCAGTCCTTGTCTTTTATGGCTATTTCTAAGCTGTCTAAAACAGGCAAAAAATCATTTATGATTTTCGCTTCAACAAAACCGGCGAAGTCCGCCCGCCTTTCCTCCTCTTCCCTCCGCGCGTTCACGAAATCCGCCTTCGCCCTCTGCCAGCCAGCCAAATAATCCTGCTTCTCCGCATTGCACTTCTTCAAATCCTCGCGCAGTTTTTTAATCAAATCCGGCGCTGATTCCTCTTCAATTGTAATATCCTCTTCTGGCATCAGAGTTATTATAGTTATTTTTTAGAGAGTTGCAATACGACGGATTAATTTTTCATTTTATCTTCTCGTTCTCTTCTCCTCCCTCGAGACCCATAAACAAAAACACCAACAAGACTTGCTATAGTGCCGAAACTAATAACGAAACCTGTGGGTGTATGCCCGCTATAGACAAGAAATGTACCGGATATTATTCCAACCAATCCGATAGCAAAGCCAAAAAATAACCCTAATTTTGAATTACTAATGTCAGAATTTATCACTTTCTTTTCCAATTCTTGCCTGTGTGCTGATTGATTTTCTGCCATATCAATAATAATCTTTGCAGCACCAGGAACAATATCATCATACCCTTTTAAAACATAGGGAGGAGGTAGCGGACCAGAAAAAGTCATTTGCTGACGAACAACAGCAGAATTATTAGTGTTATTGTTTAATTGTTTATTCTCTGTGTTCATATTCCCCCATTGCGTTTTTAACATCTTCTCCTACGCTTTCCCAGTCACTTTTAATTGCCAGGACATCGGCCTCTTTAGGGGTTTTGCTTTCATTATAAATCTGTAAAGTTCCACCAATATCTATAACCCTAGCTACCCCTTCTGTAAAAGAAGGGTTTGCGAACAAAAATGTTGTTTTTTTACTCATGTGTTTATTGTAAAATAAGTAAAGATAATATGCAACAATAATCTTATCTCTTACTCCACTGCGGTGCCTTCCTTGCTTTTTTGAGTCCGAATTTTCTGCGTTCTTTTGATCTCGGATCGCGTTTCAAAAATTCCGCTTTTTTTAGTCGCTTTCTAAGCTCAATATCAAATTTAACAAGCGCCCGGCTGATGGCATGCCTCAACGCCTCCGCCTGCGAATGAATTCCTCCGCCGGAAACTTTCGCCGAAACTCTGAAAACTTTTTCCAATTTCATCATCTTTAACGGGTCTTCAATTATATTTTGCATTTCTTTGGTGACAAAATAATCATTTAATTTTTTGCCATTTACTGTAATAGCCGATTCGCCTCCCTTAAAAAGGCGCGCTCTGGCCACAGAGGTTTTCCTCCTTCCCACGGCTTCAAAATAATTCGCCGCCTCTTCCTTTTTTACTTTCTTTTCTTTTTTTACTTCTTTTTTAACTGCCGTCATATTTTTTATTTAATGGTTAAATTTTTCATCATTTGTTTTCTCAACCTGTTTGCCGGAAGCATTCCTTCCACCGCCTCTTTAAAAATATGGCTCATTCCTTTTTTTTTGGCAATCTTTCCCATTTTTTCCGCCTTCAACGACCCCGGATATCCCGAATGTCTCGTGTATTCTTTTTGCTCCATTTTTTTCCCCGTCACTCTTATCTCGTTAATATTTTCAATGACAACTTTCGTTTCAGGCATTTTGCTGGGCTGAAAATCGGCGCTTTTTTTCCCACGCAAAATAGTGGCTGTCTCTGATGCGACTCGCCCCAACGATTTTCCTTTTACATCTATTGTATATGTTTTATGTTCCATGTTTAATGTTGCGTGAACTCAATAATCGCCATTTTACTGGCATCGCCCTTTCTCGGAGGAAGCTTGATAATTCTCGTGTATCCTCCTTTTGTATCTTTAAATTTCGGCGCGATTTTGTCAAAAAGTTTTTTCGCCGAAACAATTCCTATTTTTGAAGCAACGGCGCGTCTGTTGGCAATGGTTCCGCTCTTCGCTTTCGTGAGCATCTTCTCAACGAACGGCCTCATCTCCTTCGCTTTGGCTTCCGTTGTTTTTATTTTTTCGCTTTTTATCAAAGCAACGGCAAGAGCCCGCAAAAGCGCCTTCCTTGCGTTCTTCTCCCTTCCGAATTTTCTTCCTTTCACCTGATGTCTCATATTATTTCAATACTAATCCGTAATTTTCCAAAGCGTCTTTAATTTCCTGAACCGCTTTTTTCCCGACTCCCTCCACTTTCAGCAAGTCCTCTTCCTTTTTTCTGATCAAACCGCCGACGGTCCTGATGCCCGCCTCGGAAAGCGAATTTATTGTTCTGGAAGAAACTTGAAGGTCTTCTATTCTCGTCTTCAGCACTTCCGTGTCTTCGGCCGCGCTCGATTTCTTTCCTTCTTTTCCTTCGCCCGCCGCTTCGTCAACTAAATCAACTTCTTCATTTTGAAATCCCCTAATTGCTCTTAAGTGGTTGATTATAATGTCTATTGATTTTTCAAGCGCCTCACGCGGAGAAATGGAGCCGTCGGTCTCAATAAAAAACCTCAAGCGATTATAATCAGTGCGGTCGCCCACGCGCATATTTTCAACCTCGTAATTCACTCTTTTTATCGGAGTGAACAAGGCGTCCAGATGAATCGCGCCGATGTCAACTCTTTCTTTGTGCAAATTTTCTTTCATCACATAGCCCAGTCCCTTTTCCACGGTAATTTCCATGTGAAGTTCCGAGTCCTTGCTTGTGAGCGCGGCGATATGAACGTCCTTATTTAAAATTTCAAGCTGGGTGGGAATTTTTATGTCGCTCGCCGTAATATTTTTCGCTCCCTTTATTGAAATGGTCGCTTTTTGCGATTCGTCGCCGTGCATTTTAAACCTGACTCTTTTTAAATTTAAAATTATATTCAAGACATCCTCTTTTACTCCCGGGATGGTTGAAAATTCATGGCTCACTTTGTCTATTTTAACCTTTGTCACGGCGGCGCCGGGCAAAGACGATAAAATTATCCTCCTCAAAGAATTGCCCAGGGTATGGCCGTATCCGGCATAGAGGGCGTCAATTTCGTACACGCCCTTTCTGTCGTCCTCTTGGACGATCTTGGGCTTCAGGGGCATGTTTATTATGTAATCCATATTTTACTAATTACTGACTACTAATTACTAAATTTTAAATTCTACCGACTGTAGAACTCTATTACCAAATTTAAGCTTCCCATAAGCGCCGGCTCATCGCTCAATATCGGCTTGCCGGCTATTTCCGCCTCTCTTTTGTCGGGGTCAAGTTTTATCCAAACGGGCGTTTTATATTTTTTTAATTTTCCGTCTATATCTTTAAAAATTCCTTTGCTCGCCGATTGCGGTCTGATTGTTATTTTATCTCCAACTTTCAATCGCAGAGAAGGAATATCCACTTTTTTCTTGTTAACTAAAATATGCCCGTGGGAAACAATTTGGTTCGCCAAAGTTCTAGAGTCGGCAAAACCCGCCCGGTAAGCGGCGTTGTCCAGCCGCAATTCAAGAAGTCCAAAAAGCTCGGAGCTTTTATCGCCTTTGGTTTTTTTACTCGCCTCTTTAATATAATTCGCGAACTGCTTTTCTCTCAATCCATAATTAAATTTTACTTTCTGCTTCTCTCTCATCTGCGTTCCAAATTCCGAAAGCCCTCTCTTTGGATGCTTCCCTTTTGATTTGCCAAAAGGGCCGGGAGCGTAGGGCTTCCTTACCATCGAGCATTTGGCAGAATTGCACCTGTCCCCTTTCAGGAAAAGTTTCTGGGCGGCTCTTCTGCATTTTTTACACTTTAAGTCCTCCATAAATATTTTTTTATACTCTGCGCGGCTTCCTCGGCTTGACTCCGCCGTGAGGTATCGGGGTTACGTCTCTGATAAGGCCTATTTCTATTCCTTTTGAAGCGAAAGTTCTGATGGCCGACTCCCTGCCCGCGCCCACTCCTTTGACCACCACGTCCGCCTTGCTGATTCCCATCATTTTTGCTTTGTCCGCGATTATTTCCGCGGCCTTGGAGGCGGCGAAGGGCGTGCTTTTCTTCGTTCCCTTAAAGCCGACGGAACCGCTTGATGCCCACAGGACAACGTTGCCGTTTCCGTCCGCCAAAGTGATAAGCGTATTATTGTAAGTTGATTTAATAAACAAAATCCCGCTGGAGATTTTTCTCTTCGGTATCTTGCTCATTGAGCGTTCCTTGAGTCCTTGGTCAACCGCTCCTCCCGATGTTTTTATGATTCTTTTTTTTCCCATTTTACTGATTACTGACTACTAATTACTGATTACGTTTTTTCCAATTTCCTCTTTCCGCTGCCCATCGTCACGCGCACGTTTCCTCTGATGGTTCGGGAATTCGTTTTGGTGCGCTGGCCTCTGGACGGCAATCTCTTCATGTGCCTGACTCCGCGGTAGCATTTTATTTCTTTCAGTCGTTTTATATTCGCCGAAACTTCCCTCCTTAAGTCGCCTTCAATTTTATTTTTTTCCACCTGCTCTCTGATAGCGTTAGTTTCTTTTTCGGTAAGTTCTTTCGCTTTCTTATCAAAAGAAACTTTTGCGCCGTCCAAAATTCTTTTCGCCTTGGTTTTGCCAATGCCAAAAATATAAGTGAGCGCCACTTCTAGTCGTTTATTATCCGGTATGTTTGCTCCTGCTATACGCATAATTTTTATCTCTTTTATCCCTAAACAAAATTTATAATTTTGTCGGGCGAACAATTTGCATAGCAAATTGTTTTAGCCTTGCCTTTGTTTATGTTTCGGATTCTTTTTGCAAATAACATAAAGCCGGCCTTTTCTTCTGACCTGCTTGCAGTCCTTGCAAATTTTCTTAACTGATGCTTTTACTTTCATAATCTCTTTATTATCCGCCCTTTTGATTCGTCATAAGGGCTTATTTCCATCGTTACTTTGTCGCCAACCAAGACCTTAATGCGGTGCATTCTCATTTTTCCCGCCAAATAGCCAAAAATTTCCTGGCCATTTTCCAAACGAACACGGAACGTCGCATTAGGCAACGCCTCTGTAACAATCCCGTTAATTATAGTTGTTTTTTCAGACCTATCAGCCATTATTTAGTACCCTCACATACTATCAGAAACCCTTTTGGGATGTCAACCCCGTTAGAGACATATTATATTTTGCTTGTGGATAATCACTAAAATCCCCTGCATGAGACGCGAGGTCTCTAACGGGGTCAAGGGTTATACACAGGAAAAAACAGAAAAAGGCGAGTTTCCTTTACCTTTTTCTATTTCCCAAAAATTTAGCAAGAGAATATATCAAACGACAACGGTTGTCGATTGCTTAAATAAACTCGCCCACGAAGAACAAAAGAAATCGCGGGCGGAACTCCCTAGATTACATATTCCCCATTATGGAGTTTTCTTGCTTCATCTGCTTTTGCCTTGAACACATTAGTCCCTCGACGAATATAAATTGCATCTTGGAAATGGTGCACATCTTTCTTGTTCCATGACGGGATTATTATTAAAATAATTTTGTAACCAAGAACATCTTTTTCAATTATTTTTACGGCAGGTGTAGGAGTAATGTTGTATTTAATACTGTTTTGAATCGACTGATCAAATTTTTGTCTTGTTACATCAGAGTTTTCTATAGCTCCGTCATCCTCCACTCCGTAAAAAATGATTCCTCCTTGTTTTGTGTTCGCAAATGCACAAACTTCTTTTGATAGTTTTTCCATGATAGTTCTTGCACTTTTAAATTCATATAACTGATCTTCTCCTGAACAACAAATATCAAGTATTTGTTGTATTGATGGTATAGCCAATGTTCGCATTACCGCGTTTTTTGATTTGGTAGAAGTTGTTATTTTAGGTTTTACTACAGCCACCTTTTCGGGTGCGTCAAAATAAGAATTTGGAAGATGTTTGAGAAGTGGCGCTTGTTCGTAAACAGTTGAATTTTCTTTTTTCAGTGTGGTGCCATCATCGTTAATCTTGAAGGTAATGAGTTCTAGATCTTTCATTTTTTGCAAGTCTTGGAGTGTTGCCGAAAGACTCTTTCCACTTTTTCTAGCGAGTTCTTTTCCTGACTTTTTTCCATTAACCAAATTAAAAACCTGCCTTCGTTTGGGTGCTCCCTCGAATAACAATCTTGCTCTTGCCACTAGTTCTTGTAGATTCATACACAATCTTACTCAATAATGATTTTGGTTTTTGCTTTTTTCGGCAATATCCTGCTAACGATAGCTGGATCTACTTCCAAAGTGGCGGCAATATCTTTTCCCTTAACTCCCTGAGAAATTAGCCCTAAAATTAAAAGTCTTTTGATTTCTTCTAGTGGTTCAAGTTTTTCACTTTTCTTTTTTCTTGCCATACTATTTTTTCTTATTTTTAATGCGACTTTTTGTAACATTGACCGTACCTTTTGTTGTACCAATAATTTCAGCCATTTCCCCACTAGATAACCCAAACCGTGTAAGTAACTCAACACTATCAGCAAAAGACGGTTTTTCCACCAGTGAACGAAATTGTAGTGCTATGAGCACACTAAGACGATTCGATATTGATTCAAGTATTTCTTTATTTTCCATAGCTATTTATTAGTTTTTTTAAGTTCTGATAATTCTTTACTCACATGGCCAACCTTTTTACCGATAATATCTGCTATTTCAGTGGAAGTAAGTCCGAAAGCCGATAAATCTCGTATCTGCTCTTTCAAGGTTACTTCATTGCCGTTGTTAGCTATTTTCAGTAAAAGCGAAATGATCACACTCATTTTTTTGTCGATAGATGATATATTTGTTTTATTGTCTTCCATAAAATTGATTATTAAGTAAATTACATCGAACAAATCCATTATATACGCTTATATTACAATATCAAGCGGATATCATCAGATTACCGAATTAACATTTTTTGTCAAGAGTATACTAATGACACATTTTGCTATTTAATAGAGGTGTGGATAACTGACGGTTGCGCACTTTCTAATTACTTTCTATAATAGCACCATGATTACAAAAAAGCAAAAGCAAGTTTTTAATTTTGTGAAAGGTTATCGTGCTAAACACGACTACGCCCCTTCTCTTGACGAGATTAAGAAAAAATTCAAACTTGCTTCTGTTTCTACTGCCCATTATTATATCAAGAAACTAAAAGAAGCGGGTCAGCTCAATAAAGAACGCAATCAACCTCGTTCTGTTGTTCTTAGGGGCCGCGAGACGATGGTAAAAATTCCTTTTCTGGGACTCATCGCCGCTGGTGAACCTATTGAAGTAATTGAAAACAGAGAAACTATCGCTATCCCAAAAAGCAGACTTCCAAAATATGGCGAAGTATATGCTCTACGGGTACAAGGCGATAGTATGATTGATGAAGGTGTAAATAATGGAGACACTATTTTGATAAAAAAACAAAATGTTGCTGAAAATGGCGATAAAGTAGTTGCGTTACTTAATGGGAATGAAGCGACTCTTAAAACATTTTATAAAGAAAAAGGACAGATTAGATTGCAACCGGCAAATAAAAACTACCAGCCAATTATAATTAAAAGTGGCCAACAATTTACTTTACAGGGCGTTTTACTTGATATTATAAGAACAAATGAAATAGAACAACTATCTCAAACTTTTGTCTTGCCAGTGAAAAAAAATATCCAACAACAAGGCAAAATATCAGATTATCTTAATAGAGTTTACAATGGCGATGTAATGCATGTATTAAAAGATTTGCCAGACAATAGTGTGGATATGATTTTTGGAGACCCTGATTATAATGTTGGGGTTAAATATGGCGAAAATAATTATACAAAAAAATTCGATGATTATATAAACTGGTATATAGAGCTCACTAAAGAATCAATGCGTGTGCTTAAAAAAGACGGAAATCTTTTTATGCTCAACTATCCGCAACAAAACGCGCATCTTCGCGTTAAATATCTAGATTTGCATTTTCCAAATATCAATGAGTATGTTTGGGTTTATAATACAAATGTCGGACATACACCAAAGAGATTCACAACGGCGCATAGAAGTATTTTACATGTAAGAAAAGGTGCTGATAATAAATTTTTTAAAGATAATGTTGCGCTACCTTATAAAAATCCAGCGGACAAAAGAATTCAACAAAATCTAGCAAATGGGTCAAAGGGTAGAATGCCTTATTCTTGGTTTGAATTTAATCTTGTTAAAAATGTAAGTAAAGAAAAAACATACCACGCTTGCCAAATTCCTCAAAAGCTAACGGAAATGTTGATAAAAGCGTCAACAAAACAAAAAGATATAGTTTTCACACTTTTTGGCGGTAGTGGAGCAGAAATAGATGTATGTAAAAATTTAAATCGCCAATTTATATCTGCTGAAATTGATAAAAAATACTGCGACATAATAAACGACCGTTTAACTAACGGCTATATTGATCAAAAATACAAATTAGTTCGAGGTAGAAGACAATAATGGAAATGATTCAAATATTCCTCCCCTTTCAGTTTTTGGTATAGGTGCCATTCCTGAAGGTGGACGGGCAAACGCACCGGCAAATTTTGCAAGAGAACGACGATTTAATAAAACTGCTATTAAGTGTGTAAAGGTAAGTAAGGTGTTAATGCGTCCATAATCGTGTTGTGCATTTTCATATCCAAGTGTATGCATTTTAACATCTTCATTGAGAGCTAAAACATCTAAAAAATATAAAAATACATCTGTTGGAACATCGCCAATTTGAGGCAATCTTTTTTGAAGTATGCCCAAAGATTCATTTGGAATAATATATCGCCATTGTTTATTTTTATTCTGTTTGTGGTCTAACATAAAAGCCATTCTAAAAATGAGCATGCCTAAAATTTCTAATCCAAATATATCTGCTCGCATTAGATGCTCTATTTGTTCAAACAATTCGCTAAAGGTCATGTCATTACCCACTTTTATATTTCTTTTCATAATAAACGGATTCATGTCATTCTTGTTATTTGTTGTCGCACCCGTAATATAATGTTTCCGTTTGAAATTCGGTGCCGCTTCCTTTCCGGGTTTGCCGACAGCCACCACAAAATCATCTGTTTTATAAATCTCGGTAACTTTTCTTTTTTCTTGGTTTTTACCTTTCGGCCATCCTATTGCCTCTCTCGTCATCTCTATGCGACGAGATCTAGCGAAAGGACTTAATTTAAGATTATTAGGAAGTGCCAGCTCTTTTTTGATAGCTAAAAGAACTTTTTCTGGTATATCTAATGCTAAATAAAATTTCTTAGTTATTTCTTTCATAATCTCCATAATACTAAAAAACACGCACGAAATCAAAGTGACATCTAAATCGACAACCGTTGTCGATTTTTTTGCTTTCAAAAACGGCTATTTTGTGTTAATGTTTTCTGTAATGGCTTGCCCTGAGCTTGCTTGTGGTGAGTTTATTGAACCATCGGGCCCTATCGTCTAGCGGCTAGGACGTATCCTTCTCAAGGATAAAACCAGAGTTCGATTCTCTGTAGGGTCAAAAAATGGACACATAGTCCTCTCTCCCTTCGGGGAGTAAAACGCTCATCGTCTCGCCCACTCCGGCTCTTGCCTGACAAGGAGTTCGTTTTTGTTTTCCGGATGCGACATTATTTCTTCCGTGATTTTTTCTGTTCTCGTGCCCTGGGAGCCCTTTATTAAAATTAGGTCGCCTTCTTGAATAATTTCCTGCACTTTTACTTTTGCCTCATCGGAAGTTGAAAATTCAAAAATATTTTCCGCGCTCATGCCAGCAACCCTCGCCTCTTCGGCTGTGAATTTTGACCTCGGTCCGATTGTGAACAAAACGTTGGCGACCTCTTTCACTAGTCGCCCGACTTTCCTGTGCTCTTCTATTGTGTATTTGCCAAGTTCCAGCATGTCGCCTAGCGTCGCAATCTTCCGCTTGGCAGGCATATCTTTTAAAACCTCCAGCGCCGCCATTACCGCCAACGGCGAAGAATTATAGCTATCATCCAAAATCATGCTTCCTTTTATTCCTTCCAAAAGATTCAGGCGTCCCGGAGGCGATTTATATTTTGAAAGCGACTCCGCCATCTCAATCATATTCAATCCCATTGCGCTTCCAACTCCCAGCGCCGCGAGAGCCGTGTAAACCGCCTGCTTGCCAAAAATTCCGGAAAGCCGAATGGGGACAATGTTGCCTTTGTAATCAACTTTAAAAGTAATGCCTTCCGGCGTCAGATAATAATTTGAAGCTCTCATATCTAATCCTTCCATAAATCCAAAAGTCAAAACGTTGGCTTTTGTTTTTTTCGCCAACTCCATAGCGGAAGCATCGTCGCCGTTGATAATCGCGTAATTTTCTTCTTTGAGCGCTTGGACCAGTTTCCCTTTTTCCCTTTTCAATTCCTCGGCGTCTTTGAAATATTCTATGTGGACAGGAACGTCGCCGAGCGCCGTAATGACAGCGATCTTCGGCTTCACCCAGGAGATTAATTTTTTCATATCGCCCGGCCTGTCTACGCCCATCTCAAGAATGAGCCATTCGGGATACTCGCCCTCCGAAGCCAAAACCTTTAAGCCCTTGAAAAGATTGGAAACCCAGGCAAAAACATTGGTCCAGCCGGTTTCCCCGCCGATTATGGTGAGAGGAACGCCGATCTCGCTGTTGTAGCTTTTTTTGCTTTTGCGGATGGAAATTTTATTTCCCAAAGCGGCGTAAATCGCCTCTTTTGTGGATGTCTTCCCCACCGTTCCGCTCACGGCGATTATTTTCGGTTCATATTTTCTAACAATAAGCCGCGCCTCCGTTTGCAGTAAAAAAACCAATATTTTTTTAAAAAATCTTTTCAGCATTTATTTTTTTCTTAAAACACGGCCGGCGAATTTTCCAACCATCTCGTTATCGGCCAAGACCACCGAGCCGTTCACCAAAACGCTTTCAACTCCTTTTGAAAACTGGAAGGGATTATCATAGGTGGAATAGTCGCTTATTTCATCGGGATTAATTATCACAATGTCGGCTTTTTTGCCAATCTCCAACACTCCCCTGTCTTTTATCCCAAGAATGCTTGCCGGAAGCCCCGTCATTTTATGGATGGCTTTCTCCCACGTCAAAACCTGTTTTTCTTTCACGAACATTTTCAACGCCTTTGGAAAAGCGCCGAACGACCGCGGGTGCGGCAGGTCAGCTTTCAGCTCAGAGCCCTGCCCGTCCGGCAGGCGGGTTTTAGCTTTCAGCTTGCCGTATCCAATTCCATCAGAAGAAATGACAGAATAATTTTCCTTGGCAATGGCGGAAACATGCTCAAGGTTTATCACTTCGCTGAAAATGGAAACGCTCAAATTGTTCGCCTCCAAAAGATTAAGAATTACTTCCTCGGGAGCCATACCTAAATCGTTGCCTATCTCGGTTATGGTTTTGCCGACATTACCGCTTTGACGCGCGGACGAGGCGACGGTTATTCTATTATAATGCAAAGTTATGTTTTTTAAGTAATCAACAATCTCTTGCCTGCGCTTGTCCCCCTTTGTTGTTATTATTTCCATTATTTCTTTTTCGCTCATTTTTATGAGCCACGGGGGCAGAAAAGAAAAAAGATTTGACCCCGTTCTTTCGTAAGGAAAAAAATCGCAGAAAAGATTAATCCCCTCTTGCCGGGCGTTGCGCATCATAACCAAGGCCTCTTCAAAATGGCTCCACGCGCTTCTGCCTAGAACCTTAAAATGGGAAATGACCAAGTCAGTTCCTGTTTCTCTCGCTAATCCTATAACATGTGAGAGAGACGGAAGAATATTTTTCCCCTCGTCTTCCAAATGATGCTTCACAATACCTCTTTTTTTCTTCAATAATTTAAATAATTCCGCCAGGTCGTCGTCGTTTAGAAAGTAGCCATCGCCCTTGCCAAGATTGGCGGACATGCCGAAAGCTCCCGCTTCAAGCGCTTCTTCCAAAAGAAATTTAATCTGTTTTGCTTCGCTTGCCTCGCTCTCCAAAGTATTAAAGCCGACGAGAGTGGCAAAGTTCACGCCTAGCTTATGGCGCTCCAGTTCATCAAGCATTTCCGCCATGGTCCGCCAGTTTATGTTTATATTGGAAGAATTGGTCTTTAACGCCGGCGCGATGGAAAATCCGCAATTGCCTCCGAGAATAGTGGTGACGCCCTGGCGAACCAAACTTTCCTGCGTCGGTTCGGTAAAAAGCGTCCCGTGGGTGTCGGAGTGGCTGGTGATGTCAATAAAGCCCGGACAAATATATTTTCCCTCAGCGTCAATCACTTCCCTTCCCGTGTCTTTTTGCAAATTGCCGATTTCGTCTATCTTGTCTCCGCTTATGCCAATATCCGCCCGCTCGGCGGGGTCGCCCTTGCCGTTGAATATCATTCCGTTTTTTATCAGCACATCAAAGTAAGCCATTTTTTATGAATATATTATACCAGATGGCTAGTGAGAGTAGAAGATAAATTTTCCGCGAGTTGTCTTTTTTGCCCGAAAGATGGTCGTTGAATAATTGCTCAATTATTTCTTTATTGAATTTTTCTCTGATATATTTATTTTCTTTTATTGTACCAAAAATATAATTGTTGTTTTTATCTCTGAACCATTGTTTTAACGGCACCGGAAAGCCAAGTTTTTTCTTTTCTCTGTTTTGTTCCGGAATTATTCCTTTCATGGACTCGCGTAAAAGATATTTCGTTGTATTGCCTCTAAATTTTAAGTTGGGCGGGAGAATTGAGGAGATTTTTGCCACTTCAATATCCAAAAACGGCACGCGAAGTTCAAGCGAATTAGCCATAGTCATTTTGTCCGCTTTTGCAAGAATATCTCCGATTAGCCAGAAATTTATGTCAATATACTGCATCTTTTCTGAATCGCTGATATTTTTAGCTTTTTGATAATATTTTTTTGTCAAATCGGACGGATTTCTAAATTTTTCTCCCTGCCACAAATCAAATATTTCTTTCGGCTGAAAAACGCGCGCGTTGCCGATAAATCGCTCTTCAAGCGAGGTGAAATATCGCCTTAAATAATTTTTGCCGAAGAAATTTAATTTTGAGCCAGCTATTGGCCGCAATATTTTTTCCCTCAAAAATTTGGGAATGATATTTAATTTTTTCAAAGCAAATGGTTCCAGATAAATATTGTATCCGCCGAATAATTCATCAGCTCCTTCGCCTGAAAGCACAACCTTCACTTTTTTTGCAGTTTCCCGCGCCACAAAATAAAGAGCAACAGCCGAAGGGTCAGCTACTGGTTCGTCAAAGTGCCAGAAAATGTCCGGTAGTTTATCAAAATATTCTCTAGGCGATATTTTTATTTCATGGTGGTCGGTGCCGAGATATTTTGCCGCTCGGCGCGCATCTTCAAATTCATTTATCTCGTCAAAGCCGATGGAAAAAGTATGAATTTTCCCCGTTTTCCCCGAAGTCCGACTTCGAGTTTCGAAGTCGGACTTCATTAAGGCAACGATGGCTGTACTGTCTATGCCGCCGCTCAAAAATGCGCCCACCGGCACATCGCTTATCATGTGGCACGAAACGGAATCTCCTAAAATATCAAGAAGTTTTTCTTTAGCATCTTTTTCAGAAATCGCTTTTTGATTAAAATCAAACTCCCAATATGTTTTTTCTTCCATTTTATCGTCGATGATATTTATTTTCAGGTAACTGCTGGCCGGCAAACGATAAATATTTTTAAACATTGTCTCTCTTGTTGGTACATATTGAAACGAAAGAAAATGAAACACCGCCTCGTCATTGACCTCTGGCTTATAATCCGGCAATCGCAATAAACTTTTTATTTCCGAGGCAAAGGCGAACATTCCCCCTTGGCGCAGAAAATACAAAGGCTTGATGCCGAAAAAATCGCGCGCCAGAAATGCTGTTTTTTTCTTTTTATCGTAAATACAAAATGTGAACATCCCGCGCAGCTTATTAAGCATCATCTCTCCTTCTTCTTCGTAAAGATGAACTAAAACTTCCGTGTCTGATTTTGTTTTGAATTTATGGCCTTTATCTATGAGATTTTTTTCCAATTCTTTATAATTATAAATTTCACCATTAAAAATTATAACCAAATTTCCGTCTTCGGAAAAAATCGGCTGGTGGCCGGTGCTAAGGTCAATAATACTCAAACGTCTCATGCCAAGAGCGGCGTTTTCATCAATAAAAAAACCGCTGTCATCTGGCCCGCGGTGAATCATAATATCAGTCATTTTTTTTATGACTTCTTCTTTGTTTTTTATATTATTTCCTAAAATTCCGGCAATCCCGCACATAAAAATTTATAAATATGATAATGGATTAAGATAGCTATTAAATGAGGCGACTGGGATGGTATAAACCCGATCACTGCAGACCTTGCTTGGAAAACTGCTAATCTGCACGCCCTTAGTGGCATAAACCGTGTAATGCAAATGGGGTCCGGTGGAAGAGCCGCTATTTCCACTATATCCTATCAATTGTCGGGTTGAAACTTTCTGCCCGCTGGAAACTTTTATTAACGAAAGGTGGGCGTAAAGAGTTGACAGTCCATTATCGTGCTCAATTAGAATCCATTTGCCGTACGAAGCGCTTTTGCAAGTCTTGTCAGTGTCTCCCGCGCCTTTGACTATCCCATCTAAACTCGCCAAAATTTCCGTCCCTTCCGATGCCCTGAAATCAATTCCATTATGCGTACCGCTTTTATATAGTTGAGGATTGGCGCTGGCAAACGGCGTGTTGCCAAAATATTGGGTCACGCAATAAATATTACCCAATAAACTGCTGGAGGAACCGCATTGCGTCATTTTTGCATCTGTGAACGGCCATTTTAAAACACCTTTCCCTGCGGACGGAAGTGAGTTCGGGTCAATGATTATTTTAAGTTGAGATTCTAATTCTAATAATTCCTGCTCAAACGCTTCCTTTAATTTAATTTTTTGCGCCAAGATATTTTTATAATTTGACTCTTTGTTTTTTGTGGTGGTAAGGAGCTTGTTTTTATCGGTTTTATTTATCTCCACCAAGGTCTTCTGATCGACCAAGCGAGATTTAAATTGTCCTAATTTATTTTTTTCTATTTCCTTTTCCGATTTTTTTTCCTCAAGCGCTTCCTTTAAATATCTTAGCTCTTTAAGATTTACGTTAATTTCCTTTTGAAAACTTTGCACATTTTCAAGATTATTAAAAAACTCTGAGAAATTTTCTTCAGACAAAACAATTTCAACTATTGAAGCCGATTCTGTTTCGTTGATATTTCTAACTGTCTCAGCTAATGTATCTTTTCTTTTGCTAATTTTGTCAATCTTTTGCTGAATCTCCATATCCAAACTTTGGATATTCAAAGTAGCCGCCTGAATTTGCTGCTGAGTTAAATTTATTTCCGAAGCTATTTTCTTTCTATTTAGTTCAAGTTGGTAGATTTGATTTTTTAAAGTTTTTGATTCAGAAGTTGCCTTGCTTATTTCGTTTTCATATTGCTGTATTTCTTTTTCAATCTCCGCCATTTTTTTATTGTCTTCGTTTATTTTTTGCCTTAATTCATCAATAGTAGAAGCAAAAATATTCGCAGCCAACAATAAGCAGCCAGTAGTCAGCAGAAACGAGATTAAAAAAATTTTTCTAAAGTTCCGCATTTTTTAATTATCCAACCAAAGTAATAACCATGCCGATTATAGCCAGAACCACGCTCACCACCCAAAAACGCATTGTCACTTTATATGAAGGCCAACCGAGAGCCTCAAAATGATGATGAATCGGCGCCACCCGAAAAACTTTCCGGCCAAAATATTTTTTAGAGACCATTTGAATAATGGCTGATCCGGAAGCTGCGGCTAAAGGAAAAGCTATTATCGGTAAAACAGCAACTGCCTTTGTTAAAAAAGCCACTACTGTAATGGTCGCAGTGAGGCCAAGCATACCTGTTTCTCCCATGTAAAAACGGGCGGGTGGAATATTAAACCAAAGAAAAGCCAAGATGCCGCCGACCAGCACGGCGCAGAATGCCGCCAAGTCAATTTGATTTTGAAAAAAAGCGATGCCGGCGTAGGCGGAAAAAATCGAAGCCATTACTCCGCCAGACAATCCGTCTATGCCGTCAATAATCCCGCCGGAAAAAACAGCCAGCATGGTTATTATAAAAAACGGAATAAATAAAAACCCCAAATTAATTTCTCCAAAAAAAGGAATAATTATGCCGGATACGCCCAATTTATAAAAAAACCACCAGCCGGCAAGCGCGCCTATTATGATAATTGCCATAATCCTTACTTTTCGCGGAATACTAGGTTTCCCGTGAGCATCGGAAAAAAAAATATTTTTTTTATTTCCGTAAATTTGAATTAAATCGTCTGCTAACCCCACTAACGACGAAACAATAAGAACAAAAAGAGGTAGCCATGTTTGACCCCGGCTTAAAAAATTTAATTTAATCGTCAAATTGGATGGCAAAATAATATGTAGTAGCCAAAAAAATAAGGATAAAAATAAAACAGTAAACCAAATCAAAACCCCGCCGATTCTGGGCGTGTTTATCTCGCCCGTATCGTTATGAATTTTTCTAAAATCATCAGAAACTGGATTTGAAATATCACTACGGGAATTTTTTTTCCACATTTGGTATTTATAGAGATAATGGGTCAAAATCGGCGTCAAAGAAATCGCCAAAAAGAACGCGAACGCCGAAAGCCCAAAAACTTTAAAGATATTCAGAATCATGATTGGCTTTATTTTAGCATATTTTGTTTAGCATAAGAAATATCCCCAAGCCAGCTGTTAGACACCGAGTGTCTAACAGGGTATAATTGGCAGTGATGAGAAAAACGAGAATCACAATTGGAGAATATTATCATATTTATAATAGAGGAAACGACAAGCAAAACATTTTTCTTGATGCCAGAGATTGGATTAGATTTTTGTTTCTTATCCTTTATTTTCAATCGCCTGTCGTCTTTTATAACATAAGTCGTCCTGTTTCTAATTTTGTTAGACACCGAGTGTTTAACATTCCGGCGGATGAAATTGAAAAAATAGTGAAAAATAGGACTGTCAAATTGGTAAGCTTTGCTTTAATGCCTAACCACTTTCATCTTATTGTTCATGAATTTAAGGAAGGTGGAATATCGCAATATATGCAAAGAGTTTTAAATGCTTATACTAAATATTTTAACGCAAAATATAAAAAAACTGGCCATTTATTTCAAGGACCGTTTCATTCTGTCCATATTAAAGATAACGAACAATTATTACATTTGTCCGCCTACATTCATCGCAATCCAAGAGAAATAAAGCAATGGAAAAACAAAGAATGCCAATACCCATGGTCAAGTTATCAAGACCTTATCGCGCAAAATCGCTGGGGAAATTTACTTAATCATGAAATTATTACGGGGCAATTTTCTAATCAAAAAGAATATAAAGATTTTATAGAAACTAGCGGCACAAAAACAAAATCGAAAATAGATTTAGATGAAAAGCACTTAATATAATTTGTTAGACACTCGGTGTCTAACAGGCAAAAAATAGGCCCGGGTGCATAAAGCACTAGGCCCTTCTTTGTTTTACGGTAATATCAGCATAAGATGACTCGCTACATGCGACACCATTTTCTGATACCATTCATTGCACTGTTCAATGCCCACGCTTCCTTTATCCGCTTTTATATCCATAAAGATTCCGAGATGATGTTTCTCCTCGTTAACTCCATAGGCTATCCACTGGTTAGCTTCACTGGCATTTTTCAGCCGATCATTGACTGATTTTATGCCGGCTCGCATTTGATTATAGTCGATCTGCGAAAAACCAAGATTCAACCATAACTCAACCCTAATGAACTCTTCATCTTTTGCGAGGGCTTGCCCCTTGAATATTCTTCCACCTATGCTTTCAAAAAAACATACTATGTCGGGATTGGGACGGTCGTGAAAAAAGTCCACTTCTTTGAAGCTTCTTTGTAATACATCCAGCATTTCTGCTGATTTCATTTTATTATTCCTCCTTTCTGAATCGAGTTTTTGTTTTTAATGAGAATTAGCAAATTTACCTTTGAAGCCGAACACCCTAACATAGGAAAATATGAAGGGATACAACCACATAACGGACAGCGAACGGCGCAGAATAGAGCGCTTGCTTGAGACCGGAATATCTATTCGCGAGAT